>JADZEK010000094.1 GCA_020850595.1 Anaerolineales bacterium
AAAGGGTCAGCCTGATCCTGGGTTGAGATTCCTCACCCCCCACAATGCCGAAGGATGGCCGGCAACCGGAGGGGGGCTTCGGAATGACATGGTCCGCCGAGTGTTTCGCCACTGGGGGGCTGGCGGGCTGGCGCAGGGCGCCATGGGTACTTCGAAATGACGATTCATAGAGGGGATCGAGTCAGTGCGGCGGTTTCTGCCGTGGGGGGGCTGGCGTAGGGCACCATGCGCTCTTCGGAATGACAGGCAAAATCGGGCTGATCAGTCCCAAGCGCAGTTTAGATGCAATTGCCCTGAGAGGCGACGCTCGCTTGGACGTATAATGGCGGCGCTGTCATCCGGAGCGAATTGCCAGTTGGAGCGGGCCTGCCATGATTGAGTCCGTGCCTGAGCGCCTCCCCTTGCCAAACCGGCTGATCACGCTTTTGGCGATTGCTGGACTGGTCCTTACCGGTTTGTACGTGGCCGGCCCCGTTTTTTGGATTCCGACGGCGGGATTCCGCCTCTATAACAGCGATTGGCGTGTGAACTTCGTGGATGACAGCGTAGCGGGGCGCGGCACTATTCAGCTCGGCGACCATCTGCTGCGCATCGGCGCGTTGACCCACGAGCAATTTCAGGCCAGCCGCTCGGATGTGCCGTTTTGGGGGGCACAGCCGGGCGACACGGTGTCAGTGGTGCGGCTGCGCAGCGGCGAGGTGCAGACGATTGAGTGGGTCATGCCGCCGGTAATCCCTAGCGAACTCATGTATCGGCTGCTGCTCGACACGCCGGCGGTGCTCTTCGCCACCAGCGCGGTGCTGATCCAACTTCTGCTGCGGCCGCGCACTTATGTGTGGCTGTTGTTGCTCGGCCTGTGTTACCTCATGGCTGTGTGGCTGGTGTTAGGCACGGCCTCAGGGACGGGTTTCGGGGGCGCGTCGTTGGGGCTGCACGCCGTCACCTGGCCGCTGGCGGCGGTGATCCTCGACCTGCATCTGACCCTGCCGCGCTCACTATGGGGCCGCCGACAGGCGCTGGGGCGCCGCGTGGTCTATGGGTTAGCGCTGGCGGCGGCCGGACTGGAGTCGCTGCGGGTACTGCCGATGTGGGCTTATCAGGTGGGGCTGCTGGGCGTGGTGCTGGGGGCGATTGCGCCGCCGCTCATCCACCTGCGCCGGAGCGAGGCCGCCGATGTCCGCCGCACGGCCGGGCTGATGCTGACGGGGATTGGGCTGGCGTTTGGCCCGGGGCTGCTGCTGATGTTTGTGCCCAACCTGCTCCAGCAGCCCGACAGCCCGCCGATGACGACCTATCTCTCGCTGTTTGCTTTGCCGCTGCTGCCGCTGCTGTACATCTACGCGCTCTACAAGCGCTATCTGGGCAACCTTGAGTTCCGGGCCAACCGCGTCCTCACGTTTTACCTGTTTTTCCTGACCTTGTTTGTGGGGCTGCTGGCCGCCACCGCGGCAGTGGAGGGCTTTGTTCCGCCTGCGATCCAAGGTTCGCTGCCAACGGTGGTGTTGTTGTCAGGGTTGGCGGCCAGCGCGGCGGTGACGTTTGGGTTCCGGCCATTTCAGCGCCTGGTTGAGCGTTACTTGCTGGGCGCGCCGGCGGCGCCCACGCACCTGCTGGTGGCGCACGCCGGCTGGATTGCGACTTGCCACGACGAGGCGGCGCTGGTGCGCTTGCTACGCGCCGAGGTGCTGCCGGGGCTGCTGGTGCGCCAATCGGCGCTGCTGGCGCAGGACAGCGACGGGCAATGGCGGGTAATCTATGCCCAGGCGCTGCCCGAGGGCGAGCTGGCCCACCCGGCCCTGATCGCGCCCGGCCTGCTGGCGGCGGCTGGGCGCTACCGCTCGCCCGGCGCGAACGAGCCGCACGGGTGGGTGCGGCTGGCGCTGCCGCTGCGCGCCGTGGCCCAGCCAACCGGGGTGTGGCTGCTAGGCCGGCGCGACCCGGATGATTATTTCGCCGCGTCGGAGTTGCCGGTGCTGCAAGCGCTGGCCGACCACCTGGCCATGGCCCTGGTGAACATCCACCAGACGCAGTTGCTGCGGGCGCTGTATCAGGCGAACGTGAACCGGACGGAGGGTGAGCGCCTGAGGCTGGCGCGCGAACTGCACGACGGGCCGCTGAACGAGTTCGGCTTGCTGGCGCAAAAGGTGGTGGGCGAGCAGATCACGCCGGACTTCCGGCCGACTTACACGGCGGCGGTGGCCCGGCTGCGGCACACGATTGCGGGGCTGCGGCCGGTGACGCTGAGCTATGGGCTGGCGGCTGGGCTGAGCAGCCTGGTGAGCGAACTGGCCGAGCAATGGCCAGGCGGGCCGGAGGTGACGCTCGAGGCCGAGGGCGACGGCTGCCGTTACCCGGATGAGGTGGAAACCCACGCCTACCGCATTGTGCAGCAGGCTTGCCAGAACGCCCTGCGCCACGCCCAGGCCCGCGCCATCCGGCTGACGGGCGCGCTGACCCCGGAGCGCCTCGAGTTGGTGGTGGAAGATGACGGCCAGGGCTTCGCGGTTGGGCCGGACCTGACGGAGTGGCTGGAGCACCATCACTACGGGCTGGCGAGCATGCACGAACGCGCAGCGCTGATCGGCGGTGCGCTGCAGGTTGATTCGACGCCGGGGCGCGGCACGCGGCTGCGGCTGGTGTGGCCGACGGCGACGGCCGAGCAGAACTGAGGGTTACCGGCGCGCTGGAGGCACCCCGAGGCGGCCGCGGGGATCAGGCGGGCGTGCCCGTCACCTGGCCGCGCGCGTTGACGCCGCTGACGCGCGCCAGCCCGGTGTAGGCTACGGCGCACAGGCTGGTCTCAAGGCTCTCGCCTGCCGCGAGGGGCACGGCGGTGCCGTTGGCGATGGCCTCGTTGAGGCCGTTGGTGGGGTAGCTCGTCCACGGCTCCAGCGCGACGGTGTGGGTGCGCGCCCACCAGGGGAAGCCGCCGGCCACATCGCCCAACTGCTGCCACAGCCAGATATAGCGGAAGCGCCGCGGGTCGAAGCTAAGGCCAAAGCCCACTTGCCGCGCCTGATTGGTGATGGCATACCAGCCTTCGGTCAACTCGGCCAGGTAGCCCAGTTCCTGGGCTTTTTCGGCGCCGTAGGCGGGCACGCGGCCGGCGTCTACCACTTCGCCGGCGGGCGAGAGGGGCGTGGGCCAGGCGCTCTCGGCCCCGGGCTGAAAGCGGCGCGGCTCGTAGCCGTCTATGGCCGCGTGCGCGATGAAGCGCTTGGCCGGCGCGTCAATGACCGCCCCTTCTTCGAGAAAGGGCCGGCCAAAGGCGATGTGCTGGCCCCACATCAGGTGCAGCGGTTCGCCGCCTTCGTTGGTCACGCGCTCGTGGATGTGCAGCGCGGCGTGACCCGGCTCCAGGCTGAGGGTCTTCTCAACGAAAAACGGCGTGCGCAGCGGCCGCACCCACAGGCGCGCGCGCACTTGCTCCGGTGTGTCTAGGTCAATGGCATATTCCCAGGGGATTAGGCTGATCTCGGCGTGCTGGCCGAGGGCCGCGCCCTTGTAGAGGGTGAGCGGCCCGCCGCTGGGCAGGATGTCGTTCCAGCCGCCGAGGTAGTAGTCGAGGAAGGGGCTGTCGGTGAAGGCCGAGGGCACGCCGCGGTTGGGGTTGCGGATGCCCGCCGGGCTAAAGTACATGAAGTCCAGATCGAGGGGCTTGTAGCGGAACTCGATGATATCGCTGCCGCGGTCCACCAGCACCGTGACGCGCAGCAATTCGTTTTCGAGGAGGAGGGTGCGCAGGCCGTTGACGTGCCAGGCATCGGAGATGCGGCAGCCGTGATTGCGGGCGCGACCGAGGGACATGGCGGGGGCCTTTCCGTGAGTAAGTGCGTGCGTGAGGTTGCCGTCATGCTAAACCGGAGGCCGGGCCGATGTCAAGCGGGAGGGTGGAGGTCGGAGGGCGGAGGTCATAGGTCAGAGGTCGGGGGGTGGAGGGCGGCGCCAGGGTCAGGCGGGTGGCGGGTGATGAGGAGGTCGGAGGGGACATTTGGCGGATTGCCGGTCTTGCCCTAAGCTACCGTCGGCAGCGGCTGGGCCACTTCTCACCCGGCCGCATTCAAGGAGCTATGAATGAACACCCCCAAACCCAACAGCGGCCAGATTACCGACGGCCCCAGCCGCGCGGGAGCGCGCAGTATGCTGAAGGCGGTCGGCTTCACCGACGACGACCTACGCCGGCCCCTGATCGGCGTGGCCAACACCTGGATCGAGATCGGGCCGTGCAACTTTCACCTGCGCCGCCTGGCGGCCAAGATTAAGGAGGGCATCCGCGCCGCGGGCGGCACGCCGATGGAGTTTAACACCGTTTCGATCTCCGACGGCATTACCATGGGCACGGAGGGGATGAAGACTTCGCTGATCAGCCGCGAGGTGATCGCCGACTCGGTGGAGTTGGTGGCGCGCGGCAACCACTTCGATGCGCTGATCGGCCTGACCGCCTGCGATAAGACCAACCCCGGGATGGTGATGGCGCTGGCGCGCCTCAACCTGCCGGGGTTGGTGCTGTACGGCGGCTCCATCGCCCCGGGCTCGTTCGAGGGCCACGATGTGACGATCATGGATGTGTACGAGGCGATCGGCGCGCACGCGGCGGGCAGGCTCAGCGACGAACAACTGCGCAGTATCGAGAACACGGCCTGCCCGGCGGCGGGGGCGTGCGGCGGGCAGTTCACCGCCAACACGATGTCGGCGGTGATGGAGTTCCTGGGCGTCTCGCCCATGGGCAGCAACGGCATCCCGGCCATGTCGGCGGCCAAGGACGCCGCGGCTTTCGCGGCCGGACAACTGGTGGTGGACCTGCTGCGCCGGAATGCGCGCCCCAGCGACGTCATCACGCGCGAGGCGCTGGAGAACGCCATCACGGTTGTCGCGGCTACGGGCGGCTCGACCAACGCGGTGCTGCACTTGCTGGCCATCGCCCGCGAGATGGGCCTGGCGCTGCACATTGACGACTTCGACGCGATCAGCCGGCGCACGCCGCTGATCGCCGACTTGAAGCCGGGGGGGCGGTTCGTCGCCACTGACCTGCACGCGGCAGGCGGCATTCAGCTAGTGGCCCAGCGCCTGCTGGCAGGCGGCTACCTGCACGGCGAGGCCATGACCGTGACGGGCCGCACGCTGGCCGAGGAGGCCGCGCGCGCCCAAGAGACGCCGGGGCAAGCGGTGGTCGTGCCGCTCGATCGGCCGCTTAAGAGCAGCGGCGGCATTGTCATCTTGCACGGCAACCTGGCCCCGGAGGGCGCGGTGGTGAAGGTGACGAGCGAGAAGCACAACCGGCACCGCGGGCCGGCGCGCGTGTTCGACAGCGAGGAGGCCGCCTTTGCCGCCGTGCAGGCCCGGCAGATTCAGGCGGGCGATGTGGTCGTGATCCGCTATGAGGGGCCACGGGGCGGGCCGGGCATGCGCGAGATGCTGGCGGTGACCGCCGCGATCGTGGGGCAGGGACTGGGGCCGGAGGTGGCGCTGGTGACCGATGGGCGCTTCTCGGGGGCGACGCGCGGCCTGATGATCGGCCACGTGGCCCCCGAGGCGGCGCGGGGCGGGCCGCTGGCGGCGGTGCGCGACGGCGACATGCTGGTGATTGACGTGGCCGAGCGCCAACTGCGGGCCGAGGTGTCCGACGACGAGTTGGCCGGGCGGCTGGCCGCGTGGCAGGCTCCGGCCCCACACTACGCCCGGGGCGTTATGGCGAAGTACGCCAATACGGTGTCGTCGGCGGCCAGCGGCGCTGTGACGACGTAAGGCCGGCGGCGCACTGTCGGCCTGGGCACCGGCGCTGCGGGAGGCGGGGCAGATCAACCGGGGCGAGCGGGCGTCAGGGGCGGCGGCGGCCCTTGCCGCTGGGCGGCTTGGGGCGCTTGTTCTTGGGCACGTAGGGTTTGCCGCCGGCGCGCGGGCCATGCGGCTGGTCGGCTCCATAGGGACGGCGGGCCGGCGTGGCGCGCACATCGCGCTCGGTAGCGGGCCGAATGCGCGCGGGCTGGTTGCGGATGGTGGTGGTGGTCATGGCGCTCAGCACCTGGGCGTAATACTCAGCGGGCACGTCCACGAAGGTGAAGTCGTCGTAGATGTCAATCGCGCCAATGGCTTTGCCGGGCACGCCGGCCTCGTTGGCAATCGCGCCCACGATGTCGGCCGGGCGGACGCCGCTGACGCGCCCGGCGGCGATGAACAGGCGCACCATGCCGTCTTCGGCCACTGGCACGGCTTCGGGGGCCGGCTCGACCGGCACGACCAGCGGCTGGTCGCCGTGGGCCAGGCGCGCCGCGGCGGCGGCGATCTCGGCCATGTCGCGGCCGGACTCGGCGGCAACCTCGCCCAGCAGCGGCAGGTAGAACTCCAGGTCGTCGCGTTCCAGGGCCGCCAGCAGGCGTTCCTTAAAGAGGGCCAGGCGGCGGGCGGCGACATCGGCGCGGGTGGGGAGCTTGGCGCGCGTAATTTTCTGCCGAGTGTAGCGCTCAATCTCGCGCAGCATGCGCTCTTCACGCGGGGTGACAAACAGGACGGCCTGGCCGGCGCGCCCGGCCCGCGCCGTGCGGCCGATGCGATGCACATAGGCCTCGGGGTCACCGGGGATGTCGTAGTTGACGACGCGGGCGATGCGCTCCACGTCTAGCCCGCGCGCGGCCACGTCGGTGGCGATGACGATTTCCACCTGCCCGGCGCGCAGACGGCGCAGCACGGACTCGCGCTGGGCCTGGTTCAGGTCGCCGTGCATGGCCTCCACGGCGTAGCCGCGAGCTTGCAGCCGCTCGGCTAGCTCGGCCACGCGCAGCTTGGTGCGGGCGAAGATGAGGATGGCCTCGCCCGGCGCACCTTCGGCCTCCAGCAGCAGGGTGAGGGCCTCAAGCTTGTGGGCCTCGCTGACGTGCAGCGAGCGCTGCTCGACGGTCGGCACGGTCAGCGTCTTGTGGGCCACCTCGGCGCTGGCCGGGTTGGTCAGGTAACGGTCGGCGATGCGGCGCACTTCCTTGGGCAGGGTGGCCGAGAAGAGCGCGGTCTGGCGCTGCTGGGGCATCTGGCCGAGCAGCCATTCCACGTCTTCTAGAAAACCAATGCGCAGCATCTCGTCGGCTTCGTCAAGCACGACGGTCTTAAGGGCGCTGAAGTCCAGCGTGTCGCGGCGCACGTGGTCCATCAGGCGGCCGGGCGTGCCAACGACGATGTGCACGCCGCCGCGCAGGCGGGCAAGCTGCTTCTGGATCGAGTCGCCGCCGTAGACGGGCAGCACCTTGACCCGCCCTAACTGTTTGGAGTAGGTGTGGACGGCCTCGGCCACCTGGATCGCCAATTCGCGGGTCGGCGTGAGGATCAACGCCTGCACGGCGTTGAGGGTCAGGTCGAGCCGCTGGAGGAGGGGCAAGGCAAAGGCGGCGGTCTTGCCGGTGCCAGTTTGGGCCTGGCCGATGACATCACGCCCGGCCAACAGCAGCGGAATGGTGTGCTGCTGGATGGGGGTAGGCGTCTCGTAGCCGAGTTGGTCGAGCACTTGGAGCAGCGGCGCGTTGAGGCCCAGCCCGGCAAAGGTTTCGCTGGCAGGCGTGGGTTCGATTTCCATAGCGTCTCCGGGGAATAGGACGAGCTGGCCGGCTGAGTATAGCCGAGAGCACCCCAAACGGCGGAACGAATCTGGGGGGGCGCGGCGGCGGGGTTGGGCGGCTAGGCCGCGCCGGGGGCCGGGGGTAGAGCGGCCCGCTCGGCCGAGGCGGCGGCCAAGCGACGGCGGGCCGGAAGCGCCACCCACCACACAAAGGCCAGCGCCCCCAGGAAGCGCAGCGCGGCGCTGATCACCAACAGCGGCCGGTAGCCCCAGGCGTCGGCGAGGTAGCCGCCCAGGATGGGCACGAGCGTGGCGCACAGCGAGATGGTCAACTGAAAGACGGCTATGCCCTCGGCTCGCGCCTTTTCCGGCGCCAACTCAAGCAGCAGGTTGAAACTGGCCAGGTTGTAGCCGGCCCACAGGACGCCGCCAAAAGCGTTGACGATGACGATCTGCCAGGCGGCGGTGGCGAACAACCAGGCGAACGGCAGGCTGACGATCAGGAACGAGAGCAGCCCCTGCGCAAACACGTTGCCGCGCCGGTCAATCCACGCGCCCAGCCAGCGCTGCGTGAGCAGGGCCGCGAGGCTCGCGGAAGCGGCCACCCAGCCGACCATCGCGGTGGTGCCGCCCAGGTCGGTAACCAGATAGAGGTTGAGGAACGGGGAGGTCACCTGCATGCCCAGGTTCCAGATCAGGGTGCAGGCGACTAACCCCATGAAACTTGGCGCCCGGCCGAGAAGCACCGCTACGGCGCGCCAGGGGCGGCGCTCGGCGGTGTGGGCGGCCGGGAGTGGGTCGTCAACGCGCGCGAACGACAGCGTAGCCAGTGCGCCAGTCAGGAATGCCAGCCCAAAGACGAGCTGGTAGCCGCCCAGGGGCCGGCCCGGCTGGGCGCCGACTTCAATTAGCCAGCCGGCCAGCGGCACCACCAGCAGCGCCGGCAAGTTCACGGCATAGCCGCGGTGACTGAAGAACCGCCCGCGGATGCCGGCCGGCACGCTGTCGGCCATCAGCGTAGTCCAGGCCGGGTTGGAGTAGGTATTGCAGAAGGCCATCAGCGCGTTGACGGCAATGATGAGCGCGACGGCTACGGTGGGGGCGACGGCCAGGAACGGCATGGCGACCCAGATTAACAGCACCACGCGCGCGATGACGCCGCCGAACACGACAACCAGGTGTATGCGCCGGCGACCGGCGGCCTGCGCTGCCCGCGCGCCGGGCAGCAGCGAGAGTAGTGCCAGCAGGCTGGCCACGCCCGGCAGCAGCCCAATTTGGGCGTTGCTGGCGCCGTAGGCCTGCGCGAACAGCGGCACGAAGTTGACGAAGAACGCGCCGCTCAGATTGGCGAACAGGCTGTCTAGCCAGAGCCAACGCAGGCGCGCGATCTCCGGCGTGGTGAGCGTGTTGGCCGACAGGTGTGCCAGGCTGCGGTCGAGGGGGGCAACCAGCCGGGAGAGGGCCGGGAAGCGTTGGTTCACGCGTGGAGGCGGAGCAAGGAAGCGGGGCGCCGCCTTCCAGGGTGGAGGGCGGCGCCCCGGCGGCGGGGTCAGGTCAGTGTGGGGTTGGTCAGCCGCGCGAGGGTTCGGCCATCTCCAGGCGGCGGCGGCGGCTGAGCTCGGGCAGGTGGCCGTCGTTGGCCATGACCTGCTCGAGGTGCACCATGCGCTCGGGGGTGGCGGTGCGCAGCACGGCGTCGGCGTAGGTGCGCTCCAAGAAGAAGCGGGAGGCGTGGCCGAGGTACTCGCGCAGGTGGTCGAGCTTGTCTTCCGGGTAGCGCTGGCAGCAGTTCATGGTGAACATGCGCCGCCGGTCGGAGCCGCCCCAGGCGGAGTGCTTGAGGTCGTGGTTGAAGACCACCACATCGCCCGGCTGGGTTTCCAGGGCCTGAGCCGGAACCTGGCTGCCGGGAATGCCCCACAGCGTGG
Organism: Anaerolineales bacterium; assembly: GCA_020850595.1. Lineage (GTDB taxonomy): Bacteria > Chloroflexota > Anaerolineae > Anaerolineales > UBA6663 > JADZEK01. The sequence goes on from JADZEK010000094.1 coordinate 9,472, forward strand.
CGCTGTTCTTGGTGTCGCGCTCGAGGGCTTCGGCGTAAGGCTCGCCCAGGCGATGACTGCCGGGGATGACGCGCAGACAGCCGGAGTTGGCGGTGAGGGCGTCGAGATAGAAGGCGATTTTGATGTGGCGCGGGCCGCCGCGGCCGCCGTAGCCGTCGGAGTGCCAGTGGGTGTCGCCGACGTAGAAGTTGCCGTCGCTGCCCATGTAGTTGAAGTCGTCGCCGAGCAGGCCGGCGGCGATGTCGTGGACGCGCGGGTCGTCGAGCAGGGCGCACAGGGTTTCGCTCTGGTCGAGGAACTGCACGATGACTGAGCGGGCTTTGCCGTCGTGGGGTTGGCCGTTGTGGCCGCCGCCATTGAGGGCCCACACTTCATTGAAGCCGGCAATGATGGCGTCAATACGGTCGGCCAGCAGGCCCGGAAAGCCCAGGTAGCCAAAGGTCTCAAAAAAGTTGACTTGTTGCGAGGACAATGGGGTCATGGGAGGGTCCTTGTGGAAGTGGGATGCCGAGACGAGCCTCAGCCCTTAGACATGTTGATGCGGTGTGTCTCGTCGGAAAACTCCAGGTGGGCGTCGGGGCGCTGAAGGACTTCGGGGCGCAGGGCGGCGCCCAGCCCCGGCCGGTCGGGGAGCGAGATGTGCCCTTCGCGAATGGGGATTGGCTCGGTCATGACTTCGTTGTACCAGCCTTCGTAGTAGGCGCGCACGGTCTCCATGACCAGGGCGTTGGGGAGGTGCAGCATGAGGTGGGCGGCTGACCAGAGGGCGACCGGGCCGATGCAGTCGTGGCTGGTGACGGGGAGCAGGTAGGTCTCGGCCAGGTGGGCGATCTTGCGCGTCTCGGTCAGGCCGCCACACCAGGCCATGTCGGGCATGATGATGTCGGCGGCGTTGCGCTCGACGACTTCGCGAAAGCCGAACTTGGAGATCAGGCGCTCGCTGACGCACAGCGGGATGGTGGTGTCGTGCTTGAGGCGGGCGTAGCTCTCCACGTTGTCGGGCGGGATGATCTCTTCCAGCCAGAGCAGGTTGTACGGCTCCAGCGCGCGGGCGATCTTGATAGCCTCGGTGAGGTCCCAGCGGGCGTGGCCTTCGATGGCGATCTCTATCTGGTCGCCCACCGCGCGGCGAATGTCTTCGACATAAGCGACGCCCTGCTTCAGGTCGTCGCGTTTGAGGTGGTAGCCCACCGGGCCGACGGCCCCGGCCCCGGCGCGTTGGCCGATGGGCGCGCCGAGCGGCACGCCGAACTGATCGAAGGGCCAGATTTTCATGCCCTTGATGCCCAGGCTGAGCAGTTCTTGCGCCAGGTCGCCGGCGTGACCGCTGAACCAGCGCTGGTAGTCTTGGTGCCCCCCGTGGCCGACGCAGGTATTGTAGACCCAGAGGCGGTCGCGGCAGCGCCCGCCGAGCAGGTTGTAGATGGGCTGGCCGGTGTACTGACCGAGCAGGTCCCACAGGGCCACATCTACGGCGCTGATGGCGCGAGTTTCGCTGCCGCCGTAGCCGAAGAAGTTGACGGTGTAGAACATGTTCTGCCAGTGGCTCTCGATGTCGAAAGCCGAGCGGCCGAGCAGCAGGTTGGCGAAGACATCGTGCACCAGGGCGCTGATGGCGCGGGGGACGTAGAAGGTCTCGCCCAGGCCGATGAGGCCATCGTCGGTGTGGATACGCACCCAGGTGGTGTTGGGCTGCTCATCGAGCCAGATGGTCTCCAGTCGGGTAATTTTCATGGTCATGGGCGGTTGCGCTTGACGCGCCTCTGATGGATATGATATAACGTGGAATTGTCAACCGTTAACTGTTGACAGGCCAGGGTAGTATAGGCGAAGCTGGAGCAATTGGCAAGCCGAAACTGGACGCTGATCCATACTCGACCGACAAGATGACTGAAGCCCTTGCCCTGACCGCGTTGTCTAAGCACACGCTGGCCGAAGACGTGACCGACCGGCTGCGCGATGCGATCTTTCGCGGCCATTTTGTGCCGGGGCAACGCCTGGGCGAGGCGCAACTGGCGCGGGCGCTGGGCGTCAGCCGCGGGCCGATCCGCGAGGCGTTTAACCGGCTGGAGCGCGAGGGCTTGATTACGAGCCAGACCAACGGGCGCAGCCTGGTGGCGCAGCTTTCGCGGCGCGACCTGGAGGAAGTATACACGCTGCGGCTGGCGCTGGAGCGGCTGGCGGTGCAGCGCGCCACGCAGGTCGCCACGGCGGAGGACTTCGCCGCGCTGGAGGCCAACACGCAGGCGCTGGAGGCGGCGGTGACGCGCGCGTTGAGCGAGGAGGAGGCCGCCACGCTCGACATTGAGTTTCACGACCGGCTGTATCGGGCCGCGCACCACGGCCAGCTGTGGGAGGCGTGGGCCAACATTCGCTCGCAGGTGTATCTGTTCTTGCTGTCGCGCAACCGCGCCAACGCAGATTATCGCGACCGGAGCATCGCCGCGGCGCACGCAGATTTGGTGCGGGCGCTGCGCACGGGCGACCAGGCGCAGGCCGTGGCCGCGATTGAGGTGCACTTGCGCCGGGCCTATGAGTACATTGCGCAAGTTTTTGGCGAGGCGAGCGGCGGCCGAATTGAATGACGCTGCCGATCGGGCAGCGGGCGCGGGGCGCAGCACGCGACTACACGAGGCAGCGCCGGGGCCGACCGGCGCGAAGACGACAGGTGGTCTTGAGAGCTGCGCCCTGACGCGGCGCCCCCCGCATGCCTTCAGTCGGAGGAGCAATCTGTGGTGAGCTTGATGCAACCCAAGGCGGACGTATGACGCCACCCAGCCCAACCGAAGTGCTGGCACTCTACCGGACGATGCTGGTGATCCGCCGGACCGAGGAACAACTGGCCAAGAGCCACCAGGCCGGGCTGATCCCGGGGCCATGCCACACGTATGTGGGCGAGGAAGCGGTGGCGGCGGGGGTATGCGCCAACCTGCGCGCCGACGACATGATCTTCAGCACGCACCGCGGCCACGGACACGCGCTGGCCAAGGGCGTCAGCCCGCGCGCGCTGATCGCGGAGTTGTATGGGCGGGCGACGGGGGTGTCGCACGGGCGCGGCGGCAGCATGCACCTGTTCGCGCCGGAAGTGGGGCTAATGGGGACGAGCGGCATCGTGGGGCCGTGCATTTTGCAGGCAGCGGGCGCGGCCTACACCTTTCAACTGCTCAAGCGCGATCAGGTGGCGGCGGCGTTCTTCGGCGACGGCGCGGTGAACAACGGCGCGTTTCACGAGGGCCTCAACCTGGCCGCGATCTACCAACTGCCGGTGGTGTTCGTGTGTGAGAACAACCTGTACGCCACCGAGGTGCCGTTTGCGTATGCCACGCGCAACCCAGACGTGGCGAGCCGCGGCGCGGCCTACGGCCTGCCGGGGGTAGGGGTGGACGGCAACGACGCGCCGGCGGTGTGGGCGGCGGCGCAGGCGGCCGTGGCGCGGGCGCGGGGCGGCGGCGGGCCGACGCTCATTGAGGCCCGGACTTACCGCACGCGGGCGCACGCGGAGGGGATGCGCGACGGCAGCTACCGCACGCGGGAGGAGGTGGAGGCCTGGAAGGCCCGCGACCCACTGCGGCGGCTGCGCGAGCACGCGCTGGCCGAGGGCTGGGCCGTCGCCGCCGACCTGGAGGCGGTGGAGGCGGAGGTGAAGGCGCAGGTGGAGGCGGCGGCGGCGTGGGCCGAGAGCAGTCCGTGGCCCGACCCGGCCAGCGCCAGCGCGCATGTATACAGCGAGGCCGCCCATGCGTGAAATCTCGTTCATCGAGGGGACGCGCGAGGCGCTGGCGGCCGCGATGGAGAAAGACCCTTCGATCTTCGTGGTGGGCGAGGGCATTGGGGCGCGCGGCGGCAACTTTGCCACCACCGTGGGCCTGTATGAGCGCTTTGGGCCGGAGCGCCTGCGCGACACGCCCATCAGCGAACGCGGCTTTGTGGGGATGTGCACGGGGGCGGCTATGGCCGGGGCGCGGCCGATTGTGGACTTCATGTTCGTGGACTTCATCCTCGACGCCATGGGCGAGCTGATTAACCAGACGGCCAAGGTGCAGTACATGACTGCCGGGCGGCTGAGGATGCCGATGATCTTGCGCGGGGCGATCGGCATCGGCAACTCGGCCGCCACGCACCACTCGGGCGCGTATTACCCTACGTTCGTAAACGTGCCGGGTTTCCGCGTGGTGATCCCCAGCAGCCCGCACGACGCCAAGGGACTGTTCGCCACGGCGCTGGAATGTGATGACCCGGTCTTCTTCCTAGAGCACAAGTCGCTGATGTATACGAAAGGCCCCGTGCCGGAGGGGCATTACACGATCCCGTTTGGGCAGGCGCGGCTGGCTCGCGAGGGCACGGGCGTGACGGTAGTGGCGCTGACGGCCATGGTCAGAAAAGCGGTGGAGGCGGCCGAGGCGCTGGCGGCCGAGGGGCTGTCGGTGGAGGTGATTGACCCGCGCACGCTGGCCCCGCGGGACATAGCGACCATTCTGGAGTCGGTGCACAAGACCGGCCGGTTATTGATTGTGGATGAGTGGTTTGGGCCGTGCGGCGTGGGCGCGGAGATCGCGGCACAGGTGGTGGACCAGGGCTTCGACGACCTGGACGCGCCGGTGCGGCGGCTGAACAGCCAGCATTCGCCGGTGCCGTACAGCCCGACGCTGGAGGCGGCGCTGACCCCCAGCACGGCGAGCATCACCCAGGCCATCCGCGACCTGGCGGCGGAGTAGCCCATGGCCGTGCCGATCATCATGCCGCGCCTGGGCTGGACGATGGAGGAAGGGCTGCTGGCGGAGTGGACCAAGCGCGACGGCGAGGCGGTGGCGGCGGGCGAGGTGCTCTTCACGGTGGAGAGCGACAAGGCGCTGAACGAGGTTGAGTCGTTTGAGAGCGGCGTGCTGCGCATTCCGCCGGACTCGCCGCCGCCGGGGACGATGGTGAAGGTGGGCGCGCTGCTGGCGTACATTGTGCAGCCGGGCGAGGCCGCGCCGTTCGAGGCGGGCGCGCCGCAGGGGCCGAGCGCCGCCAGCGCGGGGCAACCGGAGAGCACCCCAGCCCCGGCCACGACCGCGACGCCCGCCAAGGCGCAGACGCAGAACGGCGAGCACGCCATCAGCCCGCGCGCGCGGCGGGTGGCGGCCGAGCTGGGCGTGGACTTCACAGCGCTCAGCGGCAGCGGGCGCACGGGCCGCATTATCGAGCGCGACGTGCGGGCCGCCGCCAACCAGCGCCCGGCCCCGGCCGAGGTGCGGGCCAGCCCGTTGGCGCGCCGGGCAGCGGCCGAGCTGGGCGTGGACCTGGCGCAACTGGCCGCGGCGCACCCGGGCCGCCGGATCGAACGGGCGGACGTGGAGGCGGCCGCGCAGAGCGCAGCCCAAGCGCCAGTTCTCCAAGAGACCGGGCAGGCGGCGCCGCTGTCGCCCCTGCGGCGCGTGATCGCCGAACGGATGCTGGCCGGAGCGCACACCACCGCGCCGGTGACGCTGACGACCGAAGCCGACGCGACGGAGTTGGTGCGCCTGCGGACGCAGTTGAAGACCGACCCGGCGGCGGCGGCGCTGCCAATCCCGAGTTACACCGACCTATTCGCCAAGCTGACGGCGCACGCGCTGCGCGAACACCCGGCGCTGAACGCCCGCTTGGAAGGCGAGACCCTGACGCAGTTTGCCAGGGTGCATATCGGCCTGGCGGTGGACACCGAGCGCGGGCTGCTGGCGCCGGTGCTGCGCGACGCGCAGGCGAAGGGTCTGCGGCAGATCGCGCAGGAGAGCGCGGCGCTGATCGAGCGGGCGCGCGCGGGCCGGCTGAGCGCGGAGGAGATGCACGGCAGCACGTTTAGCCTGACCAACCTGGGCATGTACGAGATTGACGCCTTCACGCCGATCGTTAACCTGCCGGAGTGCGCCATCTTGGGGCTGGGCCGCATTACGCCCAAGCTGGTGGTGGTGGACGCGGCGGCGGAGCGCACGGCCGTGCGGCAGATGCAGACGCTGAGCCTGACGTTTGATCACCGGCTGATTGACGGCGCGCCGGCCGCGCGCGGCTTGCAGCGCATTAAGCAGCTGGTCGAGCAGCCGTACTTATGGCTGGTGGCCTGAGCGACATGGCCGCGTGGCGCGTGGTGCGGCTGAACGCCGCACTGTTCCCGGTGGACGCGTACGAGGCGGCGCAGTATGCGTGGCACGGCCTGAAGCCGGTGGAGGTGGAGACGACCACGCTGGATGAGCTGCGAGCGGCGACGGCCGAGGCCGAGGCGGTGTTAGTGGTCTCGGCGACCTTGCCGGCCCCGGTGGTGGCGGGCATGGCGCGCTGCCGGGTGATCGCGCGGCTGGGCGCGGGCACCGACAAGCTGGCGGTGGACACGGCGACGGCGCAGGGCATCGTGGTGGCGAACGTGCCCGACTTCTGCGCCGAGGAGCAGGCGGTGCACACGTGGACGCTGATCTTGGCGCTGGCCCGCCAACTACCCAGGATGACGGCGGCGCTGGCGGCCGGCACGTACGACGCGGCGCGGGCGCTGAGCCGGGCCAACCAACGGCTGAGCGGGCAGACGCTGGGGCTGGTGGGCTTCGGGCACAGCGCCAAACGCGTGGCGCGCATGGCGCAGGGCTTTGGGCTGCGGGTGCTGGCCACGCGCCGCCGGGCGGGGCCGGACGCCGAGGCCGAGGCGCTGGGGGTGACTCTGACCGACCTGGACACGGTGCTGCGCGAGGCCGATTGGCTGTCGCTGCACACGCCGCTGCTGCCCGACACCTATCACCTGCTGGACGCGGCGGCCCTGGCGAAGATGAAGCCGGGCGCGGCGCTGATTAACACCGCGCGGGGGGCGCTGGTGGACGAGGCGGCGCTGGTGGCGGCGCTGCAAGCGGGGCGGCTGGCGGGGGCCGGGCTAGACACGTTTGAGTCGCTGGACATGTTCGGGCCGGAGAGTGGGCCGCCCGCGCACCCGCTGCTGGGCCGCCCGAACGTGATCATGACGCCGCACGTGGCCGCCGGATCGGTGCAGGCCATGCAGGCCGTGGCGCGCGGCAGTGTGGAAAACGTGGCGGCCGTGCTGCGGGGCTATTGGCCGCCGCCGGACCGCATCGTCAACGCGGGGGTACAGCCGCGCCAAGGGCTGCGCGCGCACGTCCCAGACTGGTTCTCGGCTGGAGAGGCAACTTCATGACGACTTCTGTTCCAACTCTGTTTGATTTGACTGGGCGCGTGGCGCTGGTGACGGGCACGGCGCAAGGCATGGGCCGGGCTACCGCCCTGGCGCTGGCCGAGGCCGGCGCAGACCTGCTGATCACCGACCTCAACGGAGAGGGGCTGGCCGCCACGCAGCGCGACATCGCGGCGCTAGGTCGGCGCGTGGTCGCCGCCGTGGCCGACGTGACGGTGGTGGAGCAAGTGCGCGGGCTGTACGCGCAGGTGGACCGCGAATTCGGCCGGCTGGACATCGCCGCTAACATCTACGGCCCGGGTAAGATCATCCGGCCGGAGGTGATTGACCTGGAGGAGATGCACAAGATCGTCTACGGGCTGGTCATCGCGCGCTTTTGCAGTTGCCAGGAGGCGGGGCGGCGCATGTTGGCGGCGGGCAAAGGCAGCATTATCAACATCTGCTCGATTGGCGGCGTGACGGCGCTGGGGCGCGGCAACTTCGCCTACAGCGTGGGCATGGGGGGCGTGGCGCAGATGACGCGCGAGCTGAGCACGGAGTGGAGCGGGCGCGGGGTGCGCGTGAACGCCATCCTGCCGGGACAGGTGATGAACCCCGGCCTGACCGAGCGCATCCACCTCGACCCGGAGATGGGCAAGCAGATGCTGCGCGGCCTGCCCATCGGCCGGTTCGGCCGGCCGGAGGACATCAAGGGGTTGGCGGTGTTCCTGGCGTCGGACGCCTCGGGGTGGATCACGGGGGCGCTGATCCCGATGGACGGCGGGAACCTGGCGATGAACGCGGGCGGCACGCCGGGGGGCAAAGGCTAATGCGGCTCAATCAGGCCAAACGCAAGCTGCTGGCCGGGCAGCCGGCGCTGGGGGCGCGGGCGGGGCTGGGCGCGCCGCTGGCGGCCGAGCTGCTGTCGAAGGCGGGGTTCGACTGGGTGGCGGTGGACTGCCAGCACGGCAACTGGGAGGACAGCGGCGCGCTGGAGGCGTTTCGCGCGATTGCGCTGGGGCCGGCGGCGCCAATGGCGCGTGTGCGGGCTAACGATTTCGGCGCGATCGGCCGGCTGCTGGACCGGGGCGCGCAGGGCATCATTGTGCCGCTGGTGAACACGCCGGAGGAGGCGCGGGTGGCCGTGTACGCCACGCGCTACCCGCCGCTGGGCGGCCGCAGTTGGGGGCCGTTCCTGGCGGGGTGGCTGGGCAGCGACTACGACACTGCGGGGGAGGCCGAAATTCTGCTGGCGGTGCAGATCGAGTCGGCGCAGGCGGTGGAGAACGCCGAGGCAATCATGGGCGTGGAGGGCGTGGACGCCTGCTGGATCGGGCCGAAGGACCTGGCGCGGACGATGGGCGTGGACGTGAACACGCCGGCGGGCGCAGCCGCGCACGAAGCCGCGATCTTGCAAGTGCTGGCGGCCTGCCGCGCCATGGGCAAGGCGGCCGGGATTGACGGCGGCAGCGAGGCGGGCGGGCGGCGCTGGCTGGAACACGGTTTTCAGTTTGTGAGCGTGACCAACGACAGTGTTCTAATCTCAAGCGGCGCGCAGGGCATCATCGGCCGCCTCAGCGGAGGAGCCTAACGTGCCGCCTTTTCGCATCGTCATCACCGATTTTAGCCTGCCGCTGACGGAGATCGAGACCGCCGAGTTGGAGGCCTCCGGGCTGCGGTACGAGCTGGTGCAGCTGAACGCCAAGACGGCGGAGGAGCTGCTGCCACACATGGCGGAGGCCGACGCGCTGCTGGTGCAGTGGACGCCGGTGACGCGCCCGGTGATCGAGGCGCTGACGAAGTGCCGCGTAATCTCACGCTACGGCATCGGCGTGGACATGATTGACCTGGAGGCGGCGGCCGATCACGGCATCCCGGTGTGCAACGTGCCGGATTACTGCATTGACGAGGTGAGCACGCACACGCTGGCCTTCGTGCTGGCGCTGGACCGGCACCTGTTGGCCCATCACCAGCACGTGCAGGGCGGGCCGTGGGGCGGCGCACCGGGCGGGGCGCCGCTGCGGCTGGCCGGGCAGACGCTGGGGCTGGTGGGGCTGGGGCGCATTGGGCAGGCGGTGGCGCGCAAGGCGGCCGGGCTGGGGCTGAAGGTGATGGCGTTTGATCCGTACCTGCCCGCGGACCGAGCGGCCGCGCTGGGGGTGGAGGGCGTGAGCCTGGCCGACTTGCTGCGGCGCGCGGACTATGTGAGCATTCACTGCCCGCTGACGGCCGAGACGCGCCACCTGATTGGCGCGGCGGAGTTGGCGCAGATGAAGCCGAGCGCTTACCTGATTAACATGGCGCGCGGGCCGGTGGTGGACCAGCCGGCGCTAGTGGCGGCGCTGACGAACGGCACGCTGGCCGGGGCGGCGGTGGACGTGCTGGAAAAGGAGCCGCCCGCAGCCGATGAGCCGCTGTTGAGGCTGCCCAACCTGCTGGTCACGCCGCATACGTCGAGCTGGTCGGCCGAGTCGCTGGTGCAGCTGCGGCAGGGCGTGGTGCAGAATGTCATCCGCGTGCTGAAGGGCGAGCCGCCGCGGGCGGTGGTGAACCCGCGGGTGCTGGGGAACCTGCGCCAGAAGTAGACGCGGCCGCCGACCCGCCTGATCCCAAGCCAGGGCGCTGTCGTGAAGCTTTGCTGGACTTACACGACAGCGCCCTGGCTTTTTTTGTTAGGCCTGTGGGTTGGCCGAGCGCCCACCATCGGTTATAGTGGCGCGGAGTTTGGGGGCCGATTTTTCTCGAAGGACAGGGACGAATGAAGATTGCAGTGACAGGCTCAAGTGGGCGGGTTGGCCGCGCGATTGTGGCGCTGGCGTTAGCTGAGGGCCATACGGTGGTGGGCATGGATCGGGTGGCGGCCACGCCCGACCAGGCGGGCGCCGCCTTTACGGCGCACGTACTGGAGATGACGGACTACGACGCCGTGCTGGCGGCCATGACCGGCTGCGAGGCGCTGATCCATATGGCGGCCATCCCGGGGCCGTTTCAGCACCCGGACCCGGTGGTGCACAACGGCAACGTGGTGGGCAGCTATAACGCGCTGCGCGCCGCGGCCGAGTTGGGCATGACGCGCGTGGTGCAGGCCAGCAGCGTGAACGCCATCGGCGGGGCTTATAGCCGCAAGCCGCGCTACGACTACTTCCCGGTGGATGAATTGCACCCGACCTACAACGAAGACCCCTATAGCCTGAGTAAGTGGATTTGCGAGGCGCAGGGCGACTCGTTTGCGCGGCGCTACGAGAAGATGAAGATCGCCAGCCTGCGGTTTCACGCGGTGATGAACGGCCTGAGCGACTTCAACCAGGAGGACCCCAACCTGGAGCCGGGCTTTGGCAAGGTGATGTGGGGCTGGACCAGCTACGCCGCCGCCGCGCGGGCCAGCCTGCTGGGCCTGACGGCTGACTTTGAGGGCCACCAGGTCTTCTATATCGTCGCGCCGGAGATCATGCGCAACCGGCCGTCGCTGGAGCTGGCGAAGCAGTATTTCCCTGAGGTGCCGCTGCGCGGGGATTTCAGCGGGCAGCGGGGCTTCTTCGACTGCTCGAAGGCCGAGCGCCTGTTGGGCTGGAAGCACGACCAGCCGTAGGCGGGCCGGGGGACGTGGCAGACACCGCCCTCCGCTGGGTATCCCGGCGGAGGGCGGTTTATAATCTGGAATGTGATTCGCCCCACCCGGCCAACATGATGCGCTCACGCGGTCGCTTTTGGCGCTGGAGGCGCGCCCTGCGCCGTTGGACCAGAGGCGCGACGGGGCTGGCCGTGGGCGGGGCGCTGCTGCTGGCGGGCGGGCCCCTGCCCTCGGCGGGCGCGGCCCCGGCTACCCCGCCGCCGCTGCCGCTGCTGGTGTTCGCCGGGCAGTCGAACATGACCGGCTGGATTACCGACGTGGATGACTTGTCGGCGGAGCAGCAGCAGACGCAGGCGGGCGTGCTGTTCTTTGGGCCGAACGAGAAGGGCAGCACCTGGGCCGCGCTGACGCCGCCCACGGTGTATACCAACGGCCTCACGCTGGCCAACCCAGCGTTCCATAAGGGCTTTGGGCCGGAGGTGAGCACCGGGCTTCAGCTCCTCAACTTCCCCGGCTACGGGCTGGTGGCCGAGGTGAAGTACGCGGAGCCGGGCACTGATCTGAACTTTTGGTGGAAGCCGGGCAACGCGACCTACAACCGGATGCTGACGCGCGTTAGCGCGGCGAAGGGGGCGCTGCAGGGCGCATACCCGGATCGAACGGTATACATTGCCGGGTTCTTCTGGATGCAGGGGGAGAGCGATGCGATCAGCACTACACTGGCTTCTCAGTATCAGGCCAATCTCACAAACTTCATTGGTCAAGTGCGTGATGATTTTGGCGACGCCAGCCTGCCGTTTGTGCTGGGTCAGATCTTGGACGGGCACCACGAGGCCGGGGTGGTGCGCGCCGCGCAGGCACAGGTGGCCGCGAGCGTGCCGAATGTGCGGCTGGTGACCACCGACGATCTGCCCCACGAAACGCAGGAGGGCATTCACTTCACGTCGGCGGGCATTTACGGGCTGGGCGAGCGTTTCGGCGCGGCGTTCGCCCTGCTGGCGATTCAGACGCAGCGGGTATATTTGCCGCTGGCGAGGCGATAGCCGGGGTGGTGTATAATTTGGTGTATACGCAGCGGAGGTAACGCTCATGACCCAAATGGTACGCAAGCAAATCTATATTCATAAGCGTCAAAAGGCAAAAGTGCGCCAAGCGGCCAAGGCGCGCGGGATGAGCGAGGCGGAGTTCATCCGACAGGCGATTGATCAACAACTGGCGGGAGGCTCGAAGACCCTTCCGGCCGATCCAGCCACTTGGGAGCGCGCCCTTAAGCTGATGCAAGACCTGTACGCGCTAGGCCCGCTTCCCGCTGAGCCTCGCTGGACGCGCGAAGAGCTTTACGAAGACGAAAACGGTAACCTGCGTGGTACTCCTCGACACTAACGTCTTGGTTTACGCGCACGACCGCCGTGCGCCGGCCAAGCAACTCCGGGCCACACAGGTCTTGAGCCAGCTGCATGGGGACAGCCGGTGCAAGCTGCCAGCTCAAGTTTTGGCCGAATTCCTCACTGTGACCACCCGCGGCGTCCGGCCCCCGCTCACCATGGCCCAAGCCCGTTCTCAAATCGAGAGCTTTGCACAATCGTGGGAGGTGCTCAACACCACCGCCTGGATTGTCCAAGAGGCAGCGCGGGGTGTACAGGAATATCGCCTGGCGTATTATGACGCTCAGATTTGGGCATCAGCGCGTCTTAATCAAATCCCCGTGGTGCTCAGTGAGGATTTCAGTGACGGCGCCAGCCTGGAAGGGGTCCGCTTTGTGAACCCATTTTCGGCCAACTTTGAGCTGGCGCAGTGGCTGGGCTAGGGCAACGTATCCATGATTAAGCCCCCGCCAATGCGGCGGCGGGCGCTCGTATGTACCTCAACCGACGCCGGGCCTCGTTCCGCCGCGCGAGCGCCAGCAGGAGACAGTTATGCGTATCACTGACATTAAGACTTATCCGTTGTGGGTCGGCCGGCGCAACCTGCTGGTCGTGAAAGTAGAGACCGACGCGGGCATTTACGGCCTGGGTGAGAGCGGGCTGAGCTTTCGAGAGCTGGCGGTGGTGGGGGCGATTAAGCACTACCGCGAGTGGCTGATCGGCCGCGACCCGCTGCAGCGCGGGCGGCTGTGGCAGGAGATGTACCGCAGCCAATACTTCGAGGGCGGGCGCGTGCTGCTCACGGCGCAGAGCGCCATTGACATCGCGCTGCACGACATTGCGGGCAAGGCCTTGGGCGTGCCGGTGTACCAACTGCTGGGCGGCAAGCAGCGCGACAGCGTGCCGTGCTTCGCCACCGCCCCCGGCGAGACGATGGAGGAGATGCTCAACAACGCGCGGCTGCTGTGGGAGGCGGGCTGGCGGGTGATCCGCGCAACACCGCTCGTGCCCAACCGCACGGATCCGAACGTATTCGAGCCGCGTGAGAGCCTGGCCCACACGGCGGAGGGCATGATTCGCCTGCGCGCGATGCTGGGCGGCGCGGCCGTGCTGGGTCTGGATTATCACACGCGGCTGTCGGTGGCCGAGGCGGCCTCGTTCTGCCAGCGGCTGCCGAGCGGCACGCTTGACTTCCTGGAGGAGCCGATTCGCGATGAGACGCCGGAGGCTTACACGGCGCTGCGCAAGCTGACCAACGTGCCCTTTGCGGTGGGCGAGGAGTTCTCGAGCAAGTGGGCGTACCTGCCGTTTATCGAGCAGCACCTGACCGACTTTGCCCGGGTGGATGTGTGCAACGTGGGCGGCCTGACGGAGGCCATGAAGGTGGCCGGGTGGGCCGAGGCGCACTATATTGACTTGATGCCGCACAACCCGCTCGGCCCGGTGTGCACGGCGGCCACGGTGCACCTGGCGGCGGCGACGCCCAACTTTGCGTGGCTGGAGGCGCGTGAGTCGCCCACCGAGCAGATCTACGGCAACGAGGCCGACGCGCTGTTCCCGGTGCGACCAACCTACGTAGGGAGTAGTATTCCGGTCTCAGATGCGCCGGGGCTGGGGGTGGAGTTCAACGAGGAACTGGCACAGACGCACACCTGGCATTATTTCGATCCGCCGCACTGGCGCCGGACAGACGGCTCGGTGACGAACTGGTAGCGCATACGGCGGCATGCCTGACGACGGACCAGGACTGGGGTTGTTAGGCGCGGGGTGGATGAGCGCGTCTCATTCCCGTCTTAGAAATGGGTGCTACAGTGAACGGCACACCCGCCCCGCGAACTGACCGGCGCCTAGCCGACGAATGACGGAACCCGCTGCCCCGCCCCCTGCCCCCCGCCCGGCTCTCGGCCTTGCACTGCGCAGCCTGGGCTTGTTTGGGGCGGGTGTCGGGGCGGCCCTGGCCGCGCTGTTGCTCTACCGCCTGCTGTTCCCCGCCCCAACCCCGCTCAGCGAACAGGACATCGCCCAGTCGGTCGCGGCCGTGATGGCCTCGGCCACGCCGCCGCCGGCCTTCTCGGCGGATGTCTATGCCCTCATCCGGCCGGCGCTGGTGCTGATCGAGAGCCAGGGGCCGGGCGGCTGGGCAGACGGCCGATTGGGCAGCGGCGTGATCGTGGACAACAACGGCTCGATCCTGACCAGCCTGCACGTGGTGACCAACTCGGTCGCCATCACCGTCACCTTTGCGGACGGCACGGCCTCGGCCGGGCGGCTGGCCGTGGCGCAGCCGGAGAACGACATCGCTGTGCTTGTCACCCAACGACTACCGGCCCAATGGGCGCCCGCGGTGCTGGGCAACCCCGGCGCGCTGCACATCGGCGATGAGGCGTATGCGGTGGGCAACCCGTTTGGGCTGTACGGCTCGATCAGCGCCGGGGTGATCTCGGGGCTGGATCGTTCGTTCACCTCGGAGGCCAGCGGCACGCATCTCTCCGGGCTGATTCAGATTGACGCGGCGGTCAACCCGGGCAACTCGGGAGGGCCGCTGGTGAACCGGCAGGGGCAGGTCATCGGCATCATCGCCGCGCTGGTCAACCCCACCGAGCAAGACGTTTTCATCGGCATCGGGTTCGCCGTGCCGATCAACATCGCCGGGCCGGCGGCAGGGATGCCGCAATACTGAGGCCGTTTTAGCGCAAGGAGAACAGGGTGGAACAGAGACCAAACCCGGGACCCGCCAAGCCGATGGAGCAGGTGCTGTACGAGGTGAAGAAGGTCATCGTCGGGCAAGACACGCTGCTGGAACGGCTAGTGGTGGCGCTGCTGGCGCGCGGGCACATTTTGGTGGAGGGCGTGCCGGGGCTGGCGAAGACGATGGCGATCAAGACGCTGGCCGAGGCCATCGGCGGCGAGTTCAAGCGCATTCAGTTCACGCCCGATCTGGTGCCGGCCGACCTGGTGGGCACGCGCATTTACAACCAGAAGACCGGGGAGTTCAACATCTCGCTGGGGCCGGTGTTCGCCAACCTGCTGCTGGCAGATGAGATCAACCGCGCGCCGGCCAAGGTGCAGAGCGCCCTATTGGAGGTGATGCAGGAGCGCCAGGTGACGATTGGGCGCAACACGTTTCCGGTGCCGGCGCCGTTCCTGGTGCTGGCGACGCAGAACCCGATTGAGACCGAGGGCACTTACCCGCTGCCCGAGGCGCAGGTAGACCGCTTCATGCTCAAGGTGTTGGTGGGCTACCCCTCACCGACGGAGGAGTTTGTGATCGTCGAGCGCATGACCGGCGCGCCAGCGGCCGTGCAGAAGGTGCTGACGACGCAGCAGTTGAGCGCGCTGCAAACCGAGGCCGACAAGGTGTATGTGGACCCGGCTATCATGGAATACGCCGTGAAGCTGGTGGGGGCGACGCGCCAGCCGAAGGAGTTCGGCCTGAAGGAACTGGCGCGCTACATCACCTATGGGGCCAGCCCGCGCGCTTCGATCAACTTGATCCTGGCGGCGCGGGCGCTGGCGTTCGTGCGCGGGCGCAACTACGCGCTGCCGCAAGACGTGCTCGACATGGCCTACGACGTGATGCGCCACCGTCTGGTGCTCTCGTACGAGGCGCTGTCGGACAACATCAATAGCGATGCGCTGCTCAAGCAGGTCTTGGAGCGCATCCCGCTGCCAGTGGTGCCGCTGAATGAACAAACGGCCAAGCGCGCCAAAACCTGAGGCGGCGGGCACAGGCCCACAGGCACGGGTGACGGCCGCGCCCGACCTAGGCTCGCCGGAGCGCATTCTGCACCGGCTGGACTGGCAGGTGATCCGCCGGCTGGACGGGCTGCTGCAGGGCGATTATCGCAGCCTGTTTTACGGCTACGGCATTGACTTCGCCGACCTGCGCGAGTACCAGCCGGAAGACGACATCCGGTACATTGACTGGAACGTGACGGCGCGGATGAGCGCGCCGTATGTGCGCCAGTATGTCGAAGACCGCGAGATCACGGCCTGGTTCCTGCTCGACCTAAGCCCCTCGATGGACTTCGGCACGGTGAACAACCTGAAGCGCGCCGTGCTGATTGACTTCGTGGCGACCATGGCGCGGCTGCTGACGCGGCACGGCAACCGGGTGGGCGCACTGCTCTACAGCGGCCAGATCGAGCGCACCATCCCGGCCCGCGGCGGGCGGCTGCAAGTGCTGCGGCTGATCAACGACCTGCTGCGCCAGCCGCGCCGGGCGCGCGCCCCACTGACGGCGCTCGGCCCGCTGCTGGACGCCGGGCTGCATACGATGAAACAGCGGGCGCTGGTGTTTATCCTCTCGGATTTCATCAGCACGCCGGGCTGGGAGCGTTCGCTGCGGCTGCTGAGCCAACGGCACGAGGTGATTGCGGTGCGGCTGTTCGACCCGCGCGAGGTGCAACTGCCCGACATTGGGCCACTGATCCTGGAAGACGCCGAGACCGGCGAGCAGATGTACGTGGACACGCACGACGCGCAGTTCCGGCAGCGGTTCTTGGCCGCGGCCCAGCAGCGCGAGGCCGAATTGCTGGCGGCTTTTACGCACGCGGGCACCGAGCTACTTTCGCTCTCGACCGAGGAGGATTTGGTCAAGGCGATTGTGCGCTTCGCGGCGGTGCGGCGGCAGCGGCGGCGCTAGCTGATGAGTTTCATCTGGCCGCCGCTGCTGTGGCTGCTGACGCTGGCCCCGCTGGGCGGGCTGGTTTATATGCGGGTGCAGCGCCGGCGCCGGCAGGCCGCGGCCCAATACGGCCAGTTGGGCCTAGGGCCGACGGCGGCGGCCCAGCGGCTGGGGTGGCGGCGACATCTGCCGGCGGCGCTGTTCCTGGCGGGCCTGACCATGCTGCTGTTCGCGCTGGCCCGGCCGCAGATGGCCGTGAGCCTGCCGCGGGTGGAGGGCACGGTCATCCTCACGTTTGACGTATCGGGCAGCATGGCCGCGACCGACCTGCAGCCGACGCGCATGGAGGCGGCCAAGGCCGCGGCGCGGGCGTTCGTGGAGCGCCAGCCCGCGAACGTGCTGATCGGCGTGGTGGCTTTCAGCGACGGCGGGCTGGCGGTGCAAGCCCCCACGAACGACACGAACGAGGTGCTGGCGGCCATCGCCCGGCTGACACCGCAACGCGGCACCTCGCTGGCACAGGGGATGCAGGCGGCGCTAAACACGCTGGCAGCCATGAACGACGAAACGGGGCTGCTGAGCGACGATACGCGCCCCACCCCACTGCCGACGATTGTGCCACCGGGCAGCAACGGCGCGGCAGCGATCATCCTGCTGACGGACGGCGAGAACAACGTGCCGCCCGACCCGCTGGAGGCGGCCCAGGCGGCGGCCAACGCGGGGGTGCGGGTCTACACGGTGGGCGTGGGCAGCCCGGCGGGCGTGAACCTGGACCTGGACGGCTTCAGCGTGTTCACCCAGCTTAACGAACCCGTGCTGCAACAAATCGCCCAGGTGACCGAGGGGGCGTATTACAACGCGGCCAGCGCCGCCGACCTGGAGAGCATCTACTCCGGGCTAGACCTGCACCTGGTGGTGCGGCCGGAGGATACCGAGCTTACCGCGCTCTTCGCCGGGTTGGGCGGGCTGGCGCTGCTGGCGGGCGGCGGGCTGTCGCTGGCGTGGTTTGGCCGGATGCCTTAGCGCGGCGGCGCGAAGGGGTTGGGGAGACGCGGGATGGACTGGCTGTGGCCTGGTTTTCTGCTACTGCTGCTGCTCGTACCGGCGCTGATCGGCGTCTACATCATCATCTTGCGGCGGCGGCGGCCGGTGGCGGCGCGCTACAGCAGCCTGGCCCTGGTGCGGGCGGCCGCGCCGCGCCCGCGCTGGTGGCGGCGGCACCTGCCCTTCGCGCTGTTCCTGACGGGCCTGGCCAGCCTGGTGATCGCCATGGGACGGCCGGTGACGGTGGTGAGCGTGCCGGCGGGCAAGACGACCATCATCCTGGCGATTGACGTATCGCGCAGCATGTGCGCCACCGATATCGCGCCCAACCGGCTGGAGGCGGCCAAGGCAGCGGCGCTGTCGTTCATCCGGCAGCAGGATCAGAACACGCAGATCAGTATCGTGGCGTTCGCCGGGTTCGCGGAGATCGTGCAGACCGCCACGTCTGACCAGGACTTGCTGGCGGCGGCCGTGAAGAGCCTGACCACGGCGCGGCGCACGGCCATTGGCCAGGCGATCCTCAAGTCTATTGACGCCATCGCCGAGATAGACACGAGCGTGGCGCGCAGCATCCCGTTGTTCTCATCGCAGGAGCCGCCGATCCCCGTGGCGGCGGGGGCGTATGCGCCCGCCATCATCGTGGTGTTGACCGACGGCGTGAACAACGCGGGCATGGAGCCGCTGGAGGCGGCGCAGCAGGCGGCGGACCGCGGGTTGCGGGTGTACACCATTGGGTATGGCACGGATGCCGGGTCGGACCCGGACCCGGAGTGCAACCGGGTGGGCGGGGCGAACGACCCGTTTGGCGGGGGCGGCGGGTTCTTCGGCGGGGGCGGCGGCTTTGGCGGCGGGTTCAACCGCGGGATTGACCAGGCCACGCTGACGACGGTGGCGGAGATGACGGGCGGAGAGTATTACGCCGCCAGCAGCGCCGATGAGCTGAACACGGTGTTCGAGCAATTGCCGACGTACCTGATTACGAAGCACGAGACCACCGAGGTCAGCGTGGCGTTCACGGCAGTGGGGGCGCTGCTGGCCGGGCTGGCGGTGCTGCTGGCGCTGTATTGGAACCCCCTGCCCTAACTCGGCTGGCGGCCTGGGGCATCCGCCAGGCCAGAGCGAGGGCGGGCGGCGGGCCGCTTGACAGCGGAAAACGCCTCGCCTTACAATCTGGGTCATCTTCCCCCGAATTGTACCCCTGAGTTGCGGCGCGAGCAGACAATCTAGAGAGGCCAGGCATGAACCGACTGAGCCAAGCCATCGTCGTGACCGGGATCGCCGTGAGCCTGGGGATAACGGTCGCATGCGGTGGGTCAACGTATTCCGAATCCACACAAGAACCTCGCGAGCTCACCGCCATTGCCAACGACCAAAAGACGCAAGACATCATCGCCACGACAGCGTGGGCGCCCATCCGCGCGAGTCAGGGGATTACGGCTGAACCGCCCGGCACCCCGACCCCAACAGGGACCGCAACTCCAGCGCCGACGTTTTCCGGCGATGAAGAGAGCGGCACGCCTGGGGCCACGCGGACTCGGCCGCCGGTGCCCTCAGCCACGCTCATCGCCCCGAATGCGCCGGCCGATGTGCCGGTGATGGACTCGTTCAGCAACAAACTGGTTGAGGCGGATGCCAACCATCTGATCTACACCACCGACGGGTTCATCGAGAAGTTCCAGCCGTACTTCGACGAGGTCATGGTGCAGAACGGCTGGGAAGTGGCGCCGGAAGGGTACGAGCAGTCCGGCAACAACCTCCGGCTCGAGTACCGGAAAGAGAACCGGACGGCCGTCATGACCATCGAGCCAGCCTCGGAGGCCGAGCGTTGGCAGATCACGGTGACGATCACCGAGCAATAGCGGAGCCGCCGGCTTAATCCCCCACATACTGATCGTCCACTTATCTCGTGATCGGCGCGGCGTGGCCAAGTTCGTGCTGGCGCCATCGTCGCGGGTGTACGGCGACCACAACCCCTTGCCCTAACTTCGCTTACTCGTTGGGCACCAGCGCGCGGATGACGGCCGGGTCCATGACGGGCATCCAGGCGTAGACGTGCGTTGTGCCGAACGGCTCAAAGCCGTAGCGCTCGACCACCGCCCGCGACATCGGCCCGGCGTCGAGGGCCACCAGGTTGAAGCCGCGCTGGTGGGCCACCTGTAGGCGCTGGCGCAAGAGCGATGAATAGACGTGCCGGCCGCGAAACTCCGGCAGGGTGGAGCCGGCCACCAGGTAGCCCATCGTCCCTTGCAGCGAGATGCGAGCGGTGCCGGCGGGCCGGCCGTTGAGGCGCGCCAGGTAGATAACGTTCTGGCTGCGCCAGTCGTCATCCTGCAGCCGCTCGCGCCAGTGGGCGGCAAACTGGGCGGCGTGTTCCGGCGGCTCGTTGAAGGCCACGGTGATGACGTGCATGGCGGCCTGAAAGACCGCTTCGTCCGCGCCGTCTACCAGCACTAACTCCAACTCGGGATTGAAGGGAATATCGCTCAGGTCGGCGAGCTGGCGGCGCAGCATCTTCTCGTAGCCGCCGGCGCGCACCAGGCCGTGCCGCTCCAGCCGCGCGGGCAGGTCGGCGGGCGTGTCGTAGCGCGTGACCCACCACTGAAAGCCGTGGCCCATGGCCCGAAAGCGCTCGACGACGGCCGCGATCCGCGCGTCGGCCTCGGCGTCGGTCCAGCGCGCGCCGCCCGCAAAGCCGCTGGCCGGGTGCGGGTCATCGCCGAAGCTGAGGTTCAGGCCCAGATCAATGAAATCGCTGCGGCGGTTGCCCAGGCCGTGGGCGCGCGGGTCGTAGGCGAAGCGCGCCTCCTCAAACAGGCGATGCAGCGCGGGCTCACCCAGGCCGGCGGGGGCGGGCGGCGGGTTGTGCGGGCCGCTGGGCAGCGGCTGGGTGCAGTACAGGTCGAGCGTGTGGAGCGCGCCGTCTTGCGCGGTGGCGACGAGCACGCGGTTGTGCTCCACGCAGCGGCCGCCGGACGGGGCATTGACTTGCACGCGGTACTCCACCACCACGCGCTCGGCATCGGCGGTGACGGTACAGATTTCCAGCGTCGCGCCGGTCTCGGCCCACTGGCCGGCGAGGCAGCCGGCCACGCGCGCCTGGGGGCGGTGTGTCTCGGATTGCTGCCAGCCCCACAGGCGCAGGCGGGCGTCGGGGTGCAGCAGCGGGGTCAAGGCGGCGTCGCCACGGGCGGTGGCTTCGACGAGCTGGCGGGCGAGGGCGGCAAGCTCAGTCATCGGGGGTCTCCTGTGACACGGCGGGCTAATGAATACTCACAAGGTAGCCCGCTGGTTGAAGCGGTGCTCCGAGCATATGAAACTATTGTTCTAGTGTCAAGCGCAGGTTGGAGGCTTCTGCCACGAATTACACGAATTGTGGGCCGAATTGGGTCCGGCGGATGGGCACGGTCAAGCGCGCATTCCGGCGACCGCGCGTAGGGCAAGAACGCTAGTATTCGGCGACGATGCGGGAGCGGAAGCGGGCCTCGTCCCAGACGGCGCCCCAGCCGGGGCCGTCGGGCGGGGCGATGTGGCCGTCCTCGATCAGCGGGCCGTTGAGCAGGCCCCAAAGCTCGCCTTCCACGCGGTTGCTGTCGGGGGCGGTGGAGAAGTGCTCGTAGTAGTCGGTGTTGTCTATGCAGCAGCCAAGGTGGGCGTGGAGCAGGCCGCAGAGGCCGCCGCCGCCGTTGAGTTCAATGTTGGCGGCGTAGGCTTCGGCGAAGTGGGCCATTTTGAGCACCTGGGTCGTGCCGTGGCGGGCGTTGCCGCGCAGCCGGTCGGTGCCGCCCTGGATAAGCCACTGGGTGGTCAGGCCCATGTCGTGCATGAGCATTTCGGTGCCCATGACGGGGAGGGTGAGGGCGCGGCACAGGGCCTGGTAGTCGTGCAGGCGCTGTTCGTGGAACGGCTCTTCGAGCCAGACGAAGTGGAGGTCTTCCATGAGGCGGCCAACTTCGATGGCCTCGCGCAGGTCGTAGGAGCAGACCGGGTCGTTGAGCAAGGCGTAGTCGTCGCCGACGTGCGCCCGCACCTGGGGGAAGATGTCCTTATCGGCCGCGCCGCCCTTGAAGGAATGAAACTTGTAGGCGCGGACGCCGTAGCGCAGGCCGGCCTCGATCTGGCGCAGATATTCGGCCAGGTCGCCGTCGTGGTAGGTGAGGTAGACGGGGAAGCGGTCGCGCACGCGGCCGACGAGGGCGTAGACCGGCAGGTTGGCTGCCTGGCCGAGCAAGTCCCACAGGCAATTATCGAAGTCGCCGAACCAGCCGGGGGTCTGGTAGACCCAGCGCGAGCCTTTGTGCAGCATCTGGAACAGGTATTCGCGGCGGTGCGGGTCTTGGCCTAGCACCTGGGCGCGCAGGAGGGCGACCTGGGGCGGGGGCATGAGGGTGGTGCAGCGGGCGACGCGGCCGTCGTCGGTTTCGACCTGGATGAAGTTCTGGCGCGGGGGCCGGCCGCCGGGCACGCGCGTTTGCCTGAACTGCAAGCGCCGCAGGTTGGGCACGGGGGCGAGCTGGAGGTCGTGGCCGGGAGGCTGCTCCGGCGCTTCGAGCACGAACAGGCGAACGGCGGTGATCTGCATGGCAAGGCTCCGCGAGGGGGTTACCCCTTGCAAACTTGACGGTGTGATTGAGACGTTCGAGTGGGTGTCCCCTTACAAGCTTGACGGTGTGATTGGGACATTCGAGTGGGTGTCCCCTTACAAGCGTGACGGTGTGATTGAGATCGTCTAATCCGCTCCCAACTGTTAGCGTGACGTTGGGCGGCAGCCCGGTGAAAGGCGCGGATCAGGCTCGTTGCTGATGTCCCGGAGATAGTTAGCCGCCGAGTGCTCGCCGGCGGGCCTACATGGTCTTCTTGTGGACGGCCTCGGCTTCGGCCCCGGCTTCTTCGACGCTGACGGCTTTGAACTCCGGCCGGGCGAAGCGCTGAGTGGGGACGGGGCCGACGGGGTTGTAGTGGAACTCGTCCACGCCGCGGCACAGGTAGGTCTTGAAGTGCGGGTTGATGGAGAGGTCGTTTTTGACGTGCGTGCCGGAGTAGCGCATGGTGAGGCCGGCGCGGCGGCGGGGGGAGGGGTTGCCGGGCGAGCCGTGCACGGCGCGGTCGTCGTGCAGGCTGACTTCGCCGGCCTTGAGCTTGAACTGCACGGCGTCGGCTTCGTTGAAGGTGCCGCTCTCCAGTTCGAGGGTGAGGACGGAGTCGGTCTGGGTGCTGCGGCTGTGCTTGAGCAAGCCCGCGCGGTGCGAGCCCGGGACGATCTTCATGGCGCCGTTCTCGGCGTCCACGTCGTCGAAGGCGAGCCAGACGGTGACGGTGTTGTGCGGGGCCATGGGCCAGTAGTAGGCGTCTTGGTGCCAGCCGACGGTGGCGTGGGTGAAGGGCGGCTTGATGAAGAAGTTGCTGGCCCACAGGAAGAAGTTGGGGCCGAGGATGCCTTCGACCAGGTCGAGCACCTTGGGGTTCATGCACAGCTCGTAGAGGTAGGTGCTAGTCTCGTGCCACTCGCGGATGTCTTTGGGGTCTTCGCCGGGGCGCAGCAGGGCGAGCAGGTTGGGCAGGTCAGCGTTGATCCGCGCCATCTCGGCCGGGGTGTAGATCGGCGGCAGGCCAAGGAGGTAGCCCTGCTCGTGGTAGAAGGCTTTTTGGGCGTCGGTGAGGGTGTAGGGGTTGGACATGCTATCTTTCCTCGGCGTGATAGTCGGGTTGGGCGGGTTCGCTGGTTACATCCGAATCCGTGGTTCAATCCTCAGCGAAGTACTCAGAGTCTATACGCTTAATGTCATAGGCCACAACCGGATTAACGCCGACGTTGTAGTCAAGCATTAACTGGCTCAAGGTTTGACCATCAATCAACGTGATCTTGCTTTCAATTCGGGAAGCAAAATCCTGGGCCTCTTTGGTGAAAGATGAAGTTGTGATGAAGATGCCTTTCTTGGCACGTTGGCCTTGGAGCGCACCAGCGAACTTTTGAATCTCGGGACGCCCAACTGGCTCATCCCAACTCTTGGCTTGCAGGTAAATCACGTCCAGGCCAAGCCGATCCTCGTTGATAATGCCATCAATACCACTATCGCCACTCTTACCTATGGCTTTGCCGGCATCCTTGCGGGTGCCGCCGTAGCCCATTTTTACCAAGACATCAACCACTAGCCGCTCAAAGAAAGCTGATGAACAGCCCCGGACGGCTGCCAGCACTTCATCAGCCAATCTCTGGCGTAAGCTTTGATAGGCAGCCTCGATGGCCTCCTCAGGCGTCTGCGACTCAATTTCATTTGCCGGCAGTTCATCTTCCGGTTTGTCTCGTCGTTTTTGGAACTCCATAAACTCCGGGAACTGTCGGAGAAACTTACCATTGATGGCCTCTGGCGCGCTCGACAGTACTTTCATACCACGGTCTGTTATCTGGAATACACCACGTTGGGGAGAGGCCAGGAGACCGGCCTTGCGTAGGTAGGTTCCTGCCCAACCAACGCGATCATAGAAACGGGTCTTGCGGCCGCTTGGAAGCATCTCGGCCAACTCAAGCTCTGTAAGCTTGAACTGGCGCGCCAAGGTTTTGGTAGCATCAGACAAGGAATGGTCTTGCTTGTCGCCCACCAGCCGCAATAGCGGCAGCATCAAAGATTGATAGTCAGGAACTGTCATAGATGGTCTCCTCCCGCAGTTGCTTCCAGACCCGTGTGACTAAGCATTCCGCACCCGGTGCAGCGTCTCGCCGGCGTGCGGGTCGAGCAGCAGGCCTTCGCCTTCGCGGTTGGCCCAGGCGGCGGGGTCAATGGTGGCGGGGTCGCGGTAGCCGAGGTTGATGGCGCGGCACACGTCGGCTGATAGGCCGGTAGCAAGGGTCACATTGACGCGCGGGCGTTCAATGCCGTTCTCGTAGGTGCCCGCGCCCTTCACGTAGGTGGCGTGGCCGATAACGCCCCACGGGTACTGCTGAAACTTGTCCCACTGTTTAAGGAAGTAGTCGCGCACGTGGTAGCCAATGGCCGCGATGACGCGGCCGTGGGTGGCGCTGATCTCGCGCAGGTGCGGGGCGTAGATGATGAGCTCGCCGCCGTCGGCGATGACGGGCTCGGTCTTGTACATGCCTTTGCCGCCGACCCACAGCTCGGTGTACATCTCCGGCAGGACGGCCAGCACCTGCCGGTAGGGCTGGGCGTGCCAACGGATGTGCACCTGCGAAGAGAGCGCGGCGGCCTCGGCCCAGGCGGCCTCGGGCGCGCCAATGTACAGGCCGTGCACGCCCGCGCCGGTGACGACGCTGCACAGCGCGTGGCGCGGGCGTGGGATAAGGCTCGCGGCGCGGTCCATGATGGCGCGGATGGGCGTGTCGGCCACGCCGATGAGGGCATAGTTGGTGATGAGGGCGCCGAGCCAGTGGGTGAAGTCAATGACCTCCGCGCCGGCGATGCCAGGGAAGAAGTACTTATTGCCGCCGCTGAAACCGGCGACTTCGTGCGGGAAGACCGGGCCGCAGATCAGCAGGTGGTCATAGTCGAGGATCAGGCGGTTGAGCGTCACCGGCACGTCGGCGGTGAGCAGCCCGCCGGTGAGGGCGCCCATCTCGGCGGCGGGGAGGACGCCGAGCGTGAGCAGCGCGGCCGGGTCGTCCCACTGGTGGTTGAGCAGGCGCACGCCGGGGTAGGCGGCGGCCTTGTGCGCGGCGGTAAGGCCGAGCAGCTTGAGCAGCTCCGGCTCGGAGAGCGGCGGGTGGGTGCCGAGGGCCACCAGCACGTCGGGCTGCGCGCCGCGCGGCAGCAGGTGGGCCATGAGCTGCCGGAAGAACAGCGGCAGCGGCATGGTGCGGGTGGCGTCGGGCACGATGAGGAGCACGCGCCGGCCGTCGAGTGGGAGCGGGCCGAGGCCGGCGGCGATAAGGGCCGCGATCTCGGCTTCGGTGAGGGTGGGGCCGGCGGCCTGCCCCTGCCCGACGACCGGCAGCACCGGTGTCATCAGATCAATGCTCATGCGTCATGCCTCGCAGGTGGAATGGGGAGATTATGCCTCAGTTTTAGGCTGAGCGCCGAGAGCCGCATGGGCGCAGCGGGCGGCGGAGAGCAGGCGGCTGAGAGCAGGCTTACTCGCCGCCGCCGCGCACTTTAGGCTTGACCTTCTCGCCGGGCGTGGTGTTGACCCAGCGCGAGGCGCGGGTGGTGTCGGCCAGGTCTACAAACTGGCGGTCGTGCAGGGTGCGGTAGAGGCCGCCCAGGCGCACCAGTTCGGCGTGGCGGCCCTGCTCCACGATGCGGCCGCCGCTGACCACGCAGATGAGGTCGGCGTTCTGGATGGTGCTGAGGCGGTGGGCGATGACGACGGTGGTGCGGCCCGCCAGCAGGCGGGTGAGGGCCTCCTGAATGAGCGTTTCGGTCACCGTGTCTACATGGGCGGTGGCCTCGTCGAGGATCAGGATGCGCGGGTCGGCCAGGAGGGCGCGGGCGATGCAGAGGAGCTGGCGCTGGCCGAGCGAGAAGTTCGCGCCGCCTTCGAGGATGGGCGTGTCGTAGCCGTGGGGCAGGTTGAGGATGAACTCGTGCGCGTTGGCGGTGCGCGCCGCGGCGGTAAGCTCGGCCAGGGTGGCGGCGGGGCGGGCAAAGCGCAGGTTCTCGGCCACCGTCCCGGCGAAAAGGAATGAGTCTTGCGAGACCACGCCGGTCTGGGCGCGCAGGGAGTGCTGCGTGACGGAGCGCACGTCCACGTCGTCAATGCGCACCGCGCCGGCGGTGGCGTCGTAGAGGCGCAGGATGAGGCTGGCGAGGGAGGTCTTGCCCGCGCCGGTGGGGCCGACGAGGGCCACCACGCGGCCGGGGGCGATCTCCAGGCTGACGTCGTGCAGCACGGTGGGCGTGTCGGGGCGGTAGGCGAAGCTGACGTGGTCGAAGGTGATGCGGCCGGCAATACGGGGCATAGCGCCCGCGCCGGGCTGGTCAACGACCAGGGGACGGGTCTCCAGCAGGCGCACGACCTGCTCGCCGCCGGCCATGGCCGACTGCAAGGTGGTCTGGAGCTGGCTAAGCTCCTGAATGGGCTGGAAGAAACGGCTGACGTAGGCCAGGAAGGCCACCAGCACGCCCAGGGTCAACTGGTCGCTGACGACGGCGCGGCCGCCGAACCAGAGCACGATGCCGGTCGCCAGCACGCCCAGGAACTCCACGGAGGGCAGGAAGACGAACGAGAGCGAGGTGGCCTCGATGGTGGCGTGGCGGTTGGCGTTATTGACGCGCTCGAAACGGGCGCGCGAGACGCCTTCCTGGGCGAAGGCCTGAATGACGCGCATCCCGGCGATGTCCTCGGCCAGGTCGCCGACCACGGCGGCCACGGTGGAGCGGGTTTCACGGAAGGCCACGCGGGCGCGCCGGCTGAAGAGGCGCGTGGCGACGAGCATCAGCGGCAGCACCAGGAAGGTGAGCAGCGCCAACTGCCAGTCGAGGCTGAGCATGACGACGATGATGCCGATGAGGATCAGGCCGTCGCCCAGGAGTTGGATCAGGCCCTGCGAGAGCAAGTCGCTGATGGTAGCGACGTCGTTGATGACGCGCGAGACGACGACGCCGACGATCTGCGTGTCGAAGTAGGCCATGGAGAGGGCCTGCAAGTGGCGGAAGAGGTCGGCGCGCACGTCGGTCAGGGCGCGTTGGCCGACCCACCCCAGCAGGTAGCGCTGCCCGGCGGAGGCCGCGAACTGCACCAGGAAGGTGGCCGTGAGCAAGACGGCCAGCGTGTTGAGCAGCGCGCCGTCGCCGACGGTGATGGCCTGGTCAATGGCGAGCTTGGTGAGGTAGGGCGCAAGCAGCGTGGCGGCGGTGACGAGCAGCATGAGGGCCGTGCCGCCCAGGACGCGCCAGCGATAGGGCCAGACGTAGACGAGCATGCGGCGCACGACGCGGGCGTTAAAGACCTGACCCGCGCCTTCCTGGCCGGCCGCCTGGAGCGCCGAACGCGGACCGCCGCCGCCGAGGGCCATGCTAGGCGGCCTCCCCCACCCCGCTCGTATGGCGGTGGTCAATGTCGAGTTGCTGCTGGCGGGCGTACAGCGCGGCGTAGAGCGGCGAGGCGGTCAGCAGGGTGTCATGCCGGCCACGGGCCACCAGGCGGCCGTGCTCGAGCACCAGGATGAGGTCGGCGCGGCGCAACGTGCTCAGGCGGTGGGCTATGACGAAGGTGGTGCGGCCCTGCATCAGGCGGTCGAGCGCTTGCTGGATGAGGCGCTCAGTCTCGGTATCCACGCTGGCGGTGGCGTCGTCGAGGATGAGGATGCGCGGGTCGGTGAGCAGGGCGCGGGCGATCGCCAGGCGCTGTTTCTGCCCGCCGGAGAGCGTGACGCCCTTCTCGCCCACGCGCGTGTCGTAGCCGGCCGGGAACGAGAGGATAAAGTCGTGGGCCTGGGCCGCCTGGGCCGCGGCGACGATCTCGGCCTCGGAGGCCGCGGGGCGGCCGAAGGCGATGTTCTCGCGGATGCTGGCGGCGAAGAGCACGGTCTCTTGCAGCACCACGCCGATCTGGCGGCGCAGCGAGGCGCGGGTGACGGTGCGCAGGTCGCAGCCATCAATGGTTACGCGGCCGCTGGTGGGGTCGTAGAAGCGGCTGATGAGGTAAGTGAGGGTGCTCTTGCCCGCGCCGGTGCTGCCCAGCAGCGCGATGACCTGCCCCGGCGCGGCCTCGAAGGAGATGTCACTGACGGCGGGGCGGGAACGGCCGGTGGGCAGCCCGACCTCGTAGGCCAGCGAGACGTGCTCGAAGCGCACGCGGCCTTGGAGCGGCGGCAGGGCCACGGCGCCCGGCAGGTCGCGCACTTCGGGCAGGGCATCGAGCACGCCGAAGATGCGGCCGCCGGCCGCGCCAGCCATGGCGATGGCGGGGATGACGCGGCTCATGGTGCGCACCGGCCCGGCCAACTGCGCCAGGTAGGTGGTGAAAGCCACCAGCTCGCCGAGCGTGAGGCGGCCCTGAATGACCTGCCAACCGCCGAAGATCAGGATGAGCAGGCTGCCCACGTTGACGATCAGGTCGAGCAGGGGCAGGTTGGCCGCGTCGAGCCGGACGGATTGGGCTGAGAGCTTGAACCAAGCTTCGTTCACGCGGTCGAAGCGTTCGATCTCGGCGGGCGATTGGGCAAAGGCTTTGACGACGCGGATGCCGCGCAAGTTCTGCTCGAGCTGGGTGGTGACGACGCCGAGCGAGTCTTGAATGGCGAGCGACAGCGGGCGCGACTGGCCGGCGTAGGCCAGGCCGCGCCAGGCGAGGAACGGCAGGGTGAGCAGCACGAGCAGCGCCAGCGACGGACTCATGACGACCAGCAAGACGGCCGTGCCCACTAGCAGCACCACGCCGTCGGCCACGCGGAAGGTGGCGCGGCCGGTGAGGAAGCGGATGCGTTCGACATCTTGGATGGCGCGGGAGAGCAACTGCCCGGCGGCGGCGCGGTCGTGGTAGGAAAACGATAGATCGGTGAGCTTGGTCTGGAGGTCGTTGCGCAGGTCGTAGGCGACGGACTGCGAGGCGACTTCGAGCCAGCGCTGCTGGAAGTAGGTGACGAGGCCGCGCCCGGCGGCCAGTCCGAGCAGGGCCAGCACGGCCCAGGTGATGTAGTGGAGGTCGCCGGCGCGCAGGCCGTCATCCACAATGCCGCGGATGAGTTGGGGGATGAGGATGTTCAGGCCGGTGATGAGGAAGATGGCGGCGTAAGCGCCGGCGACGATGGGCCAGTAGGGCCGCAGGTAGCCATAGCAGCGCCAGAGGACGCGCAGGGCGGCGGGGCTGCGAAAGGCGCTGAGGCGCGCGGAATCAATGGGAGTCGTGGTCATGGCGACGGCAGCGGGCGGGCGGCCGATCGGGAAAGCGCAGGCGAGCGGGCTTGAGCACGGGCGAGACGGTGGCGCGGCCGGGTGGTTGGGGCCGGGCGGCGCCTGGGTTGTGGAAGGGGGCCGGAGGTGCCGACCGCCCAAAGAAGTATATGCAGTCCGCGGCAGCTGTCAATGTTAGGGCACGAATAGTTAGATTTTAGAAGTTAGGGGCCAAACGAACAGGCGGCGAGCAAGGCTGACCAGCACCCGCCGTAACGCGAGGCGGCCTCAGCCCGCCGGGCGCCTCCACGTCAGCCGAGCGTGGGAGTGCGCTCTGGTTGGGCGGCCTGACGAAGAGACCGGGGCGATTGCGACACCGACGGTGGGCGAGTTCTGGAATTGGGATGGGGCAGCGACAGGTTATGCGGGACGGGGGCCGGGCGCGCACAAGCGGCGCGCCTCAGCCTGGACGCTGGGCGCGCCTACGACTACCAGCCGGTCGCCGGGCTGGAGCAGCGTGTCGCCGTTGGGCACGATCACGTCGCGGCCGCGGCGCAGGCTGGCGATGACCAGCCCGGCGGGCCACGCCACCGCCTTAACGGGCTTGCCCGCGCAGGCGGCGCCTGGCTCCACGCGCACTTCCTCCACTTGTGTGCCTGCCAGCGTGTGCAGCCGTACTTGCTGGCCGCGGTGGCGCACGGCGGCCTGCCGGCTGAGGGCCGTGTCGTAGGCGCGGATGAGGTCGTGGCGGGTGAGCACGCCCAGCAGCCGGCGCGGATCGGCGCGGTCTACCACGGGCAGGCGGCCTACATCGCGAGTGCCGAGGCGGCGCATGGCCGCGCCGAGGGTTTCATCGGGGTAGATGGTGAGCACCGCGCGCGTGCAGACCTCGCCAACGATGCGGGCGGCCTGTTCTTCGGGCGGCAGGCCGTCAATGTCTTGTAAGGTCAGCACGCCCGCCAGTTCGCCGGCGGCGTTGGTGACCGGCAGGCCATGCACGCGGGCGGCACTGAAGGCGGCCAGCGCGTCGGCCAGCGGGGCGCTCTCGGGCAGCGTGGGGCCGCCGGTCTGCATGACCGCGCTGACGTTCAGGCCTTGCAGCACTTCCACATCGCGGCCGCGCTCGAGGCGGAGGCCCTTGCGCGCCAGCCCGAGGGTGTAGACCGAGTCGCGCTGGAGGCGCTGCGACACGAACAGGCTAATGATGACGGCGAACATGAGCGGCAGGATGATGTGATAATCCTGCGTCATCTCGAACAGCAGCAGCATGGCCGTCAGCGGCGCATGGACGGCGCCGGCCAGCACGGCCGCCATGCCGACCAGGGCGAAGGCCCCCGGCGCGATGCCCAGGCCGGGAAAGAGCCGCCCGGCCGCCGCGCCAAAGGCCGCGCCGAGCGCCGCGCCGAGGAAGAGCGAGGGCGCGAACACGCCGCCGGGAAAGCCACCGCCAATGCTGACGGGCGTGAGCACCAACTTGCCGAGCAGCAACGCTAGCAGCAGCAGCAGGGGCAGCGCCGCACCGCCGAGCAACCCTTCGATGGTGACGTAGCCTACGCCGAGCACCTGAGGCAGCGCCAGGCCCACCAGGCCGACGATCAGCCCGGCCAGTACCGGCTTGGCCCAACCAGGCAGGCAGTGCAGCCGGTGAAAGACGTCTTGGGCGAGGTAGAGGCCGCGCACGTAGAGCGCGGCCAGCGGCCCGGCCAGCAGGCCCAGGCCGAGGTAGAGCGGCAGTTCCCAGACCGAGCCGAAGGTGTAGGCCGGGACGCGGAAGGCCGGCTGCGGCCCGCTGAGGGCCTGTGTGACCACAGCCGAGATCACGGCGGCCAGCACGACCACGCTGAAGGCGCCGCCGCTCAGTTCGCCCAGCACGATCTCCAGCGCGAAGAACACGCCGGCGATGGGCGCGTTGAAGGCGGCGGCCAGGCCGGCCGCCGCGCCGCCCGCCACCAGGGCGCGCACGCGCTCATCGCTCAGCCGCAGGCCCTGGCCGAGCGCCGAGCCGAGGTTGGCGCCGATCTGCACGGAGGGGTCTTCCGGGCCGACCGACGCGCCCACGCCGAGCGACACGGCCGCGGCGACGGCCTTGGCCGGCACGCGCCAAAAGCGCAGGCGGCCGCCGGCCAGGGCAACGGCTTCCATGATGCCGGCGACGCCGTGATGGCGCTCCTGGCCCACCCACCAATGGACGATCAGCCCGGCCAGCAGGCCGCCCAGGGCGGGCAGGAGGGCCAGCGACCAGCCGCCCAAGAACGCCAGGCGCGGCCCGAGCCAGTCGTAGGCGGCCCAATGCACGCCGCCGATGAGGGCCTTGAAGGCCCACACGCCCAGCGCGCTGAGCACACCCAGCGCCAGCGCCGCGCCGCCCAGGACCAGCGTTTCGGAGGGCTGCAGGCGGTCGAGCCAGGGCGCGAGGGAGGCGCGCGTCCACTTACGATTCAACAGCTACTCCTTAACTCGAAGACGGGGCGCACCTCAGCCCCGCCTCCCAAGCACCTATGAGCGGAATGTACCAGGAGACGGCTGGAGTGACAACCCCGCTTAGGCTCGGGACAATTGCAGCTTAATTCCGTTCACTGAGAGAGTGCCGAAAGTGGCTCAGAAATTGGCCGCCAGCGATCATTACCCGAGACGCTGCGCGTCACCGGCCCCAAGGTTACGCCAGGATGACCGACCTGAGGCCGGGTTGCTCAGAAACTAAACATGTGACACTGAGAAATGGCCGGGACGCTGCGCGTCACCGGCCACAAGGGAAGGTGAGGCCCACCGACCTGAGGCCGGGTTGCTCAGAAACTAAGCCCGGTACGATCAAAGGGTCAGCCTGATCCTGGGTTGAGATTCCTCACCCCCCACAATGCCGAAGGATGGCCGGCAACCGGAGGGGGGCTTC
>JADZEK010000095.1 GCA_020850595.1 Anaerolineales bacterium
AGACCGCGCACGGCTTCGGCCGGCAGACCCCAGCGTTCCGGTTCGTAACAGGCAGGTGAGGCGATCTTAGGCTCATTCCGCCAGTCATACCATAACATCGCAATTCGAATGTGACATTGTCAAAGCAATGCACGCGCCATATTCGCGGGCGAGCTTTTTAGCTTTGCCGCAGAAGGCCATCATCTTGAGCACGTCCACGCCGACGAACATGCCGCGGAAGCCGGAGCCTTCGATAGACATGAAGGGGATGCCGGCCTCGCCCGCCATGGCCTTGGCCAGCATGGTCTTGCCGGTGCCGGGCGGGCCGTAGAGCAGGATGCCGTTGATATACTTGCCGCCCATCTCAACGAACTTATCGCGGTCAGAGAGTAGGCTGATCCACTGCTTGACGAGCTTGAGCAGGGTGGGCTGGCCCCAGTAGTCGGCGAAGGTCATCGTCTTGGGGTCTTCGGGCTTGATGATCTCGGTCTTGGAGCGCGCCATGAACCAGAAGATGGCGACGAATTGGATGACGGCGTAGAAGAGGGCGAAGACGATGCGGGCGATGTAGCTGACGGCCAGCAGCACCAGGCTGAGGACGGCCGGGTCGCTGAACATCCAGAGGAGGAGGCCAATGCCCAGCACCCAGGGGATCAGGCTCTTAATTAAACGCCACAAACGGGCGAGCGGCCGGTTGCGGCGGCTGACGATGTCGTTCTTGCGCGGCGCTTTCTTGGGAGGGGCGGCGTTGCCCAGCAGGCCCGAGACGGGTGAAGTTTCGGGGCGAGACACCAGGTTACTCATACAAGCGCTCCTCTGACACCAGACCCGCTGAGAGGGCCAAGTGTAACCGGATTCACGACCCCCTACAAGGCTGGCATACTCGCGAATACGGATTTTTAGCGGTTTCTCATCTTACCGGAAGGCGGCGGAGGAGGTTCAGGGGGAAAAGGAAGGAAGAAAGAAGGACGCCGGGCCGTCGGCGGAGACGGCCCGGCTGGTAGGCAGCGGACAGCGGAGCGGCGGGGCGGGTCTAGGCCGCCGCCTTGCGCTTGGGGAAGCGGCTGAGGATGGCGGCAGGTTCGGGCAGTGTGACCTTCTCGCCGGGGCGGAGACCCTTGCGCGGCTTCTCTGGCTTGTCGGAGGCGGACTGGAAGACGAAGACCGGCGTGCCTTCCTCGGCATACTTCAGTTCGACGTAGGCCTGGCCGAGGCGGAAGCCA
This sequence comes from Anaerolineales bacterium, assembly GCA_020850595.1. GTDB lineage: Bacteria > Chloroflexota > Anaerolineae > Anaerolineales > UBA6663 > JADZEK01. The sequence continues at coordinate 1,203 of JADZEK010000095.1, forward strand.
TCGGTGTCGAGCGAGCAACTGGTCACCTGGCCGATGACGCGCCCGGCGGCGTCTACCAGCGGGTCACCGTAGTGGGCCATGCGGCCCGCCTTGGCGGTGAAGCGGAAGCGCACGACCTCACCCACGCGGGCCTGCTCCTGCGCCAGGAAGGCGGCGCGGCCGACAAACCAGGGCTTGTGGGTCTTGACGTAGGTCTCGAAGCCTGCCGCGCCCACGCCCAGGTCGAGCGCGCCGGCCATCTCTTCGCCGTAGAGCGGCAGGCCGGCCTCGGTGCGCAGCGAATCGCGGGCGGCCAGGCCGCAGGGTTTGAGGCCCAGGGGCGCGCCGATTTCCAGCAGCTTGTTCCACAGGGCGACGGCCTGATCGGGGTGGACGAACAGCTCGAAGCCCATGGTCTCGCCGGTGTAGCCGGTGCGGGCGGTCACCAGATCGAAGCCGCCCAGGACGGCGTCGCACACCGCGGTGCGCTTGAGGGCCTTGACGCGCTTGACGGTGGCGGCATCGCCGCCCAGGGCAAGCAGGATGTCGCGAGACTTGGGGCCTTGCAGGGCGATATCCACGCGCTGGTCGGCGCCAGAGGCAGGGTGGCGCAGGTCGCGCAGCGTGACACCGCCGCGGCCGGGGGCAGCGGCCCAGGGGCGGTCGTCGTCCACGCGCACCGCGCCTTGCAGCACGGCGTTGGCCCAGGCCCAGTCCTGGTCATCGTTGCTGGCGTTGACGACGATCAGGTATTGCTCGGGGGCGCGGCGGTAGACGTAGCAGTCGTCGAGGACGTGGGCGTTGGGGGCCAGGATTTGGCCGTAGGCGGTCTCGCCCACCGCGAGCGCGGCGATTTCGTTGGTGATGAGCGCGTCGAGGAAGGCGCAGGCGGTGGGACCGGCCGCCTCCCACACGCCCATGTGGCTGACATCGAACAGGCCGGCGGCGGTGCGGGTGGCGAGGTGCTCCTCGCGCACGCCGGTGTACTGCACGGGCATTTCCCACCCGGCGAAGGGCACCATGCGGCCGCCCAGGGCCTTGTGGGCGTCGAACAGGCGCGTGCGGCGCAGCGGCGCGTTGGCCGGGGGCTGCCAGTGAAAGGGCGGCAGCGGCGCGGGGGTGTCAATGGCGAAGGCCGAGACACCGATGAACCAGGGCTTGGCGGCGGCCGGCGCGGAGCCGGTTACGACCGGAAGGTTTTGGGCCGCGCCCACCAGGCGCACGAGCACCGGGCCGGGCAACTTGCGGAAGGGATCGGCCGGGTCAATGCTCACATAGCCGTCGGAGAGGTCGCGCAGCCAGGTGAGGACGAGGGCGGCGCGGGCCGAGGGGACGGTGAGAGTAAAATCCCCCGCCGAGGCGCGGGCGAGCGCGCCCTCCACCTGGCCCTGCGGTGTGTAGAGGCGGGTCGGTTGGGCCTGGTGATCGCTCAAGGCATACACGTCGTTGGTCGTGGCCCAATCCAGGAACTCGGCGGCGCGTTCGCCGGCGACCTGAATTTCGGTGTAGGGCGCGGAGGGCACGGGGTCGTCAATATAGTAGAAGTGCGGGTAACCGTGGTGGGTGGGCGTGTAGTCAATGCCGGCCTGCTGAGCCAGGGCGCGCACCTTCAGCTTGGCGTCGTGGAAGGCGTCGAAGTCTACCTTGGCGCGGAAGAGGTCGCCTTTACGACCGGGGTACTTGTAGGGGCGGCAGGCGCGCAGCACCTGGGCCAGGGCGGCGGCCAGTTGGTCAATCTGCGGTTCCTTGAAGCCGCGCTGGGTGATCCAGGGTGTGCCCAGGCGCAGGCCGGAGGGGCGGGCGGCCGAATCGTCGCCGGGGATGGTGTTGCGATTGGTGACGACGCCGGCCAGGTCGAGCAGGCGGGCGGCCAGGTCGCCCATGAGGGGCGTGCCGTCCGGGCCGGTGACGGACTTGCAGTCTACATTAAAGAGGTGGCTCTCGGTGCCGCCGAAGGGAATGCCGAAGCCGTGGGCCTGCATCTGGTCGGCGAAGCGCACGGCGTTGCGGACGGTTTGGGCCTGAAGCTCCTTGTATTGCGGCGTGGCGGCCAGCTTGAAGGCGGCGGCCAGCGCGGCGAAGACGTTGACGTGCGGGCCGCCCTGCTCGCCGGGGAAGACGGCGCGGTCAATCTTGCGCGAGAGGGCGGGGTCGGTGGTGATGATGCAGGCGCCGCGCGGGCCGTTGAGGGTCTTGTGGGTGGTGAAGGTGGTGACGTGGGCAATGCCGACGGGGTTGGGGTAAACGCCGGCGGCGATGAGGCCGGCGACGTGGGCCATATCGGCCAGGAGGATGGCGCCCACGCTGTCGGCGATCTGGCGGAAGCGCTTGAAGTCGGCGGCCCACGGGTAAGATGAATAACCCACGATGATGAGCTTGGGCTTGTGCTCCTTGGCCAGGCGCTCGACCTCGTCCATGTCAATCTTTTGGGCGACGGGGTCAATGGTGTAGGGGACGATCTTGTAGTATTTGCCGGAGCGGTTGGCGGGCGAGCCGTGGGTGAGGTGGCCGCCGTAGAGCAGGTTCATGCCCATGACGGTGTCGCCGGGGACGACGCAGGCGTTGTAGACGGCGTTGTTAGCGGGCGCGCCGGAGAGGGCCTGGACGTTGACGTAAAGCTGGTCGGGCGTGTAGCCGGGGGGGGCGAACAGCTCGGCGCAGCGCCGGCGGGCGAGCGACTCGATGACGTCGGCGTACTCGACGCCCTTGTAGTAGCGCGGGTCGGAGTAGCGGCGGTAGTGGGCCAGGCGGGCTTCGTAGTCGAGCAGGTCGGCCTCGGGCATGAAGCGGGTGTCTTCGTCGGGGTAGCCTTCGGCATAGAGGTTTTGCAGGGTGCTGCTGAGGGCCTCGCGCACGGCCTGGGGGGCGGCGGACTCGGAGGCGATGAGGATGAGTTTGCGGTACTGGCGCTCGGCCTCGATTTGGGTCAACTCGTAGACGTCGGGGTCAATATCGCGCAGGGAGCCGCGAAACAGAAAATCGGACATGAGTGCTCCTTCGGGCGGTGGTGGCAACGGCGGTGGCAACGGACCCACAGGGCCATTGTGGCGCTGCGCGCTAACGGATGTAACGGATGGCAGCGCGGTAGGGCCAAGGCCGCTGGTGAGGGCAAGTTACGCCTGAGATAGCAAAATTGTAGGCGGGGGAGGAGGGGAAGTCAAGGAAGGATGTCAGGAGGGATGAGGAAGGAGGTAGGTGTCAGGGTCCAACACATCGTGAACAGTTGTAAGTCGGAAAAGGTCCAAGACATCGTGAACACTTTTCGGGCGTTCGTGGCCGGCACGAATTGGCGGCATGCTGTCTCCTCACAGGAGGCA
>JADZEK010000096.1 GCA_020850595.1 Anaerolineales bacterium
CGGTCTTGGGATCGTACTGGTGTGCCGTCCCGTGCCGCTTTTCCGGTCGGGCTTCGTACCGCAGGTTGCTCGGCCTGCCGCACGCCGACTTGGCCTCGGTCCCACTGGGGGGTGTGACCGGTTCTGGTCGATGCGAGGTTCATCACCTCCTCTCTGGAGTACATTACAGATGTATGCTTCGTGGCGCGGCTACGCCTATTTTCACCGCGAAAATGACCCCGCCGGCGGTTTCGCCGCCGTCCCCTTCTCCGAGAAGGGCGGCTACAAACAATCCGGGCGGCGCTTCTCGCCCGAAGGACTGCCCGTGTGTGCGGCGGGCCGGGCGATGCCGCTGGCCTTCACCTTCACCGACCGCACTCGTGGCCTGATCGAACATGAGCGCGGCAAATACGTTTGCCCGCTGCGCTTCCCCGAACGCACCGCGCGGACTTGCCCGGTCCGGCACACCAATTGGCAGCGGGGTGGCTGCACGGTCGTGACACTTGCACCTGCGCGCAAGTGCAGGTGTGCCCACCAGCATTGGTGCGCGCCTGCGTTACACCCTCGACCGTGACAGCGACCAGTACCAACAACTCTATCGGGAGCGCACCGCGGTGGAGCGGATCAACGCTCAGGCGTTGGCCCTCGGCATTGAACGCCCGCACCTGCGCAACCGCGCCGCCATCGCCAACCACAATACCCTGCTCTACGTCCTGATCAACCTACGCTTCTCGCAGCGCCTGCGCGAGTGCCAACCCTCCCCCACCTGATCCCGGCGGTCTCGCGCCGTTCCACAAAGCGTAATCAACTTTGGGGTTGATTACGCTTTGTGATCCACTTGCCGCTGCCTCGGCGTAATCAAACATAAGTTGCTCCAACCCTCTGGCCTGGGCATTGAAACCGAGGGGATCGTTGGGTGCCGGCACCAAGGAAAAGCCCAGCCGCCATATGAAACCGGGATGTTCCACCAGGTAGCCGTGCAAGTCAGTCCAGGCGGTGCGGCTGTCGTTGAGTTTGATCAGTTCGGCCGCAGCCAGCGCAGCGAAAGGGATTTGAGATTGGCCCCAGTGGCGCTCCAGGTTGCGTTCAGGAAAGTTGGCCCAGTCCAGCGGGCTAAGCAACTTCAGGTTCCGCATGACGGTCGGCGACGCGCGCACGAAAGCGGGCAGGCGCTCCGGCTGCTGCCAGAAAGTGTGCAGATCCGGCCATTTTCGCGTCTGTTTCGGGGGCAGCAAGTTGTCCGGGAACAGCGGCAGTTGGGCTCCAATCAGGTCGTCAGCCATGGGGTTCTCTCCTCAGACGCTGGAATGGACGATGACCCTGCCATTCTACGGACTGGGAGACAACCCGACGGATGGCGTAACCAGTCCCTGACTGGTTACGCTTTTGGGGTGATCAACATACTGGAACGAGGCGCGTTAGAACGTCTGGGCGTAACCAGTCAATGACTGGTCCAACCCTCAGTCTGCAATCTGAAAGGAAACCCTGTGACTGATACGATCTATACCATCCCCGAAATTGCCCGCTATCTCAAGCTCTCCAAGAGCAAGGTCTACTATCTCGTCCAGCGCGGTACGATCCCGCACGTCCGCATCGGCAAGAACGTGCGGATCACGGAGCGTGACCTGAAGACCTGGCTCGAAAGTAACAGCGCCGGGCGTTTGCACACCACTCTGTCGTGATTCGCCCCCGCTGCCGGCCGTCGGCCGCGATTGGGGGATTCACAACCGAGAGAATGTAGTGTATCCTGCCAGTAGCACAGGTGTTCGATTGATGCCACGCGGTGAATAAAGGCGGTCAGGTGAACCATGGGCAAGCGGCGTTCTAGGGGTGAAGGCAACATCCGATTTCGCAAGGACAAGGGGCTGTGGGTCGCCGAGTTCACCTACGCCCCTGGCAAGAAGCTCTCCAAGTACGCCAAGACGCAGAAGCTCGTCCGGGATTGGCTCGAGGAGCAGAAGCGCCTGGCGCGCAATGGCCTGATTGTGGGCGACCGCAAGCTCACCTTTGGCGAGTTTCTCCAGCGGTGGTACCAGGACGTCGCCATGCACAACCTGCGACCCCCCACCATCTCCAGCCATGCCTCGACCATGCGCCGCCACATCCTTCCGGTGCTCGGTGACGTGCCGCTGAGCAAGCTCACCCCGGCCCACATCCAGTCGTTCTATTCCCAGAAGCTGAACGAAGGCCTGGCGAAGAAGACCATCAAGTACATGCACACCATCATCCACCAGGCTCTGGCCCAGGCGCTCAAATGGGGCTTGGTGGCCCGCAATGTGTCCGAGGCGGTAGAGCTTCCGGCCGGCCACGCGCACCGGGTGGACGCGCTCACCAGGGCCCAGGTGAACCAGCTCTTGAAGGCGCTCGAAGGTGACCGGCTCTATCCCTTCTACGTGCTCCTAGTCTCAACCGGGCTGCGCAAGGGCGAGGCCCTGGCGCTGACGCTCGATTGTCTGGACCTGGAGCAGGGTATCCTGAGAGTCGAGAAGACGTTGAACTTCGTCTCGCACCGGGGCCTCGTGGTCGGCGCACCCAAGAGTGAGCGCTCGCGCCGCAAGGTGGCGCTGCCCGACTTCACCCGCAAGGTGCTGACCGAACACCTAGCCAAGCGGCCGGTCGCGTCGGTGTATGTCTTCTGCACGTCGCGCGGAACGCCGTTCGGCCCGCGGCAGGTGCTGCGCCATTTCAAGACGGTGCTGGCGAAGGCCGGCCTGCCGCAGTGCGTGCGGATCCACGACCTGCGGCACACGTTTGTCAGCTACCAGCTCGCCGCCGGCACGCCGGCCTCCGACGTGCAGAAGATCGCCGGGCACGCCTCGTTCTCGACGACGGTGGACATCTACGGCCACCTGATGGACGAGGCCCACCGCGAATCGGCGAAGAAGATGGACAGCCTATTTGCGCCCTGAGACCAGAATGATGGGAGCGATGTCGTCCGGCCCTGCCCATCCAGGTGGCCACGCAGTTGTCCGTTGGTTCCCGGCACTGCGCCCTGGCGGGCCCGACGCATGCCCAAGTGATTGTGGACACCGTTACGCGATCCCAAGCATCGCTTTGGCACAGCCAGAATCGTGAGCAGCCGACTGAGCCTCATTGGCATTGTGGCCCGACTGGACAAGGGAATAGAAATGGATTACAAATCGAGGTAAGAATATACCATGAATGGCAAAATAACCACGACGATTTCAACCGCAGCCGAGCTAATCGAGCGAGAGCAATACTTTTTCACGCCGGCTCTGCTAGCCAACCTGCTCCATCTGGAGCGCCGGCAAGCCTATCAACTAGCGGCCCGCCTGAAGCGCGAGGGGTTGGCCGCACAGGTCGAAAAGGGCAAATACCTGTTGTTGGGCCTGCAGCCTGAACGCGTCCTCTCGAACCCCCTGTTCATTGCCAATCAGGTGGTGAATCCCTGCTATATCTCGTATTGGTCCGCCTTGCACTTCCATGGCCTGACCATGCAAGCGCCCCAAGCCGTATTCTGCGCCACGACGCGCCAAAAGCACCCCATCCAGTTTAGGGGCCAGACCTATCGCTACGTCCGGATCAAGCCACACAAGTTCTTTGGCTATCGGCGTGAACTGATCGGTGAGCTGCCGGTGCTGGTCGCGGATGAAGCCAAGACCATCATCGATGGCCTCGACCAACCCCGCTACGCCGGCGGGCTCGGCGAGGTGGCGTCAGCCCTGAGCGCCGCCCTGCCCAATCTCGACCTGGATCTGCTGGTGGACTACGCCGTCCGGATGGCCGACAAGAGCCTCGCCTCGCGGCTCGGGTATCTCTTGGAAAGGGTTGGCCGGTCGGCGTCCGGGCTGCCCGTCTCGCACGGGCCGGTCGTGCTCGA
>JADZEK010000097.1 GCA_020850595.1 Anaerolineales bacterium
ACCACGTCCACCGGCCGGGGACGGCGCGGCTCGTCTTCGCCAGCCTGGAGGGCGAGCGCCTGACGGCCTCGGGCATGCAGACCATGGCGCGCTACGTGCGCAAGAACTCGGGCATTGACCGCTTTCACTTCCACCTGCTGCGCCACACCTTCGCCACCAAGTTTCTGATGGCGGGCGGCGATGCCTTTGAGCTGCAGGCGCGCCTGGGCCACGAGAGCCTGGAGACGACCAAACGCTACGTCCACCTGGCGCAGCAATTGGCCCAGACCCAGCGCGGCATCGAGATCCGCCGGCCGTCGCCGCTGGACGCGATGACGTTCGACCCGTCGCGGACGCGCAGTCGGCGCCGTTGCCGGCCGTGAGGCCAGGAGGAGGAGCAGTACGCGGAGCCGCCGGTTGAGCCGAAAGGCCGGAAGCGTAAGGATCGGGCGGCGGCGGAGTGGGAGGACGATTGAAGCCAGGCGGGCGAGGGGCGGAGCTGAAATTTCACGAGTTCTGCCCCTCGCCCACACGGGCTAGCCAAAGAATAGTGATGAAACACGGAGCATGCCCATCATGACCAACCTTGACAATATGTCAGAATTGACATACAATGATGACCGCAACCATTAGGCCGGACAAGCCACTGGTGTGGTTGCACGGTGCTGTTAAGTCGCCGCCCTTTTCACGTGAGGCGCGCCTGGAAGCTGGGTTCTTGTTGCGATGCTTGCAGCGTGGAGAGAAGCTGGGGCTGCCGCAGTCGCGGCCGATGCCCAACATCGGCGGGCGTTGTCATGAACTGCGCATCGTGGATGAGCGCGTCAGTTGGCGCATCGTGTACCGGGTGGATGCGGACGCGATTCTCATACTGGCGGTGTTTCGGAAGCAAACACAGCAGACTCCACGAGAAGTAATTGAAGCCTGCCGCAAGCGCATTCAGGATTACGATAGTTAAGCCGGAGGTGGATGGATGGATAAGGACAAGCGCGCCCGACTGGAAGCGAAGGGCTGGCGGGTCGGCAGCGTTGACGAATTCCTGGGCCTGACGCCCGATGAGGCCGCCTACCTGGAATTGAAGCTGACCCTGAGCGAGAGGGTGCGGGAGTACCGGCAATCCAAGCGGCTGACGCAGGTCGAGATGGCTGAAAGGCTTGGTTCCAGCCAATCGCGCGTGGCCAAAATTGAGAATGGCGACGCGTCCGTTTCGCTCGACCTACTGATCCGCTCGCTCTTTGCGTTGGGAGCAACCAGGAAAGAACTGGCCGGGATGATCGCGTCTTGAGCCGCAATGCGATCCCGAGTTGATGAGCCATGAAATCTGAGCTGTTCGGGCAATTGGTGGCGAGCGTACGCGAGGGTGGGGCGATTCTCCACGGCAAACGGGCGCCGGCTCGCGCGTTCGTTGCGGGTGGGCTAGATGTCAAGGCCATTCGCGCGAGCTTGGGCCTGTCCCAGAGCCAGTTTGCGGCACTGTTGGGTGTCAGCGTGCGCACGCTCCGGAATTGGGAACTGGGACGGCGAGTGCCACGCGGATCGGCGGGTGTGCTGTTGCACGTCGCGGCCGCGCATCCGGAAGCCGTTTTGGATGTGGTGCGACCCCTTCAATAGGGCGCTTGCTACATTTGGCCAAGCGTTGACCAAGAGGCCGCATATCACCGACACAGGCTCATAGGATGGTTCAGGGCGCCTAATCGACTTCGTGCTTCCTGCCGAAAGCCACCGACTCTTGCTGGCATGATCGGCACAGATGGAATTCACGCAAAGTCATTGGTGAACCCTTGATCATGCTAGAATCAGAGCGGTGTTAAGTCGTTCTATGTGCGAGTGATCTACGAACGCCTGAGAGGTTTGGCCATGACCGACGTGGAATTGAAGCTCACCCTGCCTGATGCGCTTGCCCGCGAGGCCGAAGCTGCTGGTTTACTCACCCCTGACGCCATTGAGCGTCTGCTGCGTGAGGCGGTGGGGCGCCAGCGGGTAGACCGGCTTTTTGACGCTGCCGATCGCCTGGCTAGTCTGGATCGGCCTATCCTGTCCGAGGCCCAAATCGAAGCAGAGATTGAAGCGGCTCGGGTAGAGCGGCGTGCGGCGGATGCGAGTCGTCGCTGATACCAACACGATCATATCCGGCCTGTTTTGGCGAGGCGCACCACGGCAAGTCCTGGATGCGGCCAGAGAAGGCCGGGTTGACTTGGTCACAAGCGCAACCCTTCTGGCGGAGCTCGAGGACGTCCTGACTCGGGCAAAATTTACTGAGCGCCTCCGGGATGCCGGCGTTACAGCGGCGGAACTCGTCTTGGGTTATGCCGCGCTCGCGAAAGTTATTGAATCGGGCGCACTCGCGGCGACTGTGTCGGATGATCCAGACGACGACGCCGTGTTAGCATGCGCCGCAGCCGCCCAAGCCGACGCCATTGTCTCCGGCGACAAACACCTCCTTAAACTCAAACAGTTCCAAGACATCCCTGTACTTACGGCGATTGCGTTGTTAGAACGCTTGCCCGCGGATTCCAACTAGCGCCACCACAAGTATGCAGACTGAGAAGCCGGCTTTGCCATTGCCTAAGTGGACGCGGCCCGGCTCTCCCTGGCACGCGATGACTGGACGTCATCATGAAATTGCTGCTTGCTTCCGCCGGCATCAGTAACCCCAGTATCCGCGACGCGCTGCTTGACCTGCTGGGCAAACCGATTGCCGAGGCCACCGCCCTGTATATTCCCACCGCGGCCTATGGGCATCCCTATGCGGGTCCCAAGGCGGTCTGGAATTCGATTGCCGGACCACACAGCGGCCTCCAGTGCGGCTTGGGCTGGAAGTCGCTGGGCGTGCTGGAACTGACCGCGCTGCCGAGCATTGATCGCAAGTATTGGGTCCCACTGGTTCAAGAGACGGACGTGCTGTTGGTGGGTGGGGGCGACGCCACCTATCTGTGCTACTGGCTGCGGCAGTCGGGGCTGGCGGACCTGTTGTCGTCGCTGTCCAACACGGTCTGGGTGGGGCAGAGCGGCGGGAGCATGGTAATGACTCCCCGGATCGGAAAGTACTTCATGGAGTGGACCCCGCCCGACGGCAGCGATGAGACGTTGGGCCTGGTTGATTTCACGATCTTTCCCCACCTGGATCACCCGGATATGCCCGGCAATACGCTGGCCGACGCCGAACGCTGGGCCGCCGGGATGCCCAGGCCGGCCTATGCGATTGACGATGAGACCGCCATCAGGGTCGTCGACGGCAACATTGAGGTCGTCTCCGAAGGCCACTGGAAACTGTTTTCGCCCTAATTTCGGTTCAAGTAGCCGCGCTCCAGCCAGCGTTGGCTAGAATGCCCATTGCTGCGCTCAACCTTGGGATTGACTAGGACACGCTGTCCGAACTCGATCCCCATCCGGACGCGTGCTGGGCCTGGGAATGCCACCGGAGCACCCGCATGGCCCGCAGTGTATTCCAGCGACTGGGCTGGCCCTCACCTTCGCCCATCTCGAAGTCCAACTCGCCTCGGTGTGGGTTCTCCAGCGCCCAGCGGCCATCGGCGTCGCGCTTGGACGCCACGAGGCCGATCGCCTCGGCCACGCGCTCATCGGGAACAGCGCCGGCGCTGCGCAGGTAGTCGAGCCCGCGCAGCACGTCGTAGTGATAGCCAGGCGGGTACGAAAACTGGGTCCAGGCTGGGTCAATCACCTCGCCGGTTGAACGGCGGCGCAGCAGCCGCCGCTCGAGCAGGTAGGCCTGTCCCCGCGCCCGCGCGGCGGCGAGCGCCGGGGTGCTGCCGCTGACATGTTCATGTTCCAGCAGGCCTTCGAGCACGTTAATGGTGGTGTGGAACGAGCCGCGGGTCGAGCCGTTCGTCTGTTCACAGTTCCATCCGCCATCCGGCTGCTGCTCCCCTAGCAGGCGGTCAACGATGCCCTGCACATTCTGTCCGAAGTACGCCCCAATCGCCACGACTCGGCCGTTGAGGCACGGCTCGACCTCGCCCGAGAAGAGCGGCTTGCCATGCCAGGCGGCGTCCTGCGGTAGGACGCCTTTCCAAACGACGTTGTCACGGACCAGGGCAATGGCACGGCGCGCCTGGTCGCTGGCCGGGTCTAGCCCCATGTCACGCAGCAGCAGCAGGGTACGGATAGTGACCCACTCGGGATTGGGATCATCCTCGCCCCAGTAACCATTGGACCCCTGGCGGGCGAGCAGGTCAGCCGCCCAGCCTTCGGTCGCGACCCGGGCGCGCTCGGCGGCGACTGTCTCGTCCGCTTCTTCGGTCAGGTCGCGCATTACCTGCCAGCGGATCGCCGGATCTGAGTCCAATAACCAATCGATGACGTTCATGCGTCTCCTCTCAAGATCAACGTTGCCTGGCGCTATGAGAGCGGTGGGAAAGTCCCGCCGCCTGAACACCAGAGCTATTCACGCAATGGCGCGGGCAACCACCACACAAATGTTCTATAATTGTACCCACTATTCCAGCAGGTAGCGACAGGCTCATTCGTGACAGGAGGCGTTATGACCAAGCAGCTTCGGGTGACGATTGAGACCGGACCGAAGGGCAAGAAGGTCGCGGCGGTGGCGCCCGACTGGCCCGGCCTCTCCCGTGGAGGCAAGACCGAGGCGGAGGCCGTTGAACGCTTGCTCGCCTACGTTCCCCGCTATGCGCCGGTGGCCAAGCTGGCCGGGCTGGAACGTGCGTTTCCGAAGAAACCCGTGGCCGACGTGGTTGAGCGCTATACCGGCCCCGGCTCCACCGACTTCTGGGGGATCTCCTTCGGGTATTCGAGCATCGACCAGGCGGTTGTGCCGGCCAAGGCTCTCGAGCGCGAGCTGACCTTGCTTCAGGCGTGCTGGGCGTTTTTCGACCAGGTGCGTTCGCGCGTCTCGGCGGAGCTGCGGCTGGGCCCGCGCGGCGGCGGGCGCGATCGGGACCGCATCGTCCGGCATATCTTTGCCAACGAGCAGCAATGGGCGGCGGGGCTGGGCGTGTTCACCCCCGACGAGGCGATGTTGACTGCCAAGGGGATGAAGGCACATCGCGAGGCTTATTGCCAAGGCATACGGGACTATCACGCCCAGGGCAAGCGACCCGGCAAGATGGGCAAATGGCCGCTGCGGTACATGATCCGGCACACCGCCTTTCATACCCTCGATCATGCTTGGGAAATGGAAGACCGGGATCTGACGGGCAAGCAAGCGTGAGGCCGTGCAAGTGGTTGGCTAAGCCGTGGCCGCCAGTACTGCTTCGATTCAACTCATTCAACTAACTGAGTTCTGGCTATCATAGCTCGGGCTCAGTTAGCTGTCCGCTGAAGGGTTGCTTGCGCGTCCGGTTGGGGGTTGCCGGCCGGACCGCTCCCCATTCGACGGACCCTTGATTTCCAGCAGCGGCGGGTAGCCGGCCACGCACAGCATCTCGTCGGTTTCCTCGAGCGTGAGCGCCATCGCAATCGCCAAACGGATCACAATCGTATAGCCCGGCCGGCCGTCGCCCCGGCACAGGCGGTGGACGTAGCTGGCCGTCGTCCAGGCGCGCTCGGCGAGCTGTTGGTAGCTCAGGCCGTGGCTCTGGCGCTGGTGGTCGAGCAGGGCGTGGTAGGTGAGCGGGGGTGCGGGTTTCAGCATGGCGGATCGTCTCCGGGTTGCGGCGGTTGGTTGAAGGCCGGCACAAAACTGTCGTCGTCCAGGGTGCGCCACTTGGGGCGGGTGGGGTCCAGGCCGCCGCGCGCCGCCAGCAGATCGGCGCGGGTCAGGCGCACGTCTAGCGTCATGCGGTAGTGCTGGTTAAGCTGTTGCAATCGCCGGCGCAGGTAGGCCAGGCGCGGCTCATCGTTGTGCTCCACCACGATCAAGAGGCGCAGCATGTTGCGGTCATAGGGCCAGGAGCGGTGCGCATGCCGATAGTAGCGGGCCAGCTTATCCAGCAGCGCCCGGCCGCGCTCGGTGCCCCGGTCTACCTCGAGCCAGAAGGCGGTGTCGGCGTAGTGGTTAGGTCCGGCGCCGAACACGCGGACCAGGCCGGTCGCATCCGGCACGATCCGCACGA
>JADZEK010000098.1 GCA_020850595.1 Anaerolineales bacterium
AGGTGCACGGATCGCGGGTGTTCCCATCTGTACCCGCGCACCCGGCCGACGTGGGGATGACCCTGAGACCCTTGTGCACATGGTGGCGTTGGCGCCCACCCCTCTGATCACGCCAGCGATCAGCGGTACCATGGCCGGACTGGCTGAGGCCTGGACCGCAGGAGCCGGCCAGTGATTGGCACATTCCAAACAACCTGGCTGGCACGGGCACACAACCCGCCGAGAAACGCAAGAGAGCCCTGTTTTCAGGGCTCTCTTCGTTACTCGTTCCTGGCTGTTCCTAGAGGCGCCGGGCGGATTTGAACCGCCGAATGAGGGTTTTGCAGGATCTCGCGGTTTGCCATTGTGGAAGGCAGGTAACAAAAAGGGCCGGGAAGAAACCCGGCCCTTGTGCTGTCAGTTTCGCTTACCCGTGCGAGCCAGGTCTGGCCTACGACCGTCCCCTAGACAGCCAGCAGCGGCATCCGGATCCCCAGCCGCAGGCTCGCGTGGCCCGTGTAAGGCTCGTTTGCCAAGCATTTTGCCTCGAAACAGAGTGTCGTCCAAGTAATGCCTAGCCAGGACGGCAACCACCATCGGAGCGAATACCCATAGTGCCAATTGCAGTTGCGGATTCGGAAACATGTCCGGTATGATTTCTCGTGAGGCAACGACGATCGTCGGGTCAGATTCTCAGATGAGGCAATACGGTGCGTAATTCTAATTGACGTTGAGGGGCCCCAGCGTCTCTACACGTTAGGAGACGTTATCCGGCAGACCTGAGAAACCCAGCCAGCACTTCGTCAGCCTCAATTTGCGCGGCCAGGTGGGTGATGATTTGAGCCGCCTCATCTTTGGCTGCCTGCCGCTGGGCGGCCTCCGGGTACAGTTGGGCCAACGCGGCCAGGATCGGCCACTGTTCGCCGGGCAATCCGATATCTTCCGCCAGCGCTTGAGCTTCTTCAAAAAGCGCGATAGCCCGCTTCTGATCTCCTTCCCACCCGGCCAGAACTGCCTGCGAACGTAGGTGGGCCAGACGATAGCGCGGGAGGTGGCCGACTAGTTTCCCCCACCGGCGGGCATCCTCGCGGGCCTGGTCCACCTCGCCGCAGCGCAGCAGGGCTTCCGTCTCCAACCAATGCGGGGAAACCAGCAGCGGCACCGCATCGTATTGGCGCGAAGCCAAAGCCTCGCGCGCATATCGGCCAGCTTCCGGCCACGCTCCGGCCAGCGCAAAGTCGGCGCAGAGCTCGGCGGCAGCCATCTCTGCGAGTAGCGCCGAGGGCGTCGCTTCAATCAGCTTGGCCGCCTCCAAATGCACCGCCTGGGCGGCAGTCATATCGAGTGTCGCCCTGTGGACTGCGCCCAGGATCAGCAAGTTCAGTAAGCTCACCAGGACCAGGTCATGACCCGGCGCCAGCTGCCGGCCCTGCTCGGCGACGCGCAAGGCCTCGCCATAGTCCCCTTGGTCCAGCAGGCCGCCGGCCAGCACGCTGCTGCTATGAATCTGACCCCACGGGTTGCCAATCGCCTGGCTGATGGCATGGGCCGTGCGCGCGTCTGCCAGACTCGTCGCCAGATGTCCTTGCCATAGGTTGACCACGGCCATGATCGTGAGGCAATCCACTTCCAGGGCCCGGTTGCCTAGAGCGGCATAGATGCGCTTGGCTTCCTCCATATGGGCATGGCAAGCTCGCGCCTGGCCCAACAGCGCCTCGGCGTAGGCGAGCGTGTTCAAGCTGCCGGCGATCAGCTCTGGGTTATTGAGTTCGCGCGCCAGGGCCAACGATTGCTGGCTGTGGCGCCTGGTGGCCGGGTAGTCGAAGGTATGGTAGGCCAACTGAGCCAGGCTCAGTTCTGTTTCGGCCAGCAAGCCGGCGCCACTGGTTTGGGCTGCAGCCCGCGCCTGATTGAGCCAGTCAGCCGCCGCTTCAAACTCATACGCGTGCGTGGCCAGGGTCCCCAGACGGTTCAGGGCGAGGCACGCCGAGTCCGAGAGATCGGAGGCCTGCGCCCAAGCCAACATTTCTCGATAGATCGTTTGAGCAGGCTCGTAGTCGCCCGAGAGTTCGTAGGCTCGACCCAGCCGCAGGTAAAGGTGTTGCCGGCTCTCGGCGGAGAGTAGCGCGTCCGCTTCTAGGTGGGGGTCCCGGCCGGCGGACCACTGGCGGCGGGCGTGCTCATAGTGCGCAATCGCATCCGGCACCGCAAACACGGCCAGCGCCGCATCTCCAGCCGCGAGGCTGAAGCGTATAGCAGGCTCGGTGAGCCGGGCAGCCAGGGCATGAAAGGCCAATTCGGCCGGCGGCGCCGCCATGGCTTCCAAGCCGGCCAGGGCGCGCTGATGGAAGAGGCCGCGCCGCGCGGCTCCGGCTTCGGTGTAGACGACGTCCCGAATTTTGTCGTGCGCGAGCATGTAGGGGTGGGCAAAATCCTCTGTTTCCAACAACAGGCGCATGGTGAGCAATTCATCCAGCGCCGGTAACCCCAAGCTGGCAGGCAGGGCAGCCACCTGGCAGATGAGATCGAAACCGCCCGCGCGGCCGAGGATGGCCGCGGCCGTGAGCAGGGCGCGGGCGTCGGCCGACAGCCGCCGCAGGCGGGTCAAGATGAGCTCCCGCACCCCCGGCGGGACTAACCCCGGCGGCGGTCTGGCTGGCTGGGTCTCCAGCGGCCATTGAACCGTCCAGACCCCAGTCTCGGTCGCGTGCACGTGCACGAGCCCGCGATCAACCAGGGTCTTGATCATCTCGCTGATATAGAAGGGTTGGCCGGCCGTTTCATCGAAGAGCCATTGGGCGAACCAGGCGGGAGCGTGGGGACTGCCTCCCCGCTCCCCCACCCCAGCGCTCCCATGCAGTGCCGCCACCAACTGCTGCGTTTCAGCGGCGGAGATGGGACCTAGGGCCAGCCGCGTGAGCGCCACGTCGCGTTCCAGTCCGGTGATCCAGTCGTTCAGCGCCGGTGTGGTCGCCAGCGCCTCGCTGCGCACGCTCAGAAGGAGCAACAAGGGTGTGTGGGCGTCCATCCAGGCCCGGCCGCCATAACGCAGCACGTCGAGCGAGGCGGCATCCGCCCATTGGATATCATCCATGAACACGACAACCGGTGAACGGGCCGCCAGGGCTCGCCCCGTTTGGACCACGGCTTCCAGCAGGCGGGTACGGGCGGCCGGCTCGCTGTCCTTGGGCGGCGCGGGCAAATCGGGGTAGCGGTCACGCAGTTCGGGCAGCAGGCGGCTGAGTTCGACCAGCCAGACATCACTCAGCAAGTCGTCTGGGGCGTTTTCCTGGTCTAAGCGCTGGCGCAGTGCCTCGACCCACGGCTGGTAGGGCAGCCGCCCACCCGCCTCAAACGCCCGGCCCGACACCACATCGGCCCCCTCGACGGCCGCCCAGGCCAGAAACTCCCCGGCCAGGCGGGTCTTGCCGATACCGGCCTCCCCCGCGATGACGACCGTTTGGGTTTGACCCTGGCTGGCGGCGTGATAGGCGCTCACGAGTTGCCGATGCTCGGCATTCCGGCCGACAAAGGGCGGATCGGCCAGCGATGAGGGGCGCAGACTGCGGTCGGTTGCCACTCTCCCGTCGCCGGCGCCTGGGGCAGGCGGCCGGCGCTCAGGCTTCATATTTTGGATGTGCTTGAGCAGCCTGGCCGTTTCGGGGGAGGGCTCCGCCCCCAGCTCGGCGGCCAGGAGGTCACGGCCGGCCTGGTAGGCTTGCAGGGCAGCGGCCCGGTTCCCGGCCAGAGCGTGGAGCTGCATCAGGCGGCGGTGGGCGGCTTCGTTCAAAGGATCGTGCCCCAGCCATTGAACCGCCGTCGCAATACCGCCCGCAAAATCCCGCCGTTCCGACTGCCACCGCGACAGCCGGTCAAAAACGACGCTCGCCTGGTGTTGCCAACGCTCCCGCTGGAGCGCCGTCCAACGATCAAAGGCAGGCGCGTCGGGCAGTGTAAAGCCTTCCAGGAAGTCCCCCCGATATCGCTGGGCAGCCGCCGCGAGCGTTTCGGACGGCTCGTCCGTCGCCGCGGCAGCCAGGATATGCAGATCTAGCTCGTATTCCGACTGCCCAATAAAGCCACAGGCATCTGCTTCGACCGTCAGATAAGCCTGGCTGCCGGGGGAAGTGGCCGTATCCAGCGCCTGGCGCAGATGGGCCAGGGTGGTGCGCAGGGCGCCCCGGGCGCGACGCGTGTCGCTTTCCGGCCAGAAGAGCGTCGCTAGCTTCTCGCGCGGGTGCCGGCCCGCTTCAACGGCCAGGTAGATGAGGAGCGCCAGCGTCTTGCGGGTGGCGAAGGTAAGTGTCTGGGGGCCGTACCTGACCTCCGGTGCGCCCAACAAAGCAAGGATCAGGTGAGGCATTTAACGCTCTGGTCTGCCAACCGCTGTGGCTTGTAACACCCTTGTCACGCCAGGTCCCTAGAATGAGATCAATCCGCGGCCATTATACCCATGGGCTCATGCCGCGGAAGTCAGAACAGTTGGATACCGTCCTGCCCCTATGTGACCTGTGGCCCAAGGAGACCCCACGATGGCAAAGCCGAACGACCTGCTCGAGAACCCGCATGACGGCAGCAAACTGCAGTTCCTGGTGACGTCCGCCGAGTCGCAGGGTGAGGTGGTCAAGATCCAAGTTTGGACGCCTCCAAATGTTCCGATGCCGCCCGAGCACCTGCATCCCCTGCAAACCGATGCGATGGAAGTCATTCAGGGCCAAATGCGGGTCAAGATCGGCGGTCAGGAGCGAGTGCTTTCGGCCGGTCAGAAAATCGTCGCCCCGAAGAACACGCCGCATCAGACCTGGACCGATGGCAGCTCCGAGCTGATCGTGATTCACGAGCTGCGGCCCGCATTGAATTCGGAGGCCTTTTTCGAGACGCAGATGGCCTTGGCGGCCCAGGGCAAATCGCATCCCAATGGCGTTCCGAAAGACTTTCTGCAATTCGCGACCATTCTCAATGAGAACTATGGAGAGCTGTTTGTGACCAGCCCGCCGGTGCCCGTGCAGAAATTCGTGGCCAAGGTCATTGGGGGATTGGGGAGGCTGCTGGGCTATAAGGGGTTTGTGCCCTTCCCAAGCCAGTGACAGGCGGTCGCGTCACACCTGGCGACACATGAACAGTTGTTTTACCATCATCTTTGCGGCGCCGATTCTGCCCGGACGTTCGGAGGCCTGGCGGCGTTGGCTGCAAGAGATCCTGGAACTGCACCGCCCGGCGTACGAGGCCTCGCGCCGGCGCCTGGGCATGGCCGGTGAACGGGTCTGGATTGCGGAGACAGCCAATGGCTGCGTGGCCATTATCGCCATCGCAGCAGAGCATCCGGAACAGGCGCTGCTCGAGATCGCGACGTCCAATTCCCCCTTTGATCGTTGGTACCGGGAGCAGTGGTTGGCGTTGCAGGGTCTTGATTTGGGCAAGACACTCACCGGGGCCTTGCCAGAGCTGGTTCTCGAATGGTAAAAGAGGAACCGAGCCGCACCAGGCCATCTCGTTTCCGCAGCAGGAGACGCTGACCGTACCAGACAACGCCAGGCTGAACGGCGGCCGGGCCAACGGGCTAGAGTTCAGTTGGATCGAGCTGGGGTCGGGACTCCTGGTGCTCGCCTTACATGGATTCCCGGACCTGCCCCACACGTTCCACGACCAGATGCAGGCATTGGCGCAGGCCGGCTACCGGGTGGTCGCGCCCTACATGCGAGGCTACTTTCCTACTGAGGCACCGCCGGATGTTTCCTATGAGGCCGCCGCTTTAGCTCAAGATGTGCTGGCCCTAATCGATGCGCTGGCCGACCAACCGGTTATTCTCATCGGCCATGATTGGGGTGCGGCCGCGGCCTATCGCGCCGCTGTTCTGGCGCCGGAGAGGATCGCCCGGCTGATCACGATCGCGGTGCCGTATGGTGAAATCTGGTGGAACGCACTCCTCACGAATCCCGCTCAACAACGCCGCTCCTGGTATATGTTTTTCATGCAGCTGCCGTTTGCCGAGGCGGCCATAGCGCACAATGACTTCGCCTTTTTGGAACGGCTCTGGCAGGATTGGTCGCCCGGCTGGCGCTATCCGCCGGACGCGTTGCAGGCCGTCAAGGATACGTTTCGGCAGCCCGGAGTACTCACGGCGGCGCTCAACTATTACCGCCACAGCCTCAACCCACCCGGGGACCAGTCCGAACTGCAAGCCATCCGTGAGCGCGCCGGGAGCCGAGGCCAGGTCGCGCACGCCGCCTGGGCACTGCGCCGCCGGGATCTCATAGGCCGTCGCCCGGCGCGGGTTATACTCGCTCACCGCCCACAAGGCAGTGAGCGGGGCAAAGGTGACGCTATCACACTCCATGTCCCTATTCCTGGTCTCAATGGAGACGAACTGAAACTGAAGGGCACCACTGGCCTTAGCGCGGGCAGTAATGTATTCCAGGCCAGGAACCGGAGACGTAACGTAGAGCAGATCCCCGGCAATGGCCAGCGTGGCGCTGCCGGTCGTGGGGTTGATTCGGTACACGCTAGTGGTGTCACCAATTTGATCATAGACCAGCGCCTAGAGCGCCTGGCGGTTTTCGTCCCAGGCCAGCGAGCTTAAGTAACCGACAACATTGGGTGCGAACGAGGCGAGGACCGCGCCGCTGAGCGCGTCGGCCTTGTGGAGATCTAGGCCTGAGACAGTAGCGCAGCTGTACCACAGGTACTGGCCATCGAAGGCGATGCCAAATCCCCCGTATTGACAGGGTTGACTGAAATAGGTGGTGTGGAGGGGGTCGCCGGTGCCCTGCGGGCGCACACGCTGCTCATTGGCTGCCGACGAAGCTGGTGGGCGCTGCGCCAGGCCAGGCGGGGCCAGCGACGCTGCGATCAGCACGATTGAGAGCAGGTATCGTTTCATTCTCGCCTCGGATACACATGTCATGTGAGACGGATGTCATGTGTATGCGATCAATCTGGTGCAGTGGCCTCTTGAAACTCGCGTTGAGTGAGGTAGGAAAGGACGTTGTCCATCAACTGGTTTGGCTTGTGATACACAACCTGTGGAACGGCCCGTAACTGTGCTTCGGTTTGGATGTATGGCCCTGGAGTGAGCTCCTGCGCGCCGTTCTCGATCAGCGCCTGGACATTCGCGGGCGTGGTTTCCAGGTGGAACTGTAAGCCCATGACATTGCGCTTGAACTGAAATGCCTGGTTCTCACAGCCCGCGCTCCGTGCCAATCGAACCGCGCCCGGTGGGAGGTCGAAGGTCTCCGCATGCCAGTGGAACACGGTGCAGGATGAAGGAAAGCGAAAGCACCCTGGGACCCCAGGCGTTGCTTCCACTGGAAACCACCCGATCTCTGGTAATGGGTTCCTGAAAACTCGCTGTCCTAACGCGCTGGCGATTATTTGGGCGCCCAGGCATACCCCAAGCACTGCAACGCCTCTGGCAATCGCCGCCTGGACAAACTGCTTTTCGGCGCGCAGCCAGGGCCAACCTATTTCATCGTTGGCGCTCATCGGACCGCCCATCATGATGAGAAAATCGATATCCTTTAGGTCGGGCAGTGTCGTATTCTCATAGAAGCGCGTCGAACTTACATCGAACCTGTGAGCTTCCAGCCACGGTGAGATGGTTCCCGGGTCTTCGTAGGGAACATGCTGTAACAGGTGCGCTTTCAATCGAGTCGCTCCGACAGGCGAATGTTTCACCAAAAAACGACGCGCCAGGAGGCCCGGCTCATACCAGGCCGGGCCCCGCGCGCCAGCGGGACGGTATGCGGATTAGCCGTTCTACGGGTTCTGGCCGTTGGCGTTGCCGCAGTTGGCCAGTCCCAGGTTGTCGATTAGCTGCAAATGCGCGTATTCGGCCACCAGCGGGCCCATGGGGCCTGGCCAGTCGAGGTTATTGCTCTTCACGACGACGCCCGCGCAGTTGTGGCCATTGGGTGTTGGGCCTTCGGCCAGGGCAAGACGGGCGGTCCCAAGCAGCAGTGCCAGGACGATGCTCAGGGTGACAAGCTTCTTCATGACAGCCCTCCTTCTGGTCAACCATCGGGATGCGGTCCCGCTGGTTCCATGGCCAGGCGCCCGGTGAAACGAGAGCGCCTCGTCTGGGTTCTGGGTGCAGTACGCAATCACGCCCCGTCTGTTTCCATCGGCAGGCCGGCCTCCTTCCTCGCCACCGTTCCCCCGGCCAGAAGGCCCACGTTCGTGTACCCCATGTCTTTGAGCCACTTGGCGCCCAGGGCCGCCATCTCGCCGCTATAGCACGTGACCAGGATCGGCCGCGAGCGATCGTCCAGGCGCGGATCCCGCCACTCCTCGGGCACTTCGGCATCGGCCTTGTAGGTCAGGCTGCCAAGCGAGATGGCCGCCGCGCCCGCGATCAGGCCCGTGGCCGGAATGTCGGCCGCATCGCGGACGTCGATGATCAAGGTCCGCGGATCTGCCTCCCTCCGCCGAGCCGCCTCCAGCGGCGCCACGGCCGGCACTTCGGCCATCGCCTCGGCCACCATTTGCGAAAAGTCCTGGGCATGTGAGTAACCTCCTTACGCCGGCTTTCCGGCACTTAACAGATAGCGGTTCAGACTGAGGAAATACCCCCGATGGCTCCAGGCTTCGTCGTGGCGGAGTCCGGTGTTCATGGCCGCACCCTCCGGCGGTCCTGACCAGTCTTATCGGCTCACGAGCGGCAGGAATAGCTCGCACAGTGGTACGCCATCGTTCAGCGCTTCGAGCACCAATTGCCCGCTTACAACCGAGAGATCGTAGGCAAACCCCGGCATCAGACCGGTGATCGCCACACTGTCGAACGTGCCGCTGATGCCGCCCGTCGTCGTGAGGAAGGTGAAGGTGTTGCCCTGCTGCGGGGCAAAGCCCTGGCTGAAGCTGAGCGCTAAGACTCCATCCAGGCTGGCGGTGCCGGTGACAGCCACACTGCCATACTGGCCCGCGCCGCTGCCCAGCAAGGGAATTGCCAGCCGGCCACTCGGGCCCATAGTCAGTGTTCCGCTGACGGTGAGGGTGGCGGTTCCATTTTGGAGCTTTAATGCGGACTGGGATGTGGTGGCTGGCGCGAGCGGATACAGCATGTTGATGCCGGGGGCCAGCGTCCCATCGTTCTGCAGTCCGAGGAAGCCTACGGCCAGCGTCCCTGAGCCGCTGATCACTCCGTTGGAGGTGACATACGTCCCGTTGGTCGCCACCAGCGCGTTGTTCTGCATCTCAACCAGGCCGCTGCCGCCCCCAGCCTGACCTACCTGCAAGACATCCAGAGCGCGCACCATGCCGCCATCCACGGCCAGCGAGCCAGTCCCGCTGGTGCCAGCCAGCCCACCCAGTTCGATTCGCTGGCAGCGCAGCAAGCCACCATCGTCAAGTGACACGCCGCCGTCGAACTGGCGGCCGATAGCGCACAGCCCTGCCTGCGGATCAACCACGTCCAGTTGAGTCGGGTGTGCCGTATTCGCCGCGCCCCACAGGATGGCCGCCCCTTCGCCATCTCGCCCAATGATCAGGTCGCCTTCGATGCCGCCCCGCGCCGCGTTCCACAAGGCCAACAGGTTGGCGCTGCCCGGCCCGCCGACGAAAACCGTGCCCAACACATCCATCTCGGAGGGGCTGCCAGTGGGGTGACGGCCGTCCACCCGCAATTCGCCATTGGTAATGTGCACGTCGTGACTGACGTACAGGCTGCCGCCATTCAACACCTCGACCGAGCCGAATGCAGTTTGTCCAACGAACAAACTTCCCAAGAGCGCCCACATCGATGGCTGGCTGGTGATCGCGCTGATGCTGTTAACCGTCACCTGCGAATCGTCGCTGAGGACGCCATAGCTCACATAGGCGTCATTTGAGTTGACCCGCCCGCCGTATTGGATTTCAAGGGTGCCGCTGACGCCATAGCCTACGGCAATGTTGCCGGTCTCCCACAACGACCCATCGCCGCCCACGTCGGCTGTGCCGAACCCGGACGACAGCAAGCCGCCGAGGCGCGCTTCCGCGCTGGTCAAATGCCCACCCGCCGTCACGAACAGGTTGCCCAGGCCTTCATCGCCAATGGTCAGGCGGCCTGTGCCGTTCAAACTGGTGCCGTTGCCCAACACCTGCAAACGGGCAATGGGCGGGTTGTTGGGGTTTGCGGGAGGCTCGGCGCCGATGATGGCGTGGGAAAAGGTCGCCGCGCCGGAGTTGACGGCGGCGGTCCCGCTGTCGTTGACCTCCAAGGAAGGCTCGTCTGGCGAGTCGTACACCAGATTCAGGTTCAGGTTGTCGAAGTAGACGAAGTTCGTGGAGGAGATGACCATGCGGTCAATGGACAAACTGGCCGGCGATAGCAACAACGTGCTGGCATCGATCGCGTACTGGCCGTTCAGGGCGAAGACGACGGTATCGCCCGCGCCGGGGTCGCCCTGGGGGTTCCAGTTGGTGGTCAGGTGCCACGCGCCGCCGCTCGGGTTGATCCAGTGATAGGCCTGCGGTTTGAGCAGGAAGGCATGGGTCTGGCCGTTGATGACCCCAAATCCGGCGATCTGGCCCTTGTTGTTGATGGCGCGGGCTTCGGATAGTACCCAACCTGAATCTAAAGGAATCAAGTTGTTGAGGTCCTGCATCTGCCCATTTGCCCAGATGAAGGCGTGCGAGTTTTGGCCGGTGTGCAGCGCACCGACCACCTGCCCCTTGTCATTGATGTCGTAGGCCATGCTCTGGTACCACGTCAGCGCGCACAGGTCTTGCATGGCGCCATCCCACAAAAAGGCGTGCGGCGTGCTGTTGGCCAAACGGGCCGTGCCAACCACCTGTCCATTCTCGTTGATCGCTTCGGCCGAGCTGTAATCACCGCCCAGCGTGCCTAAATCCTGCATCCCGCCGTTCTGCCAAAGGAAGGCGTGAAAATTGGCCGAGGCGTCGTACGAGCCGCCGACCACTTGCCCAGCATCGTTAAGGCCATAGGCAGCGCTGATGGCGGGCCACAGCGGGTCCAGGTCGCCCAGATCCACGATCCCGCCGCTGCCCCACAGGACGGCGTGAGAAAGATACGTGTCCGGTGCGCAACAGGCATACCCGACCGCCTGTCCGGAGTCGTTGATCTCGAAGGCATAGCTGGACGGACCGCCCAGCGTGCCCAGGTCCTGCATGCCGCTCCCGTTCTGCCACCGGAAGGCGTGGTTGTCTCCACTGCCAAGGGGTGATCCCCCCACTACCTGACCAGCGTTGTTGATGTCGTAGGCCCAACTCCCTTGCCCGCCCAGGGCGCCCAGGTTGGTCATCGTCCCGTCATCCCACCAGAAGCCATGCATATACGAACTGACCTGTGAGGCGCCGGCGACCTGCCCGTTTTCGTTGATGCCCATGGCCTTGGTTGTGACTCCCCCCAGCGTGCCCAGGTCGGTGACGGTGTAGCGAGGTTGGGCCGCCGGCGCGGCCGGAAGCGCCGGCAGTTCTTGATCCGCTGGCGCAGACGCGCCGCTCCGAGCCACGCCCGGCAGGGCCAGCAGTGCTAGCGTCAGTGCCAGTGAGACCAATGAGCGTTTCATAGGGTGACAATCTCCACCGCGTGTTCAGTCGGGATGCGGCGCGTGAGGGGCTCGCCGACGGGGGAGTGCTTCGCCGCCCAGGCGACGATTTCCTGGAGAGTCTCGGCGGGCACACCCTGAGCGCCAATGCGGACGCTGATCGTCATGTTGAGGGGACCGGCAGGCTTGGAGTCATCCATGCCCAACAGGCCGCGGTCATCGGAGACGCTGGCTACACGGACTTCGAGGCGGGCCAGTTCAATGCCGAGCTGCGCTGCGCGCAAGGCGATCATCACCGCTTCGCAGTTGGCGAGCGCGGCGCGCATCGTCCAGCCTGGCGTAGGCGCGGTCGCGCCGCCGCCGAGGCCCTTGGGCATGTCGCAGACAAGCACCTGCCCATCGGGGCCCATGGCGCGGACGCGCAAGCCGTCTTCGATGACGGCCACGGCCTCCTTGTCCGACGAGAGCGCCTTATCTGGATTCTGGGTGTAGTACGCCATCACGCCTTGCAGGCAATCGCGGATGTGTGTTTGGGCGGACATGCTGTCTCCTTGCAGTTATCTGCTGTCTTCGATTGCGGGCGGATGTGTTTTCGTGCCGCCGGCGAGCTGCGAGCTCTGAGCCTGAAACGCTACCCGGCCAGGCTCGTCGCGGGCTTCTCGACACAGAACAAGTATCGGTTGAGACTGAAGAAGTAGTCCCCATTCTGGCCGAGCTGGCGCAGCTCGTCGGCCCAGGCTTGTGCCTCCGCCTCTGTAACGCCCCGGTGTCCGGGCACAAAGGCTGCGATGAAATCGATGATGCCGTGGCTGTAGGTGTCGGCGTCGTAGCGCGGGTTGAACAGCGGAAACACCAAGGAACGGCTCGATGTAAAACCAGCCTGCCGGAGGCGCGGCACAAGCGTGCGGGCCAGGTAGGGGTGGGCACAGTGCTCGGTGAAGGCCGCCAGGACGCGGTCCATGCGCACTTGGTTGGCCGCATGCCAGACGATCGAGTCCCAGTCGGTATCCAGCACGACAGCCCGGCCGCCCGGCCGCAACACGCGCTGAAGCTCGCGCAGGGCCGCGGTCACATCCACCACGTACTCGTACACCTGGGTCGAGACGGCGGCGTCGAAATAGCCGTCGGGATAGGGAAGCTGTGCGGCATCCCCAAGGCGCAGCGCCACCCACGGCAGGCCGGCACAGCGCCGCTGTGACAGGGCCAGCATGCTCTCGCTGGTATCAATGCCGTGCACGGCCCCGCCTGTGCCCACGGCCGCGGCGATCTCGCGCGCCAGGAAGCCCGGTCCGAAGCCGATGTCCAACACGCGCTCTCCAGGGCAGGGCTCCAGGGCGCTCAGGACGGCCTGACGCTGGGCGACCACGTCGGAGGTGGTGTAGATGGCTTCCACTCGCCAGCTCCAGGCTTCGTCGTACTGAATCCCGGTGCTCATCGCTGGTCCCTTGGGCTGTAGGGCGTATGCGCGGCGATCCTGGCGGCAAAGAACTGGCTCAGGCCTCAGGCTGATTTGCGCCGCGCCTGATACAGCATCACCTGGAACGCCCGGGCGACAGTGCCGCCGTGTCGCTCGATTACCCCCCGGATGCCCGCGTAGAGCCTCTGGCGCGTCTCGGCGTCGAGGTCCGCGTGGCCGGAGCAGGTCCGAAGCAGCTTCAGGTAGCGCTCCGCCGTGAGAGGCTCGGACCAGGCATAGTCGCGCACCGTCACCTCGCCGAACTGCCGGCTCGCGGCGAAGTTCGCCCGGATGATGCCGGTCAGCCACTCGGCCGTGAACGCCCGGTCGGGATTCTCCAGCCCAGGCGCCCGCTCGCGATACACGGCGTCGATCGCCCGCGACCAGTCGGTCTGCGGATCCACCGGCACAAACCAAAAGAACGCGGCCGAGCCCGCATGCCTCAGCGCTTGGGCCACCTTGGGATAGCCGATCTCGGGCGGGATCCAGTGAAAGGCATCGGCCGAGATTGCCAGGTCGAAGGCCCCCGCCTCCACCGGCCAGTCCTCGAACGCCATCCGGCGGATCGCCACCCGGGGGTAATCGCGGCAGCGCGCGGCAGCCAGCGCTGCCAGGCGCTCGCCCAATTCAATGGCCAAGATATGGTAGCCGCGCTGGGAAAAGGCGATCGTGGCATTCCCGGGTCCGCAGCCGATCTCCAGGATGCGGCCGTCCGGCGCCAGATTGGCGAACCGGACGACGTCCTCTACGAGGGCACCGGGATAGCCGGGGCGGGTCTCGTTGTACAGATCCGCCACAGCCTCGAACGTGTTGCGGCGCGAGCGGTCAATCGCTATGGGCTGCTCCCTGCGGCGTCCGAGGACCTATGTCGGCTTGCAGGCCCGGAAGCTGATGCCCCGGGTGCCGAACTCCAGCGCGTCAGACGGGTCAGGCACGTCCTCGTAGTTGCGGTATTGGTGAACGATTGCAACGTCCTCAAAGCCAGCGGCGCGCACGGCGCGGATAAGCTCTGCCTCCAGCAGAGCGCCGGCAATTCAACCCGTCCAGAGGGAGATATCCTCCATCGCGTCGGCGGGCACCGGGTGCTCGACCAGAATGTCGCCTATTTGTAGTCGCCCGCCCGGCTTGAGAATACGGAACCACTCGCGCAGCGTTTCGGTCTTGTCAAGGGTAAGGTTGAGGACGCCGTTGCTGATCACCACGTCGGCGTAGTTGTCGGGCAGCGGCAGAGATTCCGCCAGTCCCTCGCGGAACTCGACGTTCGTGGCGCCCATCGCCGTCGCCCCCGCCTGGGCCTTGCTCAACATCTCTGGCGTCATGTCGAACCCGATGACGCGACCCGACGGGCCAACCAGCCGCGAGGTGATGAGAGAATCGAAGCCCGCGCCGGAGCCAACATCCACGACCGTCTCGCCCGGATGGATGGGCCCGACCGAGAACGGGTTGCCCGTGCCTGCAAAGGAGGCGATGTTTGCTTCGGGCAGGCCGGCGTACAGGTTGTCGTCATATCCAAGCAGATTGGCCGCGCGGCGTCCGGTGTGGAAGTGGTACCCCTTGTCAGGCTCCAGGGCCACGCAGGCGTATTCCTTTTTGATTTCCTGCCGTAGTTCATCTAGCGGAATCCGGGGAAGGGGGTGCTGGGTGGTCATCCGGTGTCTCCTCTTGATTGATTGGGAACGCGCCAGCCAAGCCTCAATCCAGCCGGCGAGACGACCAACGGTGCTCACTCGCGCAACGACTCATGGACACCGATAACCCAAACACCGGTCAGCGTAATCATTTCGGCTCATCAACGATTGATGGCCTTTGAGGTGTACCACCCAGCAGATACACACCACGATGGTCTCATGCTGCCAGAATCGCGGTCCCTTGCATATGACGCCTGTCATATCCGGCCAACCACATCTCCCGCGTGGTTTACTTGTGCGCCCCTTCACAGGCGATGGCGGCCAGGTGGGTAGCAGGAGGGGGAAAACGAGTGCGTTTGCCCCTGAACCGCTGGAGACTGTTGGCAGTTCAGAGGGACTTGTTGGAGTCCTCCCAGAACGAGTTCGGGCCGAATACGATGGACCCGCCGGCCAGGTTGCCCTGGTACACGATTGGCCCAATCATGTCAGCTGCCAGGACGGCAGCCTCTTCGATCCGGCCAGGATATTGGCCGGTCAGCAGGTTATTGGTCAGCACCAATCGGTAGGGCCGCGCCTTGCCGAGTGGGTCCATGCCGGTCGGGTCCACCCAGCTCGGGAAGGCAGTAAACACCCACGTCAGCACCCGCGGCGGGTTGGTCTGCGCGCTGTCGTTGACGAAGATGTTGCCGCTGGCCACGCAGCCACGCACGCCGCCCAGGTCGAGGAAGTTGTGCCGGCCGCCGCCCGGCGCCGCGGCGGGCAGGACGGCCGTGTTGCCGATGAACTTGATATTCTCGGGCGCCGCCGAAGACGGCCCGGCCGGAAAGGCCGCGTAGAAGTCAGTGTCGAGCACCCACACGCCGTCGGCGCCGGCCTGGCGCTCCAGGAAATTCGAGTGAAAGGTGATGTCCTGCCCACTGAAGGCCGCGATGCGCGACCGGATGCCCTTGACCCAGTTGTCGCGTACCACGCAGCGGCGGCAGTCAATCAGCGCGATGGCGTCGTCGGCGAAGCCTTCGATGCGGTTGCCGGCGATCAGGCCGCCATCCAGGCCGACCAGGTTGATCCCCCCGCTGCCCCCGGTGGCCGGGCTGCCGTGGCTCGCCCCCAGCACGACGTTATCGACGATCTGGCCCTGGGTGGTGCCAGGGCTGGCGCACCAGTTGCTATCGATCTGGCTGACCATGGCCGCCACCGGGGCGTGGCCGACCAGGGTCACATCGAGGCGGCAGTGGGCCACGCGGAAACCGGCCGCCTTGTGGAACTGGAGCAGGTGCAGGTACGGGGCGGTGCCCAGGCCGGCAGGCGTGATGCGAAACTGAAGGCCTTCCATGCGCCCGGTCCACATGGCGGGTGTGCCGCCCTTGCTC
>JADZEK010000099.1 GCA_020850595.1 Anaerolineales bacterium
GAGCCCTTCCGCTTCGGTCATCAATTCGGCTTTTAGGTCGACCTGCGCATCGTTCATCGGGAGCCTCCGGGGGGGGGTAGGAGCCCGCTATTATGGCACCGATCTGCCCCCAAAATGAAATGCTCCCTGGTAGGGTGCATTCGCCGTTGGTGGCAGATTGGGCTCCGTCCGGCATAGAGGCCCTTCGCGCGCGGGAGCGAATGCGACGCGGGGTGCTTCGCGTGCGCGCTCAGGGCGACAGAATCGCCGGCGGCCAAAACTCCCGGATGCACCCGCCTGGTAGAGGGCGCCCTGTCGCAGACTGGCCAACAATGTTCGGGTGGCGGCACCCCTGCTCTGGCGTGCGCGCCTTGTAGAAGCCAATCCACCGGCGCTCCGCAGGAGATGCAGACCCAAGTCCCTGTCAGGGTGCAGACCCAACCGGAGGCCATGAACGCCGCCACGCTGCCCACGTCTTCCAGCGTGGCCGCCCGCTTCAGCAGGGCGGCCGGCTCGATGGTGGCGGTGATCTCGGCGCGCGCCGGCCGGCTTTATAATCGGCCCGTATGCTCAGCCACTCCACCCCACCCGCCCGCGCCAGCGACAAGGCCGCTCTGCGCGGCGAGCCCTCTTACGTGTGGCGCGCGGGCCAGGACCGGCGCCTGGCGATGATCCGCGCCGCCGCGCCCCAACTTGGCAGCGGCCAGGCGCGCGTGCTGGAGAACGGCTGCGGCCTGGGCGTCTACATCGGCAAACTGCGACGCTTCACGCCGCACGTGCACGGGCTGGAATACGACTTCGAGCGCGCGGTCGAGGCCGGCCAGCGCTACCCGCCCTCGCTGGTGGTCTGCGCCGCGGGCGAGGCGCTGCCGTACGCGGGCGGCAGCTTCGACGTGATGCTGTCCAACGAGGTCATCGAGCACGTCCAGGACGACCGCGCCGCCGTCGCCGAGATGGTGCGCGCGCTGCGGCCGGGCGGGCGCCTGGTGCTCTTCTGCCCGAACCGCTGGTACCCGGTCGAAACCCACGGCATCTATTGGCGCGGCCGCTACAAGTTCGGCAACATCCCGCTGGTCAATTACCTGCCCGACGCGCTGCGCAGCCGCCTGGCGCCGCACGTGCGCGCCTACACCGCCCGCGGGCTGCGCCGCCTGTTCGCCGGTCTGCCCGTGCGCGTCGTCAGCCAAATACGCGTCTTCGGCGGTTACGATAACCTGATCGCCCGTTTCGGCCCGCTGGGGCGCCTGCTGCGCGCGGCGCTGCATTTGGCCGAGCGCACGCCGCTGAACTGGCTCGGGCTGTCACATCTGTTGGTGGTGGAGAAGACAGCCGATGACAAAGCAGGCCACCCGTTAGAGTGGCCTGCCTGAAGCCAGCGCGCTTCAACCTGTGCTTGGGAGCCCGGGGAAACTACTGGCGTTTGTGCCGACGCCAGGCTTGGGCGTTTGCCGGGGATGTGTCGCCCGGTCTCGTGTGGTCCCGCGAAGTCGCGCTGGTATTGCTCACTATAGGGCGGATGCCAGCGCGATTCAAGTCGGCAAATGTCTGACACGCGTCCTACACGGTGAAGGGGGGAACAATCGGCTCGCTCGGCCCAAACAGCTTGATGGCGTCGTCATCCCCCGGCAACTGCACCATCCGCTCGAAGCGCAGGCCTAACCGCTCCAGCAGCCGGATCGAGCGCTCGTTGCCCGGGGACACGACGGCCACGATGCGCTTCAGCCCGAGGGCCTGCCGCGCGTGGGCGAGCACGGCGGCGGCCGCCTCGAGGGCATAGCCCCGGCCACGGAAGGCCGGCAGGAACGCATAGCCCAGGTCCACATCGTCCAGCCCGTCGCGCTTGACCAGCCCACAGATCCCGACCGCTGTCCCTTCTGGCTTCCGCTCGACCAGGTATAGCCCAAACCCGTTGCGCGCATAGCTTGCCACCGTTCCGCTGGCGAGGTAGCCGCGCGCCTCATCCAGCGTCCGCACGCCACGGTCGCCGATGAAACGCACGAACGCCGGATCGTTCAACAGCGCCAGCATGAAAGCAGCGTCGGCCTCCGTCAATTGCCGCAGCGCCAGGCGCTCCGTTTCGAGGACGACCACCCGGTCCAAGCCTACCTCGCCATCTATGCCGCCGCCCACCGCCAGATGAAGGCCGGCAAATGCCCACAACCGTTCAGCCGCCTTCCCCCCGTTCGCTTATTCCCCGCGCGTAAGTCCCCACGCTTCCGTGAGTCCCTTCATTCCTGCCACGCCCATCAGCCCTGCTAGACGCGCGCCTCCCGCGCGCAGCGCCTCCGCGGCCCCGCGCGCAGCGACCGCGGGTCGCAGCCCAACTCGCGTCCGCGCCTTGCTGTTGTCGCCCGGGCCGTAGATCCTCGCCGGCTGCACGATCACTGGCGGTAGCCCTGGCGGATAAAGCCGTCGGCGATGGCGCGCGCCGCCAGCTTAGCACTGACAGGGTGCTGCGGTCAATTGCCACGGCCCGTCCCCGCATGGCCGCAGCGGCACCAAGACTTCCCGCAGCGGCGGGGCTTGCCCCCGCCGACTGGAAGAGCGCCTCGACAAGATAGCGGCGAACCTGGACGAGGCATAGGCCAAGTTCGGCGCGGATCAAC
Source organism: Anaerolineales bacterium (assembly GCA_020850595.1). Taxonomy (GTDB): domain Bacteria; phylum Chloroflexota; class Anaerolineae; order Anaerolineales; family UBA6663; genus JADZEK01. The sequence goes on from JADZEK010000099.1 coordinate 2,586, forward strand.
GCCGCCGCGGCGGCGGCCGGTCCCGGCCGGGCCGGTGGGGTCACTTGTCGCCGGGCGTGTGCCGTTAGGCGTCTCGCGCCGGCTTTTGTGCTAGAGTCGGCCCATGCCGACCACCACCGACATCATCCGCCAGCGCCAGGC
>JADZEK010000100.1 GCA_020850595.1 Anaerolineales bacterium
AACAACTTGGTCATTGGCCTACTCAACCAGGCCGGCTTTCGCAATCATGCCCAGGCCCGCCGCCGCTTGGATGCTGACCCGGGCCAAGCCTTGACCCTAATTCTCGGACTTTAAGAAAGCCCTGTCGCTAGGCCGTCCATCCGTTGCCCGCCGCCCCAATGCGAGGTATAGTCAGCTTGCGCCGCGTCGCCTGCGCCCGGCCTCCGACCTCACCGCCCCCTCTCGCGAAAGGAACCACCATGATCGAGCTGAAGCCGCTGCGTGTGTGGTTTATCACGGGCAGCCAGCACCTTTACGGCGACGAAACCCTGCGCCAGGTGGCCGCCGATGCCCAGGGCATCGTGCGCGGCCTGGCCGCCTCCGCCCACCTCCCGGTCACGCTCGAGTTCAAGCCCATCGTCACCACGCCCGACGCCATCCTCGACGTCTGCCGCGCCGCCAACGCCGCCGCCGACTGCATCGGCCTCATCGCCTGGATGCACACCTTCTCGCCGGCCAAAATGTGGATCGCCGGCCTCACGGCGCTGCGCAAGCCGCTGCTGCACCTGCATACGCAGTTCAACCGCGACATCCCCTGGGCCACGCTTGACATGGATTTCATGAACCTCAATCAGTCGGCTCACGGCGACCGCGAGTTCGGCCACCTCGCCAGCCGCATGCGCCTCAACCGCAAAGTCGTCGTCGGCCCCTGGCAGGCCGACAACGTCCAGGCTCGCCTCGGAGCCTGGACGCGCGCCGCCGCCGCCTGGCACGACTGGCAGACCCTCAAGATCGCGCGCTTCGGTGACAACATGCGTCAGGTCGCCGTCACCGAGGGCGATAAACTCGAGGCGCAGCTCAAGTTCGGCTACAGCGTCAACGGCTACGGCCTCGGCGACCTGGTTGCCGTCATCAACGCCGTTCCGCCCAGCGCCGTAGATCAGCTCATCGGCGAGTACGAGGCGGCCTACACCGTCGCCCCCGCGCTCCAGCCCGCCGGCGCGCAGCGCGCCTCGCTGCGTGAAGCCGCCGCCATCGAGCTTGGCCTGCGCCGCTTCCTCGATCAGGGCGGCTTCCGGGCTTTCACCGACACCTTCGAAAACCTGCACGGCCTCGCCCAACTGCCCGGCCTCGCCGTCCAGCGCCTCATGGCCGACGGCTACGGCTTCGGCGCCGAAGGCGACTGGAAGACCGCCGCGCTGGTGCGCGCCATGAAGGTCATGGGCCAGGGCCGCCCCGGCGGCACGTCCTTCATGGAAGACTACACCTACCACCTCAACGCCGGCGGCATGCAGGTGCTCGGCGCGCACATGCTGGAAATCTGCTCGTCCATCGCGGCCGGCAAGCCCAGCCTGGAGATTCACCCGTTGGGCATCGGCGGCAAGCCCGACCCGGTGCGCCTGGTCTTCGACGCCCGGCCCGGCCCGGCCGTCAACGCCTCGCTGGTAGATTTGGGCGACCGCTTCCGCCTGATCGTCAACGCCGTGGACGTGGTCCCTCCGCCGCAGCCGCTGCCCAAGCTGCCCGTCGCCCGCGCCGTGTGGGCGCCGCAGCCCAGCCTGGAAGTCGCCGCCCACGCCTGGATTTTGGCCGGCGGCGCGCACCACACCGGCTACAGCCAGGCCGTCACCGTCGAGCACCTGGAGGATTTCTCTGCCATGGCCGGCATTGAATTTCTGCTGATTGATAACGACACCCGGCTGGCCGCGTTCAAGAACGAACTACGCTGGAACGACGCGGCCTATCGCCTGCCGCCCGCCCGCTACTGATGGCCGCCCGATCCGCCTCCAGCGCCACGATGAAGACCGCCCGCATCCACGGCGTAGGCGAGGTGCGCCTGCACACCGAGCCTGTGCCGCTGCCCGCGCCCGGCGAAGAACTGCTGCGTATCACCGCCGTCGGCCTGTGCGGCTCCGACCTGCACTGGTACAGCGAAGGCACCATCGGCGACGCGCGCCTGACGCGCCCGCTGGTGCTCGGCCATGAGTTCGCCGGCCTCACCGCCGCGGGCCGGCTCGTCGCCGTAGACCCGTCTATCCCCTGCCACCGCTGCGAGTACTGCGAGGCCGGGCACCCTAACCTGTGCGCCAGTCAGCGCTTCGCCGGCCACGACCAGACCGACGGCGGCCTGTGCCAGCAGTTCTGCTGGCCGTCGCGCTACCTCTTCCCGCTGCCGCCCGCCTTCAACGCGCTCGACGGCGCGATGCTCGAGCCGCTCGGCGTCGCCCTGCATGCCGTAGACCTCGGCCACTTGCGGCCGGGGATGCGCGTAGGCGTGTTTGGCTGCGGCCCCATCGGCCTGCTGGTGCTGCAAGTGGCGCGCGCGGCCGGCGCGGCCGATCTTCTGGTCACCGAGCCGCTGCCGCACCGCCGGGCCGTCGCCGAGCAGTTCGGCGGTGTGCCCTGGGAGGGCCAGCCCGTGGATGTGGCTTTTGAGTGCGCCGGTTTCCCCGGCGCCATTGACGACGCCTTCAACGCCGCGCGCCCCGGCGGTAAGGTCATCCTGGTCGGCATCCCCGCCGACGACCGCACCGCCTTCAACGCCTCGTCGGCCCGCCGCAAGGGCCTCACCATCAAGCTCGCGCGCCGCATGAAGCACACCTACCCACGCGCCATTCGGCTGGTGGAGCAGGGGCTGGTCAACGTGCGCGGGCTGGTCACGCATCGCTATCCGCTCGAAGACATCACCACCGCCTTCTCCGTCGCCCAGCGCCGCGAAGGCCTCAAAGTCGTGGTGGAACCCACTTAGGAGAGTGCCAATGGGCCGCCGCAAATACGCCATCGGGGTAGACTTCGGCACCGAGTCCGGCCGTGCGCTGCTGGTCGAAGTCGCCACCGGCAAGCCGCTCGCCGGCGCTGTCTACCAATACTCGCACGGCGTCATTGACGAGGCCCTGCCCGTGGACGGCAAGCCGGTGCGCCTGGGGCCGGACTGGGCACTGCAAGACCCCCAGGACTACCTGCGCGTCTTCAAGCGCGCCATCCCCGCCGTGCTCAAGCAGTCTGGCGTAGACCCCGCGGACATCATCGGCCTGGGCGTGGACTTCACCGCCTGCACCATGCTGCCCACGCTGGCCGACGGTACACCGCTGTGCGACCTGCCGGAGTATCGCCGCCACCCGCACGCCTGGGTCAAGCTCTGGAAGCATCACGCCGCCCAGCCCGAAGCCGACAAGATCAACGCCACCGCCCGCCAGCTGGGTGAAGACTGGCTCGAGCGCTACGGCGGCAAGATTTCGTCCGAGTGGTTCTTCGCCAAGACCCTGCAAATCCTGGATGAAGCGCCGCAGATTTACCACGCCGCCGATCGGCTGCTGGAGGCCACCGACTGGGTGGTCTGGCAGCTCACCGGCGAAGAGAAGCGCAACGCCTGCACCGCGGGCTATAAAGCCTTGTGGTCCAAGCGCGAGGGCTACCCGGCTGACGCCTACTTTGCCGCGCTCGACCCGCGCCTGGAGCACGTCGTGGACGAGAAGATGTCGCGCGCCGTCTACGCCATCGGCGAGCGCGCGGGCGGCCTCACCGCCCAGGCCGCCCGCCTCACCGGCCTGCGCCCCGGCACGGCCGTCGCCATCGCCAACGTGGATGCGCACGTCTCCGTGCCCGCCGCCACCGTCACCGAACCGGGCCGCATGGTGGCCGTCATGGGCACCAGCACCTGCCACATGGTGTTGGGCGCCCAGGAAAAGCTCGTCCCCGGCATCTGCGGCTACGTCGAAGATGGCATCCTGCCCGGGCTGATCGGCTACGAAGCCGGGCAGTCCGGCGTGGGCGACATCTTCGCCTGGTTTGTGGAGCACGCCGTCCCGCCGGAGTATCATCAGGCGGCCCGCGCCGCCAAGCGCGACCTGCACCAGCACCTGGAAGCCGAGGCCGCCCGGCTCGAACCGGGCGAGAGCGGCCTGCTGGCCCTCGACTGGTGGAACGGCAACCGCTCGGTGTTGGTGGATGTAGACCTGAGCGGCCTGCTCCTCGGCGCCACCCTCGCCACCCGCGCCCCCGAGATTTACCGCGCGCTGATCGAAGCCACCGCCTATGGCACGCGCGCCATCGTCGAGGCGCTCGACACCAACGGCGTGCCCGTCAACGAGATCGTCACCTGCGGCGGCCTGCCCGAGAAGAACGCCCTGCTGATGCAGATTTACGCCGACGTGACCGGCCGCGAGCTAAAGATCGCCGCCTCCAACCAGACCCCGGCGCTCGGCTCGGCCATGTTCGGCGCCCTGGCCGCCGGCAGCGCCGCAGGCGGCTACGACACCATCTACGCCGCCGCCCAGAAGATGGCCCGCCTCAAGCCCAAGACCTACCGGCCCAACCCGGCCGCCCAGCAGGTTTACAACGAGCTATATGCCGACTACCTGACGCTGCACGATTACTTCGGCCGCGGCGCCAACGACGTGATGAAGCGCCTCAAGCGCCGGCGCGCCGCCGCCCGCTAGACCCCTCAAAGGCCCGCTCATGCTCGAAGCCCTGCGCGAAGAACTCCACCAACTGCACCTCGAACTGCCCCGCCACAATCTGGTGGCCTGGACTAGCGGCAACATCAGCGCCCGCGACCGCGAGACCGGCTGCGTCCTCATCAAGCCCTCCGGCGTGCGTTACGAAGCCCTGCGCCCCGAGCACATGGTCGTGGTAGACCTGGACGGTCGGCTCATCGAGGGCCATCTCAAGCCCTCCTCCGACACCGCCAGCCACCTCTATATCTACCGCCACCGGCCGGATGTGGGCGGCATCGTTCACACCCACTCCACCTACGCCACCGCCTTCGCCGCCGCCAACCGGCCCATCCCCTGTTACCTCACCGCCATGGCCGATGAGTTCGGCGGGCCGATCCCCGTCGGCGGCTTTGCCCTCATCGGCGGCGAAACGATCGGCCGGGTCGTGCTGGAGTCCATTGGGTCCTCACCCGCCATCCTGCTCAAAAACCACGGCGTCTTCACTCTCGGCCCCACCGCCGAGGCCGCCGTCAAGGCCGCCGTCATGGTCGAAGACGTCGCCCGCACCACCTGGCTCGCGCTGCAAATCGGCCGCCCCGACGAGATCGCCCCGGACGACATCGCCAAGCTCCACCACCGCTACACGCACGTCTACGGCCAATAAGCGCCGCCCGGAAAGCCAACGGGCGCGGCCGGATTCGCTCCCGCCGCGCCCGTTTTCACTTGGGAGGCCCTCCGCCGGCCCGCCGCGCGTTGGCCCGCGCTACCTGCCCATGAACGGAAAGATGAGGTAAGTCACGGGCGTGGGGGTCGGCCCGCAGACTGGCTCAGGGTTGCCCTCCGGCGAGAACAGCAGCGCCAGCCTGGCGTGCACGCTATTCGCCGTGTTATAGCTGTGCTGCACCCCGCCCAGGCCTGCGCCGAACTCAATCCCCACCGTCGCTGAACTGCCGCTGGCAATGTCCGCGGTGTTGGCCGAGAGCGCCTGGTATTGGAACATGAGATTGTTCGTGCCCTCGTACAGCACCGCCTGGAAGGTCAGGCTGCCGCTGTGGTTCCAGCGCGGCACGCCATTCCATTCCACGATGAAGCGCCGGTCGGGCGCGCTGCCCGCCGCCAGCGTGTACACCCCGCCGCCCTTGCTTGGGTCCAGGTCGTCCCAAAACGGCGCCGCGAAGTCGCTGGCCCCCGCCGCCGATGGAATGGGCGTGTTGATATACGTCGTCCCCGCGTCGCTGAACGACAGGTAGCCGTTGGCCGTTATTCGCGCGCTGGTCTTCGGCTGCCCGTTGAAGTAGAAAGTGAACGGCAGCGCCGTCAGCGCGCTGCCCTCGTCGTCCGTGATGTCCGTGTTCGCGCCCGCCGTGGCGCTCTCCCAGGTATAGGCCACGCTCGCGCCGCATAGGTCGGACGTATATAGCGAGTAGTTCACCAACGGCGGGGTCGTCGCCGTGGGGCTGGGCGTCGGTGTTGGGGTGGCGTTTGCGGCGTCAAACAGCGCCGCGGCGTAGGCCTGGATCAGCCCATAGCCATAGTAAGGATCCCGGCCCGGCGCGCCCAGGTCGAGCGCCGTGCTCTCCAGCGCCACCCGCAGCTTATCGGGCGTGTCGAACTGCGGCAGCGCCGCCAGCAGCGCCGCCACGGCCGCCACGTGCGGCGTCGCCATCGAAGTGCCGCTGAGCACCGCGTAGGTGTGGCTGCCGTTGTAATACGTGGAATAGATGCCGTCCGACGGAGTGTTGTTGCCGCCCGGCGCGGCCACATCCACCTCCGGCCCAAAGCCCGAATAGCTGGGGTGCGCGTCAAACACATTCGTCGCCGCCACCGCCAGCGCGTGCTCGAACTTGGCCGGGTAGAGCACGCCTGCCGCGCCATAGTTGCCCGCCGCCGCCACTACCAGCACGCCCTGGTTATAGGCATAGTTCACCGCGTCTTCCAGCGCCGTGCCGTAAGTTGGGTCGGTGAATAAGGCGCCCAGGCTCAGGTTAATGATCGTCGCGCCCATGTCGGTGGCGTAGACGATGCCCGCCGCCACCTCTCCATCCGTGCCGCTGCCGCCGTCATCCAGCACCCGCACCGCCAGCAGCGGCGCGTTCCAGTTCATGCCCGCGATGCCCACGCCGTTGTTGGTCTCGGCCCCGGCAATGCCGGCCACGTGCGTGCCATGGCCGTGAACGTCCTGCGGGCTGTTGTCGCCCATCACCGAGCTGGTGAAGTCCCAGCCCTGCCAATCGTCGCTGTAGCCGTTGCCATCGTCGTCTACGCCGTTCGTGCTCTTATCGCCGCCCTGGCCGTCTGGCCCCATCTCGCCCCCGTTGTGCCAGATTTTGCCCGCCAGGTCGGGGTGCGCCAGGTCCACGCCCGTATCCAGAATACCGATGACCACCGCCGTTGTCCCGGTCAGGATATCCCACACCTGCGGTCCCTGGATGTGCGCCGGGCCATACTGAGCGCTCCAATCGGGGTCTGTCGGGATGGTGTCGGCCAGCTTGCGGTCGGGCGTCGCCGCGTCTGCCACCGTCAGCAGGTAGTTCGGCTGGGCCTTCTCCACCGCCGGGTTGCGGCTGAGGGCCTGCAGCGTCGCGACCACCTGGCCCTCTGGCACACTGAGCAGCGTGTAGCCCAGCTTGGCCAGCGCTGGGTTGGTCTGGGCCTGCGCGCCCTCCGCCGCCAGCGTCTGCGCGATGGCGGCGGCGCTCGTGCCGGGCCGGAAGCGCACCAGCACTTCCGTGGGCGCGTAGGGCGCGCCGCCGCTCGGCATGCTCACGCGCGGCAGCGGTCCGGCCGTGCTCAGGCGCGGGGCCGCGGCCGCCCCGAGCACGGCGCACAGCGAGAGGGCGAGCAGCAGCTTGCGAGAACGGCGCGGCATAAACACCAATTGGCGGCAACGCGGTCCGGCGCGACCAGAGCCAGGATATTTTAGCACGCGGCCCTGCGCCCGCTGACTGTGCTATCCTGGACGGCAGATGGGAACACCACATGCCTGATCCATTGCCAACGAAAACCACCAACATTGGTCTGGGCCAGCGCCGCCTGCGGCTATATGCGGGGGTGGCCGGCCTCTTGGCCGCGCTGGTGCTGGCGGTGGCGCTGCTGGCGCTGGGCGCGCCGCGCCTGTGGCGGCTGGCCCTCCTGCTGCCGCTGGGCGTGGGCGTCGGCGCCCTGGTGGAGGTGCGGGCCAAGACCTGCGTCGTGCTCGGCCTCACCGGCCAATGCAGCCTCAGCCCGCGCCTGAGCCTGGCTGAAGCCATCCGCGGCCAAAAAGTCAGCGACCCCGCCCTGGCCGCCACTCTTCGCCGCCGCGCCGTGCTGCTCGCCCTGCAAACGACGCTGGGCACACTGGCCCTCACGGCGCTCATCTACGCGCTGCCCCTCTAGCCTTACCAACCACCAGGCCGCCGCGCGCTCCCCCGGCGGCCTGGCCCATCAACCCGCTGGGCCGCGGTCCCTACCGCGCCCCGCAGTCAAACAGCGACACCCGCAGCCCCCCCGCGCCGCCCGGCCGTCCGCCCTGCGCTTGCCCGGTGCCGTCGGGCGCGCCCGAGTTTCGCGTGGCGGCCTCGAACCCCCGCACCGGCGTGCAGTTGGCGACCACCCAGGCCGACACGCTAGACTGGGTGGGGTTGTTCATGCCGCGCCCGCCGCCGCCCGCCGCGGCCGTTTGCCAATAGATGTAACGCAGGTCGCCCTTTGCCACCAACCGCGCCAGCCCCGCCCCCTCAATCACCCGGTCGCGGCCCATGAACCCGCCCAGGTAAAGCACCGGCCGCCCGGTGGCGATGACGTAATCCGCGCCCTGCATCGAACTGGGCACGGCCAGCAGGTACTTCTGGCCCTGCGTGTTAGCCTGTAGGAACGCCAGCAGTTCCGCGTTCACTTGCAGCCCGCCGCCGTTGGGCGGGTTGGTCGCCGCGCCGCTATACGCCGCCGGCAGGCTCTGGTTGGCCGCCGCGTAAGCCGTCGTCAGCCCCGACCACACCCCCGGCGTCACCAGCAGGCTCGCCGCCACGCTCACCGTGCCCGCCAGCGCCAACACCCGCAGCCGCGCCGCCGCCGTTGCCAACGCCAGCAGCGCCGCGCCCGCCAGCCCCACCGCCACCGGCGCGGCCAGCCACGGCGTCCAGCCGATGTACTCGGTCGCCGTTCCGGTCTGGAACCAGAGCGTAACAGCCGCCGCCGCCAGCAGCAGGCCCAGCGCCGCCCACGGCCGCACCGCGCGCAGTTGCCACAACTCGGCCACCCCCACCGCCATCAGCACCGCTGTCGGCGCGGCCAGCATCGAGAGGTAATACTCATGGAAGAACCCGGCCACGCTGAAGAACGCGGCCCCCGTGAGCAGCCAGCCGCCCCACACCACCGCCGTCTGGTGTCGCCCACTGAGCGGCTCGCCCAACCCGGACCGCCAGGGCCGTCGTGCGCCGCGCACCCCCAGCAGCGCCAGCGCCCCCAGGGCAAACGGCAGCAGCCAACTCGCTTCCTTGTTTAGCGGCGCCATGAACAGCCGGCCCAGCCCCGGCCGGCCCGTGCCGGGGAACGCGCCGCCGCCCCGCGCCAGACGCCCGTTAACATTAGCCGCCTGGGGCGGCCCGCCTGCCAACGGGGGCGGGCCAAGTGGCCCGGCCTGGCTCGGCGCGCCTGGCCCGCGGCCGGCTCCGGGCGGCGAGACAATCTGGCCGGGGCCGCGGCCGTCCGGCCCCAGGAACGGGCCGAGCGCGAGTTGTGGCGCACTGCCCAAGCGCCCGCCGCCGAAGAGCCGCTGGCCCAACCCGACCAGGCTGCCGCCCATGCCCGTCAGGCGCTCCAGCCCGTTGTAACCCAGCGCCAGGCTTAGTTCGCTGTTGTCGGGGCTGCTGCCCACGAAGGGCCGCTGGCTGGCGGGCGTCAGGTCTACGCTGATCACCCATGCCAACGACACTGCCAGCAGCAGCGCCGTGGCCAGGCCCAGGTGCAGCAGCTTGCGCGGCCGCTTGAGATCGGCGCCCAACCAATACAGCGCGAAGAACGCCGGCAGCGGCAGGTAAGCTTGCAGCATCTTGATGTTAAAGCCGACGCCCACCAGTCCCGCGCCCAGCAGCAGCCAGCGCAGCCGGGCCGTCTCCGTGGCTTTGCTGAACGCCCACGCCGCCAACAGCAGCACCAGGATCAGCGAGCTGTCAATGGTGTTGTTGCGGTCGGTCGCCACCACGATGGGCGTGAGCGCCAGCGCCAGCGCGGCCAGCAGCCCTGGCCCCGTGCCATAGCGCCGCCGCACCAGCTGGTAGACCACCACCACCGCCAGCAGGCCGCAGATGATCTCCGGCAGCACCATGGCGAAGCCGCTGATGCCCAGGTAGTGAGCCGAAATCGCTTGCAGCCACAGCCCCACCGGCGGCTTATCAATGCTCACCGCGCCGCCCGGCTCGGCCGCCACAAAGTAGAAGTTGCGCCACGCTTGCAGCATGCTGACGACGCCCGCGGTGTAGTAGTGATTGGCGTAACCGAGCGCCGACAAGTTGGCGAAGCGCAGAGCAGCGGCCAGCGCCACCACGGCGCTCAGGCCCAGCCCGCGCGCCGCTCGCCCGCGCCGGCTGGGCCGGACGGGCAGGCTGGGCGTCTTTTGGAATACGGGGGCGGCAGTCATGCGCGGGTAGTCCTCCGGCCCCAGTATCTGCGCGCCAGGTAAGAGCCAGCTTAAACCAGCCTAGAGAATTCTAAGACTGGGCTTGGGCGCATTGGGCAGCGCCCTGGGGCCGCCGTCAGCCGGGCGGCCTCAGGTACTGGTCGAAGAACGCAATCGTGCGGTTCATAGCCGTGGTGAAGAAGTCGGAGAGGTTGTGGTTGTCGTCTTGGTAAGTATAGAACTCCACCGGCCTGCCCGCCGCCTGCATCTCGGCGTAGAGCATCTCGCTGGCGGCGAGCGGCACGTCCTTATCAGCCGTGCCGTGGTGCAGTTGCAGCGGGCCGGAGAGGTCGGTGAGGTAGCTGTTGGCCGAGAGTGAGTCCCAGAAGCCCGGGTTCTCCTCGCGCGTGCCGAACGCCTCCAGCCACTGCCGCCAGCCGCGCCGGTCTGGCTCGGCCGTGCCGTTGGGCCGCGGGGTCGGGGTCCTGTCAACGTTGCCGCGCGCGAACAGGTCCGGGTAGGGGGCCACCACGCCGCCCCAGATCACCCCGGCCCGGATGTCACGCGAGATCACCATGGCCCGCAGCGTCAGGTAGCCGCCCATCGAGTGGCCCCACATGCCGATGTGGTCTGGGTCGGCCTGGGGCAGGCGCTTGGCCGAGGCCACCGCGTTGAGCACGTCCGTCAGGTAGCCGGGGTCGCCATATGCGCCTTCGGCCGCGCCCTCCGAGTTGCCGTGGCCGCGATAGTCGGCGCGCAGCACAATGTAGCCCGCCTCCGCCAGCCGGCCGACGTAGTTCACATAGCGTTCGGTGGTGCGGTATACCTCCGGCGGGATGTACCCGTGGTTGAAGATGATCACCGGCCAGCCGTTCGCCGGTGGGTCGCCGAAGGGGATGGTCAACAGTGCGTAGATCTTCAGCCCCTCGGAGAGGTAAGAGGCGTAATAGCGGTGGTAGTTTGGCCCGGCCTCCAGTTCCTTCTCGATGACGAGGTCGCTCCCGGGGTAGCTGCCCAGCCGCAGCGCCGCAATGCTCATGAAGAAGAGTGTCGGCGTGGCCGTGGGCGTGGCGGTCTCGGTGGCGCTGGCGCTGGGCCTCGCCGTCAGCGTGGCCGTCGGGCGGGCCGTCGGCGGCGCGGGGGTGGCCGAGAGAGCGCTGGGGTCAGCGCCGACCGTCGCCGCCTGTGGACCGGTGGTGGCGGTGACGTAGACCACCTTGGGGCCGGCGGGCCGGTCGGTGGCGAGGGCCATCAGCAGCATCGCGCCGCCCAGCAGCCCGGCGACAGCCCCCAGGCCAAGCATCCCCGCCAGCGGCGCCCGCCTGGTCTGTTTGGGCGTTTCACTCACGCCGACGTTTTGCCTCTCGCCCCCGGGGTGGCCCGGCCTTAGATCGCCTGGCCCTTAAACTGGCTCATGTACAGCTGATAATAGAAGCCCTGCCGCGCCAGCAGCGCCGCGTGGCTGCCCTGCTCCACGATCTCGCCGTGATCAATCACCACCACGTTGTCGGCGTCGCGGATGGTGCTCAGCCGGTGGGCGATGACGAAGCTGGTGCGCCCGGCCATCAGCCGCAGCAGCGCCTTCTGAATGCGGGCCTCCGTGCGCGTGTCCACGCTGCTGGTGGCCTCGTCCAGGATCAAAATCGCCGGGTCGGCCAGGATGGCCCGCGCGATGGCCAGCAGTTGCCGCTGTCCCTGGCTCAAGTTGCCCGCCCGCTCGCTCAACAGGCTTTGATAGCCCTGCGGCAGTTGCCGAATGAAGTGATCAGCGTCGGCCAGCTCGGCCGCGCGCAGGCACTCCTCATCCGTGGCGTCGAGCCGGCCGTAGCGGATATTATCCATCACCGTCCCGGCAAACAAAAAGGTGTCTTGCAGCACCAGGCCGAGCTGCCGCCGCAGGTCGCGCTTGCGCATGCTGCGGATATCGCGCCCGTCAATGCTGATCGTGCCGCCCTGGTACTCGTAGAAGCGCGTCAGCAGGTTGATGATCGTGGTCTTGCCTGCCCCGGTCGGCCCGACCAGCGCCACGGTCTGCCCGGCCCGAGCCGTCAGCGTCATGTTCTTGATGACGGGTGACCCCGGCTCATAGCCGAATTCCACGTGGTCAAAGCGCACCTCACCGCGCAGCCGGTTCAGGGGCGCGGCCTGCGGGTCGTCGGGCGCTTCAATTGGCGTGTCAATCACCTCAAAGACGCGCTCGGCCCCCGCCAGCGCTGCCTGGATGGCATTGTACATGTTCGCGAGTTGGCGCAGCGGGCCGATGAAGTTCTGGCCGTAGTTGATGAACGTGGCGATCATGCCCACGCTGACCAGCCCGCCCAGCGCCAGGTAACCGCCCAGCCCCGCCAGCACGATGACGAAAAAGTTCCCGAGCACACCCGTGATCGGCATCAGCATCAGGCCGTAGGTGTTGGCGTAGCGCCCGGCGGCGTACACGGCCGCGTTGTGCCGGCGGAATTCGGCGATGACCGCCTCGTTGCGGCGGAAGGCCTTGATGACCTTGAGGCCGCTGGTGGTTTCCTCCATCACGCCGTTGAGCCGGCCCAGGTCGCGCTGCAGGTTGCGAAAGCCGCGCCGGGTGTAGCGGGCGATCAACTCCGTCGCCAGCAGCATAATGGGCACCACCAGCACGGAGGCCAGCGCCAGCCAGACATTCAGCACGAACATGGCGATCAGGATGCCGCCCAGCGAGAGCACGCCCGCCACCAGCGCCGTGACGTTCTGCGAGACGGCTTGGTTAATGGCGTCAATGTCGTTCGTCAGGCGGCTCATCAACTCGCCGGCCGCGCGCTGGTCGAAGAAGCGCAGCGCCAGCGCTTGCAGCCGCTCAAACAGGTCCAGCCGCAGCCGCTGTAGGGCCTGCTGCGAAATACGCGCCATGACCCAGGCCGCGGCGGCCTGGAAGACGTTGTTGAGTGCGAACACGATCAGCATGGCCAGGGCGGTGCGCGCCAGCCCGGCCGGGTCCTTGCCGCCGATGAACCGGTCCAGCGCCACGCCCATCAGGTACGGGCCGAGCAGCCCCAGCACCGTGTAGAGGATGACCATGCCGATGACGGCCGCCATCGCCAGCCGGAAGGGGGCCAGGTAGCCCATCAGGCGCAGCAGCGCCTGGCGCGGGTTGCCGGCCTTCTCGATCTTGTGACGGCCGATAGGCGAGGCCGAGAGCGTTGCGCGGGCGCGGTCGGCGGGTTGGGCGGGGTGGGCGCTCATGCCGCCGCCTCGGCCGTGCGCTGCGCGGCGGCCGCGGCCAACTGCGGCCCGCCGCCCAGCTGCGAGTCGTAAATCTCCTGGTAAATCGGGCTGGTGCGCAGCAGTTCGGCATGTGTGCCCTGGGCAGCCAGGCGCCCGTGCTCCAGCACCACGATCTTGTCGGCCTTGAGCACCGTGCTGATGCGCTGCGCCACGATGAACGTCGTCGGCGCGCGCGTGGCCGCGCTGTGCCAGCCGCCGGACTCCAGCGCCTGCTGGATTTTGGTCTCGGTCTCCACGTCTACCGCGCTGGTGCTGTCATCCAGAATGAGGATCTTTGGCTTGGTGAGCAGCGCGCGGGCAATCGCCAGCCGCTGCTTCTGCCCGCCCGAGAGGTTGACGCCGCGCTCCTCGACGTGCATGGCGTAGCCCTCTGGGAAGCGCGTGACAAAGTCGTGCGCCTGCGCCGCCTGGGCCGCGGCGATGACCTCCGCCTCGCCCGCCTCGGGCCGGCCATAGCGGATGTTGTCGGCGATGGTGCCCGTGAACAGGATGGACTCCTGCGGCACGATGGCGATCTGGGCCAGCACCGCCTCCGGGTCCAGGTGGCGCACGTCCACGCCGTCCAGGCACACCCGGCCGCTGGTGGCGTCGTAGAAGCGTGGGATCAAGTTGACCAGCGTGCTCTTGCCCGCGCCGGTCGCGCCCAATATCGCCACCGTCTCGCCCGGCTCGGCGGTCAGGTTGATGTCTTCCAGCACCAGCCGGCTATGCCCGCCATAGCGGAAGCTCACGTGCTCGAACGCCACCCGGCCCTGCGCCCCGGCGGGCAGCGCCCGGGCCTCGGGCGCCACGGCCACCTCCGGCGCGGTATCGAGCACCCGGTTCACGCGCTGGGCCGAGGCCACGCCGTTGGCCAACACGTTCGACAGCATGGTCATCATCAGCAGCGGGGTCATGGTGGTCAGCAGGTAGTTGCTGAAAGCCACAATCTGCCCCAGGGTCAGCGCGCCCGCGATGGCCTGCGCGCCGCCCGCCCAAATGACGACGACTACGCCCGCGTTGACGCAGATGGTCAGCAGCGGCGACATGACCGACATGACCTGCATGACCCGCACCGACTCGGCGCTGTAGTCGCGGTTGGCGCGCTCGAAGCGCTCGCTCTCGTAATCGGCGCGCACGAAGGCCTTCACCAGCCGCACCCCGGAGATGTTCTCCTGCAGCACCGTGTTCAGCCGGTCGAGCTTAGCCTGCATGGCGGTGTAGAGCGGCTCCATGTGCACGCTGAACCAGGCCAGCAGCGCCCCGGTTACCAGCAGCAGCGGCAGCATCGTCAGCGCCAGTTGTGCGTTGGTGTAGACCATCAAGATCAGACTGCCGATCATGAGCAGCGGCGCGCGCGTGCCGATGCGCAGCGCCACCATCACCAGCCGCTCGAACGCGCTGATATCGCTCGTCAGGCGCACCATCAGGTTGCCGGTGGTGAAATCGTCCAGGTTGCCGTAGGAGAACGACTGAATCTTCAGGAACAACGCCTCGCGCACATCACGCGCCACGCCCGAGCCAACCGCCACCGAAGTGTAGTTGTTGCCCAGCGCGAAGACCAGGCTGGTCAGCGAGAAGCCCACCATGATCAGCGCCGTCTGAATGACAACCGGCGTGTTGTGGGCGGTGATGCCTTCGTCAATCAGGTGCTCGATCAGGCGCGGGATGGCCAGGTCCATGCCCACCACAGCCGTCAGGAACAGCAGGGCCACGACGGCGGGCTTCCAATACGGGCGCGCGTAGGGTAGGAGCTTGAGCAGTGGTTGCATGGCAGCTAGCGCTTCGGCTTCTGAGTTAAGTTATATAGTTCGACAGGCAAATAGTTACGAGTTCTAACTATACCATGATTTAAGCCTGGCGCGGAGCCGCCTCGCGCCTGGTGTGCACGCAAAGGTTGTCAGGGAAGTTGAGCCTCCGGTAGGATAGAGATCGGTCAAATCCGACCCTACGGGAGGCTCACAATGGACTATAACACCGAAAGTGTTGCCGCGATTGCCCAGCAAGT
>JADZEK010000101.1 GCA_020850595.1 Anaerolineales bacterium
CCAAGCCGGCGGCAAGTTGCTCACAGGGGCGTCCTCCGCCTGCGAGGCTACCCCCGACCGGTCCCAACGTGCAAAATTGCATCCGATTCGACGTTTTACGTCCTGGTTGCGCAAAACCTACGCTAGTACAGCCCGGCTGAAATAAGCCGGCGGTTTAGGCTACGAGCGGCTTGGCTTGGTAGGTCCATCGGAACGGCTTAGCCATGGTGCGATTGTAGTAGTCGATGAAGGCCAGCACCTGGGCTTGCAGATCGGCGACAGACCGGAAGGTGCCACGCCGCAGCAGCTTGCGCACCAGAATGCTGAGCCAGATTTCGATCTGGTTGAGCCACGAGGCGTGCTTGGGCGTGTAATGAAAGACAATCCGATGGCTGGGGTCACTCAAGAATGCCGCGCGCGAAGCCTGGTCCTTGAGTATGCCCGACTTGCCCTTGACCCCCAGATCCTGGCTCACGTCCGACTCTTCGGCCACGAAGCGCACCAGCATCTCCGAACGGTGAATGTTGAGGTTATCGACCACCAGGTGCCAGCGCGTCACACTCGGGTCGCTGGCGACCGTCTGCTGGATATGTCGCACAAAGTCGGCTTCGGTGCGCGTCGGGCCGCAGGAGGGGGCCACCACCTGGCCGGTGACGACATCGCGATTGAGCATGAACGAACACGTGCCATGCCGGAGGTACTCGAACTCGCGCCGCTCGACTTTCCCCGGCGCCAGGGGCAACCCTGGTTGAGTGCGCTCCAGGGCCTGCACACCGGTCAGTTCATCGGTACTGAGCACCCGCTCGCCCTCGGCCGCCAGCTGCGGGGCGGCGTGATAGAGCGCGCACACGTCGCTGGCCTTGGCCTCGAACTGTTCGTCGGGGGCGGGGGTCAACCAGTAGCGGATCAAGTGCGGCTGCAACGCCCCCTTTTGAGCAGTCGGGCCGCGTGGCGCGGCGAAATCTGGTCCAGGATACCGCGCTTGACGATCTCGTCGGCGATCTCGCGGCCGGTCCACTAGCTGATGGGACGATCGGCTTGGCTCGGCTTCTCGCAGGCCAGGGCCACGATCTGGCACACCTGCTCAGCACCGATCTCAGCCGGTCGCCCCGGACGCGGCGCATCGGCCAACCGGTCGGCGACGCTCAGGTCCTCTAGCGCGACGGCCTGCAAGCCCAGCCAGCGCTGGCGCCACTGCCGCACCGTGTCGGTTTCCAGCCCTAACTGGCGAGCAATCTGGCTGTTGTTGGACCCGCCGGCCGCAGCCAGAATGTCAAGCCTCGCCTAAAGAGGGCCGGGCCGCCTCGGCTAAAGAGGGCCAGGCTGTTGGGCGTGGCCGTGAATAAATCTCCGGGCGGATACGAAATGGGGTGAGGGGGCGTGGCGTTCACAGCCGAGCGCTTCACCGCCGTCTTACGCGGGAGCGCTTGTCCGCCTGGCCGCCGGGTCAAGGGCGTGTTGCGCCGTGCGGAATAAATCGGGCGCGTGTTCGGCGCGGGGCGGCCCCCTGCAAGAGCAAAGGCCAGGGGGCCGCCCCGCGCCGCGCCCGGTTTTATGCCAAACGGTCGAAGACCCTTGACGCGGCGGCCGGCGGGCAGACACTCGCGGGCGGGACGGCGGTGATCCCCCACTGCGGGGGGACAGGGCGTCATGCGGCCATCTCCGGCGATAGGGCGACCTCCTCCAGTTGCCGCCGGCCTCGGGCGCGGTAACTGGCTCCGGTGATCAGGATGACGTGGGCGCGATGTGCCAGGCGATCTAGCCCGGCACTGGCCAGGAGCGGGTTGGCGAACCAACTCGCCCACTCGGCCGGCGCGCGGTTGCTGGTGAGCAGGATGGCCCCGTCGCCCGCGTAGCGCTCGTCGATGACGTCATACAGGTCTTCCGCGTTCTGGGGGGTCAGGGGCTTGAGCCCGAAGTCGTCGATGACCAGCAGCCCTGGGCGCACATACAGCGCCAGGCGCTTGTCGTAGGTGTTGTCGGCGCGGCTGGCGTGCAGGTGGCGCAGCATCTTGTGCGCGTTGGTGAAGACCACGTCAAACCCGCGGCGTGCCGCTTCGTGGGCCAAGCCTTGCGCCAGGTGGCTCTTACCGCGTCCATTGATGTGCCCTCATGGGAAAAGAGGTTTGCCGCTCAACTGGCCGGGGATGGCTTCAACATGCCGTTCCGCCGTTTCTGTTGTAGCACACGTTGCTGTAGCTGGTCAATCAATTCGTCATCGTGCCGGATGAGATAGCGGCCGGTCTGCGGTTCACGCTCGACGTATTCGGGCGGAATCACCCCCTTGGTCGTGATGAAGCGGTGGATGGTGCCGTCAGTCACTCCCAGGCGCTTGGCCAGGCCGGGGATGGTCCAACAGCCGTCGACTTGGGTCGCGCCGCGCAAACGCTCGAAGGGAAGATACCACTGATGGGCCAGGCGGATCTTCATCACGCTTTTCGTCGTTACCTGCAGCGACCGGGCCGAATGGAAGCCTTCGCGGCTGAGCTGGGCCGCAATCTGCTCATCGGTCTGGCCCAGTTGCCAGAGCGCCTCGACCCGCTGCACCAGGCTGGCATAGTCCGTGACGTCTTGCTCCCGATGAATGGGCGTGATCCGCTTCTGATCCGTGTAGCACCCTGAAATCCACACGATCCGCACCTCGACCTGGTCCGGCACTGGGCGCCGGATGATCACGTGCTGGATCAGGCTGCGCAGGAGTTCCTTTTTCTGCGCTGGCGATAGCTGGGGCCATAGGTCGGGCAGCCGGCGGTGCAGCTCGCGAAAGATCTCACGCAGCGCCGGTGGGAGCGGGTCCGGGGCTGGCGTCTGCAAGAAGTGACGTTGATCTTCTTCGGTTTGCCGCAACTGGTCGAGCTTGGCTTCCCAACGCCGCTCCAGTTCAGCCGCGACCAGGCGATTGGCGGGATCCACCGTGTCGTACTGGCGCTGGGCTAATTGCGCTTCATACTGCGCTCGCCGGAGTTGTTCCTGCCAGTGGCGCTCGAGTTGGCCTCGGTCAGCTTTCTGCTGTGCCAGGAAGGCTTCCAAGGCATCCAACTGCGAGGGTTGGATGGCTTCGAAGAAGGCCTGCACCACCACGTCGTCGGCGACCGGGGCGCGAACGGAGGTGCATTCGCACTTGACCTCGGCCGTGCGGACGAGCCCGCGGCACATATAGCGGGGCGTGTGCTTGTAGACGGTTTGCATGTGGTGGCCGCACTGGCCACAGACCACCAGGCCCTGCAACAACCCCGGCCCATCGCGCACGATGCCTTGGGCGCGCTGGCGCTGCTCGGTAAAGCGCAGGCCGTTCTGGCGGATGCGTTCTTGATTGGCCAGAAATTGGTCCCAGGTAATGTAAGCCGGGTAGGCGTCCAACTGCAGGTGGACCCAGTCGGCCAGCGCTTTACGCCGATTGCCGGTCGCCGGCCGGCCGGGGTGGCGCAGGGTGGCGTCGCCCTGGCGCCGGCCATAGGCAAACGCCCCGGCATAGGCTGGGTTCCCCAGCATCTCGGTCACGGCCGATTCGCTGGCCACTTTCCACAGCAATTCGTGGGCGTGCGGCCCGGCACTCTGGCGGCGGGGCAGCAAGATCTTGTTTTGCCGCAGATAGCGGATGACCTTGCCCGCGCTGCCGAGTTCTTCGAACTTGCTGAACATCAGTTCGAGCACGTGGCGCACCTGGTCGTCGGGGTCTTTGACGACGGTGCCATCGGGCAGGCGCACATAGCCGGTGGGCAGCGTTTGGCGGTAAGCCCCGCGCTTGACCTGATTGAGCCGGCCGGCCTCCAGGCGTTGGCGCAGCAGATGCAGCTCGGCCTCGCTCATCGTGCCTTTGAGGCCCAGCAACAGCCGGTCATTGTATTGGCGCGGGTCATACACGCCATCGCTGTCGGCGATCAAGGTGCCAAAGACCGCCGCCAGGTCGAGCAGGCGATACCAGTCCTGGTTGTTGCGCGCCAGGCGCGAGACTTCGTAGCCGAACACGATCCCGACTTGCCCCAGAGACATTTCCGTGACCAACTCCTGAAAGCCGGTGCGCCCGGCGGCTTCACTGCCGGAGCGCCCCAGATCGCTGTCGATCACGCGCACGCGTTCGGCCGGCCAACCCAATTCGACGGCCCGCTGCTGGAGCCGATACTGGTACTGCTGGCTTTCTTTGTTCTGCGCCACCTGCTTGGCCGAGGATTGGCGCACATAGATACAGGCCAGGCGCTGCAGATGGGCCGAGGTGATCTTGGGGTGCAGGCTAGGCAGGGTCAGGGGTGGGTTCATGCGTCACCTCGCCTGGCCACTGCGCGACCAACTGCTGGCACACCTGCAGCAAGGTTCGCAGCACGACGGCTTTCTGGATCTCGGTCAGCGTTTCCCAAACAGCCTGAGTCAGGGTCAGCCGTTCCGTCGCCTCCGGGGCTGGTTGGCTCTCCATCGCGCACCTCCCGCTCTACCTGGGCCTGGATCTGCCCAAACACACGCACCACATTCTGGAGCGAGGGGAAGCTCAGCGGCAACGGAAAGACCACGGGCGCGGTCGACGCCAGGTTGGTCGCGCCGATGGGGACGAGGCGCTCAACGTCGGGCGCGACCTCCACCAGGCACGCTGGGATCAAGTTCTGTTTACGAGTGAGATGCAGGAGTGGAAAGGATTGATCGTGCAGCGGGTGCCGGGGGTCAACGACCGTGACCACACCTGGGCCGGCAAGGGTCTTCGTCTTCGGGGTATCAGTCTGGTTGGGTTTTCCCAACGCCGGTTGGGCCGCACACCAACACGTTGCGGTGCTCGCGGATGAAGTTGCCGGTGGCCAGGTCGTAGACCAGTTGGCGATTGAGCCCGGGGTTGAAAGTGAAGTCGAACGTCTCCAGCGTCTTGTCGGAGGGCAGGTCGGCCCGGCGCACGCGCAGCGCCAACTGCTTCTGCGCCCGGCGCTCGACCTCGTCTTCCAGGAGCCGCTCGAGGAACTCGTCGTAGCGCCAGCGCTCGTCGGTCGCCTGGCGCATGCGCGCTTCGAGCGTGTCCAGGATCCCGGACAGCCGCAGCGCCTTGAGTTGCGGGATGAGGTGCTGTCTCAGTTCCATGTCGCCCCTCCCAAGATGGCCTCAGCCAGTTCAAGGGGCGGACGGGCGAAGATCAGGGCTTCGTCCGCCGGGGCGGCCGGCCGCGGCAGCACGCAGTCATCCAGGCCGGTCGCCAGGATGCGCCGCAGGGCTGGCAGGCCGGCTTCGCCAAAGGCCAGACCGCGCGCGCAGGCCGCTTCGAGCCGCGCTGGCGTGTAGGTGTCGGCTAGCGCCAGCACGCGCAGGGCGGTGCGCAGCCGGTCCACCGGGCGACTGGCCAGGAGCTCCGCCACGACTTGAGCCGTGGCCGGGCCGATGGTGTCGGCCTGGGCCTGGCAGGTCGGGCGCGTGGCCGTCAGGCCACGCACTTTCTCAGGCGGCAGATGGTCGAGTTGGGTGAGGCGCTGGCCGGGCGCCCGGGCGCGGGTGTGGGTGGCGACCAGGGTGAAATCGCCGGCGAACAGCCGCACTTCGCGCAGCCCGGCGCGCAGCCACAGGGTCTGGCCCACCAGCCGGCTGGGGGCCGAGTAGAAGCTCTTCTCGAACACGACGTGGCCGTCGCGGTGGAGCTTGACCTGTTTCCACACGGCCGGGTCGTAGGGGGTGGCCGGCAGCGGCAGCAGCTGGGCGCGCTCGACCTTCTCGAAGCGGGCCAGCGGCGCTTCGTGGGTGGTGCCGTGGTCGCGCAGCCCGGCCTTGGTCAGCAGCCATTGGCGCACGCGCTGATTGGCGTCCGGCAGGGTGGTGCCGGCCGGCAGCAGGGGCATGAAGCTGCTCTGGACATAGCCCACCCCGCCTTTCTCAACTTTGCCTTTATGGCGGGGGGTCGCCGGTAGGCACGGGTCGATGAGGAACCCGTAGTGCTCGGCGCACTCCCCGTACGCGCGCTGGACTTCCGCCTCGTGGTCACGCGAGTAGGCTTGCAGGATGGCTGGCTTGAGATTGTCAATCACCAGCCGTTTGGGCACGGCATTAATATATGCGTAATCTCGGCCTCCCGTCCGGTCCGCTCTGTGGTAGCGTGCAGATGAACAATTGGTGGGTTCATCGAGGAGGCACGCTATGCCGTATCAAGTGCACCGCGAAGTTCGCGAGGGGCAGCTCTGCCGCCTGGCACTGGGGATCGCGTTGGTCGACGAGTACCTCGACTTCTTGCGCTGCCGGTGCCGCCCGAACACCTGGCTCAACTATGCGCACGACCTGAAAGTCTTCTTCAACACCATCGAGAAACCCGTCAGCGAAGTTTCCACTGCCGACGTCTTTCGTTTCATTCAGTGCCAACATCCACCGCCCGTCCCCGATCCCAACAGTCACGTGCCGCCCGCGGGCGTCTGCATTCGAACGCTCAAACGGCGCCTTACCGCTGTATCGGGGCTATACAGCTACCTGCTCACACGCGACGACCCGCCGATCCACCGCAATCCCGTCCCGGCCGGCTTGCCCTGGCGCGGGCCGATGCCCAGCCAGGCGCCGCGAGCTGCTCCGCTGCTGCGCGCCCCGCAACCGTTGCCTCAGGTCGTGCCAGCCGTGCAGGTGCAGCAATTCTTGGCTTCGCTCAACACCTACCGCGACAAGGCCATCGTGCTGCTGATGGCGTTGGCGGGCCTGCGCAAGTCCGAAGTGCTCAACCTGGAACTAGCCGACATCCATCCATCTCAGGGCACGGTGAATGTGCGGCAGGGCAAAGGGGGGCGGCAGCGGCTATGCTGTATCGCACCCCTGTTCTTTCAGGCCGTGGACCGCTACCAGCGCGACGAGCGGCCGGCGACCTTGGTGCTCAAGCTCTTCGTGGTGTTGAAAGGGCCGCGCCGTGGGCAGCCGCTCTCGGTCTCCGGCTTGAATACGATCATCGCGCATCATCGCCGCCTGGCGCGCACCCCCGACCTGACTTGCCACCGCCTGCGGCATACCTGCCTGACCATGCTGCGTACGGCGGGCATGTCCCTGGAAGCCTTGCAGCAACAGGCCGGGCATCAGAACATCAACACCACGCGGGTCTATCTGCATCTGAGCGACCAGGGCCTGCGGGACGAGTACTTCCGCGTCGCCGATCAACTCTTTAGGCCACCGGACGGGGAGGCGCACGATGCTTGAGACCCGGCCCCGCCTTCAGCTCTGGCAAGCGCCGCTGGCGGCCGACAACTTGCTGGCGGAATACGTGGCCTGCCGACAAGCGGCCGGTTACGCCGCCAGTGACAAGGTGCGGCTGTGGGGAGCACGGCTGTTTCTCCGCCGCTACCCTGATCTCGACAGTTGGCGCACTGCGTCGCTGGAGGAACAACTGGCGCTGCCGCGCAGCCTTAAGGCCTTTGTCAATTTCCTGTTCCTCAAGCACTACGTGCGCTCGACGCTGAGCTACCTGTTGACCGCCCGCCCTATGCTGGCGAAGGTGGGCAAACGCTATACCCCCCAGATATACGCACGATTCTTGGAGGTGGGCCACCGGCTGGGGTATGCTGACCGTGTCATCGGACACACCCTCAACTTCCTGTTCTACGTCGTGGCCTGGTCCGGGAAGCCCGCCGAGGCGCTCACGGCCGACGAACTGCAAGCCTTCGAGCAGGCCATGCGGGCCTACCAGCCGCCGCCGGGGCGGATGTGCTCGCCGCGGGTCTGCAGCCAGCACCTGTATCGGGTGCGAGCGTTGTTGTTTGAAGCGGGCATCCTGCCCCAGGCCGCGCGCCGCTACTGCCCCGTGCCGGCCCGCACGCCTGAACAGCTTTGGGCCGGGGTCCCCCAGGCGCTGCGGGAAGTGGTCTGGCGCTATCTCGACCAGTTGCGCACGGTGCGCGCTCTGGAGACCGTGACCAACAATGAGGGCTACCTGCGCCGGTTCTTCGCCTGGTTGGCTGGGGCGCATCCCGCTGTCCACCAATTGGCCCAGATCACCCGCGCCCAGATTGAAGCCTTCAAGGTGTGGCTGCACGACACGCCCTGCGCCACCGGCCGACCCTACCACACCGCCACCATCGACGGCACCCTCAGCGCCCTGCACTGTTTCTTCCAGGCGCTGCAGGAATGGGGCTGGCCGGAAGCCCCACCGCGACCGTTGGTGTTCGCCAGCGATCGGCCGCGCCTCGACCAACCCTTGCCGCGCTTTCTGGACGATGCCCAGGCGGCCGCGCTCCTGGTGGCGGCGCGTGCCTCGGACGATCTGTTCACGCGCGTCTGCGTTGAAAGCTTGTTGCGCACCGGCCTGCGCAAAGGCGAATTTGTGCGGCTGCAACTGGATAGTGTGGTGCAGATCGGTGAGACTTTCTGGTTGCGCGCCCCGCTGGGCAAGATGCACACTGACCGCTACGTGCCGTTGCATCCCGAGGTCAAGCGGCTGTTGGATGAATGGGTCGCCCACCGCGGCAATGGGCTGCAGACAAGGGATCTGTTCGTGCGCTATGGGCGGCGGGTTAGCCTGGGGTGCGTCGATGAAGCCGTGAGACGGGCCGCGCGCGCGGCGGGGCTGGAAGGGAAGGTATGCCCGCACCGCCTGCGGCATACGCTGGCCACGCAAGCCATCAATCGCGGCATGAGCCTGGAAGCGATCGCGGCCCTGCTGGGCCACCGCTCGTTGACCATGACCCTGGTCTATGCCCGCATTGCCAACCACGTCGTTCGCGAGCAATACTTCTCGGTCTGCCAGGGCTTGGATGCACTCTACGCTCAAGCTGCCTTGGGGGATCAAAACCCCGTGGCGCCAGGGGTCAAAGAAGCGCTGCCCCCATGAGGAGAAGATGGCCGCTGGGCCCAAACCACTCCCCCCAATGAAAACGAGAGAAGACAGTGGACTCAACCACTGGCTTCTCCCGCTTCCGTTGGGCAAAATCAGTGTAACCAGCCCACTGGCCCTTGTCAAGCTGCGCCTGCCACGGATCGGAAGCGGATTGACGATTGCGCATATAAGCCCCGAAGAACTCGAAGGCGTGCTGATGGCACAACAGCCAGGTGGGGAGCTTTTGGTCGAAGACGAACTCGACGCTGCGTAGCGTGGTGGCGCGACCAGCCCAGCACCAGGCTGAAGGCCCAGGTGCGGCGCGTCTGGCCCGTGGCTGGGTCCACCAGGGGCGTCACTTCGCCGAAGTCCACCTGCCCGACTTCGCCCGGCGGGGTCTCGACCCGCCCAAACACTTCTGGCGGCTGGGCGTCGCGCAGCTTGACGGTCAGGCGCCAGACAGCCGACTCGCTGGCCGTGAACTCGGGGTGCTCGCACAGCTTCTGGTAGATCAGCCCCGGCCGCAGCCCTTGCTTGAGCAGCTTGTCGATCTCGTCGCGGTAGGCTTCGACTTTGGAGTGGTTCTGGGGTGGGGGTGCGGCCTGGTCAAGGGTGGCCGCGGCCAGGGCGTGCAGGGCGGCCAGGTCAGGCAGCGGGTCGGCGCCGAGCAACTGCTGCGCTGCCGCCCAGCGGCGGTACTTGCCCACCGTCTTGCGGTCCAGGTTCAGGGCGCGCGCCACCGACCGATCTTTCTCGCCGGCGCGCAACCGGCGTAACAGGGCATGCAGGTCCATCGTCTTGAGTCTCTCTTTCATCACAGGCTCCTCACGGGTAAGATGCCCGTGAGGATACCCGGAGTGGGGAGACTTACATACGGCCACTGGCCCACTTTGGGCGAGGTCGGCTGGCCCACTTTAGGTGAGGCCGCTGGCCCAGTTTGGGTGAGGCGGGTTGGACCAGTCTGGCTGAGGCCGCTTGGCCCAGTATAGGGTGAGGCATGACATCTGACAGGCCGATGGCCAAGCCAACGCCCCGGCTGGGTCCGGGCGAATACTTACCCGATCCGACCGAAGCCATCACGCGGGTTGAAGATCTGCCCAAGCCGAAGCTCATCCGGGTCGATCGGAACTTTCAGCGCCAGGCATGCCCACGGTGCGGCTACGCGGCTTACCGCGATCGCGTCTACACCCGCCGACTGCACGACGTGGGCGACCTGGATGCGGGCCGCCCGCGCGAATTGGAGATCACTTATTCGCAGCATTGCTGCAGCCGGTGCCACAAGTACTTCCATGCCGATACGTCCGATCTGGCGCCACCGCTCAGTCACTATACCCACCGGGTCATCCGCCTGGCCGTGCGCACGGTGGTCGAAGATGGCCTGCCGTACCAACCGGCGAGCTGGCGGCTGTGGCGTGACTTCCGCGTGTTCGTGCCCTGGGCGACCATCCAGAACTGGGTGGAAGCCGGGGGGGAAGAAAGCGACCGGCCGCGTTGAGCAAGACTATCTCGACTGGGTGCTGACAGACTTCTCCGGCTATCTTGCCGCCGACGAGTTGTATGACGGCCCGTTCTGCGTTTTGTCGATCGTGGACAATCGCACCTTCAAACGCGTGTTCTACCAGGTCCTGGAGCGCGGCCAGGCGCCCACGCAGATGATCGTAACCGCCTTTTTCAGCCGGTTCCAGCGGGTGCTCGAGGCGCGCGGGCTGCAAGTCGCCGGGATCACCACCGACGGTTCGGACTTGTACCCACCGGCGATTGCCGCCACCTTTGGCGCGGTTCCCCATCAGATTTGTGAGTTCCACGTCCTCAAGCAGATCACTCTGGCGGTGCTGCATGCTGTGGCCAAGGTGCGCAAAGACCTGACCGCCCAAAAGCCCAAGCTCAAACGCGGGCGGCCATCCACCAAAGACAAGGCCGCCCAACGGCGGGCTCGACAAAGCGTGCGCCTGCAAGCCAAGATCGCTGACCTGTTTACCCATCGCCATCTGTTCGTGAAGCATTACCTGACCCAGGCCGAACGCAAGTTGTTGCAGTTCATTACCCGCGGCCTGCCCCACCTGCGCACCCTGCGGGACCTCATGGACGAAGTCTACCGGCTGTTTGATCGGCGCTGCCGGACCGAGACGGCCCTGGCCAAACTGGCCCACTTGCGCGCCCGCGCGCAACGCTTCCAGAAAGTCGGTGACACCCTCAAACCGCTGTTCTCGCCCAACCTGGAGCAGGCGCTCACCTTTCTGGATGACCGCTTGCTGCCCGCCACCTCCAATGCCGTCGAGCGCGGCAACCGCCGCTATCGCAAGATGCAAAAATCAATCTATCGCGTGCGCACCCAGGGGCACCTGTTCAGTCGCATCGCCCTGGATATGTTGCGGGACGCCCAGGCCCCGCAGAGGGGAACCACGACTAGCTCGCTTCATCAGGCTCGGGCAGCCTCCACGCGCACCGCTGGCGCTCCGCTCCCGGTAGGCGTGCTATAGTCTCCAGATTCGCGGCATTTCTTACGAGTAACAGGGGTGCGATTCGAACGCACGACCTCCGGGTTATGAGCCCGACGAACTCCATTGTCGGTCGTGCAACCTTGACACCAAGAAGTGGCTCTTGAAGTCGGCACATAATTTTGCTACACTGATATTTATTGCGCAGCCTTACTCGGTATTCAGTTTGGGTGCCTGAGAGAGACGAGGAATCGACCACAGTAGACCTTACGGCTAGGCAAGAATCATGGGCGTACGGCTCCCCAAATCGCCGATCCGTAAGGTCTAC
>JADZEK010000102.1 GCA_020850595.1 Anaerolineales bacterium
CCGCCGCCGACTTCGTTTGTGCTAGACTCCATGTTGACCTTCCTCGGTTGGCTTGGGCTGTGACACCCCAAATCTACCGAAGAAGGTCGTTTGTTTCAACCCCAGCCCGACTTTAAGAATGCCCTGGGCCTAGCGATCAGCGCACTTGGAAAGCGCCGAGCACGGCCCGGTCGTCTTCCACCGCCACGTTAGCGGCGATGATGGGCACGCGCTCCAGCACGCGGGGCGGGTACAGGCCCACGCGCAGGTCATACCCGCCCAGCGGCGCATCAGCCGTAAGGGTGACGGCGCGTGTCTCAACGTAGACATAACCCGGCGTCCAGCGCGCAGGCGGGAAGTTGGGGCAGAGTGGGGCATCGGCCTGCCCGAGCATGGGGTTGCTGTTGCGCCCACGACCGAGGTGCAGGAAGGCGTTCCAGTCACCGGCCACTGGCGCCTCAGCGCGCCAGAAGAGCTGCACGTCAATTGTTGCACCCGGCCCGACGGAGGCCGGCGCGGAGTAGCCGGTGAGTTGAAGGCCATTGGCGAAGGTCACCGACACGGCGTATTCGGGCGCGGGGGCGGCGGTGCCGGCCGGAACGCGGAAGAACAGGGCGTAAGCGTAGCCGGCGGGGTGCGGCACAGTGGCGACCACGGCGCCGGTGGGATAGGCCGATTGCAGGCGCGGCAGGGTTTCGGCGTCCATCACCTGGATCACGCCGTAGACTGTGTCGCGGGCTGCGCTGTCGGCGTAGGGGAGGCATGCTCCCGCGTCGAGGCGCTGCACCGGCGTGGGGTCGAGCAAAAGCTCGAAGGGACCGGCGACAAACGGCGCGTAGCCGGGCAGCACGAACACCGTGGCGGCGGGCGTTTGAGCGAGGGCCGCCTCGGCCGTCAGTCGCGCGCCGAAGTGAAGGGCATCGAATACGCCGGGCTGGGCGGGCCACTTGACAAAGTAAGCCTGGATGGACAGCCCAGCGCTCACGATCACGCCCGCAGCCACCAGTGCCGTTACGCCAGGGCGCAGTTTAGGTCGCGCCCACTGCCACGCGGCGGCTGCGCCTATGCCGGCCACCGCGGCCAGCGCCGGCACGAGCGGCAGCATCCGCGAGAAGGCCGGTGCTTCATCTGATAGTGCAGACGGCAGCGCCATCGCGGTTAGCCAGGCGAACAGCAGTTGCACGGCGGGCCGCCGCCGGCCACACCCCGCGCCCCAGATTACACCCACCAGCAGGAGGAGCGCGGCCGCCCAGTCAAATAGCGGTCGGCCAATCACGTTGCGGCCGGGCAATCGGTCGCCAGCCAGGGCGAGGCCGCCGATGACGCGCTCCAGGCCGCTGAGCGCCTGGCCGAGCGTCGCCAGTGGCCCGACCGCGCCGGTCACGGTCTGCGCTTGCCCCACGTGCGCTAAGTAAATACCGGGATGGAAGTAATAAAAGACCAGCAAGGGGCTAAAGGCCGCCAGAGCCGCGCCCAGCACGAGGCCCCCCAACGCCGGCGCCTGCCAGCGTGACGGGCCGGAGGGCCAGGCCCAGCGTATGGCGGTGTACAGCACCACCAGCACCGGCAGCCCGAGCGCGGCCTCATAGGTGGTCTGCCCCAGGCCGACGACGACGCCAGTCGCCAGCGCCCAGCGCCAGCTGCCGCGCTGAAAGGTGAACCACAGGCCGCCGGCGATCAGCACGGTTGCCAGAGCTGCTCCCGACATCTGCAAACCGCCGCGGCTGTGCAGGAGGGCTGTGAAGTTGGTAGCAAGGAGGGCTGTCGCGGTTAGGGCGGCCAGTTGCGCTGGGCGCTCGTCCCACAAAGTGCGCATCAGGGCCAGCAGCACCGGGTAAGCGGCGACGACCACCAGCAGCCCGGTAACGGCCGACGCCGTGCGCGAAGCGTAAGCGGCGGGCGCGCCCAAGGCTTGCGCCAGCGCCGCCGCATATATCTGGAAGGCCGAGTCGCCAATGCCCAGGCCCGGTGGCTGGAGCGGCAGCAGGTTTGCGCCACTGAGCACGACGCGACCCTGCAGGCTAAACCAGGCTTCGTCAACCCACAGGGTATGGGGCAGCTGCGTCAGACCGCCCAGGCGCAGGCCGGCCGCCAGCGCCAGCAGCAACCCGTAGACCAGCCCCGGCCAATGCCGCCGAAAGCGAATGAGCTTAGGCCCGCGCGAACCGCGTGACACGGCTCCCGGCGGCCGGCTTTAGGCGGCGGGCAGCCAGACGCGCATGGCGCCGGCCCCACGATTGGCCCAGGCATAATAGGGCACAGCGGTGAGGGTGAGCGGGGCGCGCGGCTGGGGCGCGGCGTCGGCCGGGTAGTAGAGCGTTTCGGCCAGCGCCGCGACGTTGAGGCGATAGCCGGGAGCGGCGAGCGCCACCACGCCGGGCAGGTCGGCCCGCGCCGTGGTTTGCGGCTGGGCGGCGAGGTCTACTTGCACGTCGAGCAGGTCTACCCCGGCGGGCTGATCGCCCTGCTCCAGGCAGTAGACCAGCGGGCCGCGCTCAAGGGCGAGCGTGCCGCGCAGCGCGTCAATGCGCGGGTGCGGCTGGGTGAAACGCGGGGTAAGCGGCAGACGCAGCTGGATCACATCGCCCACCTGCCAGGCGCGAGTGACGGCGGCGTACGCGCCGGGGGTCAGGGCAGCGGCGAGCGGCGCGCCGTTGAGGGTGGCCGTGGCGCCGGCCGCCCAAGTGGGGATACGCAACTGCAATTCCCACTCGGCGGCGTCGGTGGCGGTGACGGTGAGCGTGATGTCGCCGTCCCAGGGGTAGTGGGTGTCGAGCCGCAGGGCGCGCGGGCCGAGCGTGATTTCCGCGGCGGCGTATTGATGCACCTGCACACCGGCGGCGCTGGTGGTGGCGAGGAAGTGCTCCACGCTGGCAAGCGTGCGCATGACGTTGGGCGGGCAGCAGGCCGTGGCATACCAGGCGGAGCGAGCGTAACCGCCGCGGCTTTGGAGCGGGTTGACGTAGAAGTAGCTGCGGCCGTCGAGCGCCGGGCCGGCCAGGAAGCCGTTGTACAGCCCGCGCTCGAACAGCTCGGCGTAGCGCGCCTCGCCGGTGGCGAGCAGCAAGCGCCAGTTGAGCATCATGCCGCCGATGGCGGCGCAGGTTTCGCAATAGGTGCGGTCGCTGGGCAATTCGTAGGGTAAACCAAAGGCCTCGCCCTCGTAGCGCGCGCCGAAGCCGCCGGTCACGTGCATCTTGTGCGCGGTGGCATCGTGCCAGCGGCGCTGGGCGGCGGCCAACAGGGCCGGTTCGCCGGTCTCCAGATACAGGTCTACCACACCTACGTCGAGGTAGAACTGGCGCACGACGTGGCCGACGACTTCGCTGAAGTCGCGCACGGGCGCGTGGTCTTGGTAGTATTCTGGGCCGAATGATCCGAAGGCGCGGAAGTGGCGGTGGCCGCGCCAATCGAGCAGGTAGGCGGCCAGGGCCAGGTAGCGGCGCTCGCCGGTCTCGCGGTATAGCTCCACCAGGGCCAACTCGACCTCGGGGTGGCCGCAGGCGCCCTGCCGCTTGCCGGGGCCAAAGGTCGCATCAATATGATCGGCGAACTTGCAGGCGAGGGTGAGCAGGTCGGGGCGGCCGGTGGCGCGGTGGTGGGCGACGGCGGCCTGGAAGAGGTGACCGGCGCAGTACATTTCGTGGCCGTGGTCGAGGTCGGTCCAGCGTTGGCCGGGCTTAGCCACCTGCCAGTAGGCGTTGAGGTAGCCGTCGCCCTGCTGCGCGGCGGCGAGCAGGCCGATGGTGCGGTCGGCCAGGGCTTGTAGCTCTGGGTCGGGGCCGGCGGCCAGGGCATAGCTGACGGCCTCCAGCCACTTGTACAGGTCTGAGTCGAGATAGAGGTAGCCTTTATAGTCGCCGGTGGTCAGCCCGGCGGCGAGGCGCAGGTTGTAAAAGTTGCCGGCCTGCTCAAGCTGGGCGTAGCCGTGGCGCAGGCCGGCGGCACGGTTAACGGCCTGGCGCTCGGCCCAAAAGCCGCCGGTGAGCCTGGCCGCGGCGAAGGGCAGCGCACGCAGGCGGGCGTGGGGGCTGGCGTAGGTGGCAGTGTGCATGGCGGGTCTCCCCAAGCAAAGCGGCCGGCACGGGCTGCGCGCGCCGTGCCGGCCGCTGACCAGGCAAGTGGGTGGGCCGGGCTAGGCGGTCTTGAGCAACACGCCAGGGTTGGCGGCGGGGTGGCGCAGGTAGTTGTTCCAGTTGCGGATGGGCGTGTTGCGCAGATTTTGCATGAGCGCGCGCTGCTCACCCTCGGGCGTGGCTTCCCAGTTGGCGATGAGAAGCTCGGACAGAGCGGTGCTTTCAGCGACGGTCAGGATGCTGGACCAGATGAGACGCTCCAGGTTTTCGATGATGGCATACATGCCGCGCCGGCCTTCAGCATCGCGGATGCGAGCCTGGACGGTGGCGGTGACGGGCGTGGAGAAGGCGTGCTTGGTCGTGCCGGCGGCCATCTTGCCCAGGTAGCTGGTGTTTTCGGCGCTGAGGCCGGAAAGCTGCGCGCGGGCCGTGTCGGCTCCCCAGCCGCCGGGCAAGACGGCCTCGTGGCGCTCAAGGATGCCGCGGCAGGCTTCCTTGACCAGGTTGAAGCGTTCGACCGCGGCCGCGACCTCGGCCGCCGAAAGGTAGTTGCGGAGCAGCGCGGCCACGTCGTCGGCCTGCACGGCGACGAGGCGCGCGGCGAATTGGCTGTCTACCAGGGCGGGCATGCCGACGAAGTGCGCGCCTTTGAGGGGGTCGTCGTTGTTGTTGGTGGCCGGGGCGACGGTACGGTGGTCGGGCGCGAAGGCCATATCCAGGTCTATGCCAACCACGCCATCCACGCGGCCTTCGCCGTCGGTGGCGATGTAGTAATTGTGCCAGTGGCGGTCAATCTGCCCGGCGATGGCGTCAATGAGCTGGAGGGCGTTGAGTGAGCGCTGCAAGGTGGGGTCTTCAAGCGAGATGGTGTTGCCGCCCCGGGCGCGCGCGTCGGCGGCGGTGAGGGCGGTGGGCGTCTCGGCGGCCTCTGTGCCGGTCGCCAGTGCTTGCCGCACGCCCAGCTTGGCCATGGGCGCGGCGAGGGGCCGGTTGGCGACGTTGGTGGCGCTGGTGTGCGTGGCGAACTCGGTGCGGGCGATCACTTCCACGCCCAGGTTGAGCAGCCGGGCAAGCTGATACATAGCCACCGAGCGCGCCCCGGCGTTGGGGTCGGCCAGGGGGATACCGAGGGTGCTGCCCACGGTCATGGCGTCGGCCCAGGTCTTATCTTGCGTGAAGACGCCCTGCTCGCCGCGGTGCGAGACCAGGTCGAGCCGGTTTACCGCGCCGCCGAAGGCGTCATCGCGCGTGCCCTCGGCATTGAGGCGGCGGTCGGAGTAGATGTTGGTGCGGTAGAAATCGTCGCGGTTGATTTCGAGCATCTCGTGGCGTAGGCGCGGCAGCAGCAGCTTGAGGGCGTGGTAGCGCTGCTGTTCCAGGGTTTCGCCGCCCCTGATCTCCTCCGGCTCCATGTTCTGCACCTGCTGGCGGGCCACGTCGGGCGCGACGCCCTCGTCGGCGTTCTCCTCCAGCCAGGCCACGGTGAGCACTTCCAGCTCTTTCAGGCGGCCCCACAGGTCGGCCTTTTCCTTGCCGGTGAGGAACGGCCGGTTCTGCGCGGCGTATTTGACCTCGAGCTTTTCGTACGACTTAAGCCCGGACAAGAGTTGGGCATATTTGCCGCTGCCTTCCCCGGTAGTACTCTTGCCCACTTTGGCCTTAATGCTGCTGACCATCGCCTTGCCCTTCGACTTGAGCGAGGCCTCGCCACCGAGCGCTTCGAGCGCCTCGCGGGTGCCGGAGAGCTTGCGGTGGATGACGCCATCGGCCACGGTTTCGGTGAGTGGGGCGGCGGCGGGGCGGCGGGCGCGGCGGCGCACGGTGGAAGCGCCCTGCTGCACGACGTGGGTCAGTTCGTGAGCCAGCAGGCGCTGTCCGTCGCTGCTGCCGGGCGCGTACTTGCCGGGGGCCATATAGACATCGGCGCCGTGGGTAAAGGCCTGCGCGCCCAACTCGCGGTTGAGGTCGTGGGCGGCGGCGTCGGTGTGAATGCGCACGCCGTCAAAGTCGGCGCCGAGGCCAGTCTCCATTTGGGCGCGGGTGGCGTCGGGCAGCGGCTGGCCGGCGCCGCGCGTGGCGGAGAGGCGCGCCTCAACGTCGGCGTTGACATCGCCGCCTTCCAGCCCGACGGACGGCCCCGGCTGCGGCAGGCGCTGAAGGGCGGTCTCTTCTTCGCTGGGCAGAGCGGGGGCAGGCGTTTGCGCCTGGCGCATGACGGCGGCGGCGGCTTGATCGGCTTCGCGCTCGAAGCGGTCGTCGGCCGGGCCGACGGTGAGCTTGGCCTGGATGGTCGGCCGGGTGAGCAGGCGGTTGAGGGCGCGGTTGCCGATGGCGCGGTGGAGGCGGCGCACCTGGGCGGGCGAGGCGGCGCTTAGCTCAGCCGGGTCTACGGCGCGGGTGAGCGTGTGCGGCGCAGGCGGGGCGGTTTTGGCGGTCTGGGGAGCGGCCGGCGGGCGGGTTTTAGCGCGGTGGGCATCATCGGTTGTCGTGGCGCGTTTTTCGGACATATTGGCTCCGGCTCGCAGCCCAAATTAGAGTGAGGTACGAATAATAGCACCACTCAGCCGGGCCGGAAAGCGCGGCCGGCACCAGGGGCATTGCCACCGGGGGCTAGGGGCGGGCGGGCCGGCGCAGGTCGAGCCAATCGAGGTCGGCAGGCGTCAGGTTGAGGTCTAGCGCGGCGGCGCAGTCGGCGTACTCCGCGCCGCTGACGGCTCCCACCAAGGCAAACAAGTTCAGCGGCTGGCTGAGGCTGTAGGCCAGGGCGACCTGGGCCACGCTCACGCCGCGTTCGGCGGCCAGCGCGTTGGCGCGGGCCAGCCGATTGAAGTTAGCCGGCGTGCAATAGACGCGCTTGATCATCTGGTCCGTGGGGCTGTTCAGTTCGTCCAGGCGGTCGGGGGAGTAGCGGCCGGAGAAGAAGCCGCTGGCGAGCGACGACCAGGACAGCACGGGCGTCTGGGTGCGCACGTACCAATCGCGCTCGGCGGCCTGCCCCGCGCCGGTGAGGGTGTAGGCGTCGGGCCAGGGCGCTGCGCGCTGCTCGGCCAGGCCAAAATGCGGGCTGCTGGCGACCAGCGGTGTGAGGCCGTGCAGGGCGGCGTAGGTGTTGGCCGCCGTAATGCGCGCCGAGGACCAGTTGGAGACGCCAATGGCGCGCACGCGCCCGGCGGCCAGGTGCTCGTTGAGGGCCTCGACCAGCGGGCCAACCGGCCGGCGCGGGTCGTCGCGGTGCAGCAGGTAGAGGTCAATATAGTCGGTCTGCAAGCGGTCGAGCGACTCGCGCAGATCGCGGGCGATGGCGGCGGGCGTGACGCGCGGGCCTTTGGCGTCGGGGTGCGCGCCCTTGCTCAGGATGAGCACACGCTCGCGCGGCCCGCGCGCCAGCCAGCTGCCGATGGCGCGCTCACTGGCGCCGCCGCCGTAGATGTGGGCGGTGTCAATCATGGTGCAGCCGAGGGCCAGCACCGCGTCGAACAGGTCGGCGCCGGCGGCGGCGTCGAAGGTGTCGCCGAACATGGCGCCGCCTTGCACCAGGCGCGAGACGGGTTGAGCGAGGCCGGCGATGGAACCGTATTGCATGGGCGTCATCCTTGTGAGTCGGAAGGGAGAAACGGCCGCCGCGGCTCGGCATAGCGCCGCAGCGCGGGCACCGCGACGATCTGGCGTTCGGGGTAGCGCAGCGCGCTCAGCCGCCCGCCAAACACACAGCCGGTATCAAGGTTCACCGTGTTGTTTTGCCACAGCGGCTCGGCTACAGGGGTGTGGCCGTAGACCACCAGGGCCGCGCCGTGATAGTCGGCGGCCCAATTCAAGCGCACCGGCAAGCCCAGCGCATCGGTCGCGCCGGTGGTGGCGCCATAGAGCGAGAATTCGCGCACGGCGAGGTCATCGCGGCCGTGCAGCGACTCTTTTAGGCCGCCGTGCGCGACCACCAGCCGCCCGCTGTCGAGCACATAGTGGCTGGTCAGGCCGCCCAGGAAGGCCAGCACTCGCGCGCGAAACTCCGGCGTCTCACGAGCCAGTTGCGCGACGCTCTCGGCTAAGCCATGAGTGAGATGAACGTGGCGGCCCTGCATCTGGCGCAGGAGCTTGTTGTCATGGTTGCCGGCGACGCACAAGGCGGCGCTCTCGGCCGCCAGGCCCATGACCAGCGCGAGCACGGCGGTGGCGCGCGGGCCGCGATCCACCAGGTCGCCCACGAACACTGCTGTGCGCCCCGGCGGCGGCGTCACGCGCTCGCCCAGGTGGTAGCCTAACTGTTCTAGAAGCAGCAACAATTCATCGAAGCAGCCGTGCACATCGCCAATGAGGTCGAACGGGCCGGAGAGGTCGCGGCGGTTGGGGGGCAGCGGCTCGCGCCGGAGCGTGACCGGCTGGGCGGTGTCGAGCGCCAGCACGCGCCGAAAGCCCTCGCGCGCCAGGGCCGCCGGGTCAGGCGCGCCAAAAACCAGCGCTACCGGCAGCAGATGATAGCGCTTGGCGAGCGCGACCAGCGGCTGGCGGTCGCCGGGCGTCAAGTGCGGCGCATCCACTACTGTGAGCGAGCCGACGGCCAGGCGGCGCGCGACCAGGTCGTCGAGCAGGGCCACCGCCTCGCGCCCAGCCGCGGCCGCCTCACCTTCATCGGCCACGAGCCGGCGGCAGTCAGCCAGCGCGACGATTTCATCCGCCGCGAAGTGGGCTTTGGCCCAAGCGGAGCGCTGCGCGTCGTGCGGGCCGATGAGCACCAACAATGCCGGGTCGGGCAGCGGGAGAATGGGCATCGCGGCGGCCGCGGCCTAGGGGACCGACTGAGCGCAGCGCACCCCGAAGGCGTCGCGGGTGTCGTTCGGGCCGTAGAACAACCGGGCCGAGGTGGTGACTTCCTCGGGGCGGCTGTTCCAGTTGCCGCCGCGCAGGGGGCGGCAGTCGCCCTCGGGGCAGCCGGTCTGGGCGGGGCCGAGCGGGTTGAGGTTGGGCGAGACGGCGTAATAGCCGGCGTCGTACCAATCGGCCACCCACTCTGAGACGTTGCCGGCCATGTCGAGCGCGCCGTAGGGGCCGGCGCCGTCGGGATATTGGCCGACGGGCACGGTGTCTTGGAAGCCGGAGGCCTGAAAGTTCAGCCGCTGGGGGTCAGGCGGCTCGTTGCCCCAGGGGTAGAGACGGGCATCGGTGCCGCGCGCGGCCTTCTCCCACTCGGCCTCAGTGGGCAGCCGCCGCCCGGTCCACTCGCAGTAGGTGCGCGCCTGCGCCCAGTTGATGAAGATGACCGGGTAGCCGAGGTACTGTGGGTCGTCATAGTAGGTCGCGCGGGTTACCGAACCGAGGTTGAGCGGCGGCGCACACACGCCGGACTTTACGCACTGAATGTATTGGGCCACGGTCACTTCGGTCTGGTCAATCCAGAAGGCGTCGAGCGTGACGAGGTGGTATGGGGCCTGGTCGGGCGCGGCCGAGTCGCTGCCCATGCCGAACTCGCCGGCGGGCACGTAGAACTGCACCATGCCGTCTACCGCGCTCAACCGGCTCGCGCCGGGCGCGGGCGTGAGCGAGGGCGCTACGGTGGGGGTGGCGGCGGTCTCCGCGGCGCTGGGGGTGTGGGTGGGCACGAGCGCGCCGGGGGTCCAGGTAGCAGGCAGCAAGACCGTGTCCGTCGCGGGGGCCGTGGGCGGGGCGGCCGTCGCCGTGGCGCCGAGGCGCATGAACTGCACGGCGTAGAAGGCCGCGACTCCAATGACCACCAGCGCGGCCAGGAGCACGCCACCCACCAGCAGCCAGAGCAGGAGCCGGCCCGCCCCCCCGCCCCGGCGCGCGGGGGCATGTTGCGGCGCGGGCGGCGCGGAGGCCGGCGGCGGGCTGATCGAGTAGTTGTACACCGGCGCGGGCACGGCCGGCTGGGGGGGAGGCCAGGCGACAGAGCCGGTGGGCGCGCCGACGTTGGGGAGGCGCGGCAGCGACATGGGGCCGGTGGGCGGCGCGGCCGTGATGGGCCGCTGCGGGGTGATGGGCGTGATGGGCGGCGGCGCGGTAGGCGCGGCGCTGGGCGGCACGCGCAGCCGGGGCGCGGTATCCATATCCTTAACGGTTGGGCCGGGCGGGCCGAGGCCCATGGCCTGCTCCAGCGCGGCGCGCAGCGCGCCGGCCGTCTGGAAGCGCTGGGCCGGGTCTTTGGCCATGGCGCGCGCGATCAGCGCATCGAAGGCCGGGCCGAGGTCGGGCCGGGTGGCGCTGGGGCGCGGCGGCGGCTCGGTGACGTGCTTGTAGGCGACGCCCATGGGCGTGTCGGCGTCGAAGGGCGGGCGGCCGACGAGCATCTGGTAGACGATGACGCCCAGGGCGTACAGGTCGGCGCGACCGTCAATATCTTTCGCGCCACGCGCCTGCTCGGGGGCCATATAGGCGGGCGTGCCCATGACGCCGGTTTGGCTGAGCTGGGCGCTGGTGGCCAGCGTGAGCTTGGCCAAGCCGAAGTCGGAGATATACGGATGGTGATCGGCGTCGAACAGGATGTTGCCGGGCTTGAGGTCACGATGGACGATGCCCAGGCTGTGGGCGCGGTCGAGGGCGGGGGCCAGGGTGTCAATGATCTCGAGGGTCTCGGGCAGCGGCAGCGGGCCATGCGCCAGGGCATCGGCCAGCGAGCCGCCGGCCATCAGGCGCATGACGAGGTACGGCTGGCCGTTCTCTTCGCCGTAGTCGTAGACCGGGACGATGGCGGCGTGTTCCAGGCCGGCGATGGTCTGGGCTTCGCGCTCGAAGCGGGCACGGAAGGTGGGTGTGTGCAGGAACTCGGCGGGCAGGATTTTGACGGCCACCTCGCGCTTGAAGCGCGGGTCGTAGCCGCGATAGACCGTGGCCATGCCGCCGCGGCCTAACTCGCCGTGCAGGGTATAACGTCCGATTTGTGTAAGCGCCACGGGCCGGCCTCGTGCTGCTACCCGCGATGGGCCAATTCCACATCGCGCGGTCCATGTTAGCCTATTTCGGCCATTTGTGCCGCAATTCGGCGGCGACTCGGCCCGGGTTCCAGGCGCGCGGGAGGCGGGCGTGAGGCGGAGCGCGGCCGGGCGACCCGTGGTCTAGCGCGGTGGCCGAACTGATGACGCGGCTGCTTTAGCAGCGGACGCGGGCGTAGCACGCTATGCCCCTACCCCAGGCAGCGCCGAGGCCGGGCGGTGCTGCGGCTATAATGGGCATCCAGTAGCGTTTTCACCCTTATCGCGGAGCACTTGCCTATGATTACGCTCGACCAAGTGGACGGCCTGGTCACCGACGCCGTGCGCCAGGAATACTGGGAACGCGGCTACTGGATCAGCCCCAAGCTCATGGATGACGATCAGATTGCCCGGCTGCGGGCCGCGCACGACCGGCTGTGGGCGCGTGATTACGACCACGACATCCCGTCGCAGTATGGGGTGCCCAACCCCGACCTGAGCACCCTGGTGGTGCGGCAGTTCCTGAATGCCTTTTGGGTCAACGACGAAATTCGCGCGGCCGTCACCTCGCCGGTCACTGGGAAAATCGCGGCGCGGCTGATGGGCGTGGATAGCGTGCGGCTATGGCACGACCAGGCCATCTACAAGCCGGGCACAGCGGGGCAGACCACGACCAACGTGGGCAATATCGGCTGGCACCAAGACTACGGCTACTGGCAGGCGGCCAGCACGACGAACATGTGCACCGCCTGGGTGGCGCTGCAAGACACCGACCTGAGCAACGGCGGCATGCGCACCATTGTCGGCTCGCACCGGTGGGGGCTGATCGAGGAGAGCGACAGCTTTGGGGTCAAAGACCTGGAAGCGCTGGCGGCCAAGTTCAGCCAGGCGGGCGCGCACGCGTGGCTCGACGAGCCGTGCGTGCTCAAAGCCGGGCAGGCCAGCTTTCACCATAGCCTGACGTTCCACGGTTCCGGCCCCAACCGGAGCGCCGCGCCGCGCCTGTCGGTCATCAGCCACATGATGCCGGGCGACACCACTTACCGCGCAGGCAAGCAGTGGCACCCCAACAACGTCTTCCTGGGGCCGCGCGCGTATGACGGTCAGCCCTTCGTGGGCGACTACTGGCCGCAGCTGTGGCCGGCCGCCGACTGAGACGAGGCAGCCCATGGACCTGCTAGACCTGAGCGACAAGACCATCTTGATCACCGGCGGCGCGGGCGCCATCGGCCAGGCAATCGTGGCGGTGCTGGCCGAGCACGGCGCGGCCGTAGCCGTCAACGACGTGGTGGAGGAGGCCCAGGCGCGCGCGGCGCTTCCGGCGCTGAGCGCCAACCCGCGGGTGCGCTACTTTCAGGCCGATGCCTCCGCGCCGGAAGCGGTGGCCGCGCTCTTCGACGGCGTGACGGCGACGCTGGGGATGCCGGATGTGGTCTGCTGCCACGCCGGCATGGTGGCCGCCTACCCGGTAGATCAGTACCCGCTGGAAGCTTTCGACCAACTGATGCAGGTGAACCTGCGCGCCGCGTATGTGACCGCTCAGGCCGCTGCCCAGCGCTGGATCGCCGCCGAACGGCCGGGCCAACTGATCTTCACCACTTCCTGGGTGCAAGACGTGCCGTGGCCCGAGATCACACCCTACACCGCCAGCAAGGCGGCGATGAAGGCCCTCATGCGCGGCTTCGCCCGCGAACTGGCCCCGCGGGGTATCCGCGCCAACGCCGTGGCGCCCGGCATCGTGGCGGCCGGGCTGGCCCAGCGCCAGTGGGACACCGACCCGAGCTACAAGGCGCGGGCGCAGAAGGCTATTCCGCTGGGCTACATGCAGCCGCCGGCCAGTGTGGCGCACGCTTTCCTGTTTATGTGCTCGCCGATGGCGAGTTACCTGACCGGCACGGTGCTGCTGGCCGACGGCGGGTGCAGCCTGTACCCCATGGATTGAGCGAGCATGCCTAACACCCTGACCGGCTTTACGATTACGCGGCTGGAGTTTCCGCGCGAGCGGCCCATCGGCGATTCGCAGATTCGCGTGGACATGATGCGCCTGGCCGTGCTGGAGTTGACCGACACGCACGGCCGGGTGGGCACGGGCTTCATGGGCGCTTCGCAGCTATACCCCCTGCCGGCCGAGGCCGAGCTGACGCGTGTGTTTGCGACAGAAGTGTGGCCGGGGCTGCGCGGGCAGGCCCCGGCCGCGCTGACGCACCGCATCAGCCGGCCGCGGGGCGGCAACATCCGCGCCCTGCCCTACAGCCTGGACGACGCCCTGGACCAGGCCGCCTGGGACCTGACCGCGCAGGCGTTGGGGCTGCCGCTCTACCGGCTGCTGGGCGGCGACCAGCCGCGGGTGCGGGCCTATGCCAGCGGGCTGGACTTTCACCTGAGTGACGCGGAACTGATCTGGCTCTTCGGCCGCGCGGCGGCGCTGGGCTTCGAGGCCTTTAAGGTCAAGGTGGGCCACCCGGACCTGGAATGGGACATTCACCGGCTGCGGCTGGTGCGGGGCGTGGTGGGCGACCACGCCCCGCTGATGGCCGATGCCAACGAGGCCTGGCCGCCCGGCGAGGCCATCCGGCGGCTGCACGCCTACCACCGCGCCGGCATCGAGCTGTTGTGGATCGAGGACCCGTGCTTGCGCCTGGACTTCGCGGGGCTGCGCGAGGTGCGGGCGGCCGTGCCTTTCACGCTGGTGAACAGCGGCGAATACCTGGGGCTGGGCGACAAGCGCCGGCTGATCGAGGCGCACGCGGTGGACATGCTGAACATCCACGGCAGCTATACCGGCGGGCTGCGCGCGGCCTGGCTGGCCCACGACTACGGCCTGCAGGTGTCGCTGGGCAACACCTTTTTGGAGATCGGCGTGCACCTGGCGGCCGCCTTGCCGGGCAACCCCTGGTTGGAGTATTCTTTCCAGAACTACGACCACCTGGCCGAAACGCCGGTGCAGTTCGCGGGCGGGTACGCGCTGGCGCCCGAGACGCCCGGCCACGGCATTCGGCTGGCGGACGCGGCGCGGCAGCGTTGGCGTCAACCGGAAATCGGCGACGTGAGCGGCGAAACGCCGCCGCTGTCGCGCCTGACCCAACCCGACCAGCCGGGTGCGCTGGAGGAGTGAACACGCCATGAGCGCTTACCCTTCCCTGACCGACGCGCAGGCACAGAGCTTTCTAGACAACGGCTATTTCGTCGTCAAGCAGTGCGTGGACCCGGCCTTGATCGAGCGCTTCGTGGCGCGCGGCTGGCAGCGCCTGGGCTACGACCGCGACAACCCGGCCACGTGGGCCAAAGACTTGATCTGGCTGAAGAACGAGAGCGAGGTCGCCATCCGCGATGTCGCGCCGCGGGCCTGGGAGGCGCTGTGCGCCACGGTGGGCGGCGAAGACCGGCTGGAAACGCGGGTGATGGACACGCCGGCCAAATACTACCCGGTGAACTCGTTCAAGTGGTCGGACGCGCTGATCGTGAACCTGCGCAGCGGCAAGCCCTGGACACCGCCCTCGCCCCAGGCGCGCGGCTGGCACAAGGACGGCGGCTATTTCCGGCACTTTCTCGACAGCCCGGAGCAGGGCCTGTTGACGATTGTGTGCTGGACCGACATGCGCCACCAGGGCGGCGCGACGTTCATCGCGCCAGACTCGGTGGGCGTGGTGGCGCGTTACCTGCTGGCGCACCCGGAAGGCGTGCCGCCGGACGGCTTTCCGATGCAGGACCTGATCGGCCAATGCGCGCGCTTTGAGGAAGTGATCGCTGAGGCGGGCGACTTCGTGATCCTGCACCCGTACATGCTGCACGGGGCGTCGCAGAACGCGCTAGGCGTGCCACGCATCATCACCAACCCGCCGGTGTGGCTCAAGGAGCCGTTCAACTTTCACCGCGCCAACTCGGCCGATTATTCGCTGGTGGAGCGCGCCACGCTGCACGCGCTGGGCGTAGACCACCTGGACTTCACCCCCGCCGCGCCGCGCGAGGGCACCTGGTGGCCGATGGAGTCGCCGGAGACCTACGTGGGCGAAGGCGCGCTGGGCAAAAAGACGCTGGTGGGCAACGAACTGGTCTGGTGACGGGCGGCGGACCTGAGCAAGCG
Source organism: Anaerolineales bacterium (assembly GCA_020850595.1). GTDB lineage: Bacteria > Chloroflexota > Anaerolineae > Anaerolineales > UBA6663 > JADZEK01. The sequence continues at coordinate 15,060 of JADZEK010000102.1, forward strand.
CCATGCCGGGTGAGCTGATCTTGCTGGTGGACGACGAGCCGAATATCGTGGAGCTGGCGCGCCTGTACCTGGAGCGCGAAGGCTTTCGCGTGGCGGCGGTGGGCGACGGCCGCGCCGCGCTGGAGCGCGCGGCCAAAGACGAACCGGCCCTGATGGTGCTCGACCTGATGCTGCCGGTACTGGACGGCTACGAGGTCTGCAAGCAGGTGCGCGCGCGGTCGGAGCTGCCTATCATTATGCTCACGGCGCACGACGAAGACATTGACAAGATCATCGGGCTGGAACTGGGGGCTGATGATTACGTGACCAAGCCCTTCAACCCGCGGGAGTTGGTGGCGCGGGTGAAGGCCATCTTGCGGCGCAGTGCGGGGGCGCGGGCGTCCCAGGCCGAAGCCGCGCCGCTGCGCCTGGCCGACCTGACGCTCGACCCGAGCCGGCGCGAGGTGCGGGTGGGCGAGCGCGAAGTGAGCCTGCGCGCCAAGGAGTTCGACCTGCTGCTGGCGCTGGCCGAGCACGCGGGCCGCGTGCTGACCCGCGAGCAACTACTCAACCTGGTGTGGGGCTACGACTTCTACGGGCAAACGCGCACGGTGGATGTGCACATCGCGCACTTGCGCAAGGCGCTGGCCGGGGGCCAGGCGCGCATTGAGACTCTGACGGGCGTGGGGTACAAGCTCGTCGCGGGCTAGTCACGCCCTATCAGGAGGCATTGTCACCATGACCGAGCAGGATCTGCTGTTTATCGCTGCCGTGCGCCGGATGTACGCCGGGGACGAGGCGGAGCAATCCGCGATTGCGCCCGACATCGTGTGGCACGTGCCGGGCCACAACCCCGTGTCGGGCGACTATCACGGGCTGGCCGAATATACGCAAGTGATGCCGGCGCGCATGGCCCCGCTGACCCGTTGGGATTTCCAGGTCGAAGACGTGATGGTCAACGGCCATTTCGTCGTAACCCGCGTCACGTTCCAGGGCGAGCGCCGAGGGCGCACCGTGGACCTGCGCGGCGGGCACCTCATGCGGCTGAACGATCAGGGGCAGATCGTCGAGGGCTGGGGGTTCACCAGCGATCAGGACGCCCTGGACGCTTTCTTTGCGGCCTGACGCCGCCGCGGGGCCAAATTAGGCGGGGGCCGATCAGCAGCGAGGCAACCCGCCCACCGGGCGCTTTACAGCCTGTTTACACAACCGGCGTACACTGGGCGCATGAACACCGTCAGCCGGCGGCTGTTTGCCGCCTTCCTGGCCGTCATCGCCGTGGTGCTGGTCAGCCTGAGCCTGGGGCTGATCGTGCTGCTGCGCAATAACCCGCTGGTGGAACGGCAGACCTACAGCCAACTGAACAGCGTGGCGGCCGCGCTAGTGCGCGAGGCGCGCCTGACGCCGGCGATGACGCCGGCCGAGGTGCTGGCCCTGGCCGAGGCGACCGCCGCGGCCGAGGATGTGCGCGTCCTGGTCGCGAACGCCAACGGCGATGTGCTGGTGGACTCGTCGGCCAACGCGGCCGCGCTCGACTTCCGGCGTTTCCGGCTGGCGCGCCTCGACCAAACCTACCCCGATGTGCGCGTCGGCCAGGTGCGCGATGCCGCCCGGCGCCTGTGGCTGTATGTGGTGCGGCCGCTAGGCGAGGGCCGGGTGCTCATCGTGGCCGGGCGGCCCGCGCCGTTCGTGGCGGCGGCCTTCTTCGCGCAGAACCTGCTGCTGCCGATGACCGAGGCCGCGGTGATTGCGGCGCTGGCGGCGGGCGTGCTGGCCGTGGTCATTGCCCGCTCTATCGCGCAGCCGTTGCAGAAAATGGCGCAGGTGTCGCAGGGCATTGCCCGCGGCGACTACACCCAGGCCGCGCCTGAAACCGGCCCGGACGAGGTGCGGGCGCTGGGCGGCGCGCTGAACGGCATGGCGCGGCAGGTGCAGGCGACGCAGCAGGCCCAGCGCGAGTTCCTGGCGAACGTCTCGCACGAGCTCAAAACGCCGCTGACGTCTATCCAGGGCTTCGCCCAGGCGCTGCTCGACGGCACGGCTGACTCGCCGGCCGTGACCGAGCACGCGGCGCAGATCATCTACACCGAGGCGGAACGGATGCGGCGGCTGGTAGAAGGGCTGCTGGAGTTGGCGCGGCTGGAGGCGGGCGCGCCCGCGCTGCGCCGCAGCCCGCTCGATCTGCGCGCGCAACTGGGCGCCGTGCTGGAACGCTTCGGGCCGCGCGCCCAGGCGGCGGGCGTGACGCTGGTGAACGCCCTGCCCGCGGCGCTGCCGACGCTGACTGCCGACGGCGACCGGCTGGCGCAGGTCTTCGATAACCTGCTGGACAACGCGCTGAAGCACACGCCCGCAGGCGGGCAGGTGACGCTCACCGCCCTCCCGACCGGACGCGAAGTGGTGGTGGCCGTGAGCGACACCGGGGCCGGCATCCCGGCGGCGGACCTGGACCGCCTCTTTGAGCGTTTTTATCAGGTGGATAAGAGCCGGGCGCGGCCGGGGGGCGTGGGGCTGGGGCTGGCGATCAGCCGCGAGATCGTGGCCGCGCACGGGGGACGGATGGAGGCACAGAGCGTCGTCGGGCAGGGCAGTACGTTCACGGTGCACCTACCGCTGGGCGCAGCCGCGTAGGGCTTTACCGGAGCGCGGCGAGTCGAGTGACTCGCCGCGTTCGGTCTCAGCGGGCGGCCCGGTGAAGGTGTTAGGCGGCCGGTTCCTTCTCCGGCGTTTTGGGCGCCTTCAACGAGGCGAGCTGCGCCTCGAGCTGCACGCGCTTGGTCTCGGCCGCCGTGCGGGCGTCGTCCACCAGCGTGTCGAACTGCTCGCGCGCGCGGGCCTGCAATTCGCGGCCCGAGGTAGGCGCCAGCAGCAGCGCCGACACCGCGCCGACAATGGCGCCGCTCATCAGACCCGCGAGAAACCCAGTGATCTTGCCCATGTTCAACCTCCGTGAAAAGATGGAGCGACCTCCGCTCTGATTATACGATACGCACTCGGGCCGAAAAAGTTGCGAGGCGGCTACGCAACAGACACGGATTTAGGCGCAATTCAGCTATAATGACCGTCCGCGCGGCTTTCGGGCTGTGCTTTCACTCGCGTTCAACTCACCTAACCCAACCTGCCCCTAACCATGCCCATGCCGACTCCCTTCCCTGCCGACGCCGCCGCCCTGCAAGCCTGGACCTGGGCCGAGATCGCCCCCCACTACGCGGAGCTGAGCGCGCACACGCTCACCGCCGACACGCTGATCGAGTGGCTGGGCGCGTGGTCGCGCCTGGCCGCGCACGTGCACGACCTGCGCGTGCGGCTGTACGTGGCGACCACCGTCAACACCGCCGACACCGAGTCCCTCGCCCGCTACGAGCGCTTCTTGAGCGAAATCTTCCCCGCCGCGCAGGCCGCCGAGCAAGCGCTGAAGGAAAAACTGCTGGCCTCCGGCCTGGAACCGGCGGGCTTTGAGATTCCGCTGAAGAACATGCGCACCGCGGCGGCGCTGTTCCGCGAGGCCAACCTGCCGCTGCTGGCCGAGCTGGAAGCCCTGAACACCAAGTACGACCAGATCGTCGGCGCGCAGACCATTCAGTGGGAGGGCGAGGAGCGCACCCCCACGCAGGTGCTGCTGGCGCTAAACGACCCGGACCGGGCGCGGCGCGAGGCGGCCTGGCGAGCGGTTCAGGCGCGCTTCCAGGCCGACCGCGCGGCCATTAACGCGCAGTGGGTGGCGCACCTGGTGAAGCGGCGGCAGGTGGCGGCCAATGCCGGCTACCCGGATTACCGCGCCTACCGCTGGCAGGAACTGCTGCGCTTCGATTACACGCCGGAAGACTGCGCCAGCTTCCACGCCGCCATTGAGGCAGCGGTGGTGCCCGCGACCAAACGGCTGTATGAGCGCCGGCGTAGACGCCTGGGGCTGGACAGGCTGCGCCCGTGGGACTTGCAGGTGGACACGACCGGCAAGCCCGCGCTCAAGCCGTTCAGCACGGCCGAAGAACTGATAGACGGCGGCGGGCGCATCTTGGGCAGCGTGGACCCGGCGCTGGGCAGCTACTTCGACACCATGCGCGCCGAGCAACTGCTGGACCTGGAGAACCGCCGCCACAAGGCCCCGGGCGGTTATTGCGATGCTTTCCTCGTGCCGCAGCGGCCGTATATCTTCATGAACGCCGTGGGCAAGCACGACGATGTGCAGACCCTGCTGCACGAGGCCGGGCACAGTTTTCACGTCTTCGAGTCGGCCCACTTGCCCTACATTCAGCAGATGGAGGTGGGCAGCGAGTTTGCCGAGGTGGCCTCGATGGGCATGGAGCTGCTAGCCGCGCCCTATCTGGGCCGGGAGCACGGCGGCTTTTACACGCCGGAGGAGGCCAACCGCGCCCGGGTGGAGCACCTGGAAGGCGCGCTGCTGTTCTGGCCGTACATGGCCGTGGTGGATGCCTTCCAGCAGTGGGTCTATACCAACGCCGAGGCGGCGCTTGACCCAGCCAACTGCGACGCGGCGTGGCTCGACTTGTGGCAGCGGTTCATGCCCGGCGTGGATTGGAGTGGGCTGGAGACGGAGTGCGCCACCGGGTGGCACCGCAAGCTGCACATTCACCAACTGCCGTTCTACTACGTGGAATACGGCCTGGCCCAACTGGGCGCGGTGCAGCTGTGGCGCAACGCGCGCCACGATCAGGCCGCGGCTGTGGCCGCTTACCGCCGGGCGCTGGCGCTGGGCGGGACCGTGCCGCTGCCGCAGCTCTACGCCGCGGCGGGCGTGCGCTTTGCCTTCGACGCCGCGACGCTGGGCGAGGCCGTGGCGCTGATGGAAAGCACGATTGAGGCGCTCGACCCGGCGTAGGCCGCGCTAGTTCGCCCTTTAGCTGGAGCCGCTATGTACCCTGCCCGACTGCAACGCCTGCGCGCCGCCCTGGCCCAGGCCAAGTTCGACTGCGTGGCCGCCATCGCCGGCCCCAACCTGTACTACCTGACCGGCCTGTCGTTCCACTTGAGCGAGCGGCCGACCACGGGCTTTTTTCCGCTGAGCGGCGACCCGGTGATCGTGGCGGGCAGCCTGGAGGAGAGCAAGGTGGCGGGCGGCGCGCCTTACGCGGTGCGCGGCTGTTACTACACCGACGCGGGCGGCCCGGTGACGGCCTACCGCGAGGCGGCCCAGGCGCTGCGGCTGAGCGCGCGCGGCGGCGGCCTGGCGCGGCTGGGCGTGGAGAGCCGCCGGATGCGCGTGATGGAGTTGCGCCTGATCGAAGAGGCCTTCCTCAATCCACGCATCGAGGCGGCGGAGGGCGTCTTTGCCGTGCTGCGCATGACGAAGGACGAGCAGGAACTGGCGCTGATGCGTAAAGCGGTGGACATCGCTGAGCGCGCCGTGCAGGCGACGATTGCGACCATCCGCGTGGGGCAGACCGAGCGCGAGATTGCGGCTGAGCTGGTGGTGCAGACGCTGCGGGCCGGGTCGGACACGGAGCTGCCGTTCGCGCCGATTGTGGCCTCGGGGCCGAACTCGGCGCTGCCGCACGCGGCGGTGACCGACCGGGCCATTCAGCGCGGCGACCTGCTGACGCTGGATTGGGGTGCGGCGCACGGCGGTTACTTCTCCGACCTGACGCGCACCTACGCAATTGGCGAGATTGACTCGGAGTTAAAGACTATCTACGAGCTGGTGAAGGCTGCCAACGCCGCGGCGCTGCGCGCCAGCCGCCCGGGCGTGAGCGCGGCCGAGGTGGACGCCGCCGCGCGCCAGGTGATCGCGGCGGGCGGGTACGGCGAGTACTTCGTGCACCGCGTGGGGCACGGGCTGGGGCTAGAAGGGCACGAAGACCCTTCGATGCACGGCCAGAATGAGACGCCGCTGGAGCCGGGTATGACCTACACCATTGAGCCGGGCATCTACCTGCCGGGCAAGGGCGGCGTACGCATCGAAGACGACGTGGTGGTGACGACGCGGGGTGCGGAGAACCTGGGCCGGCTGGCGCACGACCTGACCGTGATTGGTGGGTAGGAGCCGAACGGCGTGTTGATGGCCGGGGCGGAGCCTTTCTTCCAGCGCGGCGGGCCGGTGGGGGCTTTGCTGATCCACGGTTTCACGGGCACGCCGCGCGAGGTGCGGCCGGTAGGCGACGCGCTGGCGGCAGAGGGCCACACGGTGCTGGGGGTGCGGCTGGCTCAGCACGCCACTCAGCCGCAGGACATGTTCCGCTCGCACTGGCGAGACTGGTACGCCGCGGTGCTCGACGGCTACTGGCTGCTGCGCGGCCAGTGTGAGATGATCTTCGCCATTGGGCTTTCGATGGGCGGGGCGCTGGCGCTGTGCCTGGCCGCTGACGCGCCGCTAGCGGGCGTAGCCGTGCTGGCAACGCCCAGCTTGCCGTTCGTGAACGCGATGGGCTGGCGCGCACGCTACGCCCGCTGGATCAGCTACGGGCTGCCCTTCGCGCGCAAAGGCCCGCCCAGCCCCACGGGCGACCCGCTGCACCTGGCCTATCCGCAGTACCCGGTGCGGGCTATCCCGCAACTGCGGATGGTGGTGACCGCTGCGGCGGAGGCGCTGCCTCGCATCACGGCCCCGGCGCTGGTGATCCACTCACACGGTGATGAGGCTGTGCCGGACGCCAATGCCGAGTACATCCTGGCGCACCTGGGCAGCGCGCAGAAGGAACTGGTGTGGCTGGAGCGCAGCGGCCACATTTTGCCGGAAGACGTTGAACGCGAAGTCGTCTTTGACCGGCTCCGCGCCTTCGTACGCGCTGACGCTCCCCTCCCCACCCGCCCATGACGCGTGATATGCGCTTGCTGGCCCTGGCCCTGTTCACCTGGGGCCTGGGCGAGGGGCTGTTCATCTACATCCAGTCGCTGTACCTGAGCGAGCTAGGGGCCGACCCGCAGACCATTGGCGGGGTTTTGGCGGCGGCGGCGCTGGCGGCCGGGCTGGCGCACGTTCCGGCCGGGATGCTGGCCGACCGCTTGGGCCGCAAACCGCTGTTGCTGGCGGGCTGGATGGTGGCGTTCGGGTCGGGCGCGGTGATGTTCGTCGCCCGCGACCTGGCGGTGTTCGTGCCGGCGCTGGTGGCCTACAACTTCACCACCTTCATCATCGCGCCGCTGAATGCCTACGCGGCGGCGGCGCGCGGCACGGCGAGCGTGCAGCGGGCGATCTCGTTTACCTCGGCATCGTTTTGGGCGGGCACGATCATCTCGCCCGCGGTTGGGGGGCTGATCGCCGCCGTGAGCGAGCTGCGCATGGTGTTTGGGGCGGCGACGGTGGTGTTCGTGGTCTCGACGGGGGTGCTGGCGCTGATTCGTCCGCAGCCGCGCGAGGCGCTGCTCAGCGGTCAGAGCCGCTATGGCGGGCTGCTGCGCAACCGGCGGTTTCTGGGCTTTCTGGCGCTGATGTTCGCGGCCATGTTCGCCATGCAGGTGGGGATGCCGTTCATGCCCAACTTCGCGGCCGAGGTGCGCGGGCTAGACGTGGGGCTGGTGTCGCTGCTGGGTTCGGCCAACTCGCTGGGCACGGTGGGGTTCAACCTGTATTTCGGCCAACGGCTGCCGCGGCGGGCGTTCATGCTGGCGCAGGGGTTGATGGCGGCGTCGCTGGGACTGCTGCTGGTAGCGGGCGGTTATTGGCTGTTCCTGGCCTACTTTTTGCGGGCCGGGTGGTACCTGGCGCACAATATGAGCGCGGCGCAGGTGGGGCGGGTGGTGGCGCCCGCGGAGATGGGGTTGGCTTTTGGGCTGACCGAGACCGTGGCCGCGGCGGCGACGGTGGTTGGCCCGCTGCTGGCGGGCGTGCTCTACGCCCGCGCGCCCGCCCTGCCGTTTCAGGTGAGCCTGGCGCTGGTCGTGCTGACGCTGCCACTGGTGTGGCGCTTTGCGCCGCGCCGCGACGCGCACACGCCCGTGCCGCCCCCCGAGGCCGTGCTGGAGCCGCACGTCGGAGATTAATGGGTTTCGCAGGAACTTGACGGTGTGAAGGAGGCCTGCTAATCCTCTCGTGACCGTGGCTTTGGGCGGTGGACCGCTAAGAGGCCCTTGATCGGGCGGGGGTTAGCAAGACAGGTTCCGATTCTGCTAAAGGGGCGGCCACGCCGCCCATGCCCCCAGCGTCCTGCTTGCCCGGGGCGCAGGATTATGGCAAAATCCGCGTGCCTTATTGGAGCGGAATCGCACTCGGAAAGTATTGATTGGCGCGAAATTCTCAAGGAGAATGCAATGAACAAACGGTTCTTGGTTGTGCCCCTGGCGGCGCTGACGCTGGCGGCTCTGGCGTGCGGCAGCAGCACCGGCGGCGGCGGCGAGGACGGCAAGCCCGCGCTCTACCGGGACAACTTGTCTAACAGCGACAGCGGCTGGTGCGTGGACAGCGATGACACCAGCGCGCTGGATTACAGCGGCGGCGAGTATGTGTTCGAGGTCAACGACACGGAGTGGTTCGTGTGGTGCAACCCGGATGAGGACTTCGACGACATCCATGTGGAAGTGACGGCCAAGAACACCGGCGACACGGGCGACACGGTGTTCGGGCTGATCTGCCACTTCCAGAACGCCACCAGCGACTTCTACTACGGCGGCATCAGCGCCAACGGCGACTACACCATCCGGCTGTACCAGGACGGGGAGGACCAGGTGCTGGCGGAAGGCACGACGGACATAGACGCCGAGGCCGACTCATACAAGCTGGGGCTAGACTGCGCCAATGGCGAGTTCGCGCTATACCTGGACGGCCAGAAGATTGACTCGGCCAGCGACGACACCTACACCAGCGGGGACATCGGCCTGTTCGCCTGGACGGGCGACGATGCGCCGGCCGAAATTCACTACGACGACATTGTGGTGACCGCGCCCTAAGCGGGCAGTGTGAGAGAACACGAGGCCCTCCGCATGGAGGGCCTCTTTTTTGGACGCCGGCGGCCCGGCCGCCAGCGAGAGCGAGGCAGCGATGAAGCGGCTGGGCATCCTGACCGGCGGGGGCGACGCCCCCGGCCTGAACGCGGTGCTGCGGGCGGTGGTGAAGACCGCCGAGCACGAGCACGACGTGGAGATCATCGGCATCGAGGACGGCTACGACGGCCTGGTGCTGCCCGACCGCACGCGCCCGCTGACGGGGGAGGCGGTGCACGGGCTGATCGCGCGCGGCGGGACGATCTTGGGCACGGCCAACCGCGGTAACCCGTTCGCCCGCCGGGTGACGCGCGACGGCGAAGATGTGATCGAGGATATCTCGGCGGAGGTAGTGACGGGCTTTGAGCGGCTGGGGCTGGATGGCCTGATCGCGGTGGGCGGCGACGGCTCACTGCGCATCGCCACGGAACTGGGGCTGCGGTTTGGGCTGCCGATTGTGGGCGTGCCGAAGACGATTGACAACGACCTGGAGGGCACCGATGTGACCTTTGGGTTCGACACGGCGCTGGGCATTGCCACTGAGGCCTTCGACCGGCTACAAACGACGGGCGACAGCCATCACCGCGTGATGCTGCTGGAACTGATGGGCCGCGACGCAGGCTTTATTGCGCTGCACGCGGGCGTGGCCGGCGACGCGGATGTGATCTTGATCCCTGAGATTCCGTTCGATCTGGAGGTGGTGTGCGCGAAGATTCGCGACCGCGAGGCGACTGGGCGGCGGTTCAGCCTGGTGGCGGTGTCGGAGGGCGCGCGGCCGCTGGGCGGGGCGCAGAGCTTCCGCGCCCTGGCGGATGACCTGAACGTAGCGCGGCTGGGCGGCATTGCGGCCCAGGTGGGCGAGGTGGTGCAGCGGGTGACGGGCAAGGAGACGCGCACGACGGTGCTGGGCCATTTGCAGCGCGGCGGGGCGCCCAGCCCGTTCGATCGCTGGCTGGCGACGCGCTTTGGGGCGGCGGCGTTGCGCCTGGCGCTGGCGGGCGGCTGGGGGCGCATGGTGGGGCTGCGCGGCCAGGCGATTATTGATACGCCGCTGGCCGAGGCGACGAGCACCCCCAAGCGGGTGAACCCGGAGGGCGAGCCGGTGCGCATGGCGAAGGGCCTGGGGGTGGTGTTCGGGTAGCGCCACGGGGACTTTTGCCACGAATTCGCACGAATTGGAAACGAATGAACACGAATGGGGAGGGAAAGCGAACACCTCGGTAACGATGTTTGAGCGGTGAAGGGGGGAGCGGTCGGCTAAAGGCAAAGACCGCGTTTAGCTTAAAAGCAAAAGGCCGCCCATTGCTGGACGGCCTTTTGTTGCGCCGGGACACGGACCCAGGTGCTACTTGGGGAGGGGTGTCCCGGCGCATGGACGACCAGACTTACTCATATAGACACCACCTCCTCCTTTCTAAAGGATAGCGCTTGACCCGCTTGGGTCGGAATAAATGCCCCAGGGTTATCTGGGGTGATGATGTCGAAATTATGGCATGGAACCAGGGGTGTGTCAATTGGCATTTGGCCCGCGCCGCCCAGAAACGGCGTTCATTGTCAAACGCTCATGTAGCGGCGGTGCGGCTCAATTCGCGGCAACCGTCTTTCAAGCAGGGCAATTGCATCTGATTTCCGTTCACTGAGAGAGTGCCGAAAGTGGCTTGCTCAGAAACTAAACTCATTTGATAGCCGGCCCGGGGAGTAGCACGCTACGCCCCTACCCGAGACGGCGCCGCGGCCGAGGGATGTTTCTGCCATGGGGGGCTGGCGCACCGCGCCATGGGTACTTGCTCAGAAACTAAACTCATTTGATAGCCGGCGGCGGCCGCTCAATTGAGCGGCTCTACACTTCCAGCGGATGGGTTAGGGCAAGCTAGTTTCTGCCATGGGGGGCTGGCGCACCGCGCCATGGGTACTTCGGAATGACA
>JADZEK010000103.1 GCA_020850595.1 Anaerolineales bacterium
CCGCCGCCGACTTCGTTTGTGCTAGACTCCATGTTGACCTTCCTCGGTTGGCTTGGGCTGTGACACCCCAAATCTACCGAAGAAGGTCGTTTGTTTCAACCCCAGCCCGACTTTAAGAATGCCCTGGCGTTTGGGACGTCACATATTTACGAAAAGGGCAGTTTCAGGTATAGTGACGACGGGGCGTTTCAACCTGGTACTAACCTCCCCCGGACGCGGGTACTATGCGGCTGCCACGCGAGAGCGTACTTTCCCTCGGCCTGCTCACCGCCGTCTGCCTCCTGGGCAGCGTTGTCTTTGGCATCGCTACGGGCCGCATATTTGCGCCTGACGCGCCGCGGGCCACATCCACGCCGCGGCCGACTGCCTCCAGCTTTTCCGCCGGGTTGACCGATACGCCCGCCGCCCCCGCCGCGGGCGCGTCACCATCTCCGCCCGGGCGCCCCCGCTCGCTGATCATCATCGGCGTGGACGATGCACAATCGCCCACGCCGCTCCTCGAGACGGTCTGGGTTCTCACCTTCCAGCCGGGGGTCAATCAGTACTACATCCTGGCCTTTCCACCGACGGCCCAGTTCCAGCCCGCGAGCCTGTCCACCTTGCAGCCCATGAGCGCTATCTTCGCCCAGGACGTGGCGCAGCAGGTCGGCACGTATAATTTCGTCCGCGACGCCATCGCGACCCGCTTCCCCGGCTTCATCATCGCCGGCGACATCGTGCTTGATCGCCAGGACCTCGTCGGCCTAGTCACCACTGTCGGGGGCCTGAGTTGGGCGGGCAACGTGGTGCAAGGCGCCGACCTGCTCAGCAGCTACGACGCTTATGAGCCAAGCGACGAGGCTGGGCGCATGCAGTTCCAGCAGGAGATCATGGAACTGCTCTTCACCACGCTCAGTCAGCAGCAGGTCTCGCAGAAGGCCCTGCTAGACTATGTGCGCCAACTGCCACAGGTGCAGACCGACACCGGGCGCCTGATCATCCTTGATGAATTCGCCGTCGGCGCCCCCGCGCCAGCCGACTCTGAGCTTACCTGGCGCACCTTCCAGCCCGAGATGGAAATGGGCGCTCAGCCCTAACGCCGTGAGGCCCCCGTTTGGATAAGGTCCCGACAACTGACTCTTTCCTAGATTTCAGCGACTACGCCCGGCCGGCCGCCCGCTGGCTGGTGCGCCGTTTGCTCAACACGCGGGTCTCGCCGAACCACATTACTCTGGCCTTCACCCTCGCCGGGCTGGCGGCCGCCGCGCTCCTGGCCAGCAATCGTTGGGGGGTGCTGGCCGGCCTGCTCGTCCTGATCAAGAGCGGGCTGGACGCCGCCGATGGCGCGCTAGCGCGCGGCCGCGGCCGGCCTTCGCGCGTTGGCCGCTTTTTCGACTCGGACATGGATTTCGTTGTCAACGTGGCACTCTGCTTCGGCATCGCCGCCGGGGCGCAGGCGAGCGGCGCGGACGTGACCGTGTACTTGCTGGCGCTCGCAAGCTTGGTCTCGGCGCTCCTTCAGGTTTCGATCTTCAATCACTATTATGTCCGCTACCGCGCCGAGGTCGGCGGCGACCGCACCAGCCAGGTCAGTGAGACGGCCGCCACCCCGTACGCCTGGGACAACCCGACCGCGCTCAGGTGGCTCTTCGCGGCCTATCGCGCAATCTACAGCTGGCAAGACAGCCTCGTGGCCTGGCTCGACCGCCTGATCGCCGGACGCGCCACCCGGCCCATCACGCCCGCCTATATGACCGCCGTCAGCGTGCTTGGCCTCGGCACGCAATTGCTCGTCCTCGCCCTCTGCGCGGCGGTGGGCCGGCCAGTATGGGCGTTGTGGCTCTTCGTTACTCTCTTTAACCTCTATGCCATGGGTCTCCTGCTGGCCCGCCGTTGGGCTTAAGGCGCTGTCCAAGCGGGCAGCCTGAGCCACTTTACCCTAGACGCTAGCCCCAATATCAGTTATCTTGCTGCCATGATGTACATTGCGCGGCAGCGGCTAAGCTTTCCGGCCTTGCATCAATCCACCGGGGGGGCCGGTTCTACTCACGGCCACAATTACACACTCACGGCTGAGTTGGCCGGCCCCGTGCGGCCCGACGGTGTCATTGTTGACTATGCCGCCGTATCCGAGCGCCTGGCTGAACTGCGCCCGAGGGAAGTCGGCGCCAATACGATTGAGGCGCTCTGGGCCGCCTGGCAGCCTGGCTGGGCCGCCGGGGTCAGCGCCCACGGCCTGACGATCGTGGACGGCGGCGGGAGGGGTGGCCTGCGACACCCGGGCGGAAGCTTGTTTGTTCATTCCGGCGGGTTCTCAGCGGCCCATCGCACCCATGCCCCGCGCCTGAGCGACGCCGAGAATCGGACGCTCTACGGCATCTGCGACAACCCGGCCGGGCATGGTCACAACTACCGCGTCACGGTCTGGCATCCAACCCTGGCCGCGCTGCCGCCCGACCTGTGGGCCGAATTCGATCATCGCAATCTGTCGGTAGACCTGCCCGACTTGCGCGGCCGCAACGTCGTCACCGAAGCCATCGCTGAACTGATTGCGCGCCGGGTGCCCGGCGCTGAGCGCCTGCGCGTGTGGGAAACAGACGTCTTCTTTGCCGAATACGCGCCGGCAAGTGGGGCGTACACCTTAGGGCGGCGCTACACCTTCAGCGCCGCCCACGGCTTCGAAACGCCGGCCGGCGGCGCGGCGGTGTATGGCCCATGCGCGGCCGCCGCGCGTCACGGCCATGACTTCACCCTGGCCGTCGCGGTCACGGCGCCCGCGCTTGACCCGCTGACGGAGACAGCCTGCGACCTGGGCCGGGTGGACCGGGCTGCCGCGCATGTGCTGGCCGACTTGCAGGAGGCGGACCTGGATGGCGGTGTGCGGTGGCTATCGGGCGGCCCAGCGACGCCGGAACGTTTGGCCAAACGCATTGGCGAGCGCCTGGCCGCCGAACTGGGCGAAGCGCTAAGTCAGGTCGGGGTGTGGGCGTGGCCCGACCACGAGGCATGGCAACTCAGAGGTGAGGATGGACAGCGATAGAATCATCGAAGCGGTGCGAACGATCTTGGTCAGCGTGGGCGAAGACCCCGAGCGCGAGGGGTTGCTCCATACCCCCGAGCGGGTCGGCCGGATGTACGAGGAACTTCTGGCCGGCTACACGATTGACGCCCGCGCCATGATCAACCAGGCGTTGTTCGACGCCGACGTGGACGAAATGGTCATTGTCCGCAACATCGAGTTCTCCAGCCTGTGCGAGCACCATCTGCTGCCGTTCGTGGGGCATGCCCATGTCGCTTACCTGCCGAATGGCAAGGTGATCGGCCTGTCGAAGATCCCGCGCGTCGTTGACATGTTTGCGCGCCGGCTCCAAATTCAGGAGCATATGACCCGCCAGATCGCCGACTTCTTGATGGGCGTGCTCAACCCGCACGGCGTGGCGGTCGTGGTGGATGCCCGCCATATGTGCGCCAGCATGCGCGGCGTTAAGAAGTCGCAGGCCCGCATGGTGACCAGCGCCATGTGCGGGGCCTTTAAGCACGACGCGCGCACCCGCGGCGAGTTCATGCAGCACATTGACCGCCAGCTTGCTGAGGAGCTTTGAGATGGCGCTGCTGACGCCCGCGCAGATTGAGCAGGCCCTTGACCAGCTCCCCGGCTGGAGCGTCCAGGCCGGCAAACTCACCAAGGAGTTCACCGTCCGGTCGTTCGCGCACGCCGTCGTGTTTGTTGGGGCCATCGCCCAGCTCGCCGAGGCCATGAATCATCACCCCGACCTGTACTTGCACGACTATAAGCAGGTCACCATCAGCCTCATTGATCATCACGCGGGCGGCCTGAGCGAGAAAGACGCCGCCCTGGCGATCCAGATCGAGGCGCTGCCGCACAAGAAGCCCGACCCGGAGAAGAAGGCGTGACCAGCTGAGCCAGCGCGGTATGGCGCGCCGAAATGCCGCACCGCATGGGTCGGGCCTGGCCCAGCCGCCGGTCGGCGCCAGCGCTTTTGCTATAATTGGGCTGCATGTCTTTGTAAACACAACGGCCTACTCACAGAGTAGGCCGGATGCGCCCGAATGGATTTGAACCATCACAGCCTTTCGGCCACTAGGCCCTCAACCTAGCGCGTCTGCCAATTCCGCCACGGGCGCGGGTGCCAGTCGTTTGACAAGGGCCAATTATACCGAACCACCGGCGACTGTCAATCGCAACGCGGCTCATGTCGTCGCTGCTCCCCCTCTTTCCCCTGAATGTGGTGCTCTTCCCCGGCATGGCGCTGCCGCTGCACATCTTCGAGCCGCGCTACCAGGCTATGATCAGCGCTTGCATCGCCGCCAGCGGCCCCTTCGGCGTGGTCCTCATCAAGGCGGGCCTGGAGGTCGGCGGCCCGGCCGAGCCGCACGCGATTGGCACCGCCGCACAGATCACCAAGGTTAAGCGCCTGCCCGATGGCCGCCGGAACATTGAGGTCGTTGGCTCCGAGCGCTTTCGCATTTTGGCCCTGCAGCCCGATGAAGCCTACCTGACCGGCACGGTGGAGCCTTACCCCTTGGCCGGAGCCGAGGCGGCCCACGCGCGCCGCGCCGCCCAAGAGTTGGCCCCCTGGCTGCTGCGCTACCTCGACCTGCTCGGCGAGGCGGCTTCGACGAAATTTGAGCCTAGCGTGCTGCCCGACCATCCGGAACGCCTGGCTTACCTGGCGGCCAGCGTGGCGCAGGTGCCTCTGACCGAAAAGCAGGAACTGCTCGCTTCGGCCGAGGCCGGCGAACTGCTGCAACGCGAACGCGTCATGCTCCGCCGGGAGGTCAGCCTGCTCCGCGCCATGCTCGCCAACCCACGCGCTCACGATACCACCCCTTTCACGCCGAACTAGCGATCCGGGCCAGCAGCTTGCCGCAGCAGCCGGCGCAGCGCGGCGGGAGGCGGTGGTCACAGCCGACGCTTAAGCCGGCTTGTTGCCCGTCATCGCCGGCGCGACCCGATGCGCGTGGCAGTTAGGCAATTGAGGAATCAGCCTCCCCGAGGTAGAATGTTGTGCCGCCGCAGATAGACCGGCTTGACCACCCAGTTCGCCTGCTCACCGCGCCTCGGGCCGGGGAGGAGGCTGGTCTAGGAACTTGTTATGCGCCTTGTGCTTGATGCCATGGGCAGTGACAATCACCCTCATCCCGACGTGGAGGGCGCCGTGCTCGCTGCCCGCGAATATGGCGTGGAGATCATCCTGGTCGGCGACGAGCCAACCCTGGCGCCGGCGCTCGCGGCCCAGAACCCGGGCGGCCTGCCGGTGAGCATCGTGCATGCGCCGGAAATGTTGACCATGGAAGACAAAGGTATGGCGCTGGCGCTGAAGGCCAAGCGCAAAGAGGCCAAGAACTCCATGGCCGTCGGCATTGACCTGGTCAAGCGCGGCGAGGCCCAAGCGTTCGTCACGGCGGGCAACACGGGCGCGGCCGGGGCGACGGCCTATTTTCGCCTGGGCACACTCCCGGGCATCGAGCGCGCCGCGCTGGCACCGGCCTTTCCCACGCGCACCGGCTCCTGCGTGGTGCTGGACATCGGCGCCAACCCCGACTGCAAGCCCGAGAACCTCTTACAGTTCGGTATCATGGGCAGCATCTACGCCGAGCGGGTGCGCCGGGTGAGGGCGCCGCGCATCGGCCTGCTCTCCAACGGCGAAGAAGCCGGTAAGGGCAACCAACTGGTCCGGGACACATACCCGCTGCTGAAGGCGTCGGGTCTCAACTTTGTTGGCAACGTCGAGGCCAAGGAGCTCATCGCCGGGGAGGCGGATGTCGTGGTCACCGACGGCTTCACCGGCAACATCCTGCTCAAGAGCGCCGAGGCCGTCGCCAAGTTGATCACCGACGTCATCCGCGAGAAGATTCAAACGGCGGCGCTGCCCGTGAAGCTGGGCGGCGCGTTGGTCCGCCCCGCGCTGCGCAGCTTGCGCACTTTGCTCGACCCCAGCCAGGAAGGCGCCGCCCCGCTGCTTGGCGTGAACGGACTGGTTTTCATCGGTCATGGCCGCTCCGATGCCTTTGCCATCAAGAACGCCCTGCGCGTCGCCAAGGCCGCAGTCGAGTCAGACGTCGTCCATTCCATCCGTGAAGACATCGCCGCGCGCATGGCGCAGCCGGCAGCCTAGGCCCGCCACCGTTCGTCCCACTCGGTCATGACTAACCTGCCACGTCCACGCATCGTCGTTACCGGCCTCGCCGCTATCTCGCCCCTCGGCCTAACGGTCGAGGATTTCTGGCAGGGGCTGCTGGCCGGCCGTTCGGGCATCAGCCGCATCACCCAATTTGACCCAAGCGCCCTGCCCTGCCAGGTCGCCGGCGAAGTCAAGGGTTTCGACCCCAAGCAGTTCATTGACTTCAAGGAGGCCCGGCGCATGTCGCGCTGCTCGCAACTAGCTATCGCGGCTGCCGACGCCGGGCTCAAGGACGCGGGCTTTACGGACGCAGCGGGCAGGACGACCTTTCCCGACCCCGAGCGCGTGGGCATCGTTTTTGGCACAGCCATCGGCGGGCTCGACAAGGCCGACGAGGGCATCACGGCGCTCCGCCACCACGGCTACAGCAAAGTCAACCCGTTCGCCGTGCCGGCCGCCGTGCCGAATATGCCCGCCCACCACATCAGCCAAAGGTACCAAACTTACGGCCCGCTGACCACGGTGGTCACGGCCTGCGCCTCGGGCACGCAGGCGGTGGGTGAGGCGGCCGAGCTGATCCGGCGCGGCGTGGCCGATGTCGTCATCACCGGCGGGGTCGAGGCGACCATCAAGGACTTTGCCATCGGCGGCTTCTCGTCCATGCGGGCGCTACCCCTCAGCTTCAACAATTCACCCGAGAAGGCGTCGCGCCCCTTTAATCAGGACCGGGAGGGCTTCGTCTATTCGGAGGGCTGCGCAATCCTGGTCATCGAGGAGCTTGAGCACGCCCGGAGGCGCGGCGCCCGCATTTACGCCGAGATTCTCGGGCATGCCTCCTCGGCCGATGCCTATCACATGGCTGCGCCCGACCCGACGGCCACCGGCGCCGTGCGCGCCATGAAGTGGGCCTTGCGTGACGCGGGCGTGGGCATCGAAGAAATAGACTACATCAACGCTCACGGCACGTCTACCCCGGCCAACGACGCCGGTGAAACGCTGGCCATCAAGAAGCTCTTCGGGGAGCGCGCTTACTCGATCCCGGTCAGTTCGACCAAGTCTATGATCGGCCACCCGATGGGCGCCGCCGGCGCGCTGGAGGCTATCGTGTGCGCCCTGACCCTCCAGGACGGCATCATTCACCCGACCATCAACTACGAGCATCCCGACCCCGACTGCGATCTGGACTACGTCCCCAACGTCGCTCGGCGGGCGGCGGTGCGCACAACGTTATCGAACTCTTTTGGCCTCGGCGGGCAGAACGCCTGCCTGGTCATGCGCAAATACGAAGGCTAGCCTCGCATGCGGATCGTCACGAATCACAAGCTTGTCAAGCGCAACAGCACCATCGGCCGCTATAGCATGTACGCCGGCATGGCGCTGCTGGTCGCCGCGCTGGTCGTCAACTTCCTGGCCTTTCAGCGCCCTGAGTTGATTTATCTCGTGCTGGTTGGCTTCTTGGTGGGTTTTACGCTCACAACGATTGGCACGCTCCTCAACAACCGGTGGGGTCGCAAGGCGGATGAGCGCCTGGCCGACTCACTCAAAGGCCTCGACGACCGCTACACCCTCTATAACTACCGGCTCGGCGCGCAGCATGTCTTGGCCGGCCCAATGGGTGTCATGGTGCTCTATCCCAAATTCCACACCGGCCCCATCCTGTACGATGGCAAGAAGTGGCATAATCCCGGCGCGCGCAAGACTGTCTTCGGCCTGTTCGACCCTGACCCGCTGGGCAACCCCATCCTGGAGGCGGCGGGCGAAGTAGAGGCCCTGAACAAGCAACTGACGCGTCGCTCGGCCGAGATCAAAGTGCCGCCTCAGGCCGCTGTGGTTTTTCTCAGCAGCCACGCCGAACTGCAAGCCAAGGCGGCCCCCCTGCCCGTCTTGCACTATAAGCAGCTCAAGGACTACGTGCGCAAGCTGCCGAAGGACTCGACGGCCACGGCCGACCAGCTCGCGCAGTTAGACGCGGCAGCAGCCTAGCCCGTCGGCGTGCGGCTCGCGCCGCGCCTCATGGAACCCGGCGAATACGACCGTATCGCTCAGTTGGAAGGGCGGCATTGGTGGTATCGCGGCATGCAGGCTATCGCGGCCGGGTGGTTGGCGCAGTGGGTGTGGCCCCGCCTGGCGCCCCGGCCACGCCTGCTGGATGCCGGCTGCGGCACCGGCGGCGCGCTCCGCTGGCTGTCGGCGCAGGCCCAAGTTACCGGCCTCGATCTGCACCCGTTAGCGCTCCAGTATGCCGCCGGAGCGGGCCAGCCACTGGCGCGAGGCTCGGTCACAGCGCTGCCGTTCGCGCGTGACTCCTTCGATGTCGTGACCTGCTTCGATGTGCTCTACCACGCCGCCGTGCCCGATGACATCGCCGCGCTGCGAGAGCTAGCGCGCGTGCTGCGCCCGGGCGGCTGGCTGCTGCTGCGCGTGCCGGCCTACAACTGGCTGCGCGGCGCACACGACCGACAGGTGCACACGCGCACCCGCTACACCCGCGCTGGTTTGCAAGCGCGGCTGCTGGCCGCCGGCCTGGAGGTGCGACGCCTCAGCTATGCCGGGCTGTGGCTGCTGCCGCCGGCTATCGTGCGCCGCCGCGGCCAGTCCCGCACGACCGCCAACTCCGATGTGACGCTGCCGCCCGCAGCCGTCAACCGGGCCGGCGAGGCGCTGCTACGCGCCGAGGGTTGGTGGCTGCGGCGCGCCACTTTGCCCGCGGGGCTGAGCTTGCTGGCCCTGGCCCGCTGCCCGAGCGCATGATCCCGGTCGCCGCCCCACACGCCGCGTTCAGCCGCCACCGCGCGGCCCTCGACGCCGCTTATCGGCGCGTGCTGGATTCGGGCCGTTATATCCTCGGTCCGGAGGTCGCCGCCTTTGAGTCAGAGTTTGCGGCACAGTATGAATTGGGGGCGGCCGCCGGCGTGGCCAACGGCACTGAAGCGCTCTGGCTGGCCTTGCGCGCGGCGAAGGTGGGGCCAAACGATGAGGTGATCTTGCCCACCCTGACGGCCAGCGCCACCGCCGCGGCCGTGGTTGAGTGCGGCGCGCGCCCGGTCTTCGCGGACGTCGCCCCGGCTGATCTGAACCTGAACCCCACCGAGCTAGCCAAGCACCTCACGCCTCACACCCACGCCATTATCGCGGTGCACCTGTACGGAAACCCGGCCGACCTTACGGCCCTGGCCGCGTTCTGCGCCAGCCACAACCTGCAGTTGATCGAGGACTGCGCACAGGCGCATGGGGCACGCCACGCGGGCCGCTCGGTTGGCACTTTTGGTCGGGCCGCGGCCTGGAGCTTCTACCCTACCAAGAACCTCGGCGCGCTTGGCGATGGAGGCCTGGTCACCAGCCTTGACCTGGCGCTGGTCGCCCGTGCCCGCGAGCTCCGCGAGTACGGCTGGCGCGATCGCTTTGTCAGCGCCGAGCCGGGCTGGAACTCGCGGCTCGACGAAATGCAAGCGGCCTTCCTGCGGGCCCGCTTGCCGTACCTGGAGGCCGACCATGCCCGCCGGCGCGGCCTCGCGGCGGCGTACCGCGCCGCGCTGCCCGCCAGGCTCCACTGCCTGCAGGCGCGCCCCGACGACCTGGGTGTGGAGCACCTGTTTGTCGTTCAGGCGCCCAATCGCGAGCACTTCCGGTCGCACCTACGCGCCGCAGGTGTTGCGACGGCTATTCACTATCCGGTGCCGTTACACCTCCAACCGGCGTACGCCAGCCTGGGCGGCGGGCCGGGCAGCCTGCCCGTCGCTGAAGCCGCCTCGGCCCAGGTGGTCAGCCTGCCCATGTACCCGGAGCTTACGGACGCTGAGGTCGCGCAAGTCGCCGGAGCCATCGCCAGCTATTCGCCTTAAATAGAGCGGGGCCGCCCGGTGATCGGCGGCCCCACTTGCTTGCCAGAGGCGATGGGCGGCGCTAGGGCACCGATTGGGCGCAGCGGAAGCCGATGTCTACATCCGCGCCGCCTGGGTTGCGGATGTAGCGCCGGGTGGTCAAGTAAAGAAACGGGTCGGCGTTGCCAAACGACCCACCGCGCATCACTTTCTGGCTGCCGGTTTCTGGTCCTTGTGGGTTATCCACGGGCGACACGCCGTAGTAGTCAAGCGCGTACCAGTCGCTCACCCATTCCAGGACGTTGCCGGACATGTCATACAGCCCAAACGGACTGGCCCCGCCCGGAAGGCTGGCCACAGCCAGCGTATCGCCGGCGGCGGCCGGCACCAGGGCGGCGTCGAAGTCGTTACCCCACGGGAAGCGCCGCCCATCGCCGCCGGTGGCAGCGTACTCCCACTCAGCCTCGGTTGGCAGGCGCTTGCCTTCAAACTGGCACATCGCCACGGCCTGCTCCCAGGTCACGTTCACCACTGGGAACTGAGCAAAGGTTTCGGAGGTGGCATAGCTGCCGCGGGTGAACGAAGCCCGCGGATGGATCGAGCAGGCGCCGGCATCCAGACAAGCCTGGTAGCGCGCGTTGGTCGCTTCGGTCTTGTCCATAAAGAACTGGCTGAGCACGACTGTGTGCGCCGGGCCGGCATCGCCGTTCCCGGAACCCATGCCGAACTTGCCCTCCGGGATTAGAAGCATCCCGTCGGGCGGGACGACGACGGCCGGGGCGGGCGTATCGGTCGGGACCGCGGTGGGCGGCACGTCGGTGTCTTTCACCTCGACCACCTCGGTCGGCGCCACAGTCGGCTCCACCTCGGCCGTCGGCTGGGCGGCCGCGGGCGTGGCTGAGGGCGCGCCGGCTACCTGCGTGGCTTCGGCCGGCCCGGCGGTGTTGGTGGCTTGGCTACCCGCCGAAGTGGTGGCAGTCGCGCCTGCCAGCATCGCCAGCAGTGTTGGGCCGCCCAAGATCGCGCCAACCACGATCGCCGCCAGCAGGCATAGCCCCAGGAGGCCAACAACACCCCCGACCAGCAAGCCCGACGGCCCACGGCGGGCGGGGGCAGCCGGCGCAGGTATGGCGGCGGCGGAGGCGGGCACCGGCACGGCCCCGGTGTGGGCCGCCGGCGGCACCGGCGCAGACCCAGAATAAACCGGCGGCGGCGCGCCAACCGGGATGTTCTCGCGGATGGTCGCCATTGGCCGCTGGGCCGCATTGGTCGCCGGGGGGCGGGCAGGCTCGATGATCGTGGCTCCCACTGGCGGGGGCTGGTTGGGCACCACTGTATCCGACTTGCCGGTGGAATAGGGCCGCTGCGCGATCATGCGCAGGGCCGCCGCAAACTCGCCAGCCGTTTGGTAGCGCTGGGCCGGCTGTTTGGCTAGCACGCGGTCGAGGACTTCAGTGAGCGCGGGCGGTACCTCAGCCCGCGAACGAATGTCGGGCACGGCCTCGTTCACGTGTTTGAGCATGACCGTCATGGCAGAGTCGCCCTCAAACGGTGGCCGGCCCGCAGCCATCTCGTACAGCACAATGCCCAGCGAGTAGATGTCCGCGCGGCCGTCTAACGGCTCGCCCCGCACTTGTTCGGGCGCCATGTACGCCGGGGTGCCGATGATGGCCCCCGTGGCGGTGTGCTGCTGGCCGCCGAGGATTTTGGCCACGCCGAAGTCGGTCAGCACGGGCTGGTCGCCGGGCATGAGCATGATGTTGGCCGGTTTCAGGTCTCGGTGAATGGTGCCGCGGTCGTGGGCATAGGCGACGGCGTCGGCCACGGTGGCGATGATGCTGGCCGTGGCCACCATCGGAAAGCGCTGTTTAGTCTGGCTCAGGGTTTTGAGCCGAGCCTGGAGGGTCTCGCCCGGCACGTACTCCATGATCATGTAATACGTATCGCCGTCATGGTCAAAGTCAAAGACCTGCACGATGCTTGGGTGGCGCAGTTGCGCCACGGCAGCGGCCTCCGCCTCAAAACGGCGCACAAACTCCGTGTCGCTCGTCAGGTGTGAGTGGATCAGCTTAACCGCGACGGTACGGCGCAGGTTGGGGTCATAGGCGCGGTAAACGGCCGACATGCCGCCCTGGCCGAGCAGCGCCTCAATCTTGTAGCGGCCGCCTAAGTTGTATCCAATCCAGCTCGGTTGGCTCATCGCTCGTCCTAGGAAAGTGGAGTAAGAGGCCTATTATAGCCGGGTTGCGACATCGCGCGCGCTCCGCCAGGGCAAGTGCATCTTATTTCCGTTTGCTGAGAGAGTGCCGAAAGTGGCCCGGAAATTGGCCGCTAGCTGTAATTACCCGGGACGCTGCGCGTCACCGGCCACAAGGCAGCGCGAATACGACCGGCCTTTGGCCGGGTTGCTCAGACACTAACCCCGGTACGATCAAGGGGTCAGCCTGATCCTGGGTTGAGATTCCTCACCCCCCACAATGCCGAAGGGTGGCCGGCAACCGGAGGGGGGCTTGCTCAGAAACTAAACCCGGTACGATCAAAGGGTCAGCCTGATCCTGGGTTGAGATTCCTCACCCCCCACAATGCCGAAGGGTGGCCGGCAACCGGAGGGGGCTTCGGAATGACATGGTCCGCCGAGTGTTTCGCCACTGGGGGCTGGCGGGCTGGCGCAGGGCGCCATGGGTACTTCGGAATGACAGGCAAAATAGGGCTGATCAGTCCCAAGCGCAGTTTAGATGCAATTGCCCTGCGCGCTCCGCATGGGCCGGCTTCCCGCGGCTGGGCTGCCTGCCCGGGGCCGAGCTGTCGTGCGCCCGCCGCCCCGCACCCGCCAGGCTCAGCGCGCTCGGTAATGCACATCGCTGAGGCTACGCAGCCGCTCGGCCGCCTGTTCGGGGGTCAGATCGCGTTGCGGCATGGCTAACAGCTCATAACCGACCATGAACTTGCGGACGGTGGCCGAGCGGAGCAGCGGCGGGTAAAAGTGGGCGTGCAGATGCCAGGTCGGGTACGCCTGCCCATCTACTGGGGCGGGGTGAAAACCCAGGGAGTAGGGGAACGACATCTCAAAGAGATTGTCATAGCGCGTGGTCACGCGGCGCAGCAGTTCGGCCAGGCCGCTGACCTCGCTCTCCGTCAGGTCGGTCAGCGCGGCTACGTGCCGCCGCAAGACCACGAGCACCTCAAACGGCCACACGGCCCAGTAAGGCACCAGCGCGACGGCCACAGCGTTCTGGGTCACCACTCGTGTCCGACTGTGCGTCTCGGCCCCCACGTAGTCGCACAGCAGGCAACGGCCATGCTGCGCCTGGTAGGCGGCTTGCGTGCGCAGTTCTTTGGCGGGCTCATTGAGCACATGCTGCGAGGCCCAGACCTGGCTGTGGGGATGGGGGTTGCTGGCGCCCATCTGCGCCCCTTTATTCTCGAACACCTGCACATAGTGGATGAAATCGCGAGCGGCCAGGTCGCGCGTCTCGGCGAGCCATGTCGCTAGGACCTGCTCTACTGCGGTCTGCGACAACTGGGGCAGGGTGAGATCGTGGCGCGGCGAGAAGCAAATGACGCGGCACAGACCAGGCTCTGGCTCAGACCGAAAGAGCGCGCTCTCCGGCGGCGAGGCGGCAGGGGCCTCCGGCTTCAGCGCCGCAAAGTCGTTGTCAAACACGAAGGGGCCTGAGTACAAAGGGTTGCGGGCACCGCCGGCACGAGCGTTGCCGGGGCACAGATAGCAGGCCGGATCATAGTCAGGCAGGTCTTCGGGCGGCAGGCGCTCGACCTGCCCGAGCCACGGCCGCTGCGCACGGTGCGGCGAGACCAGCACCCACTCGCCCGTCAACGCGTTATAGCGCCGGTGCGGAAAGTCGAGGGTCATGCGTGAGCCTTCGCCACCCAACCGGGGCCGCCAATCGGGCTGACGACACAGTAAGGCTCAAACAGCGCGCCGACGATAGAAGCGCGAAACCAGCGCCAAGCCCGGACGGGCGCGAGGAGGATGAGGGCGGCCAGAGCAACGACGATCAGAGGGGGCAGTTGGGCGACCCAATGCGCCGACGGCGCTGCGGCGCGCTCGAACGTATCGGCGGAGGTCGGCATGGGGCGGCGGCCGACGGGCAGCCTCAGGCGACCGGCCGATTGTCGAGCCGGAAGCCATGCCCGCGCACGGTGACGATGTAGTGAAAGTCCGGGTCAATCTCGGCCAGGCGGTCGCGCACCCGCCGCACGAGCGCATCAATGGCCTGCTCGGACACGCCGGCGCCGCTGGCTTCGGGCCAGACGGCCAGGATGACCTCATCGCGCGAGCAAACTTGACCGGGCCGCTGGTAGAGCAGCTCGAGGAAGCGAAATTGGGGCACCGACAGGGGCGGGTCTAACTCGCGGTCGTTGAGCCAGACACGCCGCGCTGCGCCATCGAGCCGCAGACGCCCAACGCTGACGACCTCGCCTTCGGGCGTGGTTTCGATCCGCAAAGGCACCGTGGCTTCGGAACCGACGTAGGCCAGTTTGGCGACGAGCGCCACCTGGATCAGATCGCCGTCTTGCAGGCGCTGCTTGCCGTTCAGCGGCTGACCGTTGAGGTGGGTGCCGTTCTTGCTGGCCAGGTCTTCGATCTCGAAGCCGCCCTCGACGCGGCGCAGCGTGGCGTGCCGGCGGCTGACCTGCCGGTCGGGGATGACGATCTCGCAGGTAGGCTCGCGCCCGATCGTTGCCTCGGGCATGACCAGCACCCAGCGTTGACCGGTGACGGGGCCGGATTGGCCAATGAGGATGGGGACATCGTTTTTACCAGGCATTGGGTCAGGTTATAATACCGGACACACCGGAGGTCAAGGCGGTGACAGGGCAGCTCGCGGGCCGGCGGAGAGACCGGCCCCACGCCGGAGCGGCCAGTGCGGCCCCCTGCCCACTCTCTCCCCCTCTCTAACGCCGACGCCCAGCTCGAATGACCGGCCGGTAGCCCGTGCGCTGCGCGCCCACCGGGGCGGCAGGGGCGCACACTCACAGGAGGCAAACCATGCTGCCGCCACTCCAGCTCGGAGAGGTGCTGCGCGGCCGTTACAAGATCTCCAGCTACGTCGGGCACGGCGGGATGGGCTCGATCTACCAGGCGGAAGACTTGCGCCTGGAGGGCCGGTTGTGCGCCATCAAGGAGGTGCAGAACGACGCGGCCCTGCCGCCCGACACACAGCAACAGGCGCGCGATCAGTTCTACCGCGAAGCCTCGATTTTGGCGCGCCTAGACCACCCCAACCTGCCGAAGGTCTCTGATTTCTTCTCCTCGGGCGACCGCGACTACCTGGTGATGGACTTCGTGCCAGGCAAGGACCTGCGCGCGATGGTCGCGGAGGCCCGCCAGGCAGGGCAGTTCCTGGCGGAGGCGGAGGTGTTGGGCTGGGCCAATCAATTGGCTGACGCGCTGGAGTACCTGCACCGGCAGGACAGCCCGATCGTTCACCGGGACATAAAGCCATCGAACCTGAAGGTGACGCCGAGCGGGCTGCTGAAGCTGGTGGATTTCGGGCTGGTCAAGCAGCTGGCCGCGGACGAGCGCACGGTGACGATCATCCAGGGGGTGGGGACGGCGTACTACACGCCGCTGGAGCAGTATGGCGGGGACACCGGCCACACAGACGTGCGCACCGACATCTATTCGTTCGGGGCGACGCTCTATCATTTGCTGACGAACGAGCCGCCCACCGAGGCGAAGACGCGGTTCCTGCGAGCCGACGCACAGCGGCCGGTGCGGGCGATAAACCCGGCGGTGTCGGCCTCCACTGAGCAGGCGGTGGCGTGGGCCATGGCGCTGCACCCGGACGACCGTCCGCCGGATGTGCCGACGCTGCGGGCCGCGCTGCAGTCGGCGACGGGCAACGGCTTGCGGGTGCGGGCCGAAGGCGAGAGCTTCGTGGTGCAACCGACGATTCGCCTGCCCAACCTCGCCAGCCGCACCGATCGTTACCTGGCCTTCGCGGCGGCCGGGCTGTTCCTCGTCGCGCTCCTACTGACGCTCTTTCCCATTCCTCTGCGCTAGCCAGGCCGGCGCATTATTTCGGCAAGTCTCGACCGACAAACCAATACCAGCCCAGCGCGAGGCCCAGGATGCCGCCGGTGAGGGCGCTGACCGGGGCAGCGAATACCTTGAGCCACAAGTACAGGACATCGGCGCCAGGAAGGCTGAGCGCGACGTAGTTGTAGCCGAGCAAGAGGCCAATGGCGCCGGCAAGGGCCACGCGCACGCCGTTACGGGTCTGCGGGTCTTCAAGGGTGCCGAGGCGGTAGCCGCTGAGCAGGACCGCGGCCAGGCCCAGGCACATGACGAAGAAGGCGCGCATGTCCACCGGGTTGGGCGGCGCAGGTTCGGGCGTGGGAGTGGGCGAGGGGGTCGGCGTGGGGGTGGCGGTGGGCGGCGGCGGCGTGTTGGTCGGTTCGGGGGTCTGGGTGGGTGCGGTGGTCGGCACGATGGGCGTGATGCCGAAGGAGTCGTCGGGCTGCACGTTGATCTGAATGGTGGTGGAGACGTGTGCCGGGTCGCTGCCCGCGGTGATATCCAGGCGGCCGGGCCGATCGAGTTGCAGGGGGATCTGAGCGACCCCGTTGACGGTGGGCACGACGAGCGTATCGCGCAGGTCTAGCTCGACATAGTGGAGGATGAACGTGACGGGGGTCTCGTCGGGCACGGTGTGGCCGTTGTGGTCTTGGAGCGCGCCGATGGTCACGGTGATGGTGTCGTTGAGGCGCAGTTCGGCGCAGGCCGGCGCGCCTTCAGTCCCGACGCTATCCTGGCAGGAAAGTTGGATGATTTGGGTCGGGTCGGGGCGGGTTTGCTCGATGAGGTTGTAGCCGACGCCGGCGACGGAGACAGGCGGCGCGCCGCTGGGCGTGAGGTCACGGTAGAGGATGCGGGCGGCGGCCGTGACAAAAGCCGGGGTATGGCTATAGAGGGCGTAGTAGGCCGTGAGCTTGCTCAGGTCGGTGGTGTCGAGGTAGTAGGGCGCGTTGAAGGCGAAGACGACGATCTTCTTGCTGCGCACGAGGTCGGGGCGCTGGGCGAGGAAGGTGGAGACCACGCCGGAGGCGGGCACGTCGGGCGTGACGTTGAGCATGTTGAAGACGATCCAATCGGCCTGGAGGAGCGCGGCCTCAACGGGCGAGGGCGCGGGGGTGGGCGTCTCTTCGCCCACGGCAGGCGGCACGGGGTTTTCGAGATAGGCAGCCAACTCGTCGAAGGAGTAGCTCTGAAGGTTGCTGGCGCGGGCCTGCGCACTGCCGTTGGGGCCGAAGAGGGAGAGCACTTCTAGTTCGAGCTGGCGGCGGTCGAGGAGCGGGTAGCGCGGGCAGGCGGAGCATTGGGAGCCGGTGCGGGTGTCGGTGAAGAAGACGAGGCGCTGGCTGGGCGTGGGCGCATCGGGCGCGCGGGCGGCCAACTCGCTGGGGGAGGGGCTGATGAGGCCCGCGGCGGCCTGGGCCAGGCGCGCGACGGAGGCGCCGCCGTTGTTGAGGCGGTCGAGGCCGGAGCTGGGGCGCTGGGCGGCCGAGGGGTCGAACGCGCCCGCAGACAGCCGCAGCTTGAGGGTCAGGATGCGGCGGACGGCGTCGTCTACGCGCTGGGCGAAGTTCTGGTCGGCCTGGTAAATCTGGGCGAAGTAGGCCAGCGTTTCGATGATGCGGCCGGTCTGGTCAACGCGGGGGTTGAGGCCGAAGTCGGAGAGGAGGAGCAGGTCGTTGCCGGCGTTGAAGGCGTTGCGGGCGATGGTGCGGTGGTTGAACTCCTGCAGGGTAGGGTCGTTGAAGCTCTTGATGGCTTGCGCGCCGAGCGAGTCGCTGACCATGACGCCGCCATTGCCGCGCCAGTTGGCGATCTCGGGCAGGCCAAGCAACTGGCCGAGGGCGGCGGGGTCGAAGCTCATGGGCTGGGTGTTTTGACGAATGTCGCCCTGGAAGCCTTGGAAGCGGATGTGGGCGGTGAGCAGGCCATCGGCGACGGCGGCGACGGCGGGCGCGCGGCCGGTGACGGCGTAGAAGGGGACAAGGTCGAAGCTCTGGAGGTCTTCGAAGGATTTGCGGACGGTGGGCAGTTCGACATCGGGGCCGCGGTCGCTGCCACCGTGGCCGGGGAAGTGCTTGGCGACAACGGCGACCTGTTCGCCAGAGCCGGCATGGACGCCGGTGATGTAGGCTTGCCCCATCAATCCGACCCAGTAGGGATCGCCGCCAAAGACGCGGGTGCCGAGGTCTTTACCATCTGGGCGCGGGGTCTCGAGGACATCGAGCGAGGGGCCGATGAGCAGGTTGATGCCGAGGGCGGCCAGTTCGGCGCCGGTGATGCGACCCATGGCTTCGGCCTGACTCGGGTCCCAGGTGGCGCCGATGGCCATGGCAGAGGGCAGCGCGGTCATACCGCTACGGATTTCGGTGAAGGGGTCGCCGTCGCCTTCGTGATTGGCGGCGATGAGCAGGGGCACATAGGGCGGCGTGCTGCCATCAGGCGGGTCGCCTTCGCGGGGGAAGGTGGCGGCGGCGACGGCGGCGGCCTGAAGCTCGTTGGTGAGGGTGAGCACCTGGGCGGGGGTGTTGAGGGTATCGGTGATGTTGTCGTTGGCCGCCGACAGGAGGACGCCGCCGACGTGGTACTGGGTGATGAGGCGGTAGATGTCTGACTCGGCGGCGGCGTTGGCGCCGTAGAAGCTGACGATAAAGAGTTGGCCGACGCGCTCGGCGGGGGTCATGGCCTGGAGCAGGGCTTCGACCTGGCCGGCCTGATGGGGCGGCGCGGGAGGGGGCGCGGCACGGGCCGGGAGCGGGCCAGAGAATAGACCGACGAGCAGGGCCAGGAGCAGGAGGCTGGACATCCACCGAGGCATTTGAGGGATTGTACCTGCCGGAGGGGACTACGGCAAGGAACAGGGCGTAGCGCGGGGCGTTGCGGAGCACAAGCCCAAGTGGAAGGCCAGATGAGGCCGGGGGGAGGCGGAGGGGGCCGGGGAGGCGGAGGGGGCCGGC
The DNA here is from genome assembly GCA_020850595.1 of Anaerolineales bacterium. Classification (GTDB taxonomy): domain Bacteria; phylum Chloroflexota; class Anaerolineae; order Anaerolineales; family UBA6663; genus JADZEK01. Next base: position 18,944 of record JADZEK010000103.1, read on the forward strand.
GAGCCAGCGAAAGGCCGGGTAACGTCACCATTGTCACCTATGCCACATGATCTCTGGGAAACGTCATTAGTGTCACCCATGAAAATAGGACGGCTGACTGAGAGTAGGGAAGTGTGAGGCAATGGTAGCCACAGGTGGATTCGGGATCTGCGGTTGAGGCCGGCCGCAATCGTGGGCGGGCAACGTCGGGGAGGGGCTGACGCGGTTGTAAAGGTTCGGCGCCGCCCGGCGGGAGGCAGGCCGGGTGGGGCAGACAGGAATAGTGTGTGGAGAAATTACTGGATTGGCAGGTGACAAATTGGCGCGGAGAAAACGGGGGCGGCGCGGCAGCAGGGGCCAGGCACGAGGGAGGTAGAGAACGGCCGCCGCAGCGAGGGGCGCTACGGCGGCCGTTGAGTCAAGCAGACGGGGGGACAGGCTGGATCAGGGCATGTCCATGATCCAGACGCTGCGGCCGTAGGTGGCGGCGGCCATGACGCCGGTGTCGGGGTTGAGCTGGAGGGAGGAGACGAGCGCGAAGGGCATGCCGGTTCCGTAGGGCAGCCAGTTCTGGGTACCCTCTTGCAGGACCCACACACCAAGGGCGCCGCCGACGTAGACGCCGGCGTAGTCGGGACGCACGTCCACGACAATGCCGCCGAGAGGGGCATCGGGCAAATCGAAGGTGATGTCGTCCCAGGAGCCGCCGCCGTCGGAGGTCATGAAGACGTGGCCGGGGTAGTCGGGGGTCTGGCTGTTGAAGCCGCCAACGGCCACGTAGACCGTCTGGGGGTCGTCGGGACTGACGGCGAGGCGATTGATGACGCGGCCGGGGAAGTTCGGCCCGGTGATGTCGTCCCAGGAGCTGCCGGCATCGGTGCTGACGAAGAGCGTGCCCTCGGTGAGGCCGACGTAGATGACATCGGAATCGCTTGGGGCCACGATCACGGATTGGATGGTGCCGCGGTCGGTGAAGTTGAGGTAATCGCTCACCGGCTCCCATGAGTCGCCGCGATCTTCGGTCTTGTAAACGCGGTTGGACACGAGGTAGAGGACGCCTTCGGTGTTCGGGTCAACGGCGAAGGGCGGGTAGAAGGACCACGAGTCGTCGCCGTCAAGCCCTTCGTTGTAGCCGCCGGAGAAGGAGTTGGGGTTCCAGGTGGTGTAGTCGCCCGCGCCGCCGTCTGCGTTGCGCTCGAAGATGCTCGGCGGGTAGATGGTGCCGTAGAGGATGGCGGGGTCGAACGGGTCAACGGCCACATAAGCGCCGTCGCCCGAGGCGGCGCCTTCCCAGTTCTGCTGGTCGGTGGTGAAGGCCTTGGCGTTGTCCTGCATGCCGCCGATGAGGTAGTTGGCGTCGTGCGGGCTGAGGGCCACATCCACGAAGAGCAGGGTGTTGAGGCCGTCACTCAGGCTTTCCCACTGCACCGGGTCGGCGGAGGCGTCGGTGGTCTTGTAGATGCCGCCGTCGTTGCCGACCCAGAGCACGTTGTGGTCATTGGGGTCAATGGTCATGCCGTGCGCATCGGGGTGCATGAGGCTGCCGTCTTCGGCCGGGGTCATATCAGACCAGGTGTCGCCGCCGTCGTCGCTGCGGCGCATGACGCCGATCCAATTGTAGGTGTCAGGCTCAACCGTCAGCGAGCCGCCCAGGTACATGATGTCGGGGTCGGTGGGGTCTATTTCGACGATGTTGTCGTAGGTGCACTGCGGGCTGCCGTTGGTGCTGGAGCAGTAGTCGCCGGCATCGGGCAGCCACTCCCAGGTGTCGCCGCCGTCGGTGCTGCGAATGGCCCAGGACCAGATGCCTTCGTTGCCGTCGTCGTCGAACCAGGAAAGGCCGCCGCCGGCCAGCAGCAAGTCGGGGTCGGTGGCCGACACAGCGATCTCGAAACCGTCGAGGGCGGGCAGTTCGCCGCTGTCGTCGAGGTAGGTGACGTTGACTTCGTTTTCGGTGGCCCAGGTGTCGAGGGCGTCGGAGAGGTCAAGCGTTTCCCACGAAGCGCCGTCATCGGTGCTGCGGAGGAGGGAGGTGGAGAAGCACTGTACGATGCAGAAGCTGGCGAAGAGCGTGCCGTTGCTGTTTATCTCTAAGTCGTAGAAGCCGCCGAGCCAGGAGCGGTTTTCGCCGCCGCTGGACGGCTCGCAACTGCCAAAGTCGCTGCAGGCGGCCAGGCGCTCCCAGGTGGCGCCCTGGTCGGTGGACTTGAAGATGCCGAACTCCGGCTGGCCGGGCGGGCCGTAGTAAACGGACATTTGGCCGGAACTGGCGTACATGTTGCCGGCGGCGTCGAAGACCAGCGCCGTGACGGAGGCGCCGTTGAAGGTTTCGGCGCCCAACAGCGACCAGGTGGCCCCGCCGTCCTCGGTGCGCAGGATGCCATTGGCTAAGAAGCCGTAGACGCCGGAAACCTGCCCGTCGAACTCGCCCAGCAGGGCGTAGAGGATGTCAGGGTTGGCGGGGTCCATCACCAGGCCGCCATAGATGAGGGGCACTTGCTGGTCCACGAGCGAACGCCAGGACTGCCCGCCGTCTTCGGTCTTCCAGATGCCGCCGATGGAGGCGGCGGCGTAAACGACGTCGGAGTTGCGCGGGTCAACGACGAAGGCGTTGACGCGCCCGCTGCCGGGGATGCGGCCCTGGGGCATGTAGACGCCGTCTATGGGCATGGGGCCGGCGGCGCGCCACTCGCCCCCCACGCGAGGCAGGGCGGCCAGGTCGGCATAGGCTTCCAGCAGCACGCCGCGGTCAATTTCGCCGCCGGAGTTGAGGATGGACTGGTAGATTTCCTCGGCGCGCAGCTCCAGGCCTTCCTGGTCGCTCTCGCTGAGGTTGAGGATGAAGAAGCCATCCTGCACGCCCCCGCCCTCGGGGGTGGGGCTAGGCTCGGCCGGCGGCTCGGGCGTGTCGGTGGCCGGCAACACGTCGGGGCCGTTGGTGGCACCCCCGAACGAGCAGGCCAGCGAAGCGATGACCAGGCCCGTCAGCACACGCAAGGGAACGGAAACACGCATGGGGGGTCCTCCGGGGCCGGGCGGCGCCTTGCCGCCCGGCCCAGCGGTTGCGAGGCGTTTACTTGGTGAGGGTGATGTTCAACTCGGCCGGATCCTCGACGTCGTCGCCGATGACGAACTCGTCGGTCGCGATGGATTTGTAGCCCTTAGCGACGACGATGAGTGAGTAGGTCTCGTTGCGGGTCAGGGGGTCTTCCAGCTTGAAAACGCCCTTGCTGTTGGTCTGGCCGGCGGTGTAGACGTCGTCTTCAGACTGGTCATTGTCGAGCCAGTCTTCAACGGTGACGCCGGGGTTGAGGACGATGATGGTAGCGCCCTTGATGGCCTTCTTGGTCTTCTTGTCTTTGACCGTGCCTTCGACGGTGACGCTGTCGCTGACTTCGCCGCCTTCACCGATCACCACTTCGCCTTCGGTCAGCAGGGTTTTGTTGTTGAAGAATTGGATGCCCCAGGTGCCTTCCGCCATGGCCGAGCCGTCGGTCGTGCCGAGGGGATAGCCATACAGGCCGCTGGAATTGGTGGCCTTGAGGCTTTCCTTGTCGGAATAGACCACTTCGCCGTCGAGCGAGAAGGAGGAGACGATGGTGACTTTCTTGGGCACGCAGGGGTACTCGAACACGGGCGTGATCAGCTCGGTGCCGGAGGGATAGGAATCGACCTGATCTTCGATCTCGCCGTCTTCGGTGAGGGTGACCCAGGCGACGTCACCGGCCTGCATCTTGGTGCAGGCGGCGCGCAGGGCGGGCTTGGCCAGGTGCGGCGCATGGCCGCCGTTGAAGCGCACGCCGCCGGCGCGGGCGAGGGCGGGGGCGGTGGCATTGGCGGCAAACACAGTCGCGATCAGCGCAATCAACACGCCGACAGTGACTAACAACGCCTTGAGTTGCTGTTTGATCATGGAGCGTCTCCTCTGGACTGATAACGCATCTGTCACCGCGGACGGCTAGAACTTCAGGCTATTTAGGAAGCGGGCAAACTGCGGCTCCACGTCGGCCAGGTAGTCGGGGGTGGTGAGCATGGTCACGACGACGGCGCGCCCGTTCTCCACGAAGATGTAATCCACGCCTTGCTGGACTTCGGGAGCGGCCCCGGTGAGGCCGTTGTTGTCAACGTAGGCGAACTCTTGCGTGTAGGCCGGCTTGCCGTTGACGGTGGTCTGGCCGCTGGAGAGGATCTTGTAGAGTTCGTAGTCGGAAGCGCGTTCGCCGGCCAGGAAGGTGGCGACGTCGGCGGCGTCCCAGTTGGCCTCGATGGCGGGCGTTTGGATGGCGAACTCGGCGCCCGTGCCAAGCGAGTCAATCACACGATAGGCATCGCCGTCACCAGTGGCAATGCCGAAGTCGGCGGGCACCGCGCCGGTGAAGCCGGCAACGCTGAAGGTTTTGGTGCGGTTGACGGCGTTGTTGGCGACCAGGGCACCCACCAGCAGGCAGACGGCGAAGGCGCCGATAACGGCGTAGTTCGATTGCCGGTCGCCCACGGTGGGGTCCTGTTTGACATCAGGTTGTTGGTTGTTCAGGCTGCGCGCGATGTCGCGGTTCATGAGCCAGGAGACGACGGCGGTGACGACAATGGCCAGGCCGCCGGCGAGGAGGAGGCCGCTAAAGGTGGGCAGGCCGCCCCCCTGCCCGGCGAACTCCCAGGTGCTGGAGTCGAGTTGACCGCGCAGGACGAGGAACAGGCCGTTCAGGGCGGCGGCCAGGAGCAGGCCGGTGGGCAGCCACCAAATGGGGTCTTGCTCGAGCTTGGCGCGGCCGAGGAAATAGCCCAAGAGGCCGCCAATGGCCGCGTGCGCCAGGGCGACCTCGGCTACGAAGACTTCGCCGGAGCCGAGGGCCGAGCCGCCGTTGGCCAAGATGAACTGGAGGTTGAGGGCGGTGGCGTAGCCCAGGCCCGCGGCGGTGCCGTAGATGACGCCGTCGGTGCGCTCATCGAACTCGGGCGAGTCGAAGATGAAGTAGCGGACGGTGGCGAAGATGATGAAGGCTTCGACAGCGCCGGTGACGAAGATGGAGGCCAGCCAGGTGGTCAGCGGGTCGGTGTAGAGCCAATCCTGCACGGCGAAGAGTTGGTCGGTGAGCGGGAGGCCGATGGCGCTCGCCAGGGCGAGGCCAACGACGAACATGCGCGCCACGTTGCCAACCGGCTCAGGCTCGAGGCGGTCTTGCTGGTAGAAAAAGACGAGCCAGAGGGCGGCGGGCACGATGGCGAGCAGGAGGCCGGTGAGCACCAGCACGGAGCCGCCAAGCTGCGGCTGGAGCGCCGCATCGAGGGCGACAACGGCGGCCACGAAGATTAGCAGGCCGATGATGGCGATCAGGCCGGTGCGCCAGAAGCCGGCGCGGGCATAGGTGGCCTTCTTGAAGTGCTCGTCGCAGAACCACCGGCCCGCAATCGCGTGCGTGCCCGGCCGAACTTGATCTACACAACAGATTTGTGCAGCCATCTTCCATTGCCTCCTCTGGTTCGTTGTGAAACGGTTTGATGTGGAGCGTCACCGATGTGCTGAAGTGAGGCGATGCGCCGCTGTGGCGAGTTATTCACCTACGTGAGCATTGTAGCGAAAAGGACTATGCCTGTCTATAAGTATGGGCGGAACGGCCCAATTAAGCAACCGCGTTCAGGCTGGCGGCCAGCGCCGGAGCGACGGCGGAGGCGGGTGCGGCCGGGAACCAGTGGATGGCGGGGTCGGTGGCGCGAAACCAGTTGGCCTGCCGCCGCACCAATTGGCGGGTGGCGCGTTGGATGGCCTGGACAGCGGCGGCGAGCGTGACCTCGCCGCGCAGGTAGGCGCTGATTTCACGGTAGCCGAGGGCGGACATGGCCGGCAGGTTCCAGCCGTAGCCGCGGGCGGCCAGGGCGCGCACTTCGTCCACGAGGCCGGCAGCGAGCATGGCCTCCACGCGGGCGTCAATGCGCGCGTAAAGCTCGGGACGTGGGAGGGTGAGGCCAAGCCAGATGAAGCGATAGGGCGGCGGCTCACGGCGGCGCTGGGCGACGAACGACTGGCCGGTGTGCTGGGCGACCTCAAGGGCGCGAAGAACGCGGCGGGGGTTGCGCAAGTCTACGACGGCGGCGGAGGCGGGGTCAAGGGCGGTGAGTTGGGCGACCAGTTTGGGGAGGCCCTCGTCGGCCAGGGTGCGCTCGAGGGCGGCGCGGGTGGCGCCGGTGGGGTCGCTGGGAGGCGGGCGCCACCCTTCGACGAGGGCGCGAACGTATTGGCCGGTGCCGCCGACGAGCAGCGGCAGGCGTCCGCGGCTGAGGATGCCGGCCAGCGCCGCGGCGGCCGCCGCCTGGTATTGGCTGAGGCTCCAGGGCTGATCGGGGTCGGTGACATCTACCAGGTGGTGTGGGACGCGCGCCAGCTCGGCGGGGGAGGGCTTAGCGGCGCCGATGTTGAGGCCGCGGTAGAGGTAGCGCGAGTCGGCGGAGATGATCTCCAGGGGCAGCAGGTCGGCCAGCGCGAGGGCGGCGGCGGTCTTGCCCACGGCGGTGGGGCCGACGAGGACGGCCACGCGGGGGCGGGCAGGCGCCGGCTCAACCGGAGACGGCATTCTCGATGACACCGAGGCGGGTGACGCGGCCGCCGGGGGCCACGGTGATGGCGACGGCGTCAATACGCCAGGGCACGTCGGCCAGGGCGTGGGCCTGGAGGTAGTGCTGCGCGGCGGCGATGAGGTGGGCCTGCTTGCGGGGGGTGATGGACTCCTCGGGCGTGCCGAAGCGGGCGCTACGGCGGGTGCGGACTTCGACGAAGACCAAAACGTCGCCGTGGCGCGCGATGAGGTCAAGCTCGCCGTGCGGGCAGCGGTAGTTGCGGCCCACGACGGTGTAGCCCAACTCGACGAGCCGCCGGGCGGCCAGGTCTTCGCCCCGGCGGCCGAGGCGCACACGGGCGTCGCTCATGGCAGCAGGTCGCGCAATTGGCGGCGCATTTGATGCCAGCGGCTGGCGCGCTGGGGCGGGCGCGCGGCCAGGCGCTCGTATTCGGCCAGCACCAGGCGGGCAGTGCGGTTGAGGTCGTATTGGCGCGAAGACTCGAGGGCGTGGGCGGCGCAGCTGCGACGCAGACCGGCGTCGAGGACGAGGCGCATGAGCTTGGCGGTGAAGGCGGCGAGATCGGGCCGGCTGAGCAGGCCGTTTTCGCCGTCAACGATGGTGTCGCCAACGCCGGGCGAATCAATGCCGAGGGCGGGGACGCCGGCGGCCAAGGCCTCGATGAGGGAAAAGGGATGGACTTCGGTTTGGGAGGCGGTGACGAACACATCGGCGAGCTTGAGGTGGCTGGGGACCTGGGCGTAGTTGATGCGGCCGAGGAACTTGACACGGGCAGTGAGGCCGGCGCGGGCGACCTGCTCCTGGAGCGCCGGCAAGTCAGGGCCGTCGCCGATGACGGCCAGGACGACGTTCGGCTCGGCGGAGGCCACACCGAGGAAGGCTTGCAGGAGGAAGGCGAGGTTTTTCTCGGGACTGAGGCGTCCGACGTACATGAGCACGACGGCGTCGGTGGGGAGGCCCGCCTGGGCACGGGTGATCAGCGGGGGCTGGGCGTAGGGAGCGAGGTCTATGCCGTTGGGGATGACTTTGATGTCAGCCTGGATGCCGAGGGCGCGCATGACGCGGACGATGCCGTTGGAGGGCGCAATGACGAGATCGCACTGGTCGCAGAAGTTCGGCAGGTAGGCCTTGAGGACAGCGAGGCCAACCGACTCGGAGAGGAGGGAGGGCAGGTAGTGCTGGGCGTAGAGGTCGAAGCGGGTGTGGTTGGTGTAGATGATGGGAATGCCGCGGGGCCGGCCGTAGCGCAGGGCGAGCGGGCCGCTGAGGAAGGGGTGATGGACGTGAAGAATGTCCATGGTGCGAACGCGGCGCTGAGCGGGCGGGGAGTAGCGGAAGGACAGGTGGAAGCCGGTGTCGTTGACGTTGAGGGGCACGCCCGGCGAGCGGATGACGCGCAGTTCGTCGTCGTCGTAGTCGAGGTCGCCAAAAGTGAAGACGTAGACGCGATGGCCGAGGGCCTCCAAAAACTGCTTATTGAGGGCCACGTAGTTGGTGATGCCGCTCGTATTGGGCTTATACATATCCACGAGCATGCCAATGCGCATGGCGAGCCTCCACCGGAAAGCAGCCTGGGCAGGACAGCCAGGGGGGAGTATAGCGCATCTGGGCGCAGCAACGGAACGCAACGTTGTGTTACACTCTCGGCTTACTCGCCACGCGGAGGGCGAAAAGACCATGTCGTTCGCCACCATTCTCAAACAGGCCGATATCTTCTATGAGTTGACGCCGACGCAGTTGGAGTTGGTCGCGGCGCTGTGCCAGGAGCGCCGCTGCAAGGCCGGCGACGTGCTGTTCGAGGAGAACGCCGCCAGCGACGAGCTGTATATCATCGCGCAGGGGGAGGTAGAAATCAGGGTGGACCCGGCGCTGGTGGGCGGCGAGGAGGCTCAGCACGTGGAGCCGGTGACCATCGCCACGCTGCGGCGCGGGCAGAACTTCGGGGAGGTGGCGCTGGTGGACCAGGGGCTGCGCTCGGCCACGGCGCGCTGCGCGGCCAACAACACGCAATTGCTCATCATCCCACGCGATAAGCTGATCTTGCTGTGCGATACCTACCCGCACCTGGGCTACCGGCTGCTGCGCAACCTGGCGGCGGACCTGGCGTTGAAGATCCGTAGCACCGACATGCGCATCCGCGAGGAGCTGCTGTATGGGCAGCGCCGACGGGCGTAGGCGACTGGATTGACCGAAACTGAACATGAACGCTGAGATCATTGCGATCGGGACCGAACTGCTGCTGGGGGAAATTGCCGACACGAACTCCGCCCGGATTGCCAAGCTGCTGCGCGATTTGGGCATTGACCTGTGGTGGATCTCCGCCGTGGGCGACAACGAGGGCCGCATTGCGGCGCAGATTGAACAGGCGCGGCGACGCTCGAACGTGGTGATCACCAGCGGCGGGCTGGGGCCGACGGTGGACGACCCAACCCGCGGCGCGGTGGCACGGGCGTTTGGGGTGGACCTGGAATTTCGGCCGGAGCTGTGGCAGCAGATTGAGGCGCGCTTTGAGCGCTACGGCCGGAAGCCCACGGAGAACAACCGGAAGCAGGCCTATACCCCAGTGGGGGCGGTGGCGCTGGAGAACCCGGTGGGCACGGCGCCATGTTTCGCCGTGGAGTGGCCGGAGGGGGTGCTGATCGCGCTACCGGGGGTGCCACGCGAGATGGAATACATGCTGGAGCACAAGGTGACGCCGTACTTGCGACAGCATTTCGCGCTGGCGGCGGTGATACGAACCCGCATCCTGCGGACGGTGGGTATGGGCGAGAGCCTGATTGATGCGAAGGTGGGCGACCTGGAACTGCTGAGCAACCCGACGGTCGGGCTGGCGGCGCACCCAGGACAGACGGATATTCGCATCACGGCGAAGGCGGCGACGGCCGAGGCGGCCGAGGGGCTGATGGCGCCCATCGCTCACGATCTCCTGAGCCGATTGGGCGACTTCATTTACGGCGAAGGCACGCTCAACATTGAGGACAAGGCCGGCGAACTGCTGGCCGCGGCGGGACAAACCGTGGCGGTGCAGGAGGCGGGGACCGAGGGCAGTGTGGCGCGGCGGCTGGCCTCCAGCGCGACGGCGGCCCCGACCTACCGAGCAGTGGAGGCGGGCGCGGCGGCCGGGCAGACGGTGACGGAACTGGCGGCAGCGGCCCGGGCAACGGGCGGCACAGACTGGGGGCTGGGCTTGATGGTGGCGCTGCCGCCGGAGACGCCGCGGCTGGAGATCGCGCTGGCGGGGCCGGAGGGCATAGAGACGCAGACGCTGGGTTTTGGGGGGCACCCGGGGCTGGCGGTGCAATGGGCGGGCACGGCGGCGCTCAACTTGCTGCGGCTGGCGCTGCTGAAGCAGGCGCGAGCGAAGCACCCGGCCACGTGAGGCTGCGCAAGCCGGGCATCCGCGTAACGGGACGACCGGCGGCATGGGGCCGGGTTCCACGCTGATCCACAACTGGTCGCTGGTCAGGCTGCGCAGAGGCTACGACGGGCGGGCGGAGCAGCGCCTTGGTCGGGCGGGCGCGGCTCGGCTCGCACAACTCCCACAAGCCACAACTGCATATGCAAAGAGCACGCGAGGTCTCACGGCCGAGGTAGCGTGTGCGCGAGTCAATCAGGCCGCCACGCCTGGCGTAGACGAAAGGCTTGTTGAGCGGTTGACGAATTAGATGACGCTGCTTCGTTGACAGCAGGCCCGGGGCGTAGCACGCTGCGCCCCCGCATAAGGCAGCGCCACGGCTGACGAGCGCGGAGACAGCATATGTCAGACACGGGCGGGCGAACACGAGGCCGGGCAGAGGTCGTCAGGCCGGCCGCCGATGGGCAGCGGCCTACGAGATGAGGTCGAGGAAGCGGTAGTAGGCGCCGGCCAGGGGGAGAAACCAGGGGCGGCCGTCGTAGAGGCCAAGCGGCGCGCCGGGAAAAGGCAACTCGGCGAAGGGGTTGTCGCGGGTTTCACCGGCAATGACGTCGCCAAGGAGCGTGCCCAGGTAGGTGGCGAGGGCCACGCCGTGGCCGGCGTAGCCGAGCGAGTACCAGACTCCGTCTTGCCGGCCGGCGTGGGGCATGAGGTCAAACGCGAAGTCGAGGGTGCCGCCCCAGGCGTACGCGATCTCGGCGGAGGCCAGGTGTGGGAAGACCTGCACCATGGCGCGCCGGAGGATGGCGGCGCTCTGGAGGACGGTGGCGGGTGACTCAGGGAGAAAGCGCGCCCGGCCGCCGAAGAGCATTCGGTGATCGGGCGTGAGGCGATAGTAGGCGAGGAAGTTTTTGGAGTCGAAGACCATGCGGCCGCGTGGAATGAGGGCCTGGGCGAGATCGGGGGCAAGCGGCGCGGTGGCAATGATGTAGGAGCCGATGGGGACGAGGCGGCGGGTGAGGGGCCGGGCGAGCGGCTGCATGGCGCGGCCGGTGTAGCCGCTGGTGGCGATGAGGACCTGGGCGGCCTCCAACGGGCCGCGGGCGGTCGTCAGGCGGTAGGCGGGGCCAGAGCGCTCCAGCGTGGTGACGCGGGCTTGTTCGAAGAGTTGGGCGCCGGCGCGCTGGGCGGCGCGCGCGAGGCCGGCGAGGTAACGGGCCGGGTTGACGCCGGCGCTGACCGCATCCACGAGGCCGCCGAAGTAGCGGTCGGAGGCAATCTCGGCAGCGAGGTCGGCGCGAGGGAGGAGGCGGGCGGGGTGGCCGAACTCGCGCTCGATGGCCTCGGCGGAGCGCTGGAAGCCGGCGTAGTGGGCGGGCTTGGCGGCGACTTCCAGGTGGCCGGTGCGGGCGAAGTTGCAGGCGATTTGCTCCTCGGCGACGAGGCGCTCAACAGTGTCAATGGCGGCGAGGGAGGCGGCGAAGAGGCGCCGGGCGAGGTCGCGGCCGTAGCGCTGGATCAGCTCGGCGGCGCCGACCTTGAGGCCGGTGAGGACCATGCCGCCGTTGCGCGAGCTAGCCCCCCACCCGATTGACTCGGCGTCGAGGACAACGACGGAGACGCCGCGCTTGGCCAGGACGCGAGCCGCCGAGAGGCCGGTGAAACCGGCGCCGATGACGGCCACGTCGGCGCGGGCGGGCAGCGGGCGCTCCCAATCGGGAACGGGCATATCCACGGTGTCGAGCCAGTAGTTGGCTTCACGCAGAAGCATGGGCGACAACCTTTAGGGCAGGTCGAGGCGGCAGACGGCGCGCTGGCCGACGGTCTCTTCCAAGTCAACTTCGATGGCGCGCAGACTGGTGAGGGCGTGGCCCTGGGCGCGAAGGGCGGCGACGAGCTGCTCGGCGACGTAGCGGGCGAGGCACTCGGCAGTGGTGTTGGGGATGGGCAGCACCACTACGTCCTCGCGCGGGAGGACGTACGTCTTGTGCTGGTAGCGGATGGTGTAGGCGGCTTCGTCGGCGGTGAGGGCGAAGTGCGGGTTGCCGCTGGGGAGCAGCGTGCGGTGGTCGAGGCGGTCGCAGATGGCGCGCAGGAGCTGCTTGAGCGTGACAAAGTTGAAGACGTAGCTGTTCTGGTCTAGCTCGCCCTCGACCAGCACGGCGGCGTAATAGTTGTGGCCGTGCAGGGTTTCGGCCTCGGCGCCAGCGTAGGTAATAAAGTGGCCGGACGAGAAGCCGAGGTAGTTTTTCTCGACGCGGATACGGAAGCTGGACATGGATTTAGTGGCGGAAGTGGCGCACGCCGGTAACGACCAGGGCGATGCCGGCGGCGTTGGCCGCGGCCAGGGACTCGGCGTCGCGGACGGAGCCGCCGGGATGAGCGATGGCGGTCACGCCGGCCGCGATGGCGGTGGTGACGGAGTCGGGAAACGGGAAGAAAGCGTCGGAGGCCATGACGGAGCCAGCGGCCCGGTCGCCTGCGCGCTCGACGGCGAGGCGGACACAATCCACGCGGTTGGGCTGGCCGCCGCCGATGCCGACGGTGGCCTCACCCTGGGCGAGGACAATGGCATTGGACTTGACGTGCTGGCAGGCCTTCCAAGCAAAGCGCAGGGCGGCCATTTCGGCGACGGTAGGCGGGCGGTCGGATACGACTTTCCACTCCGAGGCGGCAGGATCGCCCTGGTCAAGGTCTTGGCGGACGAGGCCGCGGGTGATGGCGCGCAGGTCAAAGGGCGGCGTGACGGCGAGGTCGGGCATGTGGACGAGACGGCAGTTTTTGCGGCCGGCGAGGGCGGCGCGGGCCTCGGGCGTGAACCCAGGGGCGGCGATGCACTCGATGAAGACGTCGCCCAAGGCCCGGGCGGTAGGCTCATCGAAGGGGCGGTTGGCGGCAATGACACCGCCGAAGGCCGAGCGAGTGTCGCCGGCGAAGGCGGCCCGGAACGCGTCGGCCAGCTGGTCGTGCGAGGCGACGCCGCAGGGCGAGAGGTGCTTGACGATGCAGATGGTGGGCCGCTCAAAGCTGACGGCGCACTTCCAGGCAGCGTCGAGGTCGAGGAGGTTGTTGTAGGAAAGCTCTTTGCCCTGGAGAACGGCGCCGCCCAGCGGGCCGCCGCCCGGCGCGAAGCTGTAGAGGGTGGCGGATTGGTGCGGGTTCTCGCCGTAGCGGAGCTTTTGGACGGGATAAGCCTGGAGGGTCAGGGCAGGTTCGGCGCCGGCGAGGCCGGCGAGGTAGCGGCTGATGGCCGTATCGTAGTGGGCGGTAGCGGCGAAGCCCCGGAGGGCCAGGCGGCGGCGCGTGGCGGAGGAAAGGCCGCCGGACTCAAGCTCGGCCAGCGTGGCGGCGTAGTCGGCGGGGTCGCAGACGAGCGTGACGCGAGCGTGGTTCTTGGCGGCGGCGCGGATGAGGGTGACGCCGCCAACGTCAATGTTCTCGATGGCGTCGGCAAGGGTGACGCCGGGCTGGGCGATGGTGGCCTCGAAGGGGTAGAGGTTGACCGCGACGAGGTCAATGTAGTCCCAGCCGAGGTTGGTCAGCTCGGCCTGATCGGCGGGGGTGGCGCGGGCGAGCAGGCCGCCGTGGATGGCGGGATGCAGGGTCTTGACGCGGCCGCCGAGGATTTCCGGCGAGCCGGTGTAATCGGCGACTTCGGTGACGGGCAGGCCGTTGTCGCGCAGGAGGCGAGCGGTGCCGCCGGAGGCGATGAGGGTCCAGCCGAGGCGATACAGGCCGGCGGCGAAGGACGGTAGACCGGTTTTGTCGTGGACAGAGAGTAGGGCGCGGGGCATAGGGCCTTGGGGTGAGTGTGGGTGGGCCAGCGCGGCCAGTGTAAGACAGCGGCGGCGGGGCGTCAACCGGGCGAAGTGGGAGGTGGGAGGTGGGAGGTTGGAGGTCGGAGGGCAGCGTGGGGCTATACAAGGCGACGGAGGGTGGATTCGGAAATTCTGCCGAGAGCAAGGGCTTGACAGCGAAGCCGGGGAATCATATGATGCTCGGCGGTCAACGCCACAGACGACACATGCTGCAAACGGACCATCGCTGGCTATGGGCAACCACACGGCGCGGGGTCGAACCGACCGGGCCGGGACAGCGATTCAAGTGCGTTGGAGACAAGAGCCGATAAGGATATCGGCTCTTTTTTTTGCCGACTGAAAGGATACCGCGATGTCATTGCCGCTGCACTTACGTAATATCCACTTGCCGTTGGGCGATCAGCGCACGGGCCGGCTGTATGGCAAGGATGTGCTCTCGGTGGCGCAGTTCACCCGCGACGACCTGGAGTACATCTTTGGCGTGGCCGAGGCGATGCGCAACATGGTGGCGCACATCGGCACATTTGATTTGCTGAAAGGCAAAATCCTGGTGAACTTGTTTTATGAGCCGAGCACGCGCACGTCGTCATCGTTCGCGGCGGCCATGGAACGGCTGGGCGGGAGCGTGATCCAGATCAACGACGTGAAGTACTCGTCGGTGGCGAAGGGCGAGAGCCTGCCAGACACGATCCGCACGCTGGAAAGCTACGCGGACGTGACGGTGCTACGGCACCCGGAGACCGGCTCGGCGGCGATCGCGGCGCAGTATGGGCGCAAGCCGATCATCAACGCGGGCGACGGCACGGGCGAGCATCCGACACAGGCGCTGCTGGACCTGTTCACGATCCGGGAGGAATTGGGGACGATTGACGGGCTGACCGTGACGATGCTGGGCGACCTAAAATACGGGCGCACGGTGCATTCGTTGGCAAAGCTGCTAACGCTGTTTGAGGTGCGGCTGAACTACGTGTCGCCGGGTATCTTGAGGATGCCGGCGGCGCTGGTGGCGCAGTTGGAGGCCAAGGGGCGGCGGCAGGCGCAGTACGACTCGCTGGAGCCGGTGATGGCCGAGACAGACGTGCTGTATGTGACGCGAGTGCAGAAGGAACGCTTCGAGGATCTGAACGAATACGAGGCGGTGAAGGGCGCGTTCGTCATCACGCCGGAGATAATGCAGCAGCTCCGGCCGAAGATGGCGCTGATGCACCCGCTGCCGCGCGTGGGCGAGATTGCGCCGGAGGTGGACAACGACCCGCGAGCGGCGTATTTCCGGCAGATGGAGTACGGCCTGTACGTGCGCATGGCGCTGCTGGCGATGGTGCTGGGGAAGGCCTGATGAACAACGGACAGGGAGCGGGCCAGGCGGGCTTTTTTGAGCAGGTGCTGGCGCGGGCGGCGACGACGGGCGCGCCGCTGTGCGTGGGGCTGGACCCGCGCGCGGCCAAGGTAGCCGAGCTGCGCGAGCAGTGCGGGCGGCTGATCGAGGCAACAGCCAAGTTCGCTGTGGCTTACAAGCCCAACAGCGCGTTCTTTGAGGCGCACGGCCCGGAAGGCATGTTGGCGCTGCTGGATGTGATCGCCACGGTACCGGACGGCATACCGGTGCTGCTGGACGCCAAGCGGGGCGACATCGCCAGCACGTCGGAGGCGTATGCGCGGGCGGCGTTCGACTGGCTGGGGGCGCTGGGGCTGACGGTGACGCCCTACGTGGGACTGGACGGGCTGGCGCCGTTCCTGGCGCGACCGGGGCGGGCCGCGTTTATCCTGTGCA
Source organism: Anaerolineales bacterium (assembly GCA_020850595.1). Lineage (GTDB taxonomy): Bacteria > Chloroflexota > Anaerolineae > Anaerolineales > UBA6663 > JADZEK01. Next base: position 34,440 of record JADZEK010000103.1, read on the forward strand.
AGACGTCGAACCCAGGAGCGGACGAGTTTCAGGCGCTGCCGGTGCAGACGGCGGACGGGCCGCGGCCCTTGTATGAGGTGGTGGCGGCGCACGCGCAGGCCGCCAACCGGGCGGGCAACGTGGGACTGGTGGTGGGGGCGACCGACCTGGCGGCGATGGCGCGGGTGCGGGCGGTGGCGCCGGACTTGTGGTTCCTGGCGCCGGGGGTGGGGGCACAGGGCGGCAACCTGGCCGCAACGCTGGCGGCGGGGCTGCGTAGAGATGGGTGGGGATTGCTGATTAACGTCTCGCGGACGCTGGCGGAGGCGGCTGACCCACGCGCCGAGGCGGAGCGGCTGGTGCGGGCGATGCGCGCCGGGCGGGCGGAGGCGTTGGGCCACAGGCGGCAATGAGGGGAGGCTGCGCGGCGGCGAGGTATATACTCGGCGGCTACGCGGGCCAAACGACGCAGGGAGGCGGCTATGAAACGACTGGATATGCGCCTGATCGCCGGGGTGCTGTTGATCGCGGGCGGCATCTTCTACCTGCTGACCAACCTGGGCATCATCCGGTGGGGCGGGCTGGTGTGGGCCGGAGCGTTCGCAATCGCGGCACTGGGGTTTTTCGCGGCGGTAGTCAACAACCGGCAGCAGTGGTGGTTCATCATCCCAGGGATGACGCTGCTGGCGCTGGCGGCATTGATCAGCCTGGACTACTTCGCGCCGGCACTCTCCGAGCAGTTGGGCGGGCCGCTGTTCCTGGGCGGCGTCGGCCTGAGTTTTCTGGCGATCTACGTGATGGACCGCAAGTTGTGGTGGGCCATCATCCCGGCGGGAGCACTGCTGACACTGGCGGCCGTGGCGGGGCTGGAGAATAGCGAGAGTATCAACGGCGGGGGGATTCTGTTTCTAGGGCTAGGCCTGACGTTTGGGCTGCTAGCGTTGGCGCCGATGGACGGCGGCAAGCCGCTGCGGTGGGCGTTCATTCCGGCGGGCGCATTGCTGAGTATGGGCGCGCTGCTGCTGGTGGGGTTTGAGCGAGCACTCGGCTATATTTGGCCGGCGGCGCTGATTGTGGGCGGCGGGCTGCTGCTGTGGCGCGCGTGGCGGCGGGGGCCGGGGTAAGGGCGCCGGTTCAACCGGGCGGCAATGGCAACGGGAGGGTGTGAGACACCCTCCCGTTTTGTTTCTGCATTCGGCGGACAGCACAGGTGAGGGCGTTGCCACCTGTAACCCAAGACGCAAAAGCGGGCGAGCTTATGCCCGCCCGCTGTGATTTTGGCACACAACCGAATGGTCAGGCGCGCGGGGTGCGGTTGCGGTCGGTGCGCTCACTCCTGTCGTTGTGCGCGTAGTGGGTTTGGAGGCTGCGAACCGACAGTTCTTTGGCCTTGAGGGCTTGGATGCCGTTGACGGCGGCGGCGGCGGCGCTGAGCGTGGTGAGCAGCGTGACGTTGCACAGGACAGCGGCCGAGCGCATGGCGCGGCTGTCGTCGTGGGCGCGCGCGCCGAGGGGGGTGTTGACGATGAGCTGGAGTTCCCCCTGCTCTACCATGTCTTGAATGTTAGGATGGCCCTCGCTGACTTTCTTGACGGGAGTGACGGGCAGACCGGCGCGGGCCAGCCAGGCGGCGGTGCCGGCGGTGGCGTAGAGCTTGAAGTCGAGGCGGTGCAGGTCGCGGGCAAGCTTGAGGGCCGCGCCTTTGTCGTAGTCGTTGACGGTGATGAGGGCGGCGCCGCTGAGGGGCAGCGGCGTGCCGGCGGCCATTTGGGCCTTGGCGAAGGCGTGGCCGAAGCGGGCGGCATGGCCCATGACTTCGCCGGTGGACTTCATCTCCGGGCCGAGGCGATAGTCGGAGCCGGCAAACTTCTTGAAGGGCAGCACGACTTCCTTGACGAAGAAGCCGGCGACTTCGGGTGTCTCGTGAAGGCCGAGGTCGTCGAGGGTGCGGCCGGCCATGATTTGGGCGGCAAGCTGGGCGACGGGCACGCCAGTGGCCTTGCTGACGAAGGGCACGGTGCGGGAAGCACGCGGGTTGACCTCGAGGACGTAGACGACATCGTCCTTGATGGCGAACTGGACGTTCAGGAGGCCGCGCACGCCCAGGGCCAAGCCCAGGCGCTCGGTGTAGTCGCGCAGGATGGTGAGGTGATAGAGGCTGATCTTGTAGGGCGGCAGCACGCAGGCGCTGTCGCCGGAGTGGACGCCGGCCTCTTCGATGTGCTGCAGGATGCCCATGACGACGACGCGTTGGCCGTCGGCCAGGGCGTCCACATCCACTTCAAAGGCGTCTTCGAGGTAGTGGTCAATCAGGACGGGACCGTCGGGCGCGGCGGCGGCGGCGGCGGCGAGGAAGGCGGCCAGCGAGGTGTCGTCGTAGGCAATCTCCATGGCGCGGCCGCCGAGGACGTAGGACGGGCGCACCAGGACGGGGTAGCCGATGCGGGCGGCGACTTCGCGGGCGGTGTCGAGGGACTGGGCCGTGCCCCAATCGGGCGCGGGGATGTCGAGGTCGCGCAGGAGGGCGCCAAAGCGCACGCGGTCTTCGGCCAGGTCAATCGAGTCGGGGGTGGCGCCCCAGATGGGCACACCAGCGGCGGCCAGGCCGCGGGCGAGGTTGATGGGGGTCTGGCCGCCAAACTGAACGATGACGCCGGCGGGCTGCTCGTTCTCGACGATATTGAGCACGTCTTCATGGGTGAGCGGCTCGAAGTAGAGGCGGTCGGCGGTGTCGTAGTCGGTGCTGACGGTTTCGGGGTTGCAGTTGATCATGATGGTCTCAAGGCCCAAGGCCCTGAGGGCCAGGCAGGCCTGCACGCAGCAGTAGTCGAACTCCAGACCCTGACCGATGCGATTGGGGCCGCCGCCGATAATGACGACTTTGCGGCGATCGGTGGGGGCGGACTCGTCGCCGGACTCGTAGGTAGCGTAGAGGTAGGGCGTAAAGGCCTCGAACTCGGCGGCGCAGGTATCCACGCGGTAGTAGTTGGGCCGCAGGCCCTGGGCGAGGCGGTGGGCGCGGACGGCGACGGCGCTGACGGGCGCGGCGGCGGGCTGAAGGCACTGGGCGATCTGCAAATCGCTGAAGCCGAGGCGCTTGGCCTGGCGCAGCAAGTCGGCCGGGAGGGAGGCGAGGCTGTGGGCGCGCAGGTCGGCTTCCACGACCAACAGGCCCGCCATTTGCTCAACGAACCAGGGGTCGAAGCGCGTCTGCGCGATGACGGCGGCAGGCGCAGTGCCCGTGCGCAGAGCTTCGGCAACGGCAAAGAGGCGTTGAGCGGTGGGCAGGCGCAGGGCGACGGCCTCGGCGGGCAGCGGCTGGCGCAGGGCCGCGCCGAAACCGGCCACGCCGATCTCGAGGCCGCGGATAGCCTTGTTGAGGGCCTCGGGGAAGGTGCGGCCAATGGCCATGACCTCGCCGACTGACTTCATCTGCGGGCCGAGTGTGGGGTCGGCGCCGGGGAACTTCTCGAAGTTCCAGCGGGGAATCTTGACCACACAGTAGTCAAGGCTGGGTTCAAAGGAGGCGGGCGTGACGCGAGTGATGTCGTTGGGGATCTCGTCGAGGGTGTAGCCGACGGCGAGGAGCGCAGCGATCTTGGCGATGGGGAAGCCGGTGGCCTTGGAGGCCAGCGCCGAGGAGCGGCTGACGCGCGGGTTCATCTCGATGACGAGGACGTCGCCATTGGCGGGGTTGACGGCAAACTGCACATTGGAGCCGCCGGTTTCGACGCCGACGGTTTGGATGACGGTGCGGGCCAGGTCGCGCAGGCGCTGGTATTCGCGGTCAGTGAGTGTTTGGGCGGGGGCGACGGTGAGGCTGTCGCCGGTGTGGACGCCCATGGGGTCAACATTTTCGATGGAGCAGATGACGACGAAGTTGTCGAGGCGGTCGCGCATGACCTCCAACTCGTACTCTTTCCAACCGAGGACGGATTGCTCGATGAGGACTTCGCCGACGGGCGACTCGCGCAGGCCGTGAGCGGCGAGGGCGACGAGTTGGTCAGGGTCGGCGGCAATGCCGCCGCCGGAGCCGCCCAGGGTGAAGGAGGGGCGGATGAGGCAGGGGTAGCCGACTTGGGCGGCCAGCGCCTCGGCCTCGGCCACGGTGCGGGCGAGGCCAGACTGGGGCACGGCCAGGCCGGCGGCGAGCATGGCCTCCTTGAACTTGAGGCGATCCTCGGCGAGGTCAATGGCGCGGGTCTGCGCGCCGATGAGTTGCACGGAGTAGCGGGCGAGGACGCCGGCGCGCTGAAGGTCCATGGCGAGGTTGAGGCCGGTTTGGCCGCCGACGGTGGGCAGGAGGGCGTCGGGACGTTCGGCGGCGATGACCTTTTCGACCAGTTCGACGGTGAGCGGCTCGATGTAGGTGGCGTCGGCGAAGTCGGGGTCGGTCATGATGGTGGCGGGGTTCGAGTTGACCAACACCACGCGGTAGCCTTCGCGGCGAAGGACTTTGCAGGCCTGGACGCCGGAGTAGTCGAACTCGCAGCCTTGGCCGATGACGATGGGGCCGGAGCCGAGGATGAGGATCGTGTGGAGGTCGGCGCGGCGCGGCATGTCAGCGGCCCGCCTGCATCAAGTCAACAAAGTCTTGAAAGAGGTAGAGCGAGTCGTGCGGGCCGGGGGCGGCCTCAGGATGGTACTGCACGCTGAAGGCCCGCAGGTGCGGCACGCTCAGACCTTCGACGCATTGGTCGTTGAGGTTGAGGTGCGTGACCTCGACCCCGGCCGGCAGGCGGGCGGCGTCCACCGCGAAACCGTGGTTGTGGCTGGAGATCTCGACCCGGCCGGTGGGCACATGGAGCACGGGCTGGTTGGCCCCACGATGGCCGAACTTGAGCTTGTAGGTGCGCGCGCCGAGGGCGAGGCCAAGCAACTGGTGGCCGAGGCAGATGCCGAAGACGGGCAGGCGGCCGAGCAACTGGCGCAGGGCCGCGACGGCGTAGGTGACGGCGGCCGGGTCGCCGGGACCGTTGGAGAGGAACACGCCATCGGGCCGGAGGGCGAGGACGTCGGCGGCGCTGGTTTGAGCCGGGACGATGGTGATGCGGCAGTCGCGCGCGGCCAGTTGGCGCAGGAGGTTGCGTTTGAGGCCATAGTCGTAGGCGACAACGTGGTAACGCGGCGGCGCGGCGGCCTGGGGCGCGGCCCAGCGGTAAGGCTCGGCGCAGGTGACGGCGCGGGCGAGGTCGAGGCCGTTCATGTCGGGCGCAGAACGGGCGAGGGCCACGAGGCGCTGCGGGTCGAGGTCGCGGCTAGAGAGGGCGGCATTCTGCGCGCCGTGGGTGCGGATGTGGCGGATGAGGGCGCGGGTATCTACTGCGCTGAGGGCGACGACGCCCCGGGCGACGAGGTAGTCATCGAGGGTTTGGGCGGCGCGCCAGTTGCTGGCCAGCGGACTGGCGGAGCGGACGACGAAGCCCGCCACCCAGCACTGGGCCGACTCATCGTCGTCGGCGGCGACGCCGTAGTTGCCGATGTGAGGCTGGCTCATCACGACGATCTGGCCGTGATAGGACGGGTCGGTGAGGATTTCCTGATAGCCGGTCAGGCTGGTGTTGAAGACGACCTCGCCGGTGCGGTCGCCCAGGGCGCCAAAGGCGCGGCCGGGCCAGAGGCTGCCGTCGGCGAGCGCTAAAAGGGCCGGCAAATGCCGGCCCTTGGATGATAAATCAGAAGGAATCATTGGTTGAGGAGGCAAGCGGCGGCTGTGGCAAGGACAGGAACAAGGACATGCGCGACACCCAAATTCACGCCAGTATGGCGCAGGAGGACAGGATCGTCCACTGTCGGAAGCGCCGGTTTCGGCTTGCGGCAAACCGGCAACATTCACGAGGCCGGGAACGAGCCTAATCAAGCCGAATGGCGGCAACGCGGCGGCGGAGCGCCGGCTCGGGGATGGCCTGGGCGTTGAGCCGGGCCGCGCCCAAGAAATGCCCAAAGCGCTCGTAGCCACGGGCGAGGGCTTCGGCAAAGGCGGCGTCTTTGGCCAGCGCCCGGTCTTCAAGCCAGTGGCCGAGGATGACAAAGGTGTTGGCGGCGCGGTCGAGCTTGCTGTCGAAGCGGCCGACGAGGCGGTCGCCCCAGAGGATGGGCAGCACGTAGTAGCCGTGCCGGCGCAAGTGCTCGGGCTTGTAGACCTCCCAGATGTAGTCAAAGCCGAACAACTGTTTGGCGCGGCCACGGGCGCTGACCGGCTCGAGGGGCGCAAGGAAGACAGCTTCCTCGAGGGTGGTGGTGGCTTTGGGTTTCCAAGCCTTGGGCACACGGCCGGCGGCCAGGTCGGATAGCAGCAGTCCGTCGGCGGCCAGGGCGACGTGAGGGTCCTTCCAGCCTTCGACGCGGACTTCGATGAGGTCGCCGGTGTCGAGCAGGGCGCGGAGGGTGGGCTGGATGAGGCGGAGGGGCACGCCGCGATGATAAAGGTCTTGGGTGACCTTGAAGCGGGTGAGGCCGCTGAAAGCCGCGTCTTTGAGGAGCAGAAAGCGGTCGGCGGCGTGGTCGGCGCTTTCGTAGAGGAGGTCGGCGGGGGCGACGGCCTCGGTGAGGGCGTAGACCCGCTCGAAGTTCTCGCGGTGGTGGGTCATGACCTCGCCGGTACGCCAGAGGTAGTAGAGGGCGAGGGCACTGTCCTTGCGCCCGCGATAGCTGTGCGTGCGGGTGCGGGAGGCCATGGAGAAATCGCGATTGGTGACGGTGCCGCGCTCGCGGAGGATGGCGCGCATTTCGGTGACGGCGGCGGCGTGCTCGCGCCCCATCGTGCGGATGCGGCCCGGCTCGTCGCGCTCGCGGCGCATGACGACGCGCCAGTGGGGCAGTTCGGCCATGGGGCGGACGGCGAGCCAGCCGCCCCAATCGAAGAACTCTCGTTTTTCGTAGGCGAGGCGCTCCCAGCCGCCGGGGCGGTAGTCGAGGACGCGGCCATAAAGTTTGATGTCTTGGCTGCGGGCGACGATTTGCAGCGGGTCAAGCTGAAGGTATTCCATGGCGCGGATGGCCGGGGCGACGCCCAGCGGGCCACGCCAGCGGCGGCCGGGCCAGAGGCCTTGTTTGCCGAGGATGTAGCGGCGAGCGGTGATTGGGTCAATCGTGAGCATGGCGGCTAAGGGCGATGAGTGGGCAAATGCGGTGTGGAATGGAGGCGGCGGCTTACTCGCCGGTCAGCATTCGGGCCATACTAGCCGGTGTTGCGGAGGCCCGCGGCGATGCCGTTGATGGTCATGATCAGGACTTCATGCAGGGTCTCGGCTTCAGGCGCTTCGGGGTCGGGCAGCGCGCGCAGGCGGCGCAGGGTGTCCACCTGGATGTAGTTGAGCGGGTCAACGTAGGGGTTGCGGAGCTGGATGGCGCGCTGGATGAGGGGTTCAGCATCCATTAACTCGGTGTGGCCGGTGACGGCGAGGACACGCTCGCAGGTGGCGGCATATTCGGCCCGAATGATGTCAAAAGCATGGGCGGCGAAGGCGCGGTCGGGCACGAGGTCGGCGTAGAGCGCGGCGATACCGAGGTCGGCCTTGAGGAGCGACATCTCGGCGTTATCGAGCACAGTGCGGAAGAACGGCCAGCCCTGGTACATGGCGCGCAGGGTGGCGAGGCCGAGGCTGTCGCCGGCCAGCGCGGCGCCCAAGCCGTACCAGCCAGGCAGGTTGAAGCGGGCCTGCATCCACGAGAAGACCCAGGGGATGGCGCGGATGTTGGTGACGGCCAGCCGGCCGCCGCGCCGGGCCGTGGGGCGCGAGCCGATGCGCAGGCGGCTGATCTCTTCGAGCGGGGTGGCGGCGCGCCAGAAATCCATGAAGCCGGGGGTTTCGTAAACTAGAGTGCGATAGGCAGTGCGCGCACGGGCCGAGATGGTGGCGATGGTGGAGCGCCAGGCGGCAGGGAGCGGGTCTTCGCCGGGGTGCTCGGCAGAGGCGGGCGCGGAGGCGAGCAGGACGGCGCTGACGATCTGTTCCAGGTGGCGGTGCGCGAGGTCGGGGTCGCCGTAGCGCGAGGCGATGACTTCGCCCTGCTCGGTGACGCGCAGGCGGCCGTTGACGGTGCCGGGCGGCTGGGCGCGGATGGCGCGGTTGGCCGGGCCGCCGCCGCGGGCGACGGTGCCGCCGCGCCCGTGAAAGAGCGTGAAGCGGACGCGGTGCGCGCGGCAGACTTCGGCCACGCGGGCCTGGGCCTGGTAGAGGGCCCAGTTGGCGGCAAGGTAGCCGCTGTCTTTGTTGCTATCGGAATAGCCGATCATGATCATCTGCTCGTCGGCGCAGGAGCGCAAGTGAGCGCGGTAGGCGTCGAGGGTGAACAGGTCGGTGAGGATGCGCGGGGCGGCGTCGAGGTCGTCAACGGTCTCGAATAAGGGCACGATGGAGAGGCCTTCGGCGCAGCCGGCCCATTGGGCCAGGAGCAGGACGGTGAGCAGGTCGGCGGGGCCGCGGGTCATGGAGATGACGAAGGGGCCGAGCAGCTCGGGGCCGTAGACGGAGCGCACGCGGGCCATGAGCCGGAAAAGCGCCCAGGTTTCGGCGGTGGCGGCAGTGACGCCGGGGTTGACGGCCAGCTGCGGGTTGGGGGCGGCCAATAACTGCAACAGGCGCTGAAGGCGCACTTCTTCGGTCGCTTGATCGAAGGCCAGGTCGAGGTTGAGGCCGCGCAGCAGCTCGGCCAGGGCAGCGGTGAGGCGGGCCGAATCCTCGCGCAGGTCGAGGCGGGCGGCATGGACGCCAAAGATGTCGAACTGGCGGCGGACGGCCCGCAGCGCGCCGGCGGCCAACTGGGGCGGGATAGCCCGCGTCACCTGAGCGAGCGGCGCGGTGAAATCGGCGGTTTGGACGCGGGCGGTGTGCGGGCGGTTATCGAGCAGGCGCGCGGTCATGTCGTCGCCGGAGGCTTGTTCTAGCTCGGCGGCGAGGAGGGCGACGATGAGGCGAAAAGGCTCATCACCGTAGCGGCGCTCGAGGTAGGCCACATGGTCGGGCAGCGGGCGGCGGGCATCGAGCCAGGCCTGCAACTCAGGCGAGAGGCGCACCTGACGGCGGCTGAGGCTGAGGCGGCGGGCGAGGTCGGAGAGGCGCGAGCGGTGGCGCTCGATGGCGAGGCCGCGATGGAGGCGCAGGGTCTCGGCGGTGACGGCGGCGGTAACGTTGGGGTTGCCGTCGCGGTCGCCGCCGATCCACGAGGCGAGCGTGAGCCAACGGCGGGGCGGCTCGACGCCGGGATAGTATTCGGCTAGCGCCCGCTCCAGGTCGGCGTAGATGCGGGGGAGGGCGTCCCAGAATATTTCGCCGACGAAGTACAGGCCGGTGCGCACCTCGTCGGTGACGGCGGGTTTGTCGGTGCGGGCGCGGCTGGTAAGCCAGATAGTGGAGATCTCGGCGACCAGGTTGTTCAGGCAGGCTTCGCGCTCACGGGGGAGCAGGTCGGGATCATCGAGCTGCTTGAGGCCCTGGGAGATGCGGCTGATCTGCGAGAGGATGGTGCGGCGCTTGGCTTCGGTGGGGTGCGCCGTCAGGACTAGCTCGATGTGCAGGTTGGACAGCAGTTCGGTCAAGACCTGGGGCGAGAGGCCCTGGGCTTTGAGGCGGCGGAGGGCGGCCGAGATGGTTTCGCTGACGGGGGCCGGGTGGAGCTGGCGCTCGCGGTCACGCAGGGCGAGGACGCGGAAGCGCTCTTCGGCCAGGTTGACGAGATCGAAGTAAAGCGTGAAGGCGGAGGCGACGGCGCGCGCCTGGTCGGGCGGGAGGGCGGCGACCTCGGCGGCTAAGGCCTCGGCCGCGCCGGCCGCGCCCGCGCGGCGGGCCTTGGCCCAGGCGCGAATGCGCTCTTCGACCTCGAACAGGGCGGGCGACTCCTGCTCGCTGACCACCTGCCCCAACAACTCACCAAGCAGGTGAATGGTGGCCGAAAGATCCATTGGTCAGCGGCAAGGACTAGACGCCAAGGCCGGCGAGGGCGCGCGAGACGCTGTCGGCGGGGCTGACCTTGACCTGGGCATCGGCAATATGGCCGGTTTCGTCAATGACGAAGTGGCTGCGAATGATGCCGTCGTAGGTGACGCCGTAGAGTTTCTTCTCGCCCCAGACGCCGTAGGCAGCAGCGACCTTATGGTCGGTATCCACGAGCAGGATGAAGGGCAGGTGGTACTTGGTCTTGAACTTGCGGTGGGAGGCGGCGTTGTCGGGGCTGAGGCCGATGACGACGGCGTTTTTCTCCTCAATGGCAGGGTAGTTGTCGCGGAAGCCGCAGGCCTGTTTGGTACAGCCGGTGGTGTCGTCCTTGGGGTAGAAGTAGAGGACGACGCGCTTGCCGCGGAAGTCGGAGAGTTTGACGGGTTGGCCGTTCTCGTCGGATAACTCGAAGTCGGGGGCTACGCTGCCAATGGCTGGGGAATCGGTCATGGGGTTCCTCGCACCGGGAAAGTTTTTGAATGGGAGGATTATATCAGGCTGGCGGGCGGGCGGTCAGCGTCACGGCGGGTGAGGCGGCGGGGTAATTGCAGCTTAATTCCGTTCACTGAGAGAATGCCGAAGGTGGCTCAGAAATTGGCCGCCAGCGATCATTGCCCGAGACGCTGCGCGTCACCGGCCACAAGGTAAGGTGAGGCCCACCGACCGGAGGCCGGGTTGCTCAGAAACTAAACCCGGTACGATCAAAGGGTCAGCCTGATCCTGGGTTGAGATTCCTCACCCCCCACAATGCCGAAGGATGGCCGGCAACCGGAGGGGGCTTCGGAATGACATGGTCCGCCGAGTGTTTCGCCACTGGGGGGCTGGCGGCCTGCCGCCATGCGCCCTTCGAAATGACAATTCATAGAGGAGATCGAGTCAGTGCGGCCGTTTCTGCCGTGGGGGGGGGCCGGCGCAGGGCGCCCTGGGTACTTCGGAATGACAGACAAAATGGGGCTGATCGGTCCCAAGCGCAGTTTAGATGCAATTGCCCTGCGGGTGAAGCGGGGCGGCAGGCGGGGGCCGTGGTAGACTCGGGAGATGACGATTGCTGTCGCGCTCGATTCGGCCCCAACTGCCCCTAAACTTGACCACAAGCGCATCCGGCTGTTCTGGCTGCCGTTGGCGGCGAGCTGGCTGCTGATGGGCACCGAGATGCCGTTCGTGAACGCGATGCTGTCGCGGCTGAACGACAGCGAGCGCATGATCGCGGCCTTCGGCATCGTGGGGGCGCTGAGCATCACGATTGAAAGCCCGGTGATCATGCTGCTGACGACCAGCACGGCGCTGGCGCGCACGCCGCAAAGTTACGCGATGCTGCGGCGCTACACCCAACACCTGATGCTGCTCACGACCATGATCCACGTGCTGGTGGGGTGGACGCCGCTGTTTGACGTGATCGTGCGCGGCTGGATCGGCGTGCCGGAGTCGCTGGTGGAGGCGGTGCGGCTGGGGATGCGGATCATGGTCTTTTGGAGCGCCGCGATTGCGTGGCGGCGCTTCAAGCAAGGTGTGATGATCCGCCATGGACAGACGAAGTTCGTCGGCCAGGGCACCGTGGTGCGGCTGGTCAGTTCAGCGGGACTGGCCGCGGCGTTGGCGATTTGGAGCCACCTGCCGGGCGTGGCGGTGGGGGCGCTGGCGCTGTCGGCGGGCGTGATCGTGGAAGCGGCCTACGCGCATTGGGCCATTCGGCAGACGGTGCGGGCGCAGTTGGGAGCGGGCGCAGCCGCGTCGGACGAGCCGCCGCTGAGCTACGGCGACCTGGTGCGCTTTCACGTCCCACTGGCGGGGAGCACCCTGCTCTACCTGCTGGCCCAGCCGCTGGCGAGCGCGGCGCTGTCGCGGCTACCCAATAGCGAGGCGGCGCTGGCCGCTTGGCCGGTGGCCTCGGGCCTGGTGTTTATCGCGCGGGCGCCGGTGCTGGCCCTGCCGGAGGTGATCATCGCGCTGATCCACGAGCCGGGCAGCCGGCCGGCTCTGCGTAAGTTCACGGTCGGCGTGGGGGCGGCCTGCGTGGCGGTGCTGGCGCTGCTGGGTTTCACACCGCTGGGCCACGTGTACTTTCGGAGCCTCATCGGCGTGAGCGAGGAACTGGCCGGTCTGGCGATCACCGGCGCGCAGGTGGCTTTCGGGCTGCCCATGATTGTCGCGTGGCAAAGCTGGTATCGCGGCAACCTGACGGCGCAGCGAGCCACCCCAGCTATCACACTCGCGATGGTGATCAACCTGGCCACGCTGGTGGCGGCGCTGGCCGTGGGCGTCGCCCTGCGCGCGCCCGGCGTGGCGCTGGCAGCGACGGCGCTGACGGTTTCGACGTTGGCGGAGACGTTGGCGCTGGGCGTGACGTTCAACCGCCGGGCGGCGCGGTCGGCGGCTACGCCGGGCGCGGCGGCCAACTGAGCGAGCGGCCTCCTCACCGGCAGGCAGAGCCGGCAGCATGACAGCCTAATTCGCTGGAGGCCACGCGACGGGCGCGGGCCCGTTGGTCGCGCCCAGGGGACGGGCAATCCGCGAGCAATTGAGAGAGTTGAAGGCACCGGATTGCGCGGGCGAAAAGGGAGGGCGTGGTCAGCAGATCGGGACGGCAGGCGGGCGGGCTAGCACAAAGCGGCCGTGGCGAGCCACTCGCCGGACTCGCCCGCGACGGCATCCGGCGACGCGGCGCGGCCGACAGCAACGAGGCGTTTGGCGGCCTGGCGGGTGTCCTCGAGGCGCCAGCCGAAGAGCGCGGCGGCTTTGGGAGCGGTGGCGGCGCCGACCGACTGAAGGTAGAGGTCGAGCAGGTGGGCGCGGGCTTCGCCCCGCCCTAACGGACGGGCCTGGGCGGGGAGGCTGGGGAACCAGCGGTCGAGCAGCTCATAGATGTGGGCATAGTTCCAGCGGCCGGCGGTGGCGATGCCGACGGGAAGGATGCGGAGGGCGCGTTGGAGGTCAACCAGGGCGCGCTCGTAGCGGGTGTTGCTCTCTTTACCGAGGAGGTGAGCCTCACGGCGCAAGGCCAGGCTATCCAGGGCGCCTTTGACGCGCAGAACTTCGTAGACAGTTTTGGCCGCGAGGGTGAGACGGCCCGCTTCGTATTCGAGCAGGTAGTCGTCGGGGTCGCCGTAGTTGTCGGAGAGGGCGTAGAAGTATGGCAGGGTTGCCAGCGAGACCAGGGTGGCCTTGCCCTTGAGCAGTTTGCCGTAGTACCAGCGGCGGGAGTCGAGCAGGGCGTCTTTCCAGCGCCAGGTGACGTGGCCGGGGTCATCGTGCTTGTCGGCGACGGGGCGGTCGCCGGCGACGGCGGTCCAGAGGCTGGGGAGGTCTACGCCTTTGATGGGCCAGAAGTAGACGAAACCACGCTCGGTGATGTAGGCGACGGCGTCATCGGCGGTGCGGAGTTGACGGCCGCGCTGGAGGCGGTAAGGGCCGGCCCGATAGCGAGTGAGGGCGGCGGCGGAGATGGAAGCGGCAGGCATGCGAGGGGAAAGTCTATCACAGCTATAGATAGAAGCGGGTACAAGGGCCGAAGGGGTGTGCACGCAAAGGTTGTCAGCCGGCCAGGGGCAGGGCGGCGCGGCGGGCGCATAAGGCGTCCCAGTCAGCACTGAGCCAGGCGGCGCGGGCTTTGGCGGTCTGCACCGCGCCGGACACCTCCCA
>JADZEK010000104.1 GCA_020850595.1 Anaerolineales bacterium
ACCGCCAGCACCGACACCTCGCGCTCGAAGCGCGCGAAGCCCTCCAGAATCAGCGGCGTCCCACCCAGCGCGGCCCACGCCGCGTCGACATCGTCCGCCGTCTGCAACACCCGCTGCCCCTTACCGTCGTAGCCCAACCGCCGCGTCTTCAGCACCGCGGGCAGGCCGATGCGCGCCGCCGCCACCTGCAACCCATCGCGGCTATCCACCGCGGCGAACAGCGGCGTGGGGATGCCCAGCCGCCGGAAACAGGTTTTCTCCCACAGCCGGTCTTGCGCCGTTTCCAACGCGTCGGGCGGCGGGAAGACGGGAACCGTCGCGGCCAGTTGCCGCGCCACCGTCACCGGCACGTTCTCGAATTCGTAGGTGACGGCCTCCGCGCCGTCGGCCAGCCGCGCCAGCGCGTCCGCATCATCGTAGGGCGCGACGATTTGCTCCGCCAGGTGACCGGCGGGGGAGTCGGGCGCGGGGTCGAGGAAGCGGCAGCGCAGGTCGAGGGGCAGACCCGCCAGCGCCAGCATCCGCCCCAACTGGCCCGCGCCCAGCACGCCGATGCGCCGCACGTCGGTACGACGCACCATCAATCGCCCTCGCGCGGGTCGGGGCGGTCGAGGACATCTTGCGTCTGGCGCTCACGGAACTGGCGCAGCGCCTCGCGGACTTCGGGGTACTTGTTGCCCAGCATCGCCGCGGCCAGCAACGCCCCGTTCACTGCCCCCGCCGCGCCGATGGCCAGCGTCCCGACCGGAATGCCACGCGGCATCTGCACGATGGAGAGGAGCGAATCCAGCCCGTTCAGCGCGTGGGACTGCACCGGCACGCCCAGCACCGGCACGATGGTTTTCGCCGCGGCCATGCCCGGCAGGTGCGCCGCGCCGCCCGCGCCCGCGATGATGACTTCCAGCCCGCGCGCCTCGGCGGTGCTGGCGTACTCAAAGAGCAGGTCGGGCGTCCGGTGCGCCGAGACGACCCGCACCTCATACGCCACGCCCAACGCATCCAGCGTCTTCGCCGCGTGCTGCATCGTCTCCCAGTCCGACTTCGACCCCATGATGATGCCAACCAGAGGTCGGGCGACCGATGGTTCGCCGGTTGTTGATTCCATGCTTTCTCTCACGCGTGGGTGTTCGAGCCGGAGAGCGCCGCCGTCAGCCCCAGCGCGACGAAGATGCCGCCCGTCAGGACGCGTTGGCGACGCAGCAGGCGACCCCGCTGCCGCAGCCGCTGCCCCAGCGTCCCCGCCAGCAGCGCATAGAGGCTGTCGCTGCACACGCCCAGCCCGACGAGGATACAGCCCAGCAGCGCAATCTGCCCGGCCACCGGCCCGCGCGCCGGGTTGACGAACTGGGGCACGAAGGCGAAGACAAAGAGCGCCGTCTTGGGGTTGAGCAGGTTGACGACGACGCCCTGCCGGTAGATGGCCGACAGGCGGCGCGGCGTGGGCGCAGGCTCCGCCTCTGCCGTGTCCTTCTCCCGCCACTTGCGCACGCCCATGAAAACCAGGTAGGCCGCGCCCAGGTACTTGACGGCGGCGAAGGCCAGCGCCGACGACGTGAGCAAGGCCGACAGCCCCAGCGCCGCCGCCGCGACGTGGCAGAGCGTCCCCGTCCCCACGCCCAGCGCCGAGACGACACCCGCCCGCCACCCCTGATCCAGGCTGCGCGCGACGATGTAGAGAACGGCAGGCCCCGGCGTCAGCAGGAGCGCCAGCGCCGCCGCGATGAACACGATCAATGTTGAACCGTCAGGCATCGCCACGCTCCTATAACGCGCCGCGTTCCGTCAGATAGGCGCGGTAGATGTCCTCGAACAGCCGCACGTCGGTGCGGGTGTCCTCTGCCGATGAGCGGAACGGCGCGCCCGTTTGCAGGCATTCGATGAAATGCTCCGCTTCCCGCCTGTAACTCCAACTCCACGCGGGCGGTGGCACGGGGCGGGTGAAGGTCTGCACCTTGCCCGCGCGGTAGATTTCCACCTCGGCGGGCACCAGCCGCAGCAGCAACGGCGGCGCCCAGGTGCGTACCCAGCCGTGCTCAAAGTAGATTTGCGTGTGCTCGTCCCAGCGGAAGTGGCTGAGCCGCCCGCTTTCCAGCACGGCGCGCGTCCCGTTCATATCGAAGACGACGACGCCCATGTAGCCGTCGTCATCCAACGTGACGTGCTGCACCGTCACCCGGTCGCCCGCGTCCAGCAGCCAGCGCAGCAGGTTGACGTTGTGGCAGTATTGTTGCAGGGAATTGACGTAGCGGGTCTGGTACTCCGGCGGCAACCAGCCGGGCGCGGCCTGCGGCGCGGGCGGCATCAGCTCGTCGGTCGTCTCCATCGACGTGTCCAGGTTCGCCGTCCAGTTGCCGCCGAAGCCGTGGTTGCGCGCGTAGGTGAGGCGGCCCACCTCGCCGCTGACGCGGAAGGCGTCCACCTGCGCCTTGACCAGGTCGTTGCCCGCGTCGTAGCGCTTCATGTAGCCCACCATCAGCCGCCTGCCCGACTGCCGCACCGCTGCCAGCATCGCATCGGCCTGCGCCAGCGACACGGCCATC
>JADZEK010000105.1 GCA_020850595.1 Anaerolineales bacterium
CAAGCCGGGCCGGCGCCGCCGTGCGCGCTGTTCCTGAGCGACCAGATCCCCAGTGAGTCGAACCCCAGCGGCGCGAACGCCACGGGCTACAGCAGCGCCGCGTTCGACGAGGCCTGCCGGGCGGCGCGGGCCGCCCCCGACGCCGCCGCGGCCAGCGCCGCCCACCACACTGCCGCCGCGCTGCTGGCCGCCGACCTGCCCGCGCTGCCCCTCTTTTACTGGCCGCGCACCGGCCTCAGCCGCCTCGGCCTCACCGGCTATGCCCTCGACCCCTGGTCGCCCTCCGAGTTGTGGAACATCGAGCAGATTGCGCCCTAACGCGTCGCCGCGCCCAGCTGGCGGGTCGCTGTTAGGAGATTTTGGCCCCAACTTGGGCGGGCTGACGTTCGGCGCGTCAGAGAGCGCCGCCGGTGTCTATTGAAAGTCAGGCGCTGCGGGCGAATGTGCTTTAGACTCTAGGCATACTTGGGGCCGCGCGCCGGCTCAGACTGAGCGGGCCTTCACCGGCGCGCGGCGCCCACTGATCAGGAGGACGCCTAATGCACAGATTAATCGCGCGCAGTCTCACAGCCCTGGCGCTGGCGGTCGGCTTGGCCGCCCCCCTTGCCCTGCTCGCCGTCGCCGCGAAGGACGCCCGCGCCGAGCGCTTCGACGTGGCCGTGGCCGCCCAGCCCGACGGCAGCCTGCTGGTCACCGAAACAGTGGTGTTTGTCTACACCGGCGGCCCGTTCACCTTTGTCACCCGCGACCTGCCCACCGAGCGCACCGACGGGATCGAGGTCGTGGAGGCGCAAATGGACGGCGTGACCCTGCCCGCGGGCGACCAACCCGGCCAGGTGGAGATCAGCGGCGGCGACCCGGTCTCAGTGCGCTGGCACTTCGTTCCCACCTCCGACAGCACACACACCTTCACGCTCATCTATCGCGCCCTGGGCGTGGTGACCACCGGCGGCGACGCCGACGTGCTGCGCTGGCAAGCCCTGCCCGATGAGCACGACTACACCATTGACAGCAGCACCATCACCTTCAGCTACCCGGCGACGGCCGCGCTGCTGGCCCCGGCCAGGGTGGAGGCGTTCGGCGGCGCGGTGAGCACCGGCGAGGCGAGCACGACCGTCACCGCCGCCAACCTGGGCGAGGATGATACGCTGATCGTCGAGCTGCGCTTTAGCCCCGGCAGCCTGACGACCGCCACGCCCGCCTGGCAGGCCGCGGCCGAGGCTCACGCCGCCGTCACCCGGCAATATGCTTACCCGCTCAGCGCGCTGGCCGCGCTGTTGGGCCTGGGCGGCAGCCTGGGCGGCTACCTGCTCTGGCGGCGCGGCCAACCCGCCCCCTTGACGGATGAAGGGCCGATCATGTCGCCGCCCCGCCCGCTGGCGCCGGCCCTGGTGGGCGCGCTGGTCAGCGGCCAGGGCGAACCGGCCATCCCCACGGCGCTCGGCACGCTCTTCGATCTGGCGCAGCGCGGCGTGGTCAGCATCACCCAGCAGGCGAAGCCCGGTTTTCTGGGCCGCCCCGCCCAGAGCTTCGTGGTGACGCTGCAAGACCCGCGGGCCGGGCTGGCCGCGCACGAGCAAGCGCTGCTGGCGCAGTTCTTTGGGCCGGGCGCGGCGGCCGGCGCGGCGGTCCCGCTGACCGAAAAGATTCAGGCGCTGCTGGGCAAGTGGAAGCCTTTTGCCGAGCCGGTGAAAGCCGCCCTGCGCGAGCGCGGCTGGTGGGACGCGGCCCGCCACCGGCGCCGCGGGGCGTGGCTGGCCTGGGCGTTTACGCTATTCTTCGTGAGCCTGGCCGTCCTGGTAGCCGCCGCGTTCCTGCGGGTGCTTGTCGGCGACTTCGTCTTCCTGCTGCCGCTGGGCCTGTTCATCACCAGCCTGACGCTGCTGATCTTGGCCAGCCAGATCTCGCCGTACAGCGATGCGGGCCGCGCCGAGGCCGCGCGCTGGCAGCGCTTTAGCAAATACCTGACGGATGTCACGGCCAACCGCGAGGCCGTCACGCGGCCGGACCTATTCGAGCACTACCTGGCCTACGCGGCGGCCCTGGGATTGGCGACGAACTGGCTCACATTCTTTCAGAAGCGCGGCGAGGCCGCCATCCCGGCCTGGTTCCGCCCGCTGGCAGCCGGCGACGGGGCCGGCATGGTCGCGCTGATGGCCGCGGTCAACAGCAGCGGCGCGAGCAGCGCGGCGGGCGCGGCCGGGGCCGGCGCGGCGGGCGGCGGCGCGAGCGG
Organism: Anaerolineales bacterium; assembly: GCA_020850595.1. Taxonomy (GTDB): domain Bacteria; phylum Chloroflexota; class Anaerolineae; order Anaerolineales; family UBA6663; genus JADZEK01. Next base: position 2,234 of record JADZEK010000105.1, read on the forward strand.
CACCGGGTGAGGGGGGATTGCTGATTGAGCGATTGCTGATGGCTGATTGAAAAGAATACCCCGGCGGCGAGCCTGTGACTCACCGCCGGGGTCGTTAACCGTGACGCGCAGCTCGCCGCGCCCTACTCCTCCACGGAAAACGTGCCGCGCTGCGCCAGGTGGTTGGCGAGGTACATCTCCACCGTGTACTCCCCCGGCGCGAAGACCGCCGTGTTGCTGTAGGCGAGGCTGAGGGGAATCTCCGCCGAGCCGTCGCTGCCTAGGTCCCACGTCTCAATGAACCGCCACGACGGGTCCTCTTCGCCGTCAATGTACATCTTGAAGATCACTTCGTCGCCGTCGCGCGCGCCGCTGTAGTCGAACAGCACCGACACCTCGTCAATGCCATAGGCGAAGGTGTCGGCCACGGCGTAGTCCACCAATTCGCCGGCCTCATCGTACACCGGCTGCGCCAGCGTGAACGGGCTGATCGTCGCCGTCAGTTCGCCAGTGGGCGGGCGGCCGGTGAACTCGAGCGCCACGGCCAGGCTCTTCAGTTGGTTCAGCAGGCGCTCGGCGGTGGGCATCACCTCCGGCGCGCTGCTGAGCGTATTCAGCGCCGGCTCGCCCTCGCCGGTGCGCAGCGTCGTCATCAGGTCGTCCAGCCCGGCGGCCGCGTCGCCCAGCCCCCACCACAGGTAGGAGGGCGGCGCTTGCCGGGCGGCCTGGGCCGCCTGCACCTGCTGGGTCGCCAGGTCCATGCCGCGGGCATACTCCGCCTGGGCCGCGCCAGCCTGGCCGGAGGCGAGCAGGCTCAGGCCCAGGTCAAATTGAATCCACAGCTCATCTGGGCTTACCGCCAGCGCCCGGCGGTTCTGGGCGATGGCTTCATCGAAGCGCCCGGTCAGGTAATACAGCCAGGCCAGGTCGCCGGCCACGTAGGCTTGCCGGTTGCCGGCCTGCTGCGCCGCCTCGTAGTCGCCAATGGCCGTGCCATAGTCGCCCAGGGCAGCGCGGGCTTCGGCGCGCGCCACCCAGGCGGCGGCGTAGTCCGGCGCGCAGGCAATCGCGGCGTCGAAGCGCCCAATCGCCTGCTCATACTCGTGCTGATACGCCAGCCCCACCCCCTGCGCGTAGGCGTCAATGGCCGGCGCGCCGCCGGCCGTGAGGCAGTCGCGCAGGTCGGACACGGGCCGGAGGTAGGTCAGGCCCGCCCAGGCGGCCGCCACCAGCGCGATGGCCGTGCCCGCGCCGGTGAACACCAGGCGCGTGGCCCCGCCGCTGACCGTGGTGGAGAGGCCGTACAGAAACAGCGCCACCGCCAGCAGCGTCAGGTGGACGATGTAGGTGTTGGCCTTGCCGTCCCAGGCGTCTTTCACGGCCGAGGCCGCAGTGAAGCGCTCGGTGAGGGCCGTGATCTCCACCAGGTACACATCGGCCTCATACTTCGCCACGTTGAGCGCGCCGCTGGCCGGGTCGAAGTAGGGCGCGGCCAGCAGCGGGCTGAGCGCCGGCACCCGGTCGCGCAAGGCGGCGTAGCGCGCGGCGGCCTGGGCGTCACCCACGTTGGCCGCGCCGGCCGCCAGCAGGTCAAGCTCGGAGTAGGTTTGGTAGGCGCTGTTGTAGTCATAGTTCACACGCGCGTCGCCGCTAATGCGGCGGCCGAGCGCCTCCATGGCGTAGCGCTTGGTGTCGCGGTTGGCGGCGTCGTCGCGCGCGCCGGCGTCGCTTTGCAGGTAGCTGACCAGCGCGATGGCGGTGGTGACGACGGCAATGAGCACGGCGACGACGCGCCTAAAGCGCGCATCTATATCAGCGGCGGGAGCAGCAGGTTGGTCAATCATCGTCGGCTCCTTAGCGCGCCACTTCGAGCAACACGGCCAGCGCCACGGCCACCAGCGCCAGCAGCGTGGAGCCGCCCGCCAGCAGCAGCTTCAGCCGCCCGTCCGCCGCCTCTACCAACGTATAGCCCACCAGCGCCAGGCCCAGCAGGGTGAGCGTGCCCAGCAGTTGACTCGACCTGGCGCGCAGCTTGTCGGCGGCGGCGTACTGCGGCTCGGGGTTCAGGTCTTGCTCGCGGGCCGCATCGGCCCAGGCTTCGCCCGTCTCACGCGCTACGCTGTACGTGCCGTCGCGGTTGAGGAAGCGGTTGGGAAACAGGTCTTGATTGGCGTCGGCCAGGTCGTAGGCCTCGGCGCGCTGCCGGTCGAGCGCATCCAGCGCCTCGGGCGCGGCGGACTGAAGCGCGTCGGCCAGCTCATCGCCCAGCGCGCGGTAGCGCCAGTAGTTCGTGTACGCGCCATAGTGCTCATAAGCGTCCACGGCGTTGAGGGCGCGCGTCTCCTCGGCAGCGAGCGAGGCGCGCAGCCCCGCGAAATCGGCGTCGCCCGCGCCGTCGTCGGCGACCGAAGCGCGCCACGCAATCAGCGCCCCCACGACGGTCACGACCGCGATCAGCAAAGCGACCACAGTTTCCAGGCGGTTGGGTGGGCTGTCAGGCTCAGTAGACATGCAGACTCCTCCGTACGAATACGGCAACTCGTGTTACAGCCGCCAAAAGAACTTCTGTTGTTTGGATAGATTTTGGTTAGACGAGAAGCGCAAATTTTAGCCGGGCCCGCCGAAAGCGCAAATCTATGCCAGCATCCATTCGTGCTCACGCGAAGCGGCCCTTCATTCGTGATAATTCGTGGCAAAAGTCCCCTTATCCCTCCCCGAAAACTAACCGTTGACAAATAGAACATCCGGGCTATACTGGCTAGTACACTTGTTCGGCTGCGGATGAGCAGTCGAGTCGCCCGGTTTCCTGAGGAGGAAACGTCCCATGCCCCGTCGCAAGAAAGACCAGCCCACCGACGCCGAAAACCTGGCTCTGCTCGTCGGTGACGCCACCGCCGAAGCGGAAACCGAAACCCCGGCGCCTCGCGGCCGCCGCGCCGCCTCCGCCGCCGACAACGGCCGCCCGGCCCTGGATGCGGGCCGCCGCACCGCCATTGAAAAGACCCTCACCGACCTCACCAAGCGTTTTGGTGACGGGGCCATCATGCGGCTCGGAGAGGCCCAACACATGAACGTCGAAGCCATCCCCACCGGCTCGCTCGCTATAGACATGGCCCTGGGCATCGGCGGCGTCCCGCGCGGGCGCGTCACCGAAATCTACGGCCCCGAGTCGTCGGGCAAGACCACCATTTGCCAGCACATCGTGGCCGAAGCCCAGCGGCGCGGCGGTGTCTGCGCCTACATTGACATGGAGCACGCCCTCGACCCGGCCTACGCCGCCCGCTGCGGGGTGGATGTGGACAACCTGTACATCGCTCAGCCCGACACCGGCGAACAGGCGCTCGAAATCGCCGAGGCCCTGGTGCGCTCGGGCGCGATGGACGTGGTCGTGGTGGACTCGGTGGCGGCGCTGGTGCCGCGCGCCGAAATCGAAGGCGACATGGGCGACGCGCCGATGGGCATGCAGGCGCGGCTGATGAGCCAGGCGCTGCGCAAGCTCTCCGGGGCCATCAAACAATCGAACACCACCATGGTGTTTACCAACCAACTGCGCCAGAAGATCGGCGTGATGTTCGGCAACCCAGAGACGACCACCGGTGGCATGGCCCTCAAGTTTTACGCCAGCGTGCGCATGGACGTGCGCCGCATCCAGGCCATCAAAGAAGGGGCCGATGTCATCGGCGGGCGCACCCGCGTGCGCGTCACCAAGAACAAGGTCGCCCCGCCGTTCCGCGAGGCCGAGTTCGATATCATGTTCAATGAGGGCATTTCTAAGGTCGGCGACCTGATTGACATCGGCACGGCCATGGAGATCATCACCAAGCGCGGTGCGTTTTTCTCCTACAACGAGCAGCGCTTGGGCCAGGGCCGCGAGCAGGCCAAGAACTTCCTCAAGAACAACCCGGCCGTGGCCGAGGAGATTGAGCTGGCCATCCGCGCTCAGAGCGTCGCCACCGGCACGCCGCCCGTGCTGCCCGCCGAGGCCGAACATGAAGCCGCCGAGGCCGAGCTGCTGGGCGAAGACGAATAGGCCTCACGGTTAATCCCTCGCGCGGGAGGGCCGAGCCAGGTGCTCAGCCCTCCCGCGCTTTGTTGTTGGTCGTTCCGACGCTTCCGGCCTGGGCATTGGCGTTATAATCCGCGCCATGCCTGCCCCCTGGCGCGCCTGTGGCCTCGGCCTGCTGCTGGCCCTCGCGGCCGCCTGCGCCGAAGCGCCCGCCCCGACCCCCACCGCCCGCCCTAGCTTCACGCCGCCCGCTGCGCGGACGGCCACCACCAGCGCGCCGGCCGCCACCGAGACCCAGGCCGTTCCTACGGCCACCGCGACCGTCCCGCCGGAGGCGACGGCCACGCCCAACCCGGACGCGACCAACGCCAGCCCAGCCACCGCCTCGCCCGAAGGCCCGGCGACCGCCGGCGTCACGCCAACGCCGACTGACGGCCCCTGCGCCAACGACGTCGCGTACATCGCCGACCTGAGCGTGCCCGACGGCACGGCTTTCGAGCCGGGCGCGGCGCTCGTCAAGCAGTGGTCGGTGCGCAACGCCGGCACCTGCGACTGGGACGCGGGCTATCACCTCGTGCTCGTCAGCGGCAACGCCCTGGGCGCGCGCAGCGAACTGGCCCTCTACCCCGCCCGCGCCGGGCTGGAGGCCGTGATCGAGGTGCCCATGATCGCGCCGGCCGAACCGGGCACCTACACCGGCCGCTGGCAGGCTCGCGACCCGAACGGCAACGTCTTCGGCGACCGCATTTTCATCACCATCAACGTGGTCGCGCCGGCGACCCCGACCGAAACCGTCACCGCGACCCCCTAGCCTGCGAGCGCCGGCCGCCGGCTTAACGCAATCCGCCCGGCCCTGCGCTGGTGACAGCGCCGAAGCCGGGCGGAGCCGTTTGGGTGAGAAACGTCGGCGGCGCGGCTTAGGTGCCCTCTTCCCACGAGTTGAGGTACTTGGTCTGCTCGGCCGTCAGCACGTCAATGGCCACGCCCATCGCCGCCAGCTTGAGGCGGGCGATCTCGCGGTCAATCTCGGCCGGGATGGCGTAGACCTGGTTCTTGAGCGTGGCGGCGTTGCGGACCATGTATTCCGCGCCGAGCGCCTGGTTGGCGAACGACATATCCATCACGCTCGGCGGGTGGCCCTCGGCGGCGGCCAGGTTAATCAGGCGGCCGTCGCCCAGCAGGTTGATGCGCCGGCCGTCGGCCAGGGTGAACTGCTCGACGAACTCGCGCACGCGCTGCTTGCCCTGTGACATTTGCTCCAGGGCGGGGATGTTGATCTCGACGTTGAAGTGGCCGCTATTAGAGATGATGGCGCCGTCTTTCATCACCGCGAAGTGGTGCTGATCGAGCACGTTGATGTCGCCGGTGACGGTGCAGAAGATGTCGCCGATCTTGGCCGCCTCGGCCATGGGCATGACGCGGAAGCCGTCCATCACGGCTTCCAGCGCGGGCAGCGGGTCAATCTCGGTGACGATGACGTTGGCGCCCATGCCGCGCGCGCGCGAGGCCAGGCCGCGCCCGCACCAGCCGTAGCCGCCGACCACGAAGGTCTTGCCGGCCAGCAGCATGTTGGTGGCGCGCACGATGCCGTCGAGCGTGGATTGGCCCGTGCCGTAGCGGTTGTCGAAGAAGTGCTTGGTCTGTGCGTCGTTCACAGCCATGACCGGGAACTTCAGTGCGCCGTCGGCCGCCATGGCGCGCAGGCGGATGACGCCGGTGGTGGTTTCCTCGGTGCCGCCGATGATGCCGTCCAGCAGGCCGGTGCGCTCCTTGTGGATGGTGCTCACCAGGTCGGCGCCGTCGTCCATGGTCAGGTGCGGCTTGTGATCGAGCGCGGCCTGAATGTGCTGGTAGTAGGTGGCGGTGTCTTCGCCCTTGATGGCGTAGGTGGGAATCTCGTAGTGGTTCACCAGGCTGGCGGCCACGTCGTCCTGGGTGGAGAGCGGGTTGGAGGCGCACAGCACCAGGTCGGCCCCGCCCAGTTGCAGGGTGTGCATCAGGTTGGCGGTCTCGGCCGTGACGTGCAGGCAGGCCGAAATGCGGATGCCCTTGAGCGGCTGCTCCGTGGCGAAGCGCTCGCGGATGAGGCGCAGCACGGGCATTTCTTGATCGCCCCACTCGATGCGGTAGCGCCCGCCTTCGGCCAGGCCCGGGTTCTTAATGTCGTGCGATTTCGTCATAACTTGGCTCCTTGCAGTTTCCTAGGGCCGCTCTACAGCAAAGCGTCGAGCACACCCGCGTCGTCAAAATGCTCCCGATAGCGCCGCACAAACTCGGCCCGCGTGTAGTGATGGTTCTGCGGCCCGAGCTGCTCCAGGCAATAGGTGGCGGCCAGCGCGCCCATGCGCCCGGCCAGGCCCCAATCCCACCCGGCGGTCATGCCGCGCAGCAGCCCGCCGCGAAAGGCGTCGCCCGCGCCGGTGGGGTCGAGGATGCGCTCCGGCGGCACGGCCGGGATGTCGTAGCGCGCGCCGCCGGCGTAAATGGTGGCGCCGTTCTCGCCGCGCGTGACGGCCACGATCTTGCCCGCCAGGCGCGCGTCGGTCTCGCCGAGGCCGGTCTTGTCGGTGATCAGGCTCATCTCGTAGTCATTGACGACCAGCATGGCGCAGCCCAGCACGCCTTCCACGATCTCATCGGCGGTCAGGCGGGCGAGCTGCCAACTCACATCGTAGGCGTAGGGCAGGCCCAGGTCAAGGCACTCGCGCAGGTGCTTGGCCATGGCGGCCGGGTCGTCGGGCGAAATGATGGCGAAATCGGGCCGCTGAGCCAGGTCGCCGAACGACACCTCGCTCGCCCGGCCCATCGCCCCCGGGTAGAACAGCGCAATCTGCCCATTCACCCGGTCTTTGCCGGCGAAGAACGAGGCGGTGAAGATGTCGCGGAAGACCTTCACGCCGCTGCAATCCACGCCCTGGGCTTCGAGCCAGGCGCGGTAGTCGTCGAAGTCTTGCCCGGCGGTCGCCAGCAGCACCGGCCGCTCGCCCAGCAGCGCCAGGGTATAGCCGATGTTGGGGGCCACGCCGCCGCGGTGGCGGGTCATGCTCTCGACCAGGAAGCTCAACGCCAGCGAGTCGAGCTTATCCACCAGGATGTGGTCCTTAAACTGTCCGGGGAAGGACATGATGTAGTCGTAGGCGATGGAGCCGGTGATGGCAATGCGCATAGGGAGGTTGGGTCGGTTCTGGGGGGCAGGCTACAGCGTTCCGGCGACGGCGCGGGCCAGGCTGAGGGTGTAGGGCGGGCGGGCCACGCCGTTCTCGGTGATGATGCCGGTCAGGTAGCGGGCGGGCGTGACGTCAAAGGCGGGATTGCGAGCGCGGCCGTGCTGACGCGCGCCGGCCGGGGCCACCGGCTGTCCGGCGAACTCCAGCCCCAGCACTTCGTGCGGGTCGCGGCGCTCAATCGGGATCAGGTCGCCGTGCGCCAGGCTGAGGTCAATGGTAGAGGTGGGCACAACGCTGTAGAAGGGCACGCCGTTCTCGCGCGCCACCACCGCCAGCGGGTAGGTGCCGATCTTGTTGGCCACATCGCCGTTGGCCGTCACGCGGTCGGCCCCCACCAGGCACAACTGCGCCTCGCCGCGCTTGAGGAAGAAGCCCGCCGCATTATCGGCGATCAGTTCGAACGAAATGCCCTTCTGCTCCAGCTCCCAGGCGGTGAGGCGCGCGCCCTGCAAGCGAGGCCGGGTCTCATCCACCAGCACGTGTATCTCTTTGCCCTGCTCGTGCGCGGCGAAGATCACGCCCAGCGCCGTGCCGAAATCCACGGCCGCCAGCGCGCCCGTATTGCAGTGGTGGATGATGGTGTCGCCGTCCTGCACCAGCGCCGCGCCGTTGAAGCCCATGCGGCGGTTGAGGGCCACGTCTTCGTCGGCCAACGTTTGCGCCTCGGCCAGCAGCGCCTGCCGCAGGTCGTCGGCGGCGGCATAACTATCTTGCGCCGCCACGCGCAGCAGCCGGTCGAGCGCCCAACCCAGGTTCACGGCCGTCGGGCGGGCGGCGCGCAGCACGTCGGCGGCCTGCTGCACATCGCGCCGCAGGTTTACCACATCACCGGCGCGGCTCTGAAAGCCCGCCAGCGCCAGGCCATACGCCGCCGTCGCGCCGATGGCCGGCGCGCCGCGCACCACCATATCGGTGATGGCGCGGCCGACCGCGGCGTAGTCGGTGTAGACCGGGTACTCAATTTGGTTGGGGAGCAAGCGCTGGTCAATCAGGCGCACGCCCACCGCCTGGGCGTCCCATTCCACGGTGCGCATTACGGCCTCACACACAAAAAGCGCCCTCGGAGCGAGAGCGCGATTGCCGGCCAACGAGCAAGGGTGAATGATAACACAAATGGGGATTTTTGAGTTGCGATTTTTGATTTCTGATTGTTTCTGATTGAGGGGAAGGCTCAGTGATGGCCGCCCCAGTGGGCCGGCCGGCCCAGCCAAGAACGCTGGGTTTGTGGCCGGCCCGCCATTTTGCAACTGACGCCGCCCGCGCCCCTAGCCGCTGGTCTTCGGCAGGAACGGCATGATGGCCTTGGCCAGGTTCTGCGTCGGCATGGTTTGCAGCCACACCCGCCCCGGCCCGGTCAGCGTCGCCAGGAACAGCCCCTCACCGCCGAACAGGATGTTGGTGAAGCCCTTGACCATCTCGATATCGAAGTTGACCGTCGGCTCGTACATCGCCACGTGGCCGGTGTCCACCTTGAGCACCTCGCCCTGCCCCAGCGTGTACTCCATGATCTCGCCGTCCAGGCACACAAACGCCACGCCCGGCCCGGTGAGTTTTTGCAGCACGAAGCCCTCGCCGCCGAACAGCCCGGCCCCCAGCCGCCGCCGGAAGTGAATGTCCAGGTTCACGGTCTTTTCCGCGCACAGGAAGGCCTGCTTCTGCGCGATCATCTGCTGGCCCTGGCCCAGGTTGAGCGCCACGATCTTGCCAGGGAAGTCGCTGGCGAAGGCCACCGTGCCCTTGCCGCCCTGACTGGTGTATTCCACCAGGAACAAGCTCTCGCCGCTCACGGCGCGCTTGAGCACGCCGCCCAGCCCGCCGCCGCGCCCGCTGGTATTCATGGTGATGTTGTTGGTCATCCAGGCCATGCCGCCGCTCTCGGAGAACACAGTCTCGCCGGGGTCAAGCTCCAAGATCACGGCTTGCAGCGTGCTGCCGATGATCTTGTACTCCATGCCGGTCAGGCCCTTGCCCTGCGCGGTGACGTTGGGGTCGGGCAGGTCGAGCCGCTGGCCGGAAGCGTTGGTATAGGCATTAGTCATGGCACACTCTCCTTATTCGGTCAGTACAGTCAGCCACCCAGGCGGGCGGTCAGACCCGCCGTCGCATACACGATAAGTAGGGCCACGCTGTTGTTGACGGCGTGGATGAGGATGGGCAGCCACAGCGAGCGGCTGCGCTCGAGGGCCAGCGCGCACAGCGCCCCCAGGATGAAGCTGGAGGCGGCCACACCGGCGTTATCGAAATGGCCTAGCGCGAACAGCGCCGAGCTGAACAGCACCCGCGGCCACAGGCTCAGCCGTTCGGCCAGCCAGCCGTGCAGCAGGCCGCGAAAGTAAAGCTCCTCGGCCAGCGGCACGAGCAGCCCGGCCCCTAGCAGCGTCAGGGCCAGGTTGAGGCCAAGCGGCCCAGGCGGAAGCATCAGGTCCAGGCGCGGCTGAAGCGAGGCGTCGCCCCCGCCCAGCAGGGCGTTGGCGGCCAGCGCCGCCAGCCCGCGCACCGGTAGCAGCAGCAGCGCCGCCAGCAGTGCCGGCCCAAGCCAACGCCAATCGAAGACGCGCAGCCCAAACGCCGCCCAGCCGCCGCGCCGCCTGGCCCCCAGCCAATAAGCCGCGCCAACGAAGCAGGCGACGTTGACGGCGTAGAGCGCCAGGCTGAGGGCCAGGCCGGCCTGCTCGAAGAGCAGCGCCACCGCCAGTGAGCCGGCCACGAACAGCCCAAAGCCGGCGGCCAGCAGCCAGACCAGCTCGAGCCACGGCTTCAGGCGCGCCAGCCCGGGCAAGGTCACGGCCCGCTCACACGCGGGGCCAATCGAGCAGGCACACTTCCAGGGCCAGCCGGGCGTTGGTGTTCTTCTCCAGCAACGCGCTCGTGCGCCGCAGCCCGGCCAGCACGGCGTGGGCCGCCGCGGGCGTCAGCGCCTGCGCCACGCGCTCTACCTCGGCTGCGCGGTCGGGGTTGGCGCGCGGCCCAGCCGCCCCGGCGGTCGCCAGCAGCACATCGCGCCAGAAGCCCAGCCACAGGTCGAGCACGCCCTGGATGCGTTCGGGGCCGTCCTTGCCTTCCTTGGCCAGCTTCTCGGCGTAGCTGAAGCGCGCCACGCGGCTGCCGGCCAGGAGCGCCTGCAAATCGTCAAGGCGCTGGGCGCGGGCGGGCAGCGCCTCGTCGTCGCCGTGGAGGGCCACGGCGTAGCCCAGCCGCCCCTGGGCCAGGTGCGCCAGCAGGTCGGCCCGCTCGGCGGGGGCCAGCCAGCGCTCGATGAGCGCCGCGCGCACCTGGGCGTGCGGCAGCGGGCGCAGCGCCATCACCGCGCAGCGCGACACGATGGTCGGTAACAGGTCGTCGGCGCGCTCGGCCGTCAGCAGGATCACGGTCTGGCCGGGCGGCTCTTCCAGGGTTTTGAGAAAAGCGTTCTGGGCCATGCTGTTGGCGGCGTGAGCGTTCAGCACCAGCGCCACGCGCCGCCGCGCCTCCATCGGCTTGAATTGCAGCGCGCCAATCGCCTCGCGCATGGCGTCCACGCTGATGAAGGCGTGGCGCGTCTTCTTGATCGGCGTCAGCGTGAACAGGTCGGGGTGGCTGCCGCGGGCGGTGAGTAGGCAGTGGCGGCACTGCCCACAGGGCGGGTCGGCGTGGGGGCACAGCAGGGCGCGGGCAAACTGCGCCGCCAGCGTGCGCTTGCCCACCCCGGCCGCGCCGGTGAACAGGTAGGCGTGGCGCACCCGGTCGGCGGCCAGGTCGCGCCGCAGCATGTCCACCGCCCACTGGTGGCCGATGATGTCCCAACTCATGCGCTCATTCTAGCATGAGGCCCTCGCCGCCCAGCCTGCCATCCGGCTGACAATGGAGGGCGCGGCTGACAGCGGCGCCCGGTTGACGCCCGCGCCGCGTGGGCCATAATGGCCGCAGCGCTGCGCGCACACTTTGGAGGCCCTTCGTGAACCGCATCCTCACCGATTACTGGCCGGTTTTCACCGAGTATCAGGCCATGCGCGGCCAAATGCTGGCGGTGCTCACCGACGCCGACCTGGCCTTCACCCCCGGCGGCGCGAACCTGCCGCTGGGCGCGCTCTGCCGCGAGATCGGCGAGACCGAGCACATCTACGTCGAGTCGTTCAAGACCCTGGCGACCGACTGGGCCTACCGCCACCCGGACCCCAGCATCGCCGGCAGCGTGGCGCGCCTGACGGCCTGGTACGCCGAGCTGGACGCTGAGTTGGCCGCCGTCATCGCTGCCTTCAGCGACGAGCAGTTGGCGACTCAGCGCGTGCGGCGCGGGCCGAACTTTGCGCCGCCCATTGGCATCCACCTGGGCATCTACCAGGAGGCGCTGCTGATCTTCTACGGCAAGGCCAGCGTCTACCTCAAGGCGCTGGGCAAGCCGCTCTCCGACCAGCTGCGCGGCTGGATTGCCTGACGCGGCCGCGCGCTTTTTTCGCGTCCTTTCGGCGCCTATTGTCAAACCGCCGCTCCCCGGCTATAATTTCGGCTCACGCGGGCACTTAGCTCAGTTGGTTAGAGCATCGCGTTGACATCGCGAAGGTCGGAGGTTCGAGCCCTCTAGTGCCCACCAACCACATACCCCCACACCGCGACGACCGGGACGAGTAGGCGGCAGCGTGCGCCAGGGAGGCCGGGCCAACGACTGCAAGCCGGGCCGGCACCACCCCGCCGAAAACCACCCGCGAGCGTAAACCTGAAGGCGCTTTTACGCCCTAAGGCCCACGGGCCGGCCCGTTACAGCCGACAAAGAGCGCGCGGCCGGCAGCGGTCGCGCGGAACCTGGGTGGAACCGCGGAGACAGCGTCTCACGCCCCATAACGAGCTGGGGGTGAGGCGTTTGTGTTTAAGGAGATCGGAATGCCCGACCAACCCGTCCGCTATGAAGACACGGAGCTTTACCGCATTCGCCACTCGGCCGCACACGTGATGGCCCAGGCGGTGGCGGAGCTTTTCCCCGGCCAGGCCAAAATCGCCATCGGCCCGCCCATCGCCGACGGCTTTTACTACGACTTCGATCTGCCGCGCGCGCTCACGCCCGATGATTTGCAGGCCATCGAGAAGCGCATGCGCCAGATCATCGGCGGGCGGCATCCGTTCGTGCGCCGCGAGGTGAGCGCTGAGCAGGCCCGCGCCCAGTTCGCCGGGCAGCCCTACAAGCTGGAGCTGATTGACGGGCTGGAAAAGGGCGGCCTGGATGAGTACGGCCAGCCGCTCTCCGCGCCGCCGGTCATCTCGTTCTACACGCACGACACGTTTACCGACCTGTGCCGCGGCCCGCACGTGGAAGACACGGGCAAGATCAACCCGCAGGCCTTCAAGCTGTTGAACGTAGCGGGGGCGTACTGGCGCGGCGACGCCAATCGCCCGCAGCTCCAGCGCATCTATGGCACGGCCTGGAAGACGCCCAAGGAGCTGGAGCACTACCTATGGCAGATCGAAGAGGCCAAGAAGCGCGACCACCGCAAGCTGGGCAAGGAGCTGGGGCTGTTCTACTTCGCCGACGCCGTCGGCCCCGGCCTGCCGCTCTTCGCGCCCAAGGGTGAAATGCTGCGCCACCTGATGGAAAGCTACGTGCGCGAGGCCCAGACGCGCTACGGGTACAGCCACGTTTGGACCGGCCACCTGGTGAAGGAGGACCTGTACCGGCGCTCGGGGCACTACGACAACTACAAAGAGGCGATGTTCCCGCCCATGGAAGATGAGGGCACCACCTTCCGGCTCAAGCCCATGAACTGCCCGAGCCACATGACGCTCTATAACGAGATGGGCCAGCACTCGTACCGCGACCTGCCGCTGCGCTTCGCCGAGTTCGCCACGCTCTACCGCTACGAGAAGACCGGCGAGTTGAGCGGCCTGACGCGCGTGCGCTCGCTGACGCAGGACGACTGCCACATCTTCTGCCGGCCAGACCAGATTCAGGCCGAGTTCAGCCTGTGCCTGCAGCTCATCCGCGAGGTGCTGGCGCGCTACGAGTTCACTGACTACCGCGTGCGCCTGAGCCTGAAGGGCGACGCCGGCAAGTACGTGGCCGACGACGAGAAGTGGACGCAGGCCACCAACGCCCTGCGCGCCGCGCTGGACGCCAACGGCGTGCAGTACGACGCGGTGGAAGGCGAGGCCGCCTTCTACGGCCCCAAGGCCGACTTTTTGGCCAAGGACGTGCTCGGCCGCGAGTGGCAGTTGAGCACCATCCAGGTGGATTTCATCCAGCCGGCGCGCCTGGGCTGCGAGTATGTGGGCGAGGACGGCCAGCCGCACACGCCCGTACTGCTGCACCGCGCCGTCACCGGCTCCACCGAGCGCTTCTTGGGCGTGCTGATCGAGCACTTCGCCGGCGCGTTCCCGCTCTGGCTCGCCCCGGTGCAGGCGGTGCTCATCCCCATCGCCGACCGGCACGTCGCCTACGCCCAGCAGGTGGCCGCGCAACTCAGCGCCGCCGGCCTGCGCGTGGAGGTAGACGAGCGCGGCGAGCGGATGCAGGCCAAGATCCGCGAGGCGCAACTGCAAAAGGTGCCGTTCATGCTCGTCGTCGGCGACAAGGAGGCCGAGGCGGGGGCCGTGAGCGTGCGGCGGCGCTCCGGGGAGGACCTGAAGGCCATGCCGCTGGAGGCGTTCATCGCGCTGGCGCAGGGCGAACTGTAGCCTGGCAACCCGAGGCGGCGTGGGGTGTCCGTGAGCGTGACGCCCCACGCCACCTAGCCGTCAGCCGGGCGGCGACTGCGCGTCAGCCGCAAACTTGACCCTGACGGTCAGCTTAGCTATGATCTAGCCCATCATCCCAAGCCGTTGCTAGCTCTCAGGAGACCCCCATGGCCGATCCGACCTTGAAAACCGCGCTCGCCGACCCCAAACTGCGGCCCCTGGTGCTGGCGTGGGCGCAGCGCACGCACATCCTCGACGAAGTGGAATTTATCGTGGATATGCTCCAAAAGAAGGAAGCGCGGCAGATCTACCGGGACTATATTGCCGACGGCGCGCCCAAGAGCATCAACCTGGGCGGGAAGGATCTTCAGCCCGCGCGCGACCTGGTGGCGAAGGGCAAGTTCAAGCCGACCGAGTTGCGCACCCTCCTGGTTGACCTGACGCAAAAACAATTTAGCTGGATTCAGTTGGGCACCTTCGCGACGGGCAACAACAGCTTCCTGACCTCCCCGGAATACAAGGCCCACCTGACGGCCGGGGTTACCCGCGACCCCAAGGTCGCCGCGGCCCTCACCAGCCTGAACCTGTCGTCGGCCAAAGCCAAGACCATCGAGCCATTCATCACCACCTACCTCAAGGCCCGCACGGTGTCTGACGCCCACGCGGCCTACGTGGGCATGCAGAAGATCGCCCCCAAAGCCAAGGTAGATGTGGCCCTAACCGCCGCCGGCAAGCCTGCGGCCGACGTGGTGCGCGCATACGCCGTCATCGCCGAAAAGGAAAAGAACGAGGCGTTGGGGGCCGCCCAGGCCAAGCAGGCCGAAAAGCTCGTGGCGTCCATCAAGACCGAGCAGACCGCCGCCAAGAGCTACCTGACCAGCGCCCTGTCCGCGCTGAAATCCAAGGGCAAGCCCAAGGACCCAATTGAGATCACGCGCATGTTCAACTCCGGTCGGATGCGCGTTGAAAAGGCCACGAACGTCTACGTCAAGGCCGTCCGGCTCGACAAGGGCTTCGCAGCCAAATTCCCGACCCTGGCCGCAGACAAGAAGCAGATTGACGAGGACTGGGCCGCCTACCGCAAGGCGCTGGGCAAGTAACAGACACCGAGGCCGCCCGCCGGGGCAGACCGGCGGGCGGTTTTTCGTCTTTGCCAGGCAAACCGCGGCCTTTAATTGTTGACATTTGTTCTAGTCTCGCGTATCATTGAGCCTGCATCAGCAGTATCGGGCATTGAGATTCGCTCAATACCTACCTACTGTGCTACTGCTGATAAGAGGCCCGCATGTACCACAAAATCCTCCTCGTTGGCAACCTCGGGCGCGACCCGGAGATGCGCTATCTGACCTCCGGCGCGGCGGTCACCAATTTCTCCATGGCGACCAGTGAAAAATGGACCGGCCAAGACGGTACGCAGCAAGAGCGCACCATCTGGTGGCGCGTCTCCGTCTTCGGCAAGACCGGCGAGGCCTGCAACGAGTACCTGAAGAAAGGCTCCAAGGTCCTGGTCGAGGGCCGCATGAACGCCGACGCCAAGGGCAACCCACGCGTCTACAAGCGCAACGACGGCGAAGCCGCGGCCTCCTTCGAGGTCACGGCCCTGACCGTCAAGTTCCTGAGCAGCCGCGGCGAGAGCAGCGGCCAGGGCGGCCCCGGCGTGATGGAGCACGACCCGGCCGACGAAGCCGAAATCCCCTTCTAAAGCGCCCGCGCATGTTAACTGCCGACAGCCGTCGTCTGGCCCCTGCCCGGGCTGACGACGGCTGTTTGCGCTCAGCCCGTTGGGAGAGCTGCTGATGACCGCTGAGACCCCGCCCACGCCGCCCGCCGAGGGAGCGCCGCCCGGCAAACCCGCCGAAGGGCCGCCCGCCGCCCCCGCCACTATTCCGCTCGAACTGCCCGCCAACCTGGAGCCGGCCTACAGCAACTTCGCGCTCATCAGCCACTCACCGTCGGAGTTCATCTTCGACTTCGCCCGCGCCCTGCCCAGCCAGCGCGCCCGCGTGGTCACCCGGCTGGTGATGACGCCCCTCAACGCCAAGCTGCTGCTGCGCGCCCTGGCCGACAACCTGGCGCGCTACGAGGCCCAACACGGGGAGGTCGTCGTGCCGACCCACCTGGCCGATCAACTCTTTAAGCCGCCCAAGCCGGAGTAACCCGCATGGACCAACTCGACGCCATCGCCGACGCCATCCGCGCCAACTTCACCGCTAAAAACGCCGCCCGCGACGCCGCCCTGGAGCGCTCGCGCACGCTCATCCGCCACTGCGCCAACGCCATTCGCGCCATCCACCGCGACGAGCGCGCCCTGGCCCGCGAGCACATTGCCGCCGCGGGCGAAATCACCGCCGCCATCCGCGCCGACCTGGCCGCCTGGCCCGACCTCTACCACGCGGGCTACACGCAAGACGCGCTCAAGGAGTTCGCCGAGGCCAACATCGTCTACGCCCTGGTGGGCAACGAACCGCTGCCCACGCCCGAGGCCATCAACGTGGAATACGCCGCCTACCTGAACGGCCTGGGCGAGGCAGCCGGTGAGCTGCGCCGCCGCTGCCTCGACATCATCCGCCACGCGCACAGCGACGAGGCCGAGCGCCTGCTGGCCGCCATGGACGACATCTACTCGCTGCTCGTCACCGTGGACTACCCCGACGCCATCACCGGCGGGCTGCGCCGCACCACCGACCTGGTGCGCGGCGTCACCGAGCGCACGCGCGGCGACATCACCACCAGCCTGCGGCAATACCAGCTCCAGCAAGCCCTGCGCAATTCCGGCCGCCCCAGCGCCAATGACGAGGGCGCCGGCTAATGGCCCCGCGGGTGGTGCGCGCCAGCGAGATCGGCGAATACGTCTTCTGTCACCGCGCCTGGTGGCTGCGCCACGTGCAGGGCTACGCCTCGGCCAACACGCGCCAACTAGAGGCCGGCGCCGCCACCCACGCGCGCCACGGCCGCCTCGTCGGCCTCAGCCAGGGCCTGAGTGTGCTGGCCGGGCTGCTGCTCCTCGCCGCCCTCGTGGCCGCCGCCCTCTTGTTGGCCTCCTATTTCTGATTGACTGCTGACCTCCGACCTCTAACCTCTCACTTCCCACCTCTCACTTCTCATGCTGCCGCTCGCCCTACTGCTCCTCGCGCTGCTCGTCTTCTGGCTCGCCCGCCGCGCGCGGTCGGCCAGCGGCTTGCCGGCCGGACGCGTCGTGTATGCCGACACCGGCGGCTGGGCGCGGACGGAACAACCGCTGTATTCCGACCGCCTGGGATTGACGGGCAAGCCGGACTACCTCGTCGCTCAGCGCAGGGGCGGCCTGGCGCCGGTGGAAGTCAAGAGCGGCGCCGCGCCCGTCGGCGGCCCGCACCCGGGACACATTTATCAACTGGCCGCCTATTGCGCCCTCGTGGCCGAGACCACCGGCCGCCGCCCCGCTCATGGTCTGATCAAATACGCCGACCAGACGCTGCAAGTGCCCTACACCCGCGCGCTGGAGGCCGACCTGCTGCGGCTGTTGCGCGCGATTCAGTCGGACCGCGCCGCCGCCGACGTGCCGCGCTCGCACACCCACCCGGCCCGCTGCCGCGGCTGCGGCGTCGCATCGGTCTGCGCGCAATCGCTGGCGGAAGCCGACCCATGAACGCCCGCCGGCCGGTATAATAACCCTGCGTCCATGACCCTGCCCCACTCGCCACTGCAGCGCCCGCCTGAGCGCGTGCTCATCCTTCACAACCCGCTGGTCGCCCGTTCGGCGGCCCTGGCAGCGGAGATGCACGCCTACCTCTCCAGCCAGGCCGGGCTGAGCGTGCAGCAGGCGGTGTTGGGCGAGGCCGAGGACGGCGCGGGCGTCGCCGGACAAGACCTGATTGTGCTGCTCGGCGGCGACGGCTCCATGCTGCGGGCCGGCGCGCTGGCCGCCCGCCACGGCGTGCCCTTGCTGGGCATCAACCTGGGCCGCCTGGGCTTCTTGGGCGAGGTGCCGCCGGAGGAATGGCGCGAGGCGCTGGGCCGCGTGCTGGCCGGCGACTGCTGGCTCGAAGCGCGCATGCTGCTGCACGTGGAACACCACCGCGCCGGGCAAGTGCTGGGCAGCTACGAGGCCCTCAACGAGGCCGTCGTCGGCCGCGGCGCGCTGGCCCGCCCGGTACGCCTCAAAGCCCTGATTGACGGCGGCGAGTTGACCACCTACGTGGCCGACGGCCTGATCATCGCCACGCCCACCGGCTCCACCGCCTACGCCCTGGCGGCGGGCGGCCCGGTGCTCCCGCCCGAACTGCGCAACATCCTGCTCATCGCCATCGCCCCGCACCTAAGCATTGACCGCGCCATCGTCCTGCCGCAAGGCAGCACGGTGGAGGTCATCGTGCGCACCGACCACCAGGCCATCCTCAGCGCGGATGGGCAATACGAGGTGCCGCTGGCCGATGGCGACGCCGTGCGCGTGTGCATGAGCCAATTCACCGTCAACTTTGTGCGCGTGCGTCCGCGCCATTACTTCTACACCAGCCTCGTCCAGCGGATGCAGCAAAACCCCTCCGCCGACAAGGTCAGCAAATAGGTCACCCCCACAAGGACACTGCCAATGCCTGCCACTCCCTTCAACGGTCTCGGACTCAACCTGGGCAACCTCGCGCGCCTGTCGGCCGCGCAAACGCGCTCCATCAGCCCGGAAAACTTCACCGGCGACCGGGGCGGAGGCGGCCGTTCCACCGACGGCCCGGCCGCCTCCGCCGCGCGCGACCTAGGCCCCGGCTGGAAGCTCTCGCCCTACGTGCGCATTGCCCCCGGCCAGACCTTCTCAATGGCCGACATCACCGGGCCGGGCGCGATTCAGCACATCTGGCTGACGCCCACCGGCCCATGGCGCAGCAGCATCCTGCGCATCTATTGGGACGACCAGGAGCAGCCGTCCGTCGAGTGCCCGATCGGCGACTTCTTCGGCCAGGGCTGGGGCCAGGCCGCCTATATCTCGTCGCTGGCCGTGTGCGTCAACCCGGGCAGCGGCTTCAACAGCTACTGGGAAATGCCGTTCCAGAAGCGCTGCCGGGTCACGGTGGAGAACCGCGGCGCCGAGACGATGGTGCTCTATTACCAGATCAGTTATGTGCTCACCGAAGTGCCCGCCGACTGCGGCTACTTCCACGCGCAGTTCCGCCGTGTCAACCCGCTGCCGTATCGCCAGGTCTACACGCTGCTCGATGGCGTGCGCGGCCAGGGTCATTACGTGGGCACCTATATGGCCTGGGGCTCGAACAACGCCGGCTGGTGGGGCGAGGGCGAGATCAAGTTCTTCATGGACGGCGACGGCGAGTACCCCACCATCTGCGGCACCGGCACCGAAGATTACTTCTGCGGCTCCTACAATTTCGAGAACCGCGAAACGCGCACCTATCAACTCTTCAGCACGCCCTACGCGGGTCTGCACCAGGTTATCCGGCCGGATGGGACGAACGCCTCGCAAATGCGCTTTGGCATGTACCGCTGGCACCTCACCGATCCCATCCGCTTCCAGCAGGACTTGCGCGTGACCATCCAGGCCCTGAGCTGGCGCAGCGGCGGGCGCTACCTGCCCCTGCAGGACGATCTGGCTTCGGTGGCGTATTGGTATCAGGCGCTGCCCAGCGCGCCCTTCCCGACGCTGCCCGACCGCGACTATCTCGAGGTCATTTAGCTCAGCCTGGGCTTATCTGGCGCGGCTAGAATTGTCGGCATGACCAACGCTCCTGCCCCTCCGACCGTTTCCGCCGGCGATACGCTCTACTGCGCCAACCACCCGCAGACGTCGACCGCGCTGCGCTGCAACAAGTGCAACAAGCCCATTTGCACCAAATGCGCTGTGCTCACCCCGGTGGGCTACCGCTGCCGTGAGTGCGTGCGCGGCCAGCAGCAGGTGTTCGAGACCGCCCGGTGGTACGATTACGTCAGCGCGCCGCTCACGGCGGCGGTGCTGGGCGGGGTGGCGGGCGCGCTGCTCACCTTCTTGGGCTGGTTTGTGATCTTCCTGTCGCCGGTGGCGGGCGGCCTGGTGGCCGAGGTGGTGCGGCGGGTAGTGGGCCGCCGCCGGGGCCGCAACCTGTTTCTCGCGGCCGCGGCGGGCTACGTGGCGGGCTGTCTGGCGCTCTTCGCGCCCGCCCTGATCGTGCTGGCGCTGGCGCTGCTGGGCGGCGAGGCGGCGGGCGGCGCGGGCCTGCGCAGCCTGCTGGGGCTGCTCTGGCCGCTGGTCTACACCGTCATCGCCGCCGGCACGTTTTACGCGCGGCTGCGCGGCATCAGCGTCGGCTAGATCACGGCCTCATGCTCACCGAACTCCACATCACCGACTTCGCTATCATAGACGCGCTGCATCTGCAGCTGCAGCCCGGCCTGGTGGTCTTCACCGGCGAGACCGGCGCGGGCAAGTCCATCATCATAGACGCGGTGGAGCTGCTGCTCGGCGGCAAGGCCGACCCGCTCTTCGTGCGCGCCGGGGCCGAGGCCGCCCGCGTGGAGGGCGTGTTTGCGCTGGAGCCGAGCGCGCAGCAGGCCATTCAGGCCATCCTGACTCGCGAGCAGTTGGCCGATGACGAGAACGAAGAGGCGACCGAAGTGACCCTGGCGCGCGAGGTGCGCCGCGAAGGCCGCGCCGCCGCGCGCGTGAACGGCCGCCTGGTGAGCCTGGCCCTGCTGCGCGAGATCGGCCAGTGGTTGGTGGATGTGCACGGCCAGAGCGAGCACCTCTCGCTGCTGCGCACCCGCGAGCACGTCTTCCTCCTCGACCGCTTCGCCGAACTGGATGAGCAACGCGACGCCTACGCCCAGGTGGTGCGCGACCTGAACGGCCTGCGCCGCGAACTGAGCGAGCTGCGCCGCCTGGAACGCGAGCGCGAGCGCCGCCTGGACATGCTCGATTTTCAGATCAAAGAGATCGAGGCCGCGCGCCTGAAGGCGGGCGAAGACAAGACCCTGCTGGAGGAGCGCACGCGCCTGGCGAACGCCGAGAAGCTGGCCGCGCTGGCCGACGACGCCATGCGCGCGCTGGCGGCCGGCAGCGACGACACGCCCTCCGCGGCCGACCTGCTGGGCGAGGCCGCCCGCGCCTTCAACAGCCTGGCGAAGATTGACCCGACCCAGACCGAGCGGCGCGACCTGGCGCTGAACCTGAGCGAACAGTTTAAAGACCTGGTGCGCGACCTGGAAGACTATCGCGAACAGATTGAGTACAACCCCAAGCGCCTCAACGCCGTGGAGGAGCGCCTGGAGCTGATAAAGAACCTGGAGCGCAAGTACGGCGGCAGCATCGAGGAGGTGCTGGCGTTCGGCGCGCAGGCGCAGGCTGAGCTAGACACGCTCACCCATTCCAGCGAGCGCCGCGCCGAGCTGGAGGCGCGCGAGGAAAAGCTGCTGCGCCGCATCGGCCAACTGGGCGCGCAGCTTTCGGCTGCGCGCCAGGCGGCGGGCGAGGTGCTCGCCCGCGCCATCGAAGGCGAGTTGGCCGACCTGCGCATGGAGCGCGCCCAGTTCGGCGTCGAGCAGCACCGGCTGGAAGACCCGGCCGGCGCGCTGGTGGAGGGCCGCCGCGTGGCCTTCGACGCCACCGGCCTCGACCACGTGGAGTTCATGGTCGCGCCCAACCTGGGCGAAGGCCTCAAGCCGCTGGCCAAGGTGGCCTCGGGCGGCGAAACCTCGCGCCTGATGCTGGCCCTGAAGGGCGTGCTGGCCCGCGCCGACCAGACCCCCACGCTCATCTTCGACGAGATTGATCAGGGCATCGGCGGGCGGGTCGGCGCCATCGTCGGGCAGAAGCTGTGGGCGCTGGGCGGGTCACATCAGGTGCTGTGCATCACGCACCTGCCGCAGTTGGCGGGCTTCGGCGACCAGCATTTCAAGGTCGAGAAGGCTTTCGCGGGCGAGCGCACCGTCACCCACGTGCGGCCGCTCGGGGCGGGCGAGCGCATTTACGAACTGGCCCAGATGCTGGGCGGCACGGGCGACAAGGCCATGGACAGCGCCGAGGAAATCCTGGCCTACGTCGAGCAGATCAAGGCCGCCAGCGGCGCCGCGCCGCCGGGCCAACTGAGCTGAGCCAGCAATGGGGTCACTCACCCTGCCGGCCTGGGCGCGAGCCGCCCACCCGATTGTGCGCTACGAGCGCCGCCACTGGCAGGCCTCGCGCACCTGGCGGCTGGTGAACGTGCTGTTATGGGGCGGCAGCCTGGTCTTCTTGCTCGTGCCCGCTGCGTGCAGCCTGCTCTTCACCGTCGGCTTCACGTTCCAATCGCCCGCCGAGGTGGTGCTCGGCCTGGGCGGCCTGTTCACCCTGGGGTTGTTCATCGTCACAGCGATCCTCAGCGGCCTCAACGCGCTGTGCGCCGGCATCCTGGGGGCCACGGTCATCGCCCGCGAGCGCGAGAGCCAAACCTGGCCGTTCTTGCGCCTCACGCCGCTAACCGGCCGCGAGATCGCGCTGGGCAAGCTCATGGCTGTCTTCTACACGCTCGGCCGGCCGCTCGCCATCATCACCGGCCTGCGGCTGCTCGCGCTGCTCGGTGGGCTGGTAACGGTCATCGTCGCCTACCTCGTCAGTGGCGCGAACCCTTACGCTTTGGCGGAACTGGCCGCCGCCCTCCAGCGCGACTTGGCCGCCGCGCCCGGCCATGTGTTCCCAGGCCTGATGCTTCTCGGACTTGGCCTGCTCGTCGGCCTCGTCACCTGGCTGGCCGAGCCGCTGTGGGGCGTGCTCTACAACGGCGTGCTGGGGCTGGCCGCGTCTACCCTGGTGCGCTCGCGCGGCGCGGCCGTGGCGGTGTTGTTCGGCGCGCAGTTCGGCATTGCCTTGGGCCTTGTTGCGCCCGCGCAGCAAATCGCCCTGCTGGCGACGGCTCCGTTCATCGTCACCAGTTCCGGCGCGCCCAACAGCTTTCTCGCCCTCTTCATTGTTGGGTCGCAGGCGGCGCTGGGGCTGGTGCTCAGTTGGGGCGTGCTGGCCGGCGCGCTCTACCTGGCGCTGCGCCGCGCCGACACGCTGGGCGACTGACCACCCGTAATAACCAAAACATCCGGCCCCAGTGGCCGGATGCGGATTGTGGGAGAAACGGCCGCGCCTAACGGGCCGCCTCTTGTTCCAGCGCGCGCATGTACTCCCCCGGCAAGTCGTCCGTTTGCTCCTGAGGCGCGAAGCCGCTGTCGCAGGTGTAACCGCAGATGGTACACTGGCCCTGAACTTCCAGGCCTGCGCCCGTGGGATTGATTGTGGTGACCAGGCCCGGCAGGTTACAATACGGGCATTCGCTCAAGTTCATCCAGTCAGCGCCTCCTTTCCGTGGCGGAGTTTGGGCGTGCATGTTTTCTGACATGCCCGGATTCTACCGGACCATGATTAATGCAACATAAGGTGCGCCTCAGGACTGATCGGTGAAGCCCAACCACCATGCTGTTTTTCGCCGTCTTTTGCGCTTACCGAGCCGGGCAGCGCTCATCTGCCTGGCGCTGCTGGCGGCCTGCGGCCCACGCCCCGCCCCCACGCCGCACACGCCCCGCGCCACGCCGGTCAGCGCCGGAGCGGTGGCGATAGACCCGGCGGGTTTGCGCCTCGCCGCCGTCAACCCCGACTCAGGCTCGGTGACGCTGGTGGACCTCGCCACGCTGACGATACAGGCCGAAGTGGCGTTGGGCACGGACAGCGACCCGCGCACGCTCAGCTTCACGCCTGACAGCACGACGCTGTTGGTGGCCGAACACGGCGCAGGCACGCTGGCCGTGATTGACGCTGCGGCGGGCACGCTGGCGCGCACCGTCACCGTGGGCGCGCTGCCCTATGGCGTGGTGGCCGGGAGCAGCCGTGCTTACGTCAGCCTGGCCGGCGCGCCGCAGGTGGTGGTGGTGGACCTGGGCACGTGGGCCGTCACGGCGGCCGTGCCCCTGCCGCCCTTCCCCACCGGGCTGGCGCTGGCGGCGGGCGAGGCCGCGCTGTACGTCACGCACCTGTACTCCGGCGCGGTGAGCGTGCTCGACACGGCCACGCTGACGGTCACGCAGACGCTCGCGGCCGCGCCGGAAGCGAACCTGGCGCAATTCATTGCGTTGAGCAGCGACGGCACGCGCGCCTATGTGCCACAGACGCTGGCCTTCTCTGACCGCACGGACCTGGCTTACGACAACGCCGTGCGGCCCATCGTCGGCGTGCTGGCCTTGAGCGGCGGTGAGCCTCCGGCCCCACTGGCCCTCTCCACGCCGGAGCAGGCCGTCAACCTGCCCTTTGCCGTCGCGCTCGCGCCCGAGTGCGCCAGCCCGCCCGCGGCGTCAGCAGAGGGGTGCGCCGCGCGCCTGTACGTCGCCAATGCGGGCAGCGATGTGGTGACCGTGCTCGACCCGGCCAGCGGCGCAACGCTGGCCGCGCTTCCCACCGGCCGCAACCCCCGCGGCCTGGCCCTGAGCGCGGATGGCGCGCGCTTGTACGTGGACAACGTGCTCGACGGCACGCTCGACGTTTTTGATACTACCGCGCTCAGCCGCTTGCAGCGGCTAACGCTGACACGCCTGCCGCTGGCGGCCGAGGTGCTGGAGGGCAAGCGCCTGTTCAACAGCGCGCTAGAACCGATGGCCGCCGACGGCTGGCTCTCGTGCGCCACCTGCCACCTAGACGGCGGCGACGACGGCCGCACCTGGGCCGGTTTTCCCGACGGCCCGCGCAACACGCCCGCGCTCCTTGTCTCGGCCGCCAGCCTGCCGCTGCACTGGAACGGCAACCTGGACGAGTTTCAAGACACCGAGGCCACCATCCGCGTCATCCAGGGCGGCGCGGGCCTGATCGCAGGCGACGCGCACCTCAGCCTCGGCCCCGCCAACGCCGGGCGCTCGGCCGCGCTCGATGCGCTGGCGGCCTACCTGGCTACGCTGACGCCGCCGCCCTCGCCCTACGCGCCGGATGCCGAGACGCTGGCCCGCGGCGAGCGCGCTTTTGCCCGCTGGGGCTGCGCCACCTGCCATAGCGGCGCGGCCTTCAGCGACCAGCAGACCCACACCAGCAGCATCGGTGACGCGGCGCTGGAACGGAACCAGACCGGCCCGCTGCCGCGCTTCGACACCCCCGCGCTGGCCGGAGCCTGGGCCACCGCGCCCTACTTTCACGACGGCTCGGCCGCCACGCTGCGCGATACGTTCTTCAGCGTGGGCTTTCACAACATGGGGCCGGCCATGAACCCCGGCGAAGTCATTGACCTGGTGGCCTACATGCAGTCGCTGCCGTAGCGTTGCCCGATGCTCCCCCTCGACCGGCAGAACGCCTATCGCGCGCGCTATGCCCGGCTGCGCCCCGGCTGGCAGCCCAGCGGCCCGCAATTCGAGAGCCTCGTCCGCCAAACCCTGCGGCCCGCCAGCCGTGTGCTCGACCTGGGCTGCGGGCGCGGCGGCGTCATGGAACTCTTCTGGCGCGAGGTGCGCCTCACCGCCGGGCTTGACCCCGACCTGGCCTCGCTGCGCGCGCACCGCGCCGCCATGCCGCGCGTGTGCGGCGTGGGCGAGGCGCTGCCATTTGCCGCCGCCAGCTTCGACGTCGTGCTGGCTTTGTGGGTGCTGGAGCATGTCACCCGGCCCGCCGCCCTGTTGGCCGAGGCGCGGCGCGTGCTCGTCCCCGGCGGGCACTTCCTCTTCCTGACCCCCAACGCCCACCACCCGCTGCTGCTGGCCAACCGTTTTAGCTGGGCCTTCCCCGCCGTGCAGCGGGTGCTGGTGCCGCGCCTTTACGGCCGCGCCGAGGCCGATACTTTCCGGGTGCGGTATCAGGCCAACACGCTCGAGCGGCTGCGGGCGCTAGCCGCTGCGGAGGGCTTCACCATCGCCTCGCTGCGGCCACTCTCTGACCCCACCTACACCGCCTTCAACGACGCACTCTTTGCCCTCAGCCGCCTCGTCGAGCGCTGGCTGCCGCCCAGCCTGTACGTGCATCTGCTCGGCGACTTCGTGCGCAACGGATAGGGCTACCCTTCCTCGCCTTCGTGCTCATTCGGCTCAAATTCGTGACAATTCGTGGCTGCCACCTTCGGCTCTCTTGTCACACCTGACTCGGTGGCCTATACTTTGCAACGGTACGCAAAATGCCGGTGATTTCCTGAGTATTGGTCATGGCCCCGCGCCGCTCGCCGTTCGACTGGCTCGCCTGGCTGCTCAACCTCGCCACCCTCGGCGTGGTCGGGCTGGTCGCGGCCGTCTTCCTCAACCCGGCCCTGGTGCCGCCCGCCTGGCGGCCAATTAGCGGCCAGGCCCCGCCGCCCACCGCCGTGGCCTTCGTGCCAGAGACCGCCAGCGCCACGGCCACCCAGCCGGTGGTCTTCCCGACCCTCCCGCCGGAGTGGACGGCCACGCCCACGCTGGAGTTCCCGCCAACCGAGACGCCCGACCGCTACCCCACCTTTACCCCCAGCGGCGGTCCCGCCCCCACCTTGCTGCCGAACCTGAACAGCACGGCCGAGGCGGGCGTGGACGGCCGCGTGGTGGCCGACGCGGGTTTCCTGCGGGTGCGCGCCCTGGCCGGCACCGCGGGCGAGATCATCGGCAACCTCTCGCCGAACACTGCCGTGCGTATCATCGGCCGCAGTGAACAGAGCGATTGGCTGGAGGTCATCGGCCCGGACGATCTGCGCGGCTGGGTCATGGCCCCGTTCGTGGATGTTTACATCAATTTGCTCGCGGTGCCCGTCACCGCCGGGGCCGTGCTGGACGCGACCGCCACACCCGTCATCCCCGACGAGGCCAAGGTGTCAGATGCGGGCGACAACCTGCGGCTGCGGGCCTCGCCCGGCACAGCCGGCGCCATCATCGGCAACCTGCCCGCCGGCATGGTGCTCGACCTGGTGGGCCGCACCGCCGACAGCGCCTGGCTGCAAGTGCTCACGGCCGACAACCGCTCCGGCTGGGTGATGGCGCGCTACGTTGACCTCTACATGGATGTGGGCAAGCTGCCGGTGACCGGCGTGCCGGTGGACGCGGCCGGCACCGCGCCGCCTTCCGGTGGACAGCCCGCCACCACGGTGGTCGTGGCCTTCTTGCCCAGTGCGACCTCCACCGCGAGCAAGACGCTCGTGCCGCCCACCCCCGTTCCGCCGACCGCCACCCACACCCCGCCGCCGACGCCGACCAACACCAACCCGCCGCCACCCCCGCCGCCCAGCGAGGTGATCTTCGGCATCAGCCAGCACTCGCGCGACCTGTACCTGTACGGCCAGAGCCTGGGCAACCACGCCAACGTCTTCGCCAAAATCGGCGACTCGCTCACCGTCGCGCCACAATTCTTATTACCCATTGGCTACGGCGCGTACAACCTGCGCGACTACAGCGGCTTGCAGGAGGCGGTCAACTTCTTCGGCGCGGGGCAGGCGCGCATCGGCAACCCGTTTGTGAACACCTCGCTGGCGGCCAAGGGCGGCTGGTCATCGTTCTCGCTGGTGGCCGGCTCCACCTCCAACAAGACCTACTGCGGGAACAACGAGTCGCCGGTGCAGTGCGAGCTGCGCCTCAACCGCCCGGCCATCGCGCTCATCCTGATCGGCACGAACGACCTGACCAGCAGCACGGCCGAGGGCTACCAGGCCAACCTGCGCCGCATCGTGGCCGACTGCGTCAGCCAGGGCGTCATCCCGGTGCTGAGCACGCTGCCGCCCTACCTGCGCGCGGGCTACGAGGGCTACGCGGGCCGCGTGGCTGAGTTCAACGGCTACATCATCGCCATCGCGCAAGAGAACGACCTGCCGGTGTGGAACCTGTGGGCCGCCGTGCAGAGCCTGCCCAACCGGGGCCTGGGCGGCGACGGCGTGCACCTCTCCGTGGCGCCCGACGCGGCCGACTTCACCGCCGCCAACCTGCAATACGGCAGCACCGTGCGCAACCTCACCGCGCTCCAGCTCCTCGATGCCCTGTGGCGCGGCGTGATGCAGTAGGCTGGAGGCCGCCGCCCGGCCATCCAGCCTTGTTATAATGGCCCCATGCGCTTTGCCTGGCTCGTGCTGCTTGCCGCCATGCTCACCTTGGTCAGTTGCAGCCCATCCACTCCGCTAGCCCCCACGGCCACTAGTCCCGCGGCGACGCTGACGCCTGTTCCAACGCAGGTTCTGCCAACGGCGACTGACCTGCCGCCCAGCGCAACACCCAGCCCGGCTCCAAGCGCCACAGTGTCGGCAACGCCGGGCGGCCCGACGCCTACCACCGGGCCAACCGCCACCCCCACGCTCGACCCAGCGCTCGCCGTCATCTACGATTACCTGGCCGCCCGCGCCGCCGCCGACGTGGAGGCCGTGACCGCCCTGGCCTGTGACGCCTTCGACAGCCAGGCCGTCACCGAGGCCATCTCGTTTCGCTCCATGAACGCCAAGCTCAACAACGACCTGGAGTGCAGCGTCAGCGGCGCGGAGGGCGACTACACGCTGGTGGCCTGCGTGGGCACCATGACCACCACCTACGGCCCGGACTCAAAGGTCTGGGACCTGTCGAACGCCATCTACCGGGCCGCGCTCGAAAACGGGGCCTGGACCATGTGTGGGTATCAGTAAGCGTTGCGTTGAGGGGTAACAAGGAGTGTCTGCCGTGCCGGTTGTAACGTCTCCTCGGGTGCGCCGCGCCCTCGCGGCAGCGGTGCTGTTCATGCTGCTGGCCCTGCCCCTGCAAGCCGCCGCCGCCACTGGGGTCACCTTCACGCTGGCCCGCAAGAGCGCCTTCGCGCATACCACCACCGACATGCTCAGCCAGCGGGCCGCCTCGCTCTTCCAGGGCCAAACCTACGCCGTCACCGGCCGCAGCGCCGATAGTCTGTGGGTGCGGCTCGATATGGCCGGCCTGCACACCGAAGCCTGGATACTAGTCGCGTTTGGCACGATCAGCGGCGACCTGGCGCGCGTGCCGGTCGTCACCCCCAGCGCCGGGGCGGCCCCCACGGCCGCCATCAGCGCCGGGACGGGCGTAAGCGCGACCACGGGCCTGACCACGACGGTCGAAGCTACGCCGCTGCCCGCCAGCAGCTACTTCCCCACCGACCTGCCCGTCATCCCCACCGTCAGCCAGACGGCGCGCGACATCTACCAGCGCGGGCTGGCGCTGGGCAACAACCCCAACGCCTTCTCCAAGGTGGGCGACTGCCAGTCGGTCGTGCCCTACTTCCTGGCTGCTTTCGATTACGGCAACTACGCCCTCGGCCCCTACGCCGGGCTGCAAGCGACCATAGATAATTTCTCCGGCTCGTGGGCGCGCGAGAGCATCGCCACCAACCGCGGCTTCAACGTCGCCACGGTGTTCGTGCCGCTGTGGGCCGACCCAGAGCGCTGCCTGCGCAACGAGTCGCCGCTGGCGTGCGAGCTGCGCCTCAACCGGCCGAGCTTCGTCCTCATCACCATGGAAACGTGGTGGGGGGGCGACCCGAGCGGCTACGAAAGCTACCTGCGCCGCATCGTCGAGGCCGCCATCGCCCGCGGCAGCGTGCCCATCCTGGGCACCAAGGCCGATAACATCGAGGGCAACGGAGGCATCAACGGCGTCATCGTCAAGCTGGCGCAGGAGTACGATGTGCCGCTGTGGAACTTCTGGGCCGCCGTGCAGCCGTTGCCTAACCACGGCCTGCACCCCGATGGCTTCCACCTGACCTGGGAGCGCAACTACTACGACAACCCGGCCAACCTGCAATATGCCTGGCCCATCCGCAACCTGACCGCCGCGCAAGCCATCGAGGCCGTTTGGCGCGGCGTCAGCGCGCCGTAGCGCTGCGGCGCTACACTGCGGCCTTAGCCACCATTCGCTGAAGGACATTCGCATGACTCTCGACATCCTCACCGACCTGAACCCCTCGCCGCGCCTGCTGCTCGGCCCCGGCCCCAGCGCCGTGCACCCGCGCGTGCTGCGCGCCATGAGCACGCCGCTGCTGGGCTACATGGACCCCGAGTTCCTCAAGCTGATGGATGAGACCGTGGCCCTGCTGCGCCACACCTTCCAGACCGCCAACACGCTCACGCTGCCCGTCTCGGGCACGGGCATGGCGGGCATGGAGACCGTGCTGGCGAACCTGCTGGCCCCCGGCGAGAAGCTGCTGGTGTGCTCGGCGGGCTACTTCGCCAACCGGCAGGAGGAGGTGGCCCGCCGCCACGGCATTGAGGTGGTGCGCGTGGACAAGCCCTGGGGCCGGCCCTTCAGCGCCGCCGAGTTCGAGGCGGCCGTGCAGCAGCACCGGCCCAAGGTCGCGGCCCTGGTGCACGCCGAGACCTCCACCGGCGCGGTGCAGCCGCTGGAGGGCTTCGGCGACATCGCCCACCGCCACGGCGCGCTGCTGCTGATTGACACCGTGACCTCGCTCGGCGGCGTGCCGCTGAAGATTGACGAGTGGGGCGTGGACGCGGCCTACTCCGGCACGCAGAAGTGTCTGGGCTGCCCGCCCGGCCTGGCGCCCGTGACGATCAGCGACCGGGCGCGCGCGGCCATTCAGGCCCGCCCCACCCCGCCGGACGCCTGGTACTTCGACCTGGAGTTGCTCTATAAGTATTGGGGGCCAGACCGGGCCTACCACCACACCGTCAGCGGCACGTTGGTCTACGCCCTGCGCGAGGGTCTGCGGCTGGTGGCCGAAGAGGGGCTAGAGAACCGCTGGACGCGCCACGCCGCCAACGCCGATTACTTCTGCCAGGGTCTGGCGGAGCTAGACCTGACGCCGTACATCGAGCCGGCCCACCGCCTGCCTAGCCTCATCACCGTGCGCGTGCCCAACGGCGTGGACGAGGCGGCCGTGCGCGCCAAGCTGCGCGACATCTACAACCTGGAGATCGGCGCGGGCATCGGGTCGCTCAAGGGCCAGGTCTGGCGCGTCGGGCTGATGGGTTACTCGTCGCGGCGCGAGAACCTCACGCTGCTACTCGGTGCGCTGCGCGAGATCCTCAAGTAGCGCCGCGCTGTTCCCACAACCCCAAAGCGCTCGAGCGGCTGATCGCTCGGGCGCTTTGTTTTCGGCTGAGGCGGTGACGAGCGCCCTACTTCTCCATCGCCGCCAGCGCGGCATAGGCGGGCAGCGTCACCGCCGGGTCGCCCGCCGCAGTGGGGCGGGTGATGGCCCACCAATACTGCTCGTTGGCTTCCGTCCACTCTTGGTCGGCGATGTAGACCATGCTCATCAGGCCGATCCAGGGCGACCAGTGAGCCTGGGCGTACTGATAGGCGCGCACCAGGTAGTCGGCCTGGGTGGCCTGATCTACCGCGTACCAGTTGTAATCCGTGTGCGCCGGGTTGGTGTCGGTGGTCCAGCCCATCTCGGTGATGGCGATCTGCTTGTCGGCGTCGCCGTACGCCAGCATCAGCGCGCGCACTTCTTCCACGTGCCGAAAACACCAGGTGGAGGATTGCCAATACGCATCGGCGCGGCACTCGGCCGGGGAGCGTTCGGGCGCGTTGCCATACCCCGGCGCGTGCGCGCCCAGCAGGTCGAAGTAGGGCGCGCCGCCTGCCTCGTACAGGCCGCGGTAGAAGGCCAGGTCGGCCATCGCGACGGCCGGATCGTCCAGGTCGGTGGGCGCCAGCCCGGCCGAGATGACGATGGCGTGGGGGTCAGCGGCCTTGATCGCCAGGTAGCAGGGCTTGAGCAGGGCGAGGTAGGCCGCGGGGTCGGGCGGCTGGTTGCCCCACTCGCGGGCCAGGTTAGGCTCGTTCCACACTTCGTAGGCGGCGATGCGGCCGACG
Organism: Anaerolineales bacterium; assembly: GCA_020850595.1. Classification (GTDB taxonomy): domain Bacteria; phylum Chloroflexota; class Anaerolineae; order Anaerolineales; family UBA6663; genus JADZEK01. Next base: position 33,752 of record JADZEK010000105.1, read on the forward strand.
TAGCGCCCAGCCAGCGCCCCGCAGAACTCGGCGAACAGCGCCGGGTCGTTGGGCGGCGTGTCTACCACGTGGTCGAGCAGGGCCGGGTCGTCCACGGCCCAAAAGGGCGTGCCGTCGAGGCGCGCCAGAATTCGCAGTCCGCGCGCCTCGGCCAGCGCCACCACGCCGTCGGGCCGAAACCAGTCGTAGCCGCCGCGGCTGCCGGAAATGTTGCGCCAGGAGAACTGCTGCTTGAGCCAGCCAAAGCCCAGTCCGGCCACCAGGTCGGCGTCGCGCGCGCCGGTCTTGTTGTCGGTCTGCCACCACAAGAACGCCTGAATGCCGTACTCTGGCGAGGCCAGGCGCGGCAGGGGATAGAGCCGGGCGGGGGTCGGCGGCGGCGTGGGGGTGCTGAGTACAGCAGCGGGCATCGGGGCGCAGGCCGCCAGCAGCAGGGCGAACAGCCCGGCCAGCGCCGCCCGGCGCCGGGTGGGCGGGCGCATCACACGCGGCCTAAGGCTTGGGCATCACGCTCAGCGCGTCGAACGCCGGGCGCGGGATGCCGCTGCGGTCCAGGATGCTGAAGATGACGTTGTCGTCGGTGGCCGGGTCGCCGCCCTTGGGGCCGTAATCCAGGTTGAACAGGGAGGCCATTTTCACCAGGTGCGAGTCGCGCATCCAGTTGAAGGCGCGCACCAGGTAGTCGGCCTGCTGCTCGGCCGTCACGTCGGCGGCGAAGCCGAAGTTGGCCGGGTACACGCCGTCCACGGGCGAGGCGTAGCCGAACTCGGTCACGCATTGCTGCACGTTCCCGATAATGGCCGCATAGGTTTCCACCTGGCTCTTCAGCGCCCAGGAGTAGTGCGGGTTATCCCACGGCCCGCCAAAGGTCTGGCCCTCGCGCGGCGGCGGGTTGGCGCCATCTACATCCGGCGGCAGGTTGGTGCCGTTGGAGTGCGTGCCCACGCAGTCCACGTAGTTGAGGCCGCCGTTGTCCACGAAGCCGCGCAGGTAGGTCACATCGTCCATCACGATCGGGCGGCCGCTGGGCTGGCAGTCGGGGAAGCTGACGTTGCAGTTGATGCCCGTGGGCGAGAGCGCGCCGGAGATGACCACGATGTTCGGGTCGGCGGCTTTGATGGTCGTGTAGGCCGCTTGCAGCAGCGCGATGTAGGCGGTGGGGCTGACGCCTTCGGCCGTGTTCCATTCGCGCTCCAGGTTCATCTCGTTCCAGACCTCAATCGCGCCGATGCGGCCGGGGTAGCGGTCGAGCAGGCGCTGCACGAACTCGGCATAGTCCAGCGGGTTGTCGGGCGGAGCTTCCTGCCCCTCGGGCGCGGGCATGGGGTTGGCGCGCGTCCAATCGGGCGCAGCCACCACCGAGAGCATGACGCGCAGGCCTTTGTTGCAGGCTTCGTTCATGGCTGCGTCCAGCACGTCCCAAAACGGCTCCACGTTGTCGCGCTGTAGGTCGTACCAGCGCACCTGCATTTTCACCCAGTTGAAGCCCAGCTTGTCGGAGATCACACCCAGCCAGTAGGCGTTGTCGCCCACGAACACATGGCTCTGAATACCATAGCCAAAGCCGGAGGCCGGCTCAGGCCGAAAATTGCAGGCCGGGCCGCCGCCGTCCAGCCCGGCCTGGGTCGGCTTGGGCTGCTCGGTCGCGGCCGGTTGGGCAGCCTGAGTCGCGGTGGCGGGCGGCGCCAGGGTGGCGGCGATGGGCGGGGTGTTGGTAGCAGCCGGCGTCTGGCTGCCGCCGTTGCGCGTCAGCAGCCAATAGAGCGTGCCGAAGGCGCACAGGCCCACCACGGCGGTCAGCCCCAGCCACACACCGATGAGGATGGACAGGTTGGTGCGCGAGCGCAGCGGGTTAGGCGTCATCGGCCAGGCTCCCTCAGCTAGTTGATGATCGTGATGGTGATGTTGTTCGACAGCCGGTCCCAGCCGGCCCCGCCCGAGAGACAGGCGTTCTTGTCGCCGAAGCAAATGCCCAGGTAGAGCTGGTATGTGCCCGCGGCGGGGAAGTTGATGTGGTCGCGCCAGGTGAGTGTCTCGCCGGGGTCGAGCGACTCGTTGGTCCACGATTGCGCCGTGACGCCCGCGTCGGTGTGGGCCGCCAGCACGCCGTAGGCCACCGCCGCGCTGCTGGTGTTCTTGACCTCGAAGTTGAACCACACGTCTTGCCCCACGGCAGCCGAGGCGTTCTCCACCGAGAACGAGTTGGCGACGATGCCGCGCGCGCCCAGCTGGGGCGTGGCCGAGGGCGGCGGCGGGTTGGTGGCCGCCGGCGGATTGGTGGCCGTGGGCGGCGCGCTGGTCGCGGCGGGTGGGGGGGCGTCGGCCGCGACCACCGGCAGATCGTTCACGCTACCGTCCACGGTGGCCACCAACGCCGAGACCCAGCCCACGCCGTTCGGCCCCAGCGCGTATTGAATGGCAAACCACTGCGCCGAGGCGTCGCGGCCGAGCAACGCGGCCGTGTCGCCGCTGTTCAGCCCGCCCAGCACCGGGTAGGTGAGGCCCGGCCCGCCGCGCACATTGGCGGGCTGGACAATGCGGGCCTGCGCCACGAACTCCGTGGCCGAAGGCTCGGCGGGTGGGGTTTCGGTAGGCGGCGTGGTGGCGGTGGCGGTCGGCTCAGGCGTGTTGGTCGGCGGCGCGGGCGTGGTGGTGGGAATGACCACCACGCTGGTGAAGGCCAGGGTCGGCGCGACCAGGGTATTCTTTGGCGCTTTCGGCCGTGTGAGTAGGAAGATGGAGAGGACCAGGAAACCGATGCCGATCAGGGCCAGCACAAACACGCCGGCCACCATCAGGAGGGAGGAACGGGCAGCAGGGGTAGACATGGGTGGCCGGGATATCCTTAGTTGACCGAGATCGTAATCGGGGCCGACAAGGTTTCCCAGTCGCCGCCGTTGAGGCAGGTGGTAAAGTCGCTAAAGCACACTTGCATGCTCAGCCGCCAACTGCCCGCGCTGGGCAGCCGCATACCGTCTTCCCATGGGCCGTTGCAGCGGTCGGTCGGGCCGACGCAGCCGGGGTCAATCCACAACAGGCCGCTAGCCGCGCCCTGGGCATCCCACGAGGTTTGGAACTGCGTGCCGCCGGTGGATTTGACGGCGATGACGCCCAGCACGCCATAGCTGATGGGCGCGGCGGTGGTGTTCTTGATCCACTCCACGAAGCACACGCGCTCGTTCACAGCGAAGCTCAAGCGCCCGCCGCACATCGTCAGTTGGCCGCTGACGCCGTGCGTGCCCGCGACTGGGCCAGGGGCGGGGTTGCTGGCGGGCTTGGGCGTGGGGCTGGGCGGCGGCGGGGGCGGGGCGGCGATGACGGGCAAGTCGGCGTCGTCGCCGGCGTAGGTCGCTACCTGCCCCGATACCCAGGCGCGGCCTTCCAGCGCCGAACCAAAATCTATGGCATACCAGGTGCGGGCGGCGTTCATGCCGATGACGGGCGCGGTGTCCCCCGCTTTAATGCCGCCGATCACGTCGTAGTTGGTGCCGGGGCCGCCGCGCACGTTGGCGCCCTGAATGATCGTGACCACGGTGTCATCCGCGGCCGGGGTTGACGAGCCGGCTGCGCCCGCCGTGCCGGTCGCAGCCGGGGCTGTGTTCGTGGCGGTTGGCGGCGCTTCAGTCGCCGTGGCGGTCGGCTGGGGGGTATCCGTCGCCGTGGGCTGCGGCGTGGTGGTCGGGATCACCACCACCTGCGTCGGCAGGCTACTGGTGGTGGTGGTCGCTGTGACGCCGCCCACCTGAGCGGGCGCGGTCAGCCGCATGACGGCAAAGATGCCCAGCCCGAGCAGCACAATTCCCACCAAAACCAGGCCGAACACCGCCAGCAACATGCCCAGCGGCTGGCCACCCGAAGGCGGCGGAGCGCTGGGGCCGGACGGCGGTCCGGCGGGGGGCGCCGGCGGCGGCGGGTCGGGCGGCGCGGGCGGATTGATGAGCGTCTCGTCAGCGGCGGCAGCGGGCCGCCGCACAAGGGTGTCTTCCGCTACTGACGAGGCGTCTGGCGCCGGCGTCTGCATCGGCGCGGTGTCGGTCCCGGCCGGGCGCGTGACCGTGGGGTCAGACTCAGGAGCCGGCAGAGAGGGAACAGTGTCAGACACGCCGCCTCGCCGCTAGTGGACCACCGCGCCCAGCGACGCACAGGCCGGGCAACTGCCATCGGGGCGAACGATGGCATAGCCCGCCTGTGGATCAACGCCGTACTGTGTGAAGTCCACGTTCCACACGATCATCAGGCGCACCTGGCCGCTGTTGCCGGCCAGGCTGGCGGCCTCGGCCAGCCACTGTGCTTGCTCGGCCAGCGAAGTCGTCGCGCCCCAGGCAAAGCCGCCCGGCAGCGCGCCGAAGCCCTCGGAGGTGAGGTAGCCCAACTCGGTGAAGCACACCGGGCGGGTGCCGCCGAACGCACCCCAGTAGGTATCTACCATCGGCCAGAAGTAATAGGAGTAGTGATAGCCGTTCAGGTTCGCGCCGGTCACATCATTGGGCGAGGTAGTGCCCTGGTTGAAGTGCGCGCCGATACAGTCCATGTAGTTCGCGGCCCCGGCGGCCGCCATCTCGCGCAGGTAGCGGTCGTCGTTGACCACCTTGCCAGGGAAGGCCCCCTCCGCGCCGGTCGGCGCCGGGCCGCCGCTGATGACCAGGGTGCCGCCATTGGCGGCTTTGATGGCATTATAGGCCTTCGCCAGTAACTGCGTATACGTGGCGGCGTTGATCTGGCCTTCCGGCCATTCGTGCTCGATGTTCGGCTCGTTCCAGACCTCAATGGCGTCGGCGCCAGCCGCCGCCAGCCCAGCCACCCACCCGGCGTACTCATCCATGTAGGCCGGGTCGGTCACGCGGGCCTTATCGCCGATGACACTCAAGAGCACCTTGAAGCCCGCGCCATGCGCCGCGGCGATGTAGTCTGCGCCGCCGCCGCGCACCTGGAACTTGACCCACTTCATGCCGGCCTGCTGCATCTGGGCCGGGTGGCCGATGACCCCCGGCACCTGCCCGCCCAGCTCGAATGTGCCCGCGCCAATGGGTGGGGGCGGCACGAACACCCCGCCGCCGCCGTCGTCGGGCGGCGTGGTCGGCGCGGCCGTGGCCTGGCCGGGGGCGGTGGTGGCTGGCGGCTCTTGAACGCTGCCGCCGCCCTGGGTCGCGGTCGCCGTCGGCGTGCTGGTCGGCGTCGGGGTAGAGGTGATGGCCGCGATCTGCACGGCCACCGAACCCAGGTCGTTGGCCTCGCCGGGCTGCAACTGCGCGCTGAACTGGTAGCTGCCCGGTCCCGGGGCCACGTACACATACGGCTGGCCGGGTTGGGCGGTCGCCAGCGCCACGATGCCGCCCGCGTTGCGCACCGTCCACAGCAACTCGGCGTGCGCCGTCACGGCGGCGTCCATGGCCGCTTTGTATTGCGTCACGGCATTCACCAGCCCGGCCGGCACACCGCTCGCCGCCAGCCCGGCCACGGCCACGCCGCCCAACTGATAGTGCTCTGCCAGCAGCAGGCGCTGGCGCAAGGTGTCGGAGGTTGTCAGCCACACGGTGCGCGCCTGCCCGTCGCCGTCGGTATAGCCATAGCTGGCCGCGAAGGCCAGCGGGTCATAGGCCAGCGTCTGCACACCGCCGGAGAGCTTCACGGTGATGGGCTTACCCGGCTCCAGCGCTTCGGCGTCGGCTAGCGTCACCGCGCCCAGCGGGGCCAGCGCGGCCGCCTGGTCAATCAGGCTAAACACGCCGCCCGCGCTCTCCACGCTCAGGGCTGTCGTCAGCAGGCGCAGGCGGCCGCGCGGCACCTCGCCCACCGCCCAGGCCAGCAGCGCCTCGACCTGCCCGTTGCCAAAGGCCGTGGGGTCGTCGCCGGCGGCGATGAGCAGCGAGTCGGCCGCCATGCCCAGGGCGCGCCAGTCGTAGGCCCCGGTCTGAAAGGCGTCGCCAGAGGCCGCGGGCCACGGCACTTGAACAAAGAGGCCCTTGCCCTGCGTGCGCAGTTGCGCGCCCAGGTCGGACGCCAGTTGGGCATAGGCCGGGCCGCTCTCAGGGGCCAGGCCCTCAAAGTCGAGCGCCACGCCGTCGTAGCCTTCACCCACGACAAAACCCACCACGTTTTGCAGGAAAGCGCCGGTGGCGGCCGGGGCGGCTAGCAGCGCCGCCAGCCCGGCGGCGTCGCCGCGCACCAGCGGGTAGACCGCGTATTGCCCATCGAGCGGCACGCCGGGCAGTTGGCCGCCAAGTGCGCCGTCGGCCTGGGCCAGCACGCCGCCCAGCAACACAGCGTTCACGGCATCGGTCACGGCGGGTGTGAGGGCCTGCCCCGGTTCCAGGATGGTCAGGGCCAGCGGCGGCAGCGGGACGTTGGCGAACAGCGCCAACGCGCTCGGCGGCTGCGTGACCACGGCCACCAGTTGGCCGCCACGCGCTTGGGCTGGCAGGAACGACCAGGCCGCGCCGTCCCAGGCATATAGGTCTAGCCGGCGCGCGTCGGCGCCGGCCGGCACCACCACCGAGAGGAACAACTGCTCGGGCAAAGCGCCCTGGGTTTTGATGTCAAAGACGGGGCTGAGGAGCTGCAAGTAGGCGGGCAGCGCGCTCTGGGCGGCGGCCCAGGCTTCGCCGGCCGCGCCGCCGGCAAAATCGGCCGCGGGCACCGCCGTGAGCTGCACGCCAAAGCCGTCGGGCAGACCGGCCGGGTTCGCACTGACGGTCAAGCCGTCAGCCAGCTCGGCCACCGGGTCATCACTGGTCAGCGGCCGATAGTCGCCGCCGCCGCCACCGCAGGCCGCCGCGAAGAGGGCCAACACCAGGGTCAGATGGGCGAAACGAGCCACAGGACGTTTCGAAAGAGACATGCGCCGCCAAACCTCCACAGGCAAACCCCTGCCAGTTGCGTCCGCTGGGCTAAACAAAAGGGCGGCTCGACTGCTAGCCGCCCCGATCACGGGGGTTGGCCCCGCCCATGCACGCCGCCATGCTTAACTGCCGCCGCCGCTGCATCTGACTGCCCGGACGGGCCGAATGATAACAAGGATTCAGACCGGCGACAAGGGAATCAACGCTGAACATTATGTCTTACTACCCGAAACGCCGCGGATTATGCGACCCAGGCCCGCACGACGGGACTTATGGCCCAGGCGTCGCTTCCGGCGTGGCCGCGCCCGCGGTGGCTTCTCCCGGTGTCGCCAGCGGGTCGGGTGTGGGGGTCTGGGCGCAGGCGGTCTGCGCGTCGGCCAACTTAGCGGCCACATCCGCGTCGTCGGCCACCAACGCCTGCGCCTGGGTGTACCGGTCGGCGGCCCCGCAGTAATCGCCGGCGGCTGCCAACTGCCCGGCGTAGTTCACCTCCGCCCGGTACAAGCGCGCCGAGGTGTCGTGGAAGTAGGGCGCGATCAGGTACAACTGCTGAAGGATTTCGGTGGCCTGCTGCCAGTTCAGGCCCCAATAGCTGAGCGCCGCCAGGTAGAGCCGCGCATAGGCGCGATAGTTGAGGGCCTCGGTATCCAGCGGCCCGATCTTTTCGGCCTGGTCAATGTCGGCCATGCCGCCTTCCAGTTCATCGCCCAAGATGCGGGCAAGGCCGCGGTTGCGCAGCGCCACGAACAGCATCTCGTTGACCGGCGCGGGCTGGTAGAGCGGGTCTACCACGCGCAGGTGGTTTAGCTGGCTGATGGTGGTATCCCAATCGCTCACGGCGTAGGCGGCTTGCGCGGAGGCGAAGATGTCGGCCGCCTGGGTGCTGGTGAGCGCCGTCGTAGCAGTCGGCGTCGGGCTGGGCGTGCTCAGGGGGCGAGGGGTCGCGGTCGGGGTGGCGCTAAACGCCTGGCGCGCCTCGGCCAGCTTCTGGCCGGCGTCGCGATAGGTTGGGTCGAGGCGCACAATGTATTCGAAGCGCGCAATCGCCACCTCGTTGCGCCCGGCGGCCAGGTCTTGCAGCCCCAGGTCGTATTGCAGGGCCAGGTCAGCGGCCTGGGTGGCTTCAAACTGGCTTTGGCGCTGGGCTAGCCCGGCCTGATAGCCGGCGTAGGCCGCCCCAGCCAGCACGACGAGCAGCAGCCCCACGACGGCCAGGCCGATGAGCGACAGCCGCCGGCCGAGCGGCAGGGCCGCGGGAGTAGGGTTGGTGTCTTCCAGGTTGGTCATGTTCCGTGCCAATCGACCCGCGCAGGCCAGCAAAGCCGGCGCGAGCACAACCCGGTCATTATAGCGTATCGGAAATGGCCCATAATCTAACGAGTTCCCTGCGATGAGCAAGCGTTCACCCTTTTTTCCTTGACCAGCCCGCGAACGGGGTGGTAAGATCGCCTATTGGAATTGATGTCGTAGACGAATGTACCTGCAAGGCCGTTCCCTCAAGCTTCGCCGCAAAGGGCGCCGCTCTGACCCGCGCCGCGTGCTGCTGCTCATCATGCTAATCGGGGCCGGGCTGTTGCTGGTCTCGCTGCGCCATCAGGGCGTGGTGCGCCCGCTGTTCGAGGCCACCGCCGCCCCCACGCGCTTCCCCGAAACCTACGCCAACGAAGGGCAGGCCTGGTTTGCCGCCGGCAAGCTCAAAGAAGCTATCGCCGCCTACGACCAGGCCACTCGGGCCGACCCCAAGAACCTGGATTACTGGGTCGCCAAGTCGCGGATAGAGATTTACGCCGAGAAATACGAAGACGCACTGGCTTCCGCCGAATGGGCCGTGCTGGTGGCCCCGAACGACGCCAAGAGCAAGACCGCCCTGGCCTGGGCGCTCGACTGGAACGTCGTCTGGGGCTGCCGCTGCAAGAACCTGTCGGAGGCCGAGGCCGCCATCGTGACCGCCGTCGCGCTCGACAGCAACTACGCTCCGGCCCATGCCGTCTACTCAGAGATCCTCAACGACGGCCAGAAATGGACGCAGGCCTTCCAGGAAGCCGAGACCGCCTTGCGCCTCGACCCCAACCTGCTCGAGTCGCACCGGGCTATGGCCTACTCCTACGAGAACATCGGCCAATACGAAGACGCGATCGCCAGTTACAAGAACGCCCTCAAGTTCAACCCGAACCTGATCGGGCTGTACATCTCGCTGGGGCTTAACTACCGGGTGCTGGGCGACATTGACCAGGCCATTTTCTACTTCAGCAAGGCCAGCGCTATTGACCCGCAGAACGTGCAGCCTTACCTGTACCTGAGCCGCACCCACTATCAGAACGACGAGTTGGGCACGGCGGTGCAATACCTAGAACAGGCGCTGAATCTCGAGCCGGCCGACCCCGACATCCACGGCCGCCTGGGACTGATCTTCTTCAAGCGCCGCAATTACGAGGGCGCCTTGCCGGAACTGGCGCTGGCGGTGCTGGGCGGCACCGTGGACGCACAGGGCAACCCCCTGACCCTGGCCAGCGGCGTTCCGGTGCTGGACGTCAACGGCACGCCGGTGGCCGCGCCGACGAACAGCCCGGTGCTACAAGTGCCGCCCAAGCCGCTCAATGACGCGGCCTCGCTAGAGTATTACTACACCTACGGTAACCTACTGGCCTACCTTAAGAAGTGCGCGCCCAACGAGGCCCCGCGTTTCTTGCAGCTCGCCCTGAACTATGACCCCGATAACCCGACCGTCCTGGGCAGCTATGAAGAGAGCATGGCGATCTGCAACGGTGAGCTGACCGTAGACGAAGCTCAAAACGGCACGGCCACGCCAGAGGGCGGCCCCACGACTACCCGCCCGGCCCCTGTGGCGACCGAACCGCCGTCCACCGAGCCGCCGGCGACGGAAGCGCCCGTGAACGACGCGCCCACGACCGAAGCGCCCGCGACGGAAACGCCGCCCGAAGCCGAAATTACCCCGACTCCGTAGGATTTAGCACTCTCCCCGTTCGTCTGCAAATTTGGGCTTGACTCCGTCCGCTGGTTGCGGTAATATCGGGCTACACGTTAGCACTCTCCGTTTGCGAGTGCTAACGCGCATTCTTGTCTGGGCAATTACAACCTTGGTTCACTCAACCCATTAGGAGGTTCGCAGCTATGGCAATCAAACTCAAGCCCCTTGGAGACCGCGTGGTCGTCGAGCCGGTGGAGCAGGAAGAGACGACGGCCAGCGGCCTGGTGCTGCCCGAGACCGCGAAGGAAAAGCCCCAGAAGGGTGTCATCGTGGCCGCCGGGCCGGGCGCGCGCGACGATGACGGCAAGCGCGTTGGGCTGGATGTCGCCGAGGGCGACATGGTGTTGTTCGCCAAGTACGCCGGCACGGAGTTCAAGATTGACGGCAAGAAGCTCTTGATCCTCAAGGAGAGCGACCTGCTGGCGATCGTGGACAGCGACGACAACAACAAGAAGAAGAAGTAACTCTCCCAGCCCCCTTTTAGCGGATATTTCTAAGGAGCAGCAACGATGGCTAAGCAACTGGTCTTTTCGGAAGAAGCCCGCCGGCGCCTGCAGCGCGGCGTGGACACCCTGGCGAACGCGGTCGGCACCACCCTCGGCCCCAAGGGCCGCAACGTGGCGCTCGACAAGAAGTTCGGCGCCCCGACCGTCACCCACGACGGCGTGACCGTGGCCAAGGAAATTGAGTTGGAAGACCCGTATGAGAATATGGGCGCCCAACTGTTGAAGGAAGCCGCCACCAAGACCAACGACATCGCCGGCGACGGCACTACCACCAGCACGGTGCTGGCCCACGCGATCGTCACTGAGGGCCTGAAGAACCTGGCGGCTGGTTTCAACCCCATGCTGCTCAAGCGCGGCATCGAGCAGGCCACCGACACCGTGGTTGAGTCGCTGCGCAAGCAGGCCCAGAAGATCGGCACCAAGGAAGAGATTGCCTCGGTGGCGACCAACTCGGCCGCCGACGCCGAGATCGGCCAACTGATCGCCGACGTGATGGACAAGGTCGGCAAGGACGGCGTCATCACCGTCGAAGAGTCGAAGTCGCTGCAGTTCGAGACGGAGTACGTGGAAGGCATGCAGTTCGACCGCGGCTACCTCTCGGCCTACTTCATCACCGCTTCCGACTCCATGGAAGCCGTGATCAACGAGCCGTACATCCTGATCTACGACAAGAAGATCTCGGCCGCGGCCGACATCGTGCCCGTGCTGGAGAAGCTGGTCCAGATCGGCAAGCGCGACCTGGTCATCATCGCCGAAGACATTGACGGCGAGGCGCTGGCCACGCTGGTGCTGAACAAGCTGCGCGGCATGCTGAACGTGCTGGCCGTCAAGGCCCCCGGCTTTGGCGATCGCCGCAAGGCCATGCTGCAAGACATCGCCACCCTGACGGGCGGCACGGTCATCACCGAAGAGCTGGGCAAGAAGCTCGAATCGACCACGCTGAGCGACCTGGGCCGCGCCGGCAAGGTCGTGTCGAGCAAGGATGACACCACGGTGGTGGAAGGCAAGGGCAACGCCAAGGCCATCAAGGGCCGCATCGAGGAAATCCGCGTCGAGATGGAGAAGAGCACCTCCGACTACGACAAGGAGAAGCTCCAGGAGCGCCTGGCCAAGCTGTCCGGCGGTGTGGCCGTCATTCGCGTCGGCGCCGCCACCGAGACCGAGCTGAAGGAAAAGAAGCACCGCGTGGAAGACGCGCTGTCGGCCGCCCGGGCCGCCGTAGAAGAGGGCATCGTGCCGGGCGGCGAGGTCTCGCTGATCAACGCGGCCGCCGCGCTGGAGAAGACCAAGCTGGAGGATGAGGACGCGCAGGTCGGCGTCAACATCGTCCGCCGCGCGCTGGAAGCTCCGCTGCGCCGCCTGGCCGCCAACGCCGGGCAAGACGGCTCGGTCATCATTGACGGCATCCGCCGCCGCGCCAAGGACGAGAAGAACAAGAACGTCGGCTACAACGTCATCACCGGCGAATACGCCGATATGATCAAGTCGGGCGTGATTGACCCGGTGAAAGTCGTGCGCGGGGCTTTGGAGAACGCCGCCTCTATCGCCGCCATGATCTTGACCACCGACGCCCTGATCACCGACGTGCCGGAGAAGGAAAAGGCCCCCGCCATGCCTCCGGGCGGCGGCGGCATGGGCGATTTCTAAGCCCAGCGGCAGCAGCATCCCCAGCGCCTCCGCGCTGAGCGAGAGTCTCTCAAGGAACAAGCCGGCCCTTCGCAAGAGGGGCCGGCTTGGTTTAACCGGCCGGAACGCCGCAGCCGCCAGAGCGCCGGCCGGTTGCGGCCGCAGGCCCTATCTGTGCTACACTCGCAGACACGCACGAGCGTCGGCGTTTAACGCGCTCCCGGCCGGAGTTAACTCACCCGATGACGCTACCGTTCACGCAATGGCCTTACCTCCCGACCCTGCTGCGCCTCGGCCTGGCCCTGGCGGTCGGCTTGTTTATCGGCGTCGAGCGCGAACGGCGCGGCAAAGAGTCGGGCCTGCGCACCTTCGCCTTCACGGCGTTGCTGGGCGGCATCGGCGGCCTGCTGGGCGATATGTACGCCATCGTGGCCCTGCTCCTGATCGGGCTGCTGGTCGTCTTCCTCAACGTCAACAGCCTGCGCAGCGGCCACGGCGTGGAGCTGACCACCTCGGCCACCCTGCTGCTGACGGGGTTCGCCGGCGTGCTGTGCGGTCAGGGGCACACCCTGACCCCTTCCGCGCTGGCGGTCATCATCGTCGCGCTGCTGGCCTGGAAGGAACCGCTGGCCGGTTTCTCCATCGGCCTGAGCGAGGTGGAACTACGCTCGGCCATCCTGCTCGCCATCCTGGCCATCGTCATCTACCCGGCGCTGCCCGAAGGCGCCATTGACCCCTGGGGCGCCGTCGAGCCGCGCACCGCGTGGGTCACCGTCATCCTGATTGCCGGGTTGGGCTTTATCAACTACATCCTGTGGAAAATCTACGGGTCGCGCGGGGTGGAGTTGACCGGCTTCTTGGGTGGGCTGATCAACAGCAGCATCGTCATCAGCGCCCTGGCGGTGCGGGTCCGGGAGACCCAGGGCCAGTTGCGTGAGCCGGTTTACCGCGGCATGCTGCTGGCGGTCGCGGCCATGGCCGTGCGCAACGCGGTGCTGCTGGCGCTGCTGGCCCCCGTGGGACTGGCCTGGTCAGCGCTCGCCTTTGGCCTCATGCTGCTCACGACGCTGGGCCTGGCCTTCCTGCGGCATCCGCGGAGTCTGCCGGCTGAGGCGGCCGGCGCGCCGGCGCTTAACTTCACTTCGCCCTTCTCGCTGCAATCGGCGCTGAAATTTGGACTGCTGCTGCTGATCATCCAGGTCGCCGGCATCCTGGCGCAACTTACCCTGGGCCATGTCGGCATCTACGCGGTGAGCTTTTTTGGGGGGCTGATTTCAAGCGCCAGCGCAGTCGCTGCGGCGGCCACCCTGGGGCAGCACGGCACGATCACGGCCCAGGTGGCCGGCATCTGCGCTGTCCTGGCCTCACTGGCGAGCGTGGGCGCGAACCTGCCGTTCATCATTTCGGCCAACGACCGCGCGCTGGTGCGCCGGCTGGCCTGGTCCACCGGTATCATCGCGCTGGCCGGCGTGGTGGGGCTGGGCCTGCAAGTGGCCTTTTGGCCGGCCATCCAGTCCATCGTCGCGGCGGCCCCCTAGCCCGCGGCCGTCAGCTTGCCGCCAGCCGGCTGTCGGCTGCCCGGCGCGCGCCCCCGCAACCGGCGACGCCAACCCGCGTAATGGTGAGTGTCTACAGTACTGGTTGGATCACCGGCTTAGGAGGCCTGCAATGACCACTCAATATCGCGCCCTGCGCCGCTCGCGCCACAACCGTGTGGTGGCGGGCGTCTGCGGCGGCATCGCCGACTTTTTGGGGATCAGCGCGTTTTGGCCGCGACTGTTCTTCCTGATCGCCCTCATCCCCGGCGGCGTGCCCGGCCTGGCTCTTTATGTGCTAGCCTGGATTGTGATGCCCGTCGCCTGACGCGCCTGCCCGCCCCGCCGGCCCTGCGCCGCCTGGCCCAACGCAGGTCGGGCGGCGCGGGCGGCGGCCTAGCCCTAGCGGGTGGCGAACAGCGCCAGCCCTGTCAGAACCGCGCTGAGCACCAGCAGCCCCACGCAACCCAGCGCGAAGGCTCGCATCGTCAGGCGCAACATCCCCTTCATGATCGTCCAGCCAATCACCAGGACGACCAGGAAGGCCCCGAGCATCGCCCAATCTACCTGTGATAGATCAAACGGCAACGACATGCCAGTCTCCTCGCCTCACGCGCCCGCCGGCGCATTTTCCACCACCACCCGGCCGGCCTTAATCACCGTCTGTACCAGGTTGCCGCCGTAGCGGTACCCCAACTGGCGGTAGTCGCCCACCGCCAACACCAGCAGGTCGGCCTGCTTGCCCGGCTCCAGGCTGCCGACCTCCGCCTCCAAGCGCACGGCGCGCGCCGCGTTGATGGTCGCCGCGGCGATGGCCTGCGAGGGCGTGAGCTTCATGTAACGGCAGGCCAGCGCCAGCACCATTTGCATGTTCTCACACCAGGTGGTGCCGGGGTTTAGGTCGCTGGCCAGCGCCAGCACCCCACCCGCCGCGATGATCTTCTGGGCGGGCGTGTAGTCGCTCTGCGCCAGCCCAAACGGCGTGCCCGGCAGGCCGACGGCCACAGTGGCGCCCTGCCCGAGCGCGGCGATGTCGGCCTCGGGCGTGTACACCAGGTGGTCGGCCGAGGCCGCCCCCAGCTCCACCGCCAGCGCCGTGCCGCCCAGCCCCACGAACTCATCGGCGTGCACCTTAAGGCCAAAGCCCAGGTCGCGGGCGCGCTCCAGCACGCGCCGCGCTTGGGCCACGGTGAACGCGCCGTCTTCACAGAAGACGTCGCAGAACACCGGGAGGTTGCGCGCGGCCCAGCGCGGCAGGCGCGCGGCGGCGGCGGGCAGCAGCGTATCTACGACCAGGTCAACATAGGCGTCGGCGCGCCCCGCATATTCGGCGGGCACGGCGTGGGCGGGCAAGAAGGTCGGCACGAGCGTCCACGGCCCTTCGGCGGCCAGTTGCTCCAGCGCGTCGAGTTGGCGCAGTTCGGCGTCTAGCTCCAGCCCATAGCCGGTCTTGGCTTCGAGCGTGGTGGTGCCGTGCGCCAACATGCGGCGCAGGCGCGGGCGCGTTTCGGCCACGAGTTGGTCGAGGCCGGCGGCGCGCGTCTGCCGCACGGTAGACATGATGCCGCCGCCCGCCGCCATCAGCTCCATATAGGTCGCGCCAGCCAGCCGCTGCTCGAACTCGTGAGCGCGGTCGCCCGCCCACACCGCGTGCGTGTGCGGGTCCACGAAGCCGGGCAAGACCACCCGGCCGCGCGCGTCTAGCTCGGCCCGCGCCCGCACCTGGGCGCGCACCTCGGCCGTCGGCCCTGCGCGCACGATGCGGCCGGCGCGCACCGCCACCGCGCCGTCGGCCACCAGACCCAGCGCGCCCAACTGCGCGCCGCGCCGCGGGCCGCCCGCCAGCGTGAGCAACTGCGCGGCCGAATGGATGAGCAGATCGCACTCCACCATGCGGAGAGTGTAGCCCAAAACCAACGAAACGGCCCAGGCACGGGCCTGAGCCGTTCGAGGCAACCGGCCGCGGGCAGCGGCCGTTTCAGCGGAGAGTGTAGCCCAAAACCAGCGAAACGGCCCAGGCACGGGCCTGAGCCATTCGAGGCAACCGGCCGCGGGCGGCGGCCGTTTCAGGGGAAGGTCGTGTTGTAGAACCAGCCGTAGCTGTAGTAGCCCGCGGTGTTTTGCAGCCGCACCGAAATGGCCGCCGCGTTGGCGAGCGGCGCCGGGATGCCCAGGGTGGCGGTGAGCACACCGCCCGCGCCCGAGTTGACCGTGCCTGCCACGTAGCCCACGCCCAGCGCGCCAATCGGCCCCATCGTTACGTCGAACACCTGGTTGGCGGGGAAGTTGGCCGTGCGCACGGTGACCGACAGGTTGCGCGTGACCGACACGATCGCGAAGGTCGGCACACCCCCGGCGGGCGGCGCGGTGGTAGGCACGGCCGTTGGGCCGCTCACCGGCGTGGCGGCGGGGGCGGCGGTTGGGGTGGGCGTGGCCGAGGCGCCCGGCGTGGCGCTCGGGCCGGGCGTGCCCATCGCCGGAATGCACAGCACCTGGCCGACGAAGATCAGATTGGGGTTGGTGAGGTGGTTGGCCGCGGCGAGTTCGGTCCACTTGATGCCGTGCGCCAGGCCGATGCGGTAGAGGTTGTCGCCGGCCTTGACCGTGTAAGACGTGGCGCAGGTCTGCGCGCTCGCGGGCAGCGCGGGCACGGCCAGCAGGCTGACCGCCAACCAGAACGATACCCAGCGTTTCATGTAGGCCTCCTGGCCGTCCACTTAAGGCGGGTGAACGGCCCTAAGTCTGGAACCGGAGCAGCCTTAATTATAGGGCCGAACGGGCTGCGTTGAACGGCGGAACGCGGCGGACAACTGCCAGTGCGAGGCCCTCAGCCGGTCAGTCGTGATGGCGCTCGCGCACCAGGAATACGATCAGCGCCAGGCCCGCCAGGTTGGCCAGCGCCGCCGCTACGCCGATCCAGCCGAAGCCCAGCGCGAACAGGCGCGGCCCACTGAAAGCGCCCACCATGCGGCCCGCGGAGTGCAGCGCGGCGTTCAGGCTCATCACGCGGAAGCGCGCGGAGGGCACCAGCTGGGTCATAAGGGGCAGCGAGCCGACCAGCGTGAACTCGAAGGCGAGGTAGACGAAGAATAACCCGGCCAGCGCCAGCGGGAGCTGCCCGCCCGTTAACGGGATGAGGCCATAGGCCGCGGCGCTCGCCAGCAGTCCGACCGCCACGGCGCGCCGTTTGCCCATCTTGTCCGCCAGGACCATGACCAGCACTTCGCCGAGCAACTCGGCCAGGCCGATGACGGTGGCCGTTAGGCCCAACTCGGCGGTGGTAAGGCCGAAAGCCTGCTCCAGCCAGCCGGCGTAGACCACATTGAACAGCTCGTTGGCGCCGCCGGCCAGCAGCCCCAGCCCGCCGCCCCACAGCACCACCGGGTGCCGGCGGATGAGCGCGTAGTAACCCAGGCTGGGCGCATGCCCCGCGCCGCGCTGCGGCACATCGTGCGGCAGCACGAACCAGAGGGCGGCCGCCACAGCGACGCCCGCCGCCGCCAGCGGCAAGAACGGCGCGCGCCAGGTCGCGCGCGCGATGAGAAAGCCGATCAGCGGCAGCCCGACGAACGAGGCGCCCGACCAGCCCAGTTCGATGAAGGCGATGACCAGGCCGCGCCGCGCATAGGGCGTGCGGTCGCTCAGGTGGGCCTGCAGCGCCGGGTCGAACATGTACTTGCAGCCGGCTACGGCGAAGAGATAGACGGCGAAGGTCGCCAGGCTGGGGAATACGCCCAGCAGCAGCAGGCCGGCCACGAAGATCACCAGCCCGAGCAGCGCCGTGAAGCGCCGGCCAATGCGGTCGGGCAGCCCGCCCAGCGCCGGCGACACCAGTCCCAGCGCCCCGCGCAGCGAGATCAACCCCGCCAGCGTTTCGGGCGGCACGCCCAGGCCGCGGCTGAGGGCAGGCAAGAAGGGATAGACCAGGCGCTGGGCGGTGTTGATGACCGCGCGCGCCAGCGTCGCGATGACGACCTGCGTACGCAGGTGCATCGCGGGGGCGGGGGTGGTCATGCGGGTTGGTCGAGAGTCAGGCGTAGGTCTTGGGCGGCGGCGCGGGCGGCGTGCAGGACCAGGCCCAGCGCGGCGTCGGGCGCGAGGAGCAGCGCCAGCGAGGCGTCGGCGGTCACGGGCAGGATCGCCAGCGCCCCACGGTCGCCCGCCGCCACGATCTGTTGAAACGCGCCTTGATTCAGCCGGGCGAGCGCGCGCTCGGCGTGGCCCGCCAGCACCGCGGCCAGGGCGGCCACGTGCTCACCGCCCTCCGGCGCGTGCCGATCGGCGTCCCAGCCGGGCGGATAGGCCGCGATGACCAGGCCGTCGGCGGTGATGAGCGCGGCCCCCTGCACGGCGGGCACGGCCTGCTGGAGGGCGGCCAGGCGGCGAAGCAGCGAAGCAGAACGGATGGTGATGGGCATGGCTTAGTTTGTAACGGGGATTGGCGAATCGGTCAACCCAGCGCTTGACGCCTCTGGCGGCGTGTCAAGCGGCGTATCCAGCGGCGGCAGCGCGAGCGGCTCGGTGGGCGAATCGGAGCCGGGTGTGGGCGGCGCAATAGGCGGCGCTTCGGAGGGCGGCGCGGGCGGTTCGGAGGGCGGCTGGAGCGTGGCCACGGCCGAGGGCGCGGCAGCGGGCAGCCTGTGGAGGGCAGCCTCCACGGTGCGGGCCAACTGTGGGCCGGGGTCGCTGGGCAGGGCAGCGGCCAGCTCGGCATTCACGCCGGCCCAGAACAGGCCCGTCCCTGGCAGCGGCACGATCACCTTGGGTAACGGGCTAGACGCCACCGGCTCGCGCGCGGCGGCCGTCCAGGGCGCGATGATCAACCGGGCACGGCTCAACGCGGGGGGCGCAACCGGCTCAGCCGCGGCAAAGACGGAACGCACGGAGGGCAGCGCTTCCACAGCGGTCGGCGCGTCCTCGGGCATCTCACCCGCCAGCGCGGTGCTCGCGGCGGGGGTCAAGCCCACGGGCAGCAGCGTGAGGGCGGGCAGGTCGCGGCGCAAGGCGGCCAGCGCCAGGCGGGCAAAACGCCCATCGCCGTCATCCACAATCGCTACAGGCAGGCCGGCCCAGCGGGCGCCGGCCGCGGCCGCGGCGCGGGCCTGTTGGCGCGCTGCGCGGGCGGCCTGCTGCTCGCGCTCCAGGGCGCGGTCGGCGCTCGCGGACTTGCCATCCTGCCGCAGCACCCACACATGGTAGAGCCACACGGCCGTGGCGATCACCGCCAGGCCCGCGGCGCGCGCCATGTTGGCGAGCACGTTGCCGCCCTCGCCCAGGCGCAGCACGGCGTTGAGCAATTGGTAGACCACCGTGATCGCGCTCACCAGGGTCACAATCACGGCCACGAGCGCGAAGCCGTAGAGGTAGAGGCGGCGCAGCCAGGAGCGGCGGGCGGCGGCCGCGCCCGGTCCGGCGGCGCGCGTGGCGGCCTGCGCGGGCCACCAGGCCAGCGCCCACACCGGCAGCCCGGCCAGGAGCGCGGCCAGGTTGGCGGCGAACGTACTGCGCAGCGCCGCATTGGCGCGCAAACCGGCCGCCAAAAAGCTGATGGCGTCGCTGAGCACGCCGGCCAGCCCGTACAGGAACGCGCCCAGGCCAAAGGCCGCCACCAGATACCAATAGAGCCGCTGCAGGCCGCCCTGCAGCGACGACTCGGCGGCGCGGGCGATGTCGCCGCGCAGCACCAGGCCGTGATAGACCCACAGCGCCAGCGCGGCAATAATCACCGCAACCGAGAAGGCCAACTGGCCCTCGGTAGGCAAGCCCAGCAGCCGCCGCAGCAGGCCGTTGAGCGTAAGCCCGGCGGTGATGATCGCGGCATTCACGGCGGCGAAAATGATGACGTACAGATAGACCTTGCGCAGGTCAGAACGGCGCTCATCTGCCTGGCCGCGGGCGAACAGCCGGCCCACCCACAGCCAGTGGTAGAGCCAGAGCGGCACGCCCACCAGCAGCCAGGCCAACGCCTCGCGCAGGGCCACCCGGCCGCGCAGGCCGCTGAAGAGCGCGTCTTGCACACCGATCAGGCCGGCCGTGGTGAGCGCCACTCCCAGGCCGCTGAACCCGTAGAGATACAAACGCCGCAGAAATCGCCCGGTCTCGCGGAAGCCGCCTGGCTCAGCCGCATCCATCTCCAGCGCGCGGGCGGCCTGCCCCCACAGCCACTGGTGATAGGCCCACACCAGCAACCCGGGCAGCAGCAGGGCGGCGCTGCCGGCATACGTCTGCGCGCCAGCCCGCAAGCCGCTGAACAGCCACACCAGCGCTGCCAGGCCGCCCGCCGTCGCCGCGCCGAGGCCGACCACGCTGAACGCGACCGCAAACAGCCAGCGGAACGGCCGCGCCGCCGGCAGCGCCACGCGCCGCACGGCCCACTCGTGATAGGCCCACAGGCCGAGGCCGGTGGTGAGAAGGCCGAACGCAACCGGGGGATGATCCAGCGCGCCGAGGAACAGGCGCTCGGCCAGGCGCGTGAGCACGTCGCTCAGGCCGAGGAGGATCAGCAGCACGCCGGCGGCAGCGGCGACGGAGGCGTAGACCCAGCGCAGCCCGTCGCCCACGGGCGAGGGCAGCCGCGCACGACGGGCGTGGCGCTGCCATTCGTGGAAGGCCCACAGCGGCAGGCCCACGGCCAGCAGGCCCAGCCCGCTCGGCCCCTGGCGCGCGGCGTTGCCGGCCAGCCAGTCAATCAGCGCCGCCTGCACCAGGAAGAAGCCAACCGCCGCCAGCGCGAGGCCTACGCCTGACCACAGCAGGCTATAGAGATGAAACAGCCCGCGCGTGGCTCCCGACTGCGGCAGGCCGGGCCGGGTCGCAAGCCATTGGTGATAGGCCCAGACCGGCCCCAGCACCGCCCAGGCCGCCAGCAGAGCGCCAAAGGACTGCGCAACCTCGCCGGCGCCGACCTCGGCTCGGAAGAACACAAACCGCGCCAGCGTGGACACCAGCGCGCCGGCCGCGACGGAAGCCAAGGCGAGGGCGCTGCCTTGATGCGCGAGGAGGTAGAGATGATAGAGGAACGCGCCGCGCTCGGTTGGGTCGCGGCGGGCGAGCGCCAGCGCCCACAGCCAGTGGCCCAAGAAGATCGGCCCGGCCACGATGAGCACCGCCAACTGAAGCGTAAAGAAAAAGGCGTTGGGCCGGTCGGCTCCGACGGCCCAACTGAACCCGCCGCTGAGCAGCGTCACCAGCGCGTTGGCCGCGGCTTGCAGGCTGATGAAGCAGACGATGTAGAGGTAGAGGCGGCGGATCGTGACCATATGGGCGTCCTTCACGCTGACCTAGTCTTTAAGCATGGGCATGTTCAGCCCATGGCGGCGGGCAGCAGCGATGGCCTCCGGGTAGCCCGCGTCGGCGTGGCGCACGATGCCCAGGCCGGGGTCGGTGGTTAGCACGCGCTCCAGGCGGGCCGCGGCGGCGGGCGTGCCGTCGGCCACGATGACCTGTCCGGCGTGCTGGCTGTAGCCGATGCCTACGCCGCCGCCATGATGAAATGACACCCAGGTGGCCCCGCCCACGGCATTGATGAGGGCGTTGAGGATCGGCCAGTCGCTCACGGCGTCGCTGCCGTCGCGCATGGCCTCGGTCTCGCGGTTGGGGCTGGCGACCGAGCCGGCGTCTAGGTGGTCGCGGCCGATGACGATGGGGGCCGAGACCAGGCCCCGTGCCACCAACTCGTTGAAGCGCAGCCCGGCCCGCGCCCGCTCGCCGTAGCCCAGCCAGCAGATGCGCGCGGGCAGCCCCTGAAAACTGATCTTGTCACGCGCCAGGGTCAGCCAGCGGCGCAGGTGCGCGTCGTCGGGGAACAGCTCCAGCACGGCTTCGTCGGTGCGGTAGATGTCTTCCGGATCGCCGGAGAGGGCCACCCAGCGGAACGGCCCCTTGCCCTCGCAGAACAGCGGGCGCACGTAGGCGGGCACAAAGCCGGGATAGGCAAAGGCGTCTTTCACGCCCGCGTCGAAGGCCCGTTGGCGCAGGTTGTTGCCGTAGTCGAAGACCTCGGCGCCGCGCTGCCGGAAGGCGAGCATGGCCTCCACCTGGCGCGCCATGGCTCCGGCGGACTGGCAGGCGTATTCGCCGGGGTTGGCTTGGCGCAGCGCCTCGGCCGCGGCCGGCGACAGGCCGGCGGGCACATAGGCCAGGTAGTCGTGCGCGGGGGTCTGGTCGGTCACCACATCGGGCGTCACGCCGCGCAGCACCAGTTCGGGGTAAATCTCCGCCGCGTTGCCGATGAGACCGACGGAGCGCGGCGTCTGCGCGGCCTGGGCTTCCTGCACGAGGGTCATGGCTTCTTCGAGCGTATCTACCACGACGTCAATGTAGCCGGTCTCCAGCCGGCGCTGGGCGCGGGCCGGGTCTACCTCCACGATCAGGGCCACACCCTCGTTGAGGGTGACGGCCAGCGGCTGCGCGCCGCCCATGCCGCCCAGCCCGGCGCTGAGGACGAACTTGCCGCGCAAACTGGGCCAGCCGCGCTGCCGCGCCAGCGCTCCAAGCGTTTCGTAAGTGCCTTGCAAAATGCCCTGGCTGCCGATGTAGATCCACGAGCCGGCGGTCATCTGGCCGTACATGATGAGGCCCTGGGCGGCCAACTCGTCGAAGTGTTGTTGGGTGGCCCAGTGCGGGACGAGGTTCGAGTTGGCGATCAGCACGCGCGGGGCGTCGGGGTGGGTCTTGAAGACGACGACGGGCTTGCCGGACTGCACCAGCAGGGTCTCGTCGTCGGCGAGTTGCTTGAGGGTCGCCAGGATGACGTCGTAGGCTTCCCAACTGCGGGCGGCCTGGCCGCGCCCGCCGTAGACGATGAGGTCATCAGGGCGTTCGGCCACGGCGGGGTCGAGGTTATTCTGCAACATGCGGTAAGCGGCTTCTTGCTGCCAGCCCCGGCAGGTGAGGGTGGAGCCGGTGGGGGCGTGGATGACGCGCGGCATGGCGGACACTCCTTTCGGCGCGGGGAGATTATAGAGAGATTCAGGGTTTGGCGCGCAGACGACGAGCGGCCTCGGCTATAATCGCCGCAACAGCTTATGGCCCTATCCTATAAGGAACAGCGCTCTGATGGATGCTCTGGAAGCGATCTTTTTTCGCCAATCAATTAAGAATATGCGGCCCGACCCGGTGTCGCGGGAGCTGCTGGAGAAGATTCTGGCGGCAGGCGCGCAGGCGCCTAACCATCACAAGGTGCGGCCCTGGCGGTTTGTGGTGCTGCAAGGCACGGCCCGCGACGCGCTGGGCGCGGTGATGGCGCAGGCCCTGGCGCGGCGCGACCCGGCCGCGCTGCCCGAAGCGCTGGCGGTCGAGCGGGCCAAGCCGCTGCGCGCGCCGGTGGTCATCGCCGTCGGGGTGGACAAGGCGGTCGGGCCGAAGGTGGTGGAGTTTGAGAACGTGTGCGCCGCCGCCGCCGCCGCGCAGAACATGCTGCTGGCCGCGCACGCGCTGGGGCTGGGCGGCATGTGGCGCTCGGGCGATGCGATCTTTGACCCGGCGGTGCGTGAGGCGCTGGGCTTTGCGGCCGATCAGCCGATGGTGGGGTTCCTATACTTCGGCTACTCGGCGGCCGAAGTGCCGCCGCCGGCCCGCCCTGGCGCGGAGGACCGCACGGTGTGGCGCGGGGAGTAGTGGTGGGAGGTGAGAGGTGGGAGGGGCGAGTAATCAAACGGCGGCCGTCACGAGACGGCCGCCGAGTTGTTTCGCGAGGCGGTGACGGCTCAGGCGCGCACGCCGCTGAAGCGCAGGAACGATCCGTCGCGGGCGGTGCGCAGGTCTTTGACGCCCGCCGCCAGCAGCAGCGCCGTGAGCGCGGCGGTAGAGCGTAGCCCCGGCAGGTAACGCCGGCCGGCTTGCACAACGAGATTGGTGAACGGCGCGCCGTCGTCAATCAGCGCCACACCGGCCACGGGGGCGTTCAGCCGCACCGCGCGCACCATCTGCGTCAGCTCGCGCTCAGGCGCGGCATAGCGCTGGAGGCCGTTGCTCCACAGGCCGTCAATCACCTGGTCTTGCACAGGCAGCAGGCGCGGCGTGCCGCGCACATAGTAGAGGTTGTTCAGCCCGGCCAGCCGGCCGCGCCGCCGAATCTCCAGCAGCACATCCCACTTGTTGCTCAGGCACAGCACGCGGGCGCGCGGGTTGGCCCGCGCCATCTCGATCTCATAGGTGCCGCGCCCGGCGGGCACGGAGAGCACCCAGCCCGCCCCGGCGCGCGAGGCCACCGCGCCGCAAAAGGCCGCGTTGCCGGCATGGCTGCGGCCGGCCAGCGCCAACCCCAGGGGCCGCAGCAGGTCTTGCACGTAGCTGTCGTCGGCCTCCAACTGCTCGGCGGGCGAGGCCGGCGGCGCGATAAAGTCGGGGATGCCGTCGAGCAGGGCGTAGTGGGCGCTGGTCGCGCTGTCGGTCAACAGGCGGCCGTCGTAGTCGAGGCGGCGGCCGCCGCCGGGCGCGGCCAGCACCTCCAGCAGTTCGGCGGGAAAGGCGGCGCGCAGCGGGCGGTAGCGATCGCGGATACGTTGCTGTTCCTGCGCCACCACGTACGCGGCGGCGGCGGCGCTCAGCGCGCCGATGACCAAGGGCGCCAGCGTTGAGCGGCGACGACGGCGGCCGGCCGCGGCCCGCCGCCGTTCGCGGGCGGCGGCCACCTTGGGCGTCACCGTTCCGGCGGCCGGGGCCAGGCGGTCAAGCGCGCGCTCGGCCAGCGGCAGCATGCGCCGCACCAGCCGGTCGGCGCGCGTATCGGGCAGATCGAGCTTGGGGCGGCGGCTCAGGGCGGCCTCCGCCGCCCGCAGCCCCAACCCGATCACCTCGAGGACAGTCTCGGGTTTCATGGGCCTCTATCTACACCCCTTAGCGCGGAAAGCTGCCGGCCCGCGCCGCCGGCCGCGGCAGTTCGCACCCATAGGGAATGGTACAGGGCGGGTCGGGGTCGCGGTTGTTGAGCAGCGCGTTCACCGACTTATCCAGAAACAACACGCGGGCGTCGCGCTCTTCTTGCGTGGCGTCATCCAGCGCGCCGATGTAGCGCGCCAGCCCCTGCCGGTCGAGCACGAAGAAGTGCGGCGTCTTTTCGGCGCGGTACAGGTCAGCTACGCGGTGGTCGAAATCCATCAGCACCGGATAGCGCAGGTGGCGACTCTGCGTCTCGTAGCGGATCTGGCTTTCAAGCTCGTTGTAATTGGAGGCGATGCCGACAATGCGCACCCCTTTGCTTTCCCAGGTGAGGGCGCGATAGACGAGTAGCACGTCGGCCCGGCGGCTCCAGGCGCACTCCGCCGACCAGAAGTTGAGGATGACGATGTAGCCGCGCAGGTCGGCGAGCGAGAGGCGGCCGCCGTCTACAATTGGGAGGGTGAAGTCGGGGGCGAGGCGGTTGAGCCAATAATGCGGTTCGTTGGGCACGACCTGGCGCGGCTCGACCCGCCGCGTGTGCGCCTGGGCGGCTTCCATCCGGCGCGTCTCGGCGCGAACGGCATCTACCCAGCGGGCCTCGGAGTCGGACTTGCGAGGGTCTTGCTTGGGGTCGCGGTTCACGGCAGCCACTCCGGTAAGTAGCCCTGGACCAGCCGAACAGGAACCGGCTTCTCAGCCGACCCGGCGGCGGCGCTAACCAGCCAGATCTCGGCGGGGGCAGTTTGGTCAGACACTTGAAAGCGCATGTAGGCCAGCCACCTCCCATCCGGGCTCCAGATGAAAGCACTGTGATTATAAAGCGGATCGTCGGTTAGCGCGTAGGCGCCCGCGCCGTCAGGCCGCATGAGCCACAACTGGCGGCCGGGGGTCCACTGGCCGCGCACGACCTGTTTGCGGCCAAAGGCGATCCAACCGCCGCCGGGAGAGAAAGCAGGCGAGCCGTCGTCCACGAGCGCTTGATCGCCGGAGAGGTTGAGGCGGGCATTGGTAGCCACGGTGACGCGCGTGAGATAGGTTAGGAAAGCGCCGGTCAGCTCATCGGCGCCGGGCGCGGTTTCACCGGCGGGCAGGTCGGGGAAGGCCAGCTCGGGGTAGACGATGAAAACGCCGTCGGGCGACCAGGCGCCCATCTGGCCGGAGGCGTTGGGCACAAAGGTCAGGGCGCCGGTCGTGAGGTCGTGGACGACCACGGCCTCGAGGCCGGTGTCGAGGTAGGCCAGGCGGCCGTCCGGCGACCAGACCGGGAAGCGCGTCTCGTTGTCGCTCATCAACTCGTCGGCGCCGGTTGCCAGGGTGCGCACATAGACGTGGGCGGCCCCCAGCCCCGGCGCGCCGGCCAGCCCCAGCACGAGCGCCTGGCGCTGGTAGGCCAGCCGCAGACCATCCGGCGAGTAAGCCGGCGAGACGCACGCCTCGCCGGGGCAGAGCAGCAGGTCGGCCGCGCCGGTGCCGTCGGTGTTGATCAGGCGCAGGTCGGCTCCGCCGTCGGCGCGGCGCGCGGCGTAGGCGATCTGCGCGCCATCGGGGCTGAGGGCATAATCATAGACGCCGTACGGCTCAGCGGTCACGGCCAACGGTTCGGGGCCGCCGTCTATGGGGGTGAGATACAGGTTGGGCGGATCGCCGGTCAGGTAGGCCAGCCGCAGCGGGCCGACGCTGAAGCTCCAGGCTTGCGCGCCGAGCAGGGGCAGGCCGGCCTGGCTGCGCCCGCCGGCGAGCTGCACCGTGACGGTGCTGCTGAGCGGCCAGGCTTCAATGGGGCGGAAGATGAGGCTGTTGCCGTCCCAGGCGGTCGTGCCCAGCGTGGGCGGGTCAAAGGTGAGGGCCTGCTCGACGGAGGCGACGTCCATCGGGCGGCTGAAGGTCAGGCGCAGCGGGGCGCGGGCTGAGACCAGCACCGCGCCGGGCGCGGGCGAGCGGCTGACGAGGCGCGGGAGGGCAAGCAGCGCCGCGATGCCCAGCCCCACCAGCAGCCCGGCGGCGGCCAACAGCAGCCACAGGCTGGAGCAGCCGCGGGCACGGCGCGCGCTGTAGCCGTAGGGCGCCATGCGCTAGGCAGGCCTAGGCCTCCGGCAGATGCCGCGCCACACGCTGCACTTCGGCCAGCAGCGCGGCGGCATCGTTCCATTCGGCGGGGTTAGCCTCGCGCGTCGGGTCAGGCGAGTAAAACTCCAGCGCCCAGAGGATATCCCAGATCAGGCGGGCTTCTTCTTTGGAGCGATAGGCCGGGCGGCCCTGGCGCTCGATGGTTTCGTGCAGGCCGCGGAAATGGGCCACCAGATCGGCTACGGGGCGGCGGCCGGCGGCCACATCGGCGATGAGGCCGCGCAGCGCGGCCAGGCCCGCGGCGGGTTCAGTGGCAGGTTGAGGTGGGAGCATGGGGGGCGCACCTCCAGGCGGGGCGAGAAACATGCGGGGGAGGGGGCACCCCCTCCCCCGCGCACACCGGGTGAAGCCTAGCCGCGGTCGACCAGCGGCACAAAGGTCTGGTGCTTGGGGCCGATGTAGTCGGCGCCAGGGCGGATGAGCGTGGCGTCTTTGTATTGCTCGATCACGTGGGCGCTCCAGCCCGCGACGCGCGAAATGGCGAAGACACAGGTGTCGAGCGCGGTGGGGATACCCAGGTAGTACAGCATGGGGGCCGAGAAGAAGTCCACGTTGGGGTAAAGCTCCTTGTGGCGCAGCACGGCCGCTTCGACCCCCAGGGCCATATCCACATACTGCGCGCCGTTGGCCTGGGCTTGCTCCATGCGCCGCGCCCACTCCAGCAAGTGCCGGGCGCGCGGGTCGCCGCTCTTGTAGATGCGGTGGCCGATGCCCATAATCTTGCGCTTGGTGGCGAAGGCGTTGTCCACGAACGCATCCACCCGGCCCAGATCGCCGATTTCGAGCAAGGTGTTCATGGTGGCTTCGGCCGCGCCGCCGTGCAGGTTGCCCTTCAGCGCGCCGATGGCGGCGGTGATGGCGGCGTGCAGGTCGGCGTTGGTGGAGGAGGCGACGCGCGCCGTGAAGGTGGAGGCGTTGAGCGAGTGATCGGCCAGGAGGACCAGATAGAGGTCCATGGCCCGGTTCGAGAGGTCGCTTTGCGCTTGGCCGTGCAGCATGTAGAGGAAGTTGGCGGCGTGGCCCAGGGCGCCGTTGGGCGCGAGGACGGCGTGGCCCGCGTTGTGGCGATGAATGGCGGCCACGACCGTCGGGAACTGGGCCACCAGCTTGAGGGCTTTGCGCAGCGTGGCCTCAAGCGAGATGTCTTCGACCTCCGGCTCGTAGTAGGCCAGCATGGAGACCGCCGTGCGCAGCACGTCCATGGGCGTAGCTGAGGCCGGCGCGGCCGTGATGTGGTCGAGAATGGGCTGCGGCAGCGCGCGCTGCGCGGTCAACTCCTGCTGGAAAGCACCGAGTTGGGCGGCGGTGGGCAGCGCGCCGTGGAACAGCAGGTATACCACTTCTTCGTAGGAGGCCTGGCCGGCCAGGTCGTGGATGTTAAAGCCGCGATAGGTGAGGACGCCATTGGCGCCGTCAACCGACGAGAGCGCGGTTTGGGCGGCAATGACGCCGACCAGGCCCTTGGCGAAGGCCGGCGCGGCAACGGGCGAGGTGCTCATGAGGCAGTGCTCCTTATACGCACTAAAACGCACCACCGGGGGCTACGAGCCAAGACCAGGGGTGCGTCCAGGGATCAACTGTGGAACGACAGAGTTGATATTTTGGCTACGATTGGCGCGATTCTATCATCCCTAGGGAGGGGCGTCAAACGAGAGTCAGGTAAGCGATAAACGTCACAATCGGTTTTGGCGCGGGGCCAGCACAAAAAAAGCCACCGGGACTCGCCCGATGGCTTAAAGGACGCGCCAGACTCACCCGGGCCAAACCGCGGCCAGAGCCGGTCAGCGGACCAGCAACCCCCACGCCATGAGCAGCATGACGGGCGCGGCCACAGCCAGGGCGATGCCCGCCCGGGCGGGTGCGCTCAGCCGGCGCGCCGACTGCACCGGGGAGTAGGTCGAGGCAGCTTCGACGGCGCGCACGTGGTCGGCCTGGCGGTCAAGCGCCGCAGCTAAGTGAGCATCGAGCGGATACATGGTGATCTCCTTCTCCACTACCAGTTCTGTTTCAACGTGCTTAGAATAGCGGCAGCCGGCCCGGTTGTCGCCCTCACAAAAGGAGGGGAAATGGGAGGGAATTGGTCGGCAGGGGCGGCGCGGCGGCGGGGGCGGCCGCTACCAAGACGGTATAATCTGCCTGTTTCTGCATAGACCAACCAAGGACGGTGCCATGCGCGCTGGGGACAGCCAGCCGGCCGAGCCGCTCATTCAGCCGCTGACGCGGCGCGAACGCGATATCCTGGCGCTGCTGGCGCAGGGCCACACTGCGCCGGAAATTGCCGAACACCTGACCCTGGCGGTAAGCTCGGTGAAATGGTATGTGCGGCAGCTGTACAGTAAGCTGGGCGTTAACCGCAAGCGCCAGGCCATTGCGCGCGCCGAGGCGTTGGGGCTGTTAGACCAGCCCCCGCCCGCCGCGCCCACGCCGCCCCCCACGCAACTCACCAACAATCTGCCCGTGCCGGTCACCCGCTTCTTCGGCCGCGAAGAGGAATTGGCGCAGCTCGTGCAGCGGCTGGGCGAACACCGGCTGGTGACCTTGACGGGCGCGGGCGGCGTGGGCAAGACGCGCCTCTCGCTGGAGGCGGCCGGCCGAGTCTTGAACGATTTTGCCGATGGGGTGTGGCTGGTGGAACTGGCGCCGCTGACCAACCCGGCGCTGGTGCCGGGGCACGTAGCCGCGGTGCTGGGTGTGCGGGAAACGCCGGGGCGGCCCATCCGCGACAGCCTGCTGACCTTCCTGCGCGACCGGCAAGCGCTGCTGGTGCTGGATAACTGCGAGCACTTGCTGGCGGCCTGCGCCCAACTGGTCGAAGCGCTGCTGCGCGCCTGCCCAAACTTGAAGGTGCTGGCTTCCAGCCGCGAACCACTCGCCATCTTGGGCGAGGCGGTCTACGGCGTGCGGTCGCTGCCCTTCCCCGATGTGGATCACCTGCCGCCGCTAGAGGCGCTGGTGAACTACACGGCCGTGCGGCTGTTCGTGGACCGCGCGCGCCTGGTCGAGCCTAACTATCAAGCCAACGCGCAGAACGCGGCGGCGCTGGCGCGCATCTGCCAACGGCTAGACGGCATCCCGTTGGCGATTGAGATGGCCGCGGCGCGGGTGAACGTGCTGAGCACCACCAGCCTGGCGGAGCGCCTGGAGGATACCTTTCGGGTGCTGACCGGCGGCAGCCGCACGGCCCTGCCCCGGCAGCAGACGCTGCGCGCGACGATTGACTGGAGCTACGAGCTGCTGAGCGCTGCCGAGCGTCGGCTCTTTCAGCGGCTATCGGTCTTCGTGGGCGGCTGCCGGCTGGAGGCGGCCGAGGTCGTTTGCGCGGACGATGACCCGGCGGCGGATGCGGCGACGGGTATTGCGCTGGCCGAGGTGCTCAATCTGCTGTCATCATTGGTCAGCAAATCTATGGTCATCGCCGAACGGCGGGGCGGCGCGCCGCCGCGCTACCGGCTGCTGGAGACGATGCGGCAGTATGCGCGCGAAAAACTGCACCTGGCGGGTGAGAGCGAGCGCCTACATGCGCGCCACTTGCGCTATTTTGGGCAGCTGGCGCTGGAAGCCGCGCCGCACCTGCGCGGCCCGCAGCAACTGACGTGGCTCGACCACCTGGAGCACGATCTCGATAACATCTGGGCGGCCCTGGCTTACAGCCAGTCTAGCCGCGACCGCGCCGAGACGGCCGCTGGGCTGCAACTGGCGGTGGCCCTCAGCCGCTTCTGGTGGCTGCGCGGGCACGAGCGCGAAGCTTACGCCTGGCTGGAGGCCGCGCTGGCCCAGCCAAACGCCGCCGAACGAAATTTGCAGCGGGCCGAGGCGCTGCAAGCCGCCGCCGCCATGTATTTCGTGACGCCCGATGTGGCCCGGGCGCGCGCGATGGCGGAAGAGAGCGTGGCAATCTTTGCGGAGGCCGGTCCAGCGGGCCGGCGCGGCCTGGCGTATGCCCTGATTACCCTGGGCGATCTGTCGCATTTGCTAGACGACTTCGCGCCTAAGCTGTCGCTGCTCAACGAAAGCATCGCGATCCTGCGCGAGTTGGATGATAAGTGGGGGCTGGCCTGGGCGCTGCACAAGCTGGCAGAGACGCTCGACCCGCTGGTGAACTACCTGCCGCGGCGGGCGCACGGCGCGCCCGCGCCGCTGCCCGCGCTGCCGCCGGCCGCGCGCAACGACCACAGCGCTGAGCGGGCGCTGTTCGAGGAAAGCCTGGCGCTCTTTCGCGAACTGGGGGATCGCTGGGGCCAGACCATGAACCTGACCGCGCTGGCGCAGCTCAACTTCTGCTTGGGCCAGCGCCCGGCGGGCCGCGCAATCTTGGAAGCGCTGCTGCCGGAGCGGCGCGCCTTTGGCGACTGGGCCGGCGTGGCGAACAACCTGGGCTTGTTGGGCCGCGATGCCCTGGCGCACAACGATCTGGAGCGGGCCGCGCGGCTGTTCGACGAGTGGCTGCGCGTCCGCCGGCGCATCAACCCAGACGACGAAAACGGCATGGCGCTGCTGCTGCAGGCTGAATTGGCGCGGCGGCAGGGGAACTACGCGCAGGCCCGGCAACTGATGGCGGGGGTGCTGGCCGGGTTTCAGAAGCTGGGCAACCGCGATTTCATTGCCGCGGTGCTCGACGGCCAGGGCCGGGTGGCACGCTCGGAGGGCGCAGCGGAGCAGGCGGCCGCTTTGCAGCGCGAGGCGCTACTGATGCGGCGCGAGGCGGGCCATCCCATCAATCTGGCCCATTCGTTTCATGCGCTGGCGCTGCTGGCGGCCGCGCCCGGCGGCCGGCCAGAGCGCGCGGCCCGGCTGTTGGGGGCGGCGCAGCCCTACCTGCCGGCGCTCTACGCCTATTGGGCCACGCTGCCCATCTGGCGCGCCGAGCACGAGCAGGCGCTGGCCGCGGTGCGGGCCGCGCTGGGCAGCCGGCGCGCCAAGCAGTTGATGCGGGAAGGGGAGGCCCTGTCGCTGGAGCAGGCGTATGCCTATGCGCTAGAGGCGGCCTGAGGCGGGTGGCGCTGAGTTTGCGCTCAGCAGCCACACACGCACACCGGCCAGTCAGGCTAGCTGACTGGCCGGTGTTTTTCTGAGCGCGAGCAGGCGCGGCCGGGCTTAGCCGGCGGCGAGACGTTCGCCGTATTGCTGCCGGTAGTAGGCTTTGAACTCGCCGCTCTTAATCGGCCGCCACCACCAGTCGTTCTGCTGGTACCAGGCCACGGTCTCGGCCAGGCGCGTCTCAAAGTCTTTGGTCGGCGCCCAGCCCAGCGCCTTGAGCTTGGCGCAGTCGAGGGCGTAGCGGCGGTCATGGCCGGGGCGGTCGGCCACCGGGCGGATGAGGGTCTCCGGCTTGCCCAGCAGTTGCAGGATGAGCTTGGTCACCTGGATGTTGTGGCGCTCGTTGCCGCCGCCCAGGTTGTAGATCTCGCCGGGCGCGCCGCGGTGCAGCGCCGTGTCAATCCCGGCGCAATGGTCTTCCACATAGAGCCAGTCGCGCACCTGCATCCCGTCGCCGTAGAGCGGCAACGGCTCGCCCTCGATGGCGTTGGTGATGAACAGCGGCGCAACTTTCTCCGGGTACTGGTAGGGGCCGAAGGTGTTGCTGCCGCGGGTGACGACGGTGTTGAGGCCGTAAGTCTCGTGGTAGGCGCGCACCATCAGCTCACCGCCGGCTTTGCTGGCTGAGTAGGGGCTGTTGGGTTCCAGCGGGTCGCCTTCCTTGAAGAAGCCGACCGGGATTGAGCCGTAGACTTCATCGGTGGAGACTTGCAGCACGCGCTCCAGGCCGAACTGACGGGCGGCTTCCAGCAGGACATAGGTGCCGACCACGTCAGTGTGGATAAAGGCATCCGGTTCGAGGATCGAGCGGTCTACGTGGCTCTCGGCCGCGAAGTTGACGATGGTGTCAACCTGGTGGGCGCGCAGCGTGTCGGCCAGCATGTGCTTGTCGGCGATGTCGCCGCGCACAAAGGTGTAGCGCGGGTCGTCGTGCACATCGAGCAGGTTCTTGACGTTGCCGGCGTAAGTCAGCTTGTCGAACACCACCACATGGTAGTCGGGGTGCTGCCGCAGCAGGTAGCGGACGAAGTTCGAGCCGATGAAACCGGCCCCGCCGGTGACGAGGATGTTTTTCATGGGTCAACCACCAGAGAATAGGCTAATACGCCGTCAGGCGGCGGTCTACGGCGGCGTTGGTCAGCACCGCGCCGACCAGGTGGACGTGAATCTTTTCCAGCAGGTCCTTGGCGCGCTGGGCGTCATCGCGCCGGGTGTGGCCCGCGCTGACCACCAAGAGCACGCCGTCGAGCTTGGAGGCCAGCAGGGCGGCGTCGGTGACGGCGATGACGGGCGGCGCGTCGAACAGCACGAAGTCGGCGCGCGATTTCAGGGTGGCGATGAGGGCTTCCATGCGCCGCGAGCCGAGCAGGTCGGCCGGGCTGGGCGGCACGGCCCCGGCGGGCAGGAGCGACAGGTTCTCCACCCCGGTGGCGGCCAGCGGCGGCTCATCTACCTTGGCGAGGAGGGCGTTGCTCAGGCCCGGCTCGGCCGGCACGCCGAAGATTTCGTGCAGGCGCGGGCGGCGCAGGTCGCAGTCCACCAGGATGGTTGGGCGGCCGCCCTGGGCCAGCGTGACCGCCAGGTTGGCGAGCGTGGTGGACTTGCCTTCCTCGGGCGCGGGCGAGGTGACCAGCAGCGTCGCCAGCGGGCGGTCGAGGCTGGAGAACAGCAGATTGGTGCGCAGGGTGCGATAGGCCTCGGCCATCGGCGAGCGCGGGTCGGTCAGGGTGACGAGCGAGGTCGGTGTGGTCGGCATGGGCGGCCCTTTAGCCCGCGCGCCCGGTGCGGCCCCGCCCGCCGGCGGCGGCCTCGGCCGTGGGGATGGCGCCGAGCACCGGCAGCGCCAGGCTGCGCTCAATGTCGGCGCTGAAGCGGATGACGCTTGCCTCGCGGTATTCGACGATGAAGACGATCACGCCGCCCAACAGCAGGCCGAGGATGGCCCCGGCCAGCGCGTTGATCTTCTTTTGCGGCCGGTCGAGGCTGTAGCGCGGCTCATCGAGCAGCACGGCCTCCACCTGATCTTCGCGCTGAATGGTGGCGTTTTCGGCGTCGCGCCAGGCCTTGAATTCCCCAGCCCACACGCGGGCGATGTCGTTCGCCACGTCGCCGTTGGTGTTTTCCACTTCAATTTGGATGACAAAACGCGAGTCGTCGCTGGCGATGGTGCTGTCGGCCAGGAGTTGGCCGGGGGCCAAGTCGAGCTGGAGTTGGTCAATCACGCGGCGCGCGAAGGTCTCGGTATCAATCACCGAGACGTAGTAGCGCAGCAGGGTCTTGGTGCTCTGGCTCAGGCCCAGGTCGGGCCGGGAAGGCTGCACGCCGACGAAGGCGCTGGAGACGTAGATGGGCGTTTGGGCCGCGCTGATGACATAAGCGCTCCCAGCGGTGAGCGCGGCCAGCAGCAGCAGCACCCACCACCAGCGGCGCAGAATGCGAAAGTAGTCGTTTAGCGACATGGCGGGCGTATTGTACCAGACCGACCTATGGCCGCGGCGCGCCGCGCGGCAGTTCGCCGACAACGGGCAGGCCGAGCTGCTCCAGGTCGCGCCGGTCGCGCACGAATGGGTCGAGGGCGTGGGCCAGCAGGGCCAGCGCCAACCCGGCAGCCAACCCGACGGCCACCTTCAGCGGCAGATCGAGCCGACTGCGCAGCGAGGGGCCGACGGCGCCGGGCTGCGGTGTGTCGAGCGCGACGGCCTGCGCGGCCAACCCGCCCAACTGCGGGAAGACGGCGGCGTTGTCTTGCAGCGCGGCCGTCACGGCGGCGAAGAGGGCGGCCACCTGGTCGGCGGCGGGCCAGGTCAGGTAGACCACCAACTGACTGCGGGCGTTGTCGGCCCGCAGCGCGCCTTGCAGGGCGGCGGCGGGCACGTCCAGGCCTTGCACCGCCAACTGCGCGCTGACCGCCGCGGCGAAGTCGGCCGTGGGCACCCAATCTTTGAGCGCCGAGGCGATGTACTCGGACGTGAGCCAGCGGTAGTAGTTGGGGTCGTAGCCGTCGGTGTCGGCCAGGCCGGCGGGCTGCCCCACGGCATAGCGCACACCCGCGCTGTAGGTGAGGCCGGGCGCGCGATAGGTGGCGAGGCCGTAAGCGCCCGCGATGAGCGGCGGGAGGAGCACCAGGAACCACCAGCGGCGGAGGAGGGTCAGGGCGAGGTGAAGGTCCATGAGCAAAGAAGGGCCTCGGGGGACTCAGGGCGACCAGCCACTCACTGAGTCGGCAAAGCCCAGGTTAGGCGACCACCGGCAGACCGGTTTTCTCCCTCAGGAAGGCGCGCAACTGCGCCGCGAACACGGAACGATCAAAGCGCGCGGCCGAGGCGCGCAGCGCGGGCACTTCGACGGGCAGACGCATCACGCGCTCCAGGGCGGCGGTTAACGCTTCCACGGTTTGCGCTGGAAACAGCACGCCGGTTTCGCCGTCCTGCACGCTGTCGAGCGCGCCGCCGCCCGCGAAGGCCACCACCGGCCGCCCGGCCGCCAGGGCTTGCACCGGCGCGATGCCGAAGTCTTCCAGGCCGGGAAAGATGAAGGCGCGGCACCCGGCCAGCAGGCCCGGCACGTCGGCGTCGGGCACGCGGCCCAGGAATTTTACCGTAGGACCGGCCAAACGCTCCAGCCGGGCGCGGTCGCGGCCGTCGCCGGCCACCAGCAGCGGCAGATGGAGGGCGGTGCAGGCCTGCACCGCCAGGTCTACCCGTTTATACGGGATCAGCCGGCCCAGGCTCAAGAAGTAGCCGCCGGGCGCGGCGGACGCGGCGGCAAAGCGCGCCGTCTCCACCGGTGGAAAGATAATGACCGACTCGCGCTGATAGAACTGGGCGATCCGCCGCTGAACCTCCGACGAGATGGCGATGAAGTGGTCTACCCGCTGAGCGGCGGCGAAGTCCCAGCGGCGCAGGCCCGCCAACAGCGGGCGGAGCAGCGCCCGCGCCGCGCCGCCCAGGCCCTCGCGCGCGGCGTAGGCATCGAAGCTCCAGACGTAGCGCGTGGGCGTGAGGCAGTAGCACACATGCACCGCGCCCGCGGGCTTGCGCGCGCCGTGGCAGAAACCGCTCTTGTTCGAGAGCAGCAGGTCGTGGCCGCGCAAATCGAAGCGCTCGAAGGCCAGCGGGTAAAGCGGCAGGTAGGGCTGGTGATGGCGGTAAATGCCGGGCAGCCGATCCATGAACGAGGCGCGGATGGGCCAGGCGCGGTAGGCGGCGGGCATTTTGTCGCGCCAGTAGATCGAGGTGTAGATGGGCGCGCCGGGGAACAGCCCGGCCAGCACGGCCAGCACGTCTTCGGCGCCGCCGATTTGGTTGAGCCAATCGTGCAGGAGGGCGGGCGGCATGGCGGGGGGCGGCGCTAACCGCCCGCGGCGCTCGCCAGGGCTTGCAGCGGCGCGAAACTGCGGCGGTGCGCCTCGCACGGGCCGAGGGCGGCCAGCGCGGCGCGGTGGGCGGCGGTACCATAGCCCTTGTGGCGCGCGAAGGCATAGCCGGGGCAGCGCTGGTCAAGCCCGGCCATCCAGCGGTCGCGGCTGACCTTGGCGAGTATGGAGGCGGCGGCGATGCTCAGGCAGCGGGCGTCGCCGAAGAGCACGGCGGCCTGCGGCAGCGGCACGACGGCGCTCAGGTCCACCGCGTCAATGAGCAGCGCGTCGGGCGCGGGGCGCAGCATGGCGACGGCGCGCTGCATGGCGGCGTGGGTGGCGGCGGTCAGGCCGTCGCGGTCTACTTCGCCGGGGCCGGCGCCCCCCACCCCAATTGCCACGGCAGCGGCCGCGATGACGCCGCACAGCCGCTCGCGCTGGCGGGCGGTGAGCTGCTTGGAGTCGGTGACACCCCGCAGGGCGCGGGCCAGGCGCGGCTGGTCAAGAGGCAGGATAACGGCGGCGGCCACTACCGGCCCGGCCCACGCGCCGCGCCCCACCTCGTCTAGCCCGGCCACCAGCGGCAGGCCCCGGCGGGCGAAGCGGCGTTCGTAACGCAGGGTGGGGACCGACTTGGTCATGCGGGGGGGCGGGGCGCGTACCGGCTCTGGCGCCAGTTGCGGCGCAGGATGAGGATGTCGCGCAACATGCGCAGAGGGTCGGCCAGCGGCTGGACGCGGCTCTCCGAGCGGTAGTACCAGTCAATGGGCACTTCCACAATTTTGTAGCCGCGCTGGCGGGCGATATACAACACTTCCACGTCGAAGCTCATGCCGTTGAAGACCTGCACGCCGAACAGGTCGGCG
Organism: Anaerolineales bacterium; assembly: GCA_020850595.1. Classification (GTDB taxonomy): domain Bacteria; phylum Chloroflexota; class Anaerolineae; order Anaerolineales; family UBA6663; genus JADZEK01. The sequence goes on from JADZEK010000105.1 coordinate 70,515, forward strand.
GCGGCGGCGGCGGTGAAGCACTTGAAGCCGCACTGGGTGTCTTCAAACCCCGGCAGGGCGAAAAGCTTGACCAGCAGACTGAACACGCGCCCTTGCAGGTGGCGGTAGCGCGGTTCATTGAAGCGCCGCGCGCCCGGCGCCTCGCGTGAGCCGATGGCGACGGCGTAACCACTGAGCACGGGTGGCAGGAACTTGCTCAACTCGGTGATGGGCATGGAGAGGTCGGCGTCGCAGATGAAGCGGTAGTCGCCCGCCGCCTCAAGCATGCCGCGCCGCACGGCCAGGCCCTTGCCGCGCCCGCTCTCGCGCAGCACGCGCACGCGCGGGTGATCGGCGGCAAAGGCCTCGGCCACCACGGGCGTGAGGTCCTGGCTGCCGTTCTCAACCACCACGATCTCGCTGGCATAGGGCTGGTGGGCGAGGTAGGCGTCAATGGCCTTGAGCGTGGGCGGGAGGCGGTGCTCTTCGTTGTGGGCGGGGATGATGAGGGAGAGGTGCATGTGCGGGCGAGTCTACCATAGGAGAGGTGAGAGGTTAGAGGTGCGAGGTGGGAGGGGGGAATGGAGGTCAGAGGTTGGAGGAGGAAGGGGACGCAGGGGGCAGAGGGGATGTAGGGGGAGAGCGGCGGTGGACAGGTTGCTGCCTCAAGTTCAACCGTAGCAGAACGGTGGCCTCGAATACACCCCCTTCGTGTAATTCGTGATAATGCGTGGCAAAGATTTTTAGGCAGCCGCTCGTCAGTCGTCCAGCAGCCCTTCGAGGGCCGCCAGCGGGGCGGTGCGGCGGGCCTGGATGGGGCGGCGCGCACGGAGCATAGCCGAGAAGCGCAACAGCCCGGCCAGTTGGCCGCGCAGGCGGGCGCGCGCCTCCTGGCCGCGCCAGGCCCGCAGCGCGTCCCAGCTAATGCGCAACTGCGCGCCCAACATGCGGGGCCAATACTTGCGCCACAGCTCCCCCGGCACGTCCTTGGCCAGCACGTAGAGGAAGTTGCGGCCGTTGTAGTAGCTGTGCGTCACGCCGCCGCCGGTGGCCGAAAGCTTGTGGTAGACCACCGCGCGCGGGGCGTAAATGCAGGCCCAGCCGCGTAACTGCGCCCGCCAGCCCAGGTCTACGTCTTCGAGCGAGAAGTAGAAGGCGTCGTCGAGCAGGCCCACGTCGTCGAGCAGGGCGCGGCGGTAGGCGGCGCTGCCGCCGTTGGCCGAGAAGACCGGCCCTTCGGCGTACTGGCCGGTGTCTGTCTGCCACACGCCGCGGTTACCGGGCATGCCGTCGCGCCGGAACAGGTCGCCCGCGGCGTGCAGGGTGTCGCGCCGGTCGAAGAGCAGCATCTTCGACGCGATACTGCCGGCGTTGGGGTAGCGCGCGAAGGCGGCCATGACCTCGGCCAGCCAGTCGGGCGCGGCCTCGGTGTCGTTGTTGAGCAGGATGAGGATTTCGCCGCGCGCGGCGCGCAGCCCGGCGTTGCAGGCCCCGGTGAAGCCCAGGTTGCGCGCTTGGGCCAGTATGCGCACCTGGGGGAAGTCGCGGGCCACCAGCGCCAGCGAGTCATCGGTGGAGGCGTTGTCCACCAGCAGCACTTCGGCGTGGGGGTACGTCTGCCTAGCCAGGGCGCGCAGGCAGGTGGGCAGGTGCGCGGAGCCGTTCCAGTTGGGGATGATGATGGAGGCTAGGCCCGCCACCCCAACAGAGCTGGGGCGGGCCGAGGCGGCGTCGGCTGACACGGCGAAGCGCCCTGCCCTAGCCCGCGGCCAGGAAGTCGGCCAGCGCCTCTTGCCACGGGCGCAGGCTGATGCCCAGCGCGGCGGCGGTGGTGTTCGCCAGCGCGCCGAACGGCGGCGGGGTGGAGGCGCGCGGGTAGTCGGCCAGCAGGATTGGCTCGACCGGCACGTGGCCGCGCCCGCTCAGTTCCAAAATCTTGCGGGCGTAGTCGTAGCGCGAGACGTGCCCAGCGTTGGTGAGGTGATAAAGGCCGTAGCGGCCGGTGGCGGCCAGCGTGATCAGCCCGCCCGCCAGGTCGTCGGCAAAGGTGGGGTTGGCGACCTCGTCGGTGACGACGCGCAAGGAGCCGCGCTCGTCGGCCAACTGCAGGATGCGGTGGATAAAGTTGCGGCCGCCGGGGGCGCTGATCCACGCGGTGCGCACGAGGTAGAAGCGCGGGCAGAGGTGCAGCGTGTACCACTCGGCGGCGTGCTTGGAGCGCGCATAGGGGTTGATGGGGTTGGTGTGGTCGAACTCGTCGTAGGGCGCGCCCTTGCGACCGTCAAAGACCTCGTTGCTGCTGATGTGCACCAGCGCCGCGCCGACCCTGGCGGCGGCAATCGCGACGTTCTGCGTGCCCAGGCCGTTGATGCGGTAGGCCAGCGCCGGGTCGCGCGCCGCGCCGTCCACGTCGGTGTAGGCGGCGCAGTGAAAGACCACGTCGGGCTGGGCTTCGGCCAGGGCCGCCTCGATGGAAGCGGGGTTGGTAATGTCAAGCTCGGGCAGGTCGCCGCCGGCCGCGTCGGGCAGGCGCCGGAGCAGCGCCCGGCCGAGTTGGCCGCGATGGCCGGTGATGTAGACGCGCATGGGGAGGCCTCGGGTAAGCGGGTTCGTGCGGGGGATTATAGCCGAGCCGGTGAGGCTGGGGACTCAGGGGACTCGGGGGACTCAAGGGGAAGGCAGGCCATAGACGCGCACGACGCCGGCGCTGCTGCCGGCGGCCAGGTACCGGCCGTCGGCGCTGAAGGCGATGTCGGTGACGCTGCCAGCGGTAACAGTAAAGCGCCGTAGTTCATTCCCCGTGGCTGGGTCCCACAAGCGCACCGTGCCGTCGGCGCCGCCTGAGGCGAGGAGATTAGTGTTTGGGCTGAACGCTAGGTTAGTAATACCGACGGATCCGCCATCACCGCCGAAGAACTTGTGACCTGACAATTCCGCTACCAGCAAACCTGTTACTGCATCCCAAATCACGATGTCCGCATTGCCGGAGTTGGCCGCCAGCCAAAGGCCGTCGACGCTGGCGACTAGAGTGTAATTGTCGTCAATCCAGAATTCTGCCGGGGTTGTCAGTGTAACCGGGGCTGTCTGGTCAAATGGCCAAAGTACAGTATCCGGCCCATCGCCGGCGGGGGTATAGACCACGCCTAACCACCGGCCGCCGCCCTCCAAAATCTCTCCAAGGCGCTTGTCGAACACATGAAGCAAGGTGCCACGCTGGAGATCGCGCACGACGATAGCGTTGTTGTTGCCACACCCCCCGGTAAACGTGCCGCTGGTTTGGCTGACCCGCACTGGAAAGTAGTCGACATTGGGGCACGGTATGGCGTATAAAGCCTGACCAGAAGCCGGATTGGTCACGTGCACTTCGCCGACCCGGTAGCTCGCTACCAGCAGCCCATCAGCTGGCGAGTAATCGAGCGCCACCACACTGCCTAGCGAATCGTCCTGATAGTAGTCTACGCCATCAAAGTGGCTGGCAAGCGGGGCCGGGCGATGGAACAAGGGCGTTTCGTCTATAGCCCACGACCACAGCGCACCAGTGCTATCCCCGGCCAAAACGGTCGGGTGTCCATCCTTGTCGGTCGGGCCAAAGCTCAGGGCGGCAAATGCTGGCGAATAAGGGAGTGTGCTCAAATCATTCGGAGCAGCGATATTGACTACCAGCACCACAGCCCCAGAATCGGCCCAGGCCACCTGACTGCCATCGGGGCTAAAGGCCAAGCGCCGCATCGAACTGCCAGTGGGCAGCGTGAACAAGACCTGCGGGGCACTCGTATCCCAAATGAGAAGTTGCTGGCGCCCATCGTCCCCGGGTGCTGGCAGTGAAAAGATCGCCGAACGACCATTGGGTCCTGGCAGAAAACCGTCCTCTGGCGACTCACCTGGCATCGCGACCCACTCGCCCGTTGCCAACCTCAATGCCTGCAAGCCGGTTTCCGTCATAACCAGCAACGCTGAGCCGTCGGCGCTGTAGGCAACCGAACTCCCACCGTCATACGTTTGCAGCAAGGAACCAGTGTTGGCGTCCAGCAGGAGGGTAACCAGGTAGTTGGACAGGGCCAGTGTGCGTCCATCGGGGCTGAATGCCATGTCGGCCCACCACCCGTAATCAGTGCGCGTAAACAGGGACTCGCCAGTAGTGGCATTCACCATTTCTAGGACGTAGTTGGGATCGCCGCCGCCCGGATAGTCAACGCCAAGCAAGGCCAACCAGGATCCGCCCGGACTGACCAGTATCTTGCGAATTCCCGCGGGCGCTGCTTCCTGCTCGCGAATAACTGTCCCTGTAGCCACGTCCAGCCAGCGGATCGTGTCCTCAGCGACTACGATCAGTTGGCCATTCGCCGCACTGAAGGCCACATGGTTGGCAGGTAGCACATAATGCGCTACTAGAGCCAAAGTGCCCGTTGAGTAGAGGTCAACTCCGTCTATCGCGGCAACAGCCAGCAGGCGACCGTCCGGCGACCACGCAACGTCCACAGGTCGTCCGTTGCCAAAACTTGCCACTTCCTCAATTTGCCCAGCGTTATCAGGCGAGAGCGCTAGCGGGCCAGCCGTGGGCGGGGTGTAGATGGGCGGCGTCCAGGGCGGCAGGGTGGGCGTGGGCGAGTTGGTCGGGCGGACGGTGGCCGAAGGGCGCGGCAACAGCGCGGGCGGCCGGTCAGTCTCGGTTGGCGGCAGCGGCGTGGCCGTGGCGCTCGGCAGCGCCGTATGCGTGGCTGTCGGGAGGAAGGTGTACGTCGAAGTAGCCGCTTGCGGCGGCGCGGCGCAGGCGGCCAGCACCACCACCAACCCCAGCAGAAGCACAACACGCCAGTGTTTCATACACCCTCCGTGAGCGAAGCTGTTATCTACTACGCAGTGTACGGCCGCGATGTTACCAGCGTTCGCGCGGGAGATTACGGTTTGGTAATAGCGCCGGCCTTGCCCGCCGGCGTGTGCGTCTCGAGTAATTCCAGCGCCTCGATCTGGCCGGCGGCGTAGAGCGTGATGGCCCGCACGCTGGCCGTGACGGCGGCGGCGCGGTAGGCGGCCAGCACGGCGGGCGGCACAAAGGCGTAGAGGCGGCGCTCCAGCGCGGCGGGGTCGGCCAGCAGGGCGGCGAAGGCAGCGGGGTCCACGCGCATGCGCTGGGTGAAGACCTCCACGGTGCGGCTGGCGGCGCCGGGGCGCAGTTGGTCGGCCACCCAGTCGCGCCAGGCGGCCAGGTGCTGGTCTTCCACAAAGGGCAGCCAGCCACGCGGCGCGGCGGCGGCCAGGGTCAGCCCGGCCAGCGGCGTCAGGCGGGCCAGGTCGGCGGCGTCCCAGGCGGCGCGCAGAATGTTGTGCAGGTACAGCCGCTCGCGGAAGTCCGCGCCCCAGGCGGCGTCTGGCCCGAAGTAGGGGGTGAAGACGCGGGCGATCCACAGTTCGTCGAAGATCAGGTGCGCCCAATAGCCCGCCAGGAAAGCGGCCTGCGGCGCGGGCAGCGCGGTGGGCTGGGCCAGCGCCGGGTGGGCCGCCAGCAGCCGCAGCACGGCGGGCGGGCCGGGGTCTAGCGGCACGGGGAAGAAGTGCGTGGCCTCGCGCGTCTGGCCGGAGATGGTCTGCACATCTGGCGCGATGGTGCCGAGCAGGAAGGCGGGCAGCTTGGCGGTGAGGGCGGCGGCCAGGTCGGGGGCGAGGGCCGGATGAGCGAACAGCTCCGGCACGGTGGCGAGGTGGGTGAAGGGCGTGGGCATCGCGGCGGTCGGTGGGCGTGGAGTGGGCAGGCCTGTCCAGTATAATTCAGGTGCGATGCCCAGGCTCACCCCCTTCCGGCGGATACGACTCGGTCAATGGCTGGCCGCCCTGGCGGCGCTGCTGCTGGCGCTGGCCGGCTGGCGCGGGGCGGGCGCGCAGGCGAGCGGCGTGCTGGTGCTGAGTATCGAGGGGCCGCTGACCTCCGTCCACGATCTCTACCTGGAGCGCACGCTGGCCCAGGCCGAGCGCGAGAACGACCAACTCGTCATCCTGCAACTGAACACACCCGGCGGCCAGCTCGACCTGATGGACAAGCTGATCGCCCGCATCCGCGCCAGCCGCGTGCCGGTGGTGGTGTTCGTCAGCCCGCGCGGGGCCACGGCGGGCAGCGCGGGCACGCTCATCACGCTGGCGGGGCACGCCGCCGCCATGGGGCCAGAGACCGTCATCGGCGCGGCCAGCCCGGTGGGCGGCCAGGGCGAAGACCTGGGCGAGACGCTTTCGGCCAAGATCAGAGAAGACATGCAGGCCCACGTGCGGGCGCTGACGGCCAACCGCCCGCCGGAGGCCGTGGCGCTGGCCGAGGCCATGATCGAGCACGCCGAAGCTGTGACAGCCGATGAAGCCTACGCGGTGGGGCTGGTGGATTACCTGGCCGCCGACCTACCCGACCTGCTGCGCCAGCTCGACGGCGTGACGCTGACAACGCTGGACGGCACGCCGCACAGGCTGGCGACGACGGGCGCGGCTTACCGCAGCGCCGGGCAAAGCGTCATTGAGCAACTGCTGAACATTCTGACCAACCCGAATGTGGTCTTCCTGCTGCTCTCGCTGGGGCCGCTGCTGATCTTGAACGAGCTTTCCAGCCCAGGCGGGTGGGTGGCGGGGTTCCTGGGGGCGGTGTGCCTGCTGCTGGCTTTTTATGGGCTGGGCGTGCTGCCAGTCAACTGGTTCGGCTTGCTGTTCATCGCGCTGGCCTTCGTGCTGCTCTACATGGAAGTGCACGCGCCCACGCACGGGGCGCTGGCGACGGCGGGCATCGGGTCGCTGATCGTGGGGGCGCTGGTGCTGTTCAACTCGCCGGGCACGCCGAGCTTCTTTCGGGTGAGCGTGCCGCTGGTGATTGGGGTGGCGATCAGCTTCTCGGCGGTGGCGCTGGCACTGCTGACCTTTGCGCTGCGGGCGCAGGCCCGGCCGGTGACCACCGGGGTCGAGGCGCTGGTGGGCCAGGAGGCGGTGGTGCGCACGCCAGACTCGGTGCACGTGGCGGGCGAGGTGTGGTCGGCGGAGCCGGCAGAGGACGAGGCGGGCGCGCTGGAGCCGGGGCAGAAGGTGATCGTGGCGGCGGTGAAGGGGCTGCGGCTGCGCGTCAAGCGCCGGTCTTAGCGCCGCCCCAGCGGCGGTGAAAGGGCCGCGGCTGCGCGCGCCGCGCAAGGGCTAGCGGCAACGGGTCTAATCTACGCCCAACGGTGGGTGCTGAACTCAGGCAGTGATCCGTTAATGGCTTTAGCGCAAGGGCGCTTTAGCGGCGAGCGGATGAGAGCCAGTGTCGGGAGCGCCTGCCGCCACAGCCAGGCGACCGAGAACAGATGTTCAAGCGGCCAACGGCCAGGGGGATGGCGAGCAAACCCGCTAATGTTCCTAGTTGCCAGTTGCGCCAGAGGCGTCTATACTCCGCACAAATCTCCCAACAGAGACTCGGCGCTTTACGGCTAAGGAGGCGATATGCAGTCTTCAGGTAGTTATCGGTTGACAGTCCGGCAGGGTCCCGTGCCAGGCAAGGTCTTCGAGCTGGCTAAAGATGTGCTGACCCTGGGCCGCGACGTCAACAATGATCTGGTCATCAACGATTCCGAAGTCTCGCGCAATCATGCGCGGCTGACGTCGCAATCGGGCGGCTACCTGCTCGAAGACCTGGCCAGCACCAACGGCACCTTCGTGAACGGCCAGCGCCTCATCGGCCCCAAGCTGATGAACTCGGGAGACGTGGTGGGCCTAGGGGAGACGATTGTGCTGGAGTATGGCTACGTGGCCGACGCCGGCGCGACGGTGATCGCCTCCGCGCCCATACCGGCCCCGCACCCGGCCCCCGAGCCGGTGACGGCCCCGCCCGCGATGGCGATGCCCGAGCCGGCGGCCGCGCCCGAGCCGGTGATGCCCGAGCCGATGCCCGTCCCCGCGCCGATGCCCGTCCCCGCGCCGATGCCGGAGCCGGTGATGGCCCCGCCGCCGCCCGCCGCCACGCTGACCGGACCAAGCATGAGCGGCCCGAGCACCGGCGGCATGGCGACACCGCCCATGGCCGCGCCGCCGCCCGCGCCGCCGCCGCCCGCCGCGCCGCCGGCCAAGAACAATCGCAATCTGTACATCGGTATTGGCTGCGGCTGCCTGACGCTGTGCGCCTGCGCCGGTATCGGGGTCGCGGTGTACGCCAATCTGGGCGCGATCATGAGCGCCCTGGGCATGCAGTAAACCGCGCCCGTTTAATCAGGTTCATCTGCCGGCCCTCGCCAGTCGAGGGCCGGTTTGTTATCTGGGGCGCGCGCCCCGCGGAGGTGGCCCATGCCGCCCGAACCCCCCTTGCCCTACCAGCACCCGCAGAACCTGATTGGGCGCGGCGGCCCAGCCGCGGGCAGCCTGCTAAGCCTGAGCGGCTCGGCGCTGGCGATCATTGGCTTCTTGCTGCCGTGGGTGTCGTGCGCGAACAAGCCGCTAACGGGGCTGGAGCTGGCGCAGCAAACCGGCCCGGCGGGCGAGAGCCTGGGCTGGGTGTATGTGACGCCGTTCCTGGCGCTGGGGTGTTTCGGCGTGGCGCTAACGATGATCCCCCTGGCGGCGTGGCGGCGCGTGCCGGTGTGGGCCGGGGCGGCGGCGGCGGCGTTGCTCGGCCTGCTGGCGCTGGGGGCGGTCGTGCCGCTGGTGGTGATTTATCGCGGTCTGACGACGGCGGGCGACGAGATCGGGGCAGCGTTTGGCATCGGCGGCGCGCTGCTCAAGCTGGAAGACGGCTTCTGGCTGACAGCGGTGGGGCTGCTGGCGGCGCTGATGGGCGCGGGGCTGGCGCTGCTGACGAGCGTGATTGGGGCGCTGTGGCCGAGGGCGGGCAAGAAAAGAGACCGGGAAAAAGGTTAGCCGCGTCGGCGAGAAAATCTGAGCCGGCTGATCACCGGCGGTGACCGCCGCGACCCTACGCCTTCACCCGCACCCGGTCCAAAATCTCCGCGGCCAGGTCGTAGCGGCCGAAGGGCGGCATGAGGTAGACGCCCTGCACCAAGCCGCGCAGCTCGGTCAAAAGCTCAACGGCCAGGGCGACACCCTCGGCGGCGGCGGCCGGGCCTTCACCGGCGGCGGCCAGGCGCGCGCGCAGCGCTTCGGGGATGACAATGCCAGGGACTTCATTGTGCAGGAAGGCGGCGTGGCGGGCGTTGAAGAGCGGCAGCACGCCCACCAGCAGCGGCAGGCGCAGCGGGCCGTACTCGGCCGTGTAGCGGGTGATGAAAGCACGGGCCAGCGCCGCGTCGTAGACCGGCTGGGTCAGGCCGAAATCGGCCCCGGCGGCGATCTTCTTGTGGAGCGTGCGCAGTTCCTTGGCCGGGTCGGCGGCGGCCAGGTTGACGGCGCAGCCCACCAGGAAGGAGGTGGGCTGGCCGATGGCGGCGCCGGCCGCGTCCAGGCCGGCGTTGAAGCGCTGCTTGATGAGCTTGATGAGGCCGGAGGGCACCACGTCGAAGTTGTCGTTGGCGGTAGGGTAATCGCCGATGGCGGCGGGGTCGCCCATGACGACGAAGACGTTGCGCACGGCCAGGGCGTGGGCGGCCAGCAGGTCGCCCTGCACACGCAGCAGGTTGCGGCCGCGCGTGGGGAAGTGCAGCACGGTTTCCAGGCCGACCTCGCGCTGGATGAGGTGGGCGGCGGCCCAGGCGCTCATGCGCATGCGGGCCATGGGCGCGTCGGCCACGTTGATGACGTCGGCCCCGGCTTCGGCCAGCAGGTGCGCGCCCGCCAACAGCTTATGCGGGTTGAAGCCGTGCGGCGGGTCCATCTCCACGCCGACGACGAAGCGCCCGGCGGCCAGCTGCTGGGCCAGGCGGGTGGGCTGGTCAGGCGCGGCAGCGTCTTCGCGGCGCTCGGCCTCGACCACCTCGGCCAGGGCGCTCGCGGCGGGCCGGGGCGCGGTATCTAGCGCGCGGCGCATGGCGGCGATATGGGCGGGCGTGGTGCCGCAGCAGCCGCCCACCAGCCCGGCCCCGGCCTCCACGAAAGCGGTGGCGTACTCGCCAAAGTATTCGGGCGTGGCGGGATACATGATGCGCCCGCCGACGTGCTCGGGCCACCCGGCGTTGGGCTTGACCAGGAAGCAAGCTCGCGGCGCGACCTGGCGCAGTGCGCGCAACAGGCGCAGCACCTGCGCCGGGCCGCCGGAGCAGTTCACGCCAATGACGTCGGCGCCCAGGCGGGCCAGCTCGCGGCCGACCTGGGCCGGGCCGTCGCCCAGGAGCGTGCGATCGTCGCGGGTGAAGGTCATGGTGGTAATGACCGGCAGGCCGCCGACGGCGCGGGCGGCCTCGGCCGCGGCCTTGACCTCGTACAAGTCGCTCATGGTCTCGATCAAGATCACGTCTACCCCGGCGGCGGCCAGCGCGCTGATCTGCTCGTGAAAGGCGGCGACAGCCTGCTCCGGCTTGACGCGGCCGAAGGGGGCCAGGCGCACGCCCAGCGGCCCTACGTCGCCGGCGATGAGCACGGGCCGGCCAGAGCCGGCGACCACCTGGCGGGCCAGGGCGACGGCGGCGGCGTTGACCTCGGCCACGCGCTCGCCCAGGCCGGCGGGGGCCAGCTTGTAGCGGTTGGCGCCAAAGGTGTTGGTGACGATCAGGTCGGCCCCGGCCTCAATGTAAGCGCGGTGCACGTCGGCCACCACGGCGGGCCGGGCGAGGTTGAGGGCGTCGAAACTGTGATCAAGGGCCACGCCGCGCGCGTGAAGCATGGTACCCATGGCGCCGTCAGCCAGCAGCGGGCCGTGGGCCAAGCGGTCGAGGAAGGTCGGCATGGTCAATGTGCTTTCATGAATGTCTTGACATGTGATTGAGACCGGCTAATCCGCTCGCGCCCATGGCGAGGGCAATGGGCGGTGGACCGCTGCAGCGCCTCGATCCGACTTCACTAACGGATCAAAGCCTGCGAACAGCGCCACGGTGGGGCACGGATTGGACCGGCGCTGATATGCCTTCGTCACGGTATCACTCAAAAGCTCATTGCTTCTCCACCGGCGGCGCGGCGGCGGCGTAGCGCCGCACCCGCACGCGGGCCTCGCGCAGCTCGCCGGCGAGCGCCCAGCCCCAGGCGGGGCGCAGGTGGGGGCGCTGATGCGGGGTGAGCACCCACAGCGCCGGGGCCAGGCGACTGAGCTGATAGGCCAGCCGGGGCAGGCGCGACGGCGCCAGCAGATGCAAGGCATAACTGCACACAATGAGCGAATAGGCGCGGCCGTCGAGCGCGCCTGCGGCGATGGCCTCAAAGGTGAAGGTCTCGGCCGGGCGGCCGGTGCGCTCGGCGTAGGCGGCGGCGGTGTAGGGGTCAATGCCCGCCACCTGGGCCGCGCCGGCCGCGCGCAGGGCGAGCGTGGCCTCGCCGGAGCCGCAGGCCAGGTCGAGCACGCAGGTCAGGTCGGGCGCCCAGGCGGCGACGGCGGCGCGCAAAGCCCGGCGCACCGCCAGTTCATGCGGGTTGCGGTAGGCGGCGCCGAACTGCTGGTAGTAGCCGGCGACGCCATGCTGTTCGTACTCGCGACGGATGGACACGCGCGCCCCCGGCCCTACGGCTGCGCGGCGAGCTTGCTCATCTCGCGCTCCAACTGGTCGAGGCGGCTGCCGCCGATGGTGAAGTAGCGCGCCTCGGGATGGTGAACGATGATGGCGGCCGTGGACTGCTCGGGCACCAACTGACCGGATTCGGTCAGGGCCATGCCAAGCTGCTGCGCGGCGGGCAGGAGGGCGAAGACCTTGGCGTGGTCGTCCAGGTCGGGGATGGCGGGGTAGCCCCAGGAGTAGCGCTTGCCGCGGCCGGGCGCGAGGTTGAGTTCGCGGCGCAGGTGGCGGTGCGCGTACTCGGCGGTGGCCTCGGCGGTCTGCACCGCCAGGCCGTGCAGGAAGTAGGCGTCGGAGTAGTTATTCTGCGCTTGCAGGGCGTCGAATAGCTCGGTGGGGCGCGGGCCGAGGGTGACCACCTGGAAGGCGACCACGTCCATGACGCCCGAGTCTACTGGGGCGAAGTAGTCGGCCAGGCACAGGTTATCTTGCCCCGGCTGGCGCGGAAACACGAAACGCTGGGCCACCTCCGGGCGGCGGCCGTCTTGCGCCGAGGCCGGATCGTAGACCAGCAGTTCGTCGCCGTTGGATTGCGCAGGCCAATAGCCGTAGACGGCCCGCGGCGCGAACCAACCCTCGGCGCGGGCGCGGCGCTGGAGGCCGGCCAGCTTGTCGTTGAACTCAGCCCGCAGCGCGTCCCATTCAGCGCCGTGGGCGTTCTTGGCCCCCCAGGAGAGGCGGTAAAGCTCGTCCAGATCAAGGCACTGGAAGACCAACTCCAGGGGCATGCGCTCGATCAGGCGCGGCCCCCACACCGGCGGCTCGGGGATGGGCGCGCGGCGGGCGGCTATGGCCGAGCGGCGGCCCGCGGCGGCGCGCGGGGCGGCGGCCTGCTCGTGAAGGTCGCGGGCGGCGTCGCGGTGGAGGCGGGCGACGAAGTCCGCGCGCTGGGCAGGGTCTTGCAGGCGGTCAATCGTTTCCAGGCCCTCAAAGGCGTCTTTGCAGTAGAACACGCCGGGCGCGTAGGGCACGGTCTGCTCCGGGTCTACGTAGGTGATGCGGCGGCCGAACTTACGGTTGATGGCCGCGCCGCCGATGAGGACGGGGATGTTCAAGCCGCGCCGGTGCAGCTCCTGCACGATGAGGGGCATTTGCTTGCTGGTGCTGACCAGCAGCGCGCTCAGGCCGATGGCGTCGGCGTTGACCTCCACCGCCTTGTCTATGATGACGTTGGCGGGCACCTGCTTGCCCAGGTCGTGCACGGTGTAGCCGTTGTTGGCGACGATGGTCTTGACCAGGTTCTTGCCGATGTCGTGCACGTCGCCGTAGACGGTGGCGAGGACGAGCGTGCCCTTGGTGACGCCCGCCAGCCGCTCGAGGAACTGCTCCACGTGGGCAACGGCGCGCTTCATCACCTCGGCCGATTGGAGCACAAAGGGCAAGATCAGCTCGCCTGCGCCGAACTTGTCGCCGACTTCTTTCATGGCGGGCAGCAGCACGGTGTTGAGGATGACGACGGCGGCGCGCGAAGTGGCCGGGTTGGGGAAGGCAAAATCGGCGGCCTGCTGGAAGCGCGCCACGCCGGTGTCGGCGCGGACGAGGCGCTCCACAATCTCGTCCAGGTCGGCTTCCACGCCGTCTTTCTTGCGGTGCAAGATGCGCCAGTGGACGCGCTGCTCGGCGGTCCGGCCTTCGGTCTCGTCCAGCGTCTCGGCGGCTTGCAGCTTGACGGCTTCAAAGAAGCTGATGAAGCGCGCCAGCGCATCGGGCCGGCGGTTGAAGATCAGGTCGTCGGCCAGCGCGCGCTGCTCGGCGGGGATTTCGGCGTAGGGCGTGATGTGCTTGGGGTTGACAATCGCCATATCCAACCCGGCCTGCACGCAGTGGTAGAGGAAGACGCTGTTGAGCACGGCGCGGGCGGCGGGCTTGAAGCCAAAGGAGACGTTGCTGACGCCGAGCGAGGTGAGCACGCCTGGCAGCGCGGCCTTGATCTGGCGCAGGCCGGCGATGGTCTCGACGGCAGAGTTGGCAAACTCGGCCTCGCCGGTGGCGAGGGTGAAGGTTAGGTCGTCGAAGATCAGCGCGTCGGGGCGCAGCCCATACTCTTCGACCACGATGGCGTGAATCTTCTCGGCCACGGCGCGCTTGCGGTCGGCGGTCTTGGCCATGCCGGCTTCGTCAATGGTCAGCGCGATGACGGCTGCGCCGTAAGCCCTGACGAGGGGCACCACGGCGTCAATGCGTTGGCGGCCGTTTTCCATGTTGATGGCGTTGACGATGACGCGGCCGGGGGCGGCCTGGAGCGCCTGGGCCACAACCTCCGGCTCGGTGGTATCCACCACTAGCGGCGCTTCGAGGCTCAGGCTGAGCTGTTTGACAAGGCGGCGCATCTGCTCGGCTTCGTCGGCGCGCTCGGTCAGGGCCACGCACACATCCAGCGTGTGCGCGCCGCTCTCAATCTGTTCACGGCCCAAGAGCACCATGCGGTCATAATCGTCGGCCAGCAGCAGTTCCTTCATCTTGCGGCTGCCCTGCGCGTTGAGGCGCTCGCCGATGAGCATGGGCGGCGGGTCTTGCTGCAAGGCGGTGGCGCGGATGGCGGAGGAGACGAGCGTGAGTGGTTGGGTCGGCCGAGGCGCTTGCCGCCGCCCGCCCACCTGCTCCACCAGCAGTTGGATATGCTCGGGCGTCGTGCCGCAGCAGCCGCCGACCGTGCTGACACCGTAGCGCGTGACGAATTCGCCCAACTCGGCGGCGAAGGGAGCCGGTTCGAGCGGGTAGACGGCCTGGCCGTCCACATTGAGGGGCAGCCCGGCGTTAGGGATGCACGCGACGGGCAGCGCGGCGTTTTCGGCCAGGTAGCGGATCGGCTCGCGCATGTGCTCGGGGCCGGTGGAACAGTTGAGGCCGATGACGTCAATGGGCATGCGCTCCAGCGTGGCGAGCGCCGCGGCGATGTCGGTGCCGAGCAACATGCGGCCGGTGGTGTCGAGCGTCACCTGGGCTTGCAGAGGCACGCGCCGGCCGGCCTGTTGCATGGCCTGCTGGAGGCCCAGGATGGCGGCCTTGACCTCCAGGATGTCTTGCGAGGTCTCGATCAGCAGCAGGTCCACGCCGCCTTCAAGCAGGCCCAGGCCCTGTTCGCGAAAGGTCTCGGCCAGCGCGTCGAAAGTGATGTTGGAGAGCGCGGGGTCGTCGGCGGAGAGCAGCAGGCCGCTGGGGCCGATGGAGCCGGCCACGAAGCGCGGGCGGGCGGCGGTGGCGTAGTGGTCGGCGCAGCGGCGGGCGAGTTGGGCGGCGGCGCGGTTAAGCTCGATGATTTGGTCTTGCAGGCCGTACTCGCGCATGGTCAGGCGGTTGGCGCGGAAGGTGCAGGTCTCGAGCACGTCAGCGCCGACGGCCAGGAAGCTGTTGTGGACGTCGGCGACGACCTGCGGCTTGCTGAGGACGAGGTGGTCGTGGCAGCCCCACAGTTTTTCGCCGCCGAAGTCGCTCGCGGCGAGATTGAGGCGTTGCAGGCTGGTGCCCATGGCGCCGTCGAAGACCAGCACGCGCTCGTTCAGGGCGACCAGGTAGCGATTGTGAAAGTCGGGCATACCATTCCTCAGGCCGGGGAAACAAAAACGCCGCTTCAAGATGAGCAGCGGCGTACACGGCGGTGGGCGGCCAACGCTCATCTTCCAGAATACTCTGCCGGATTTGGCACCAGGCGGTCGCACCGTACGGGGCGCTTCCGTGGTTGCCGAGGCTTCATCGGGCCGGTCCCTCCGCCTCTCTGGATGAGTGTGCGCGGCCAAACAGGCGCCGCGCGATTAGGTTGTTGAAGGTGATCTTACTATGTTATCGGAGGGGTGTCAATTGAAAGCGACCGGGAAAGCAGGGCATTCTTAAAGTCGGGCCGGGGTTGAAACAAACGACCTTCTTCGGTAGATTTAGGGTGTCACCGCCCAAGCCAACCGAGGAAGGTCAACATGGAGTCTAGCACAAACGAAGTCGGCGGCGG
>JADZEK010000106.1 GCA_020850595.1 Anaerolineales bacterium
CGCACCGAGATTTTAGGGCAAGCACGTCACACACTCCCTCGGGTTCGTCTGCCGAGCAGACCGTCCCAAGCGGGCGAATGCGAGCAGGGCGATCAGACACAACGGGCGAGCTTGCCGGTCAGGTCGCCGTGCGACCAGCGGCGGCTCAATGCTCTCGCGATCGGCCCTAACGTCTTGGCCCCGATAGACGCTCCTGCTCAGCCGGCTCAGGAGGAGTCTACCGCCCGGCGCGCGTGGCCGGTGATCGGAGAAGGAGGGAGGGGGATTTCAGCGCAGACGGCGCGACGCCAGACACATTCACGGGCTTGCTACAGCAGCCCATACGCGTACTCGGCGGCACTGTTCGCGGGGAGGAGCTAGCCAGACACGCTACGCGTCACGGGATTGAGTCCCATAGGCGTACTCGGCAGCTCCGTTACCGGCTGGCGCTCAGACATGTCCTCGGGCTGGTAGCCCATAAGCGTACCCGAGGCCCGGCCGGTGGCACCCACCCCGCCAGCAGACAGCGGGGAGAAATGCCCGACACACATTCGCAACAACCCGTTGCAGTGGGAGTTGGATGAGGACAACCCCAGCAATGCCAGAGGCAAGTGGTAGGGCGACCGAGGCGTGAAAGTGATTGGGTTGTTGGTCGAGAGGTAGGCGTCCAAACCAGCAACGCCATGTTGATAGCAAGCGGTGGCCGCTCAATTGAGCGGCCCTACATTTCAAGCGCCTGGGTTAAGGCTGGGGGGGTGGTGTTATCAGGTTTAACGGGTGACTTGGCACAAACGCATCCCCACCAGATACCAACAATTCATTTGACCCGCACTCGTCCCGGCTCCCGTAGGGCCGCACACATCGCCCCGAACGCTCTTGTCGGGGATTGTGCGGCCGGCGCGCGCTACCAACGGGCCGCCTGTCTCTCACTCCTCCACCTGCGTCACCCGCCGCGGCGCCACCACATACCGCGTGCCCGGCCCCGCCAGCAAATTGCACTCGCTCCGCAGCGCGCACGCCCCGCACGGCGTCTCCGCCGCGCACACCCGCACCAGCCGCCCGCGCCGCACCAACGTCTCCAGCATCCCCTCCAGCACCCCCGGCGCAATGTCCAGCCGCCGGCTGATCTCCGCCGTCCCCAGCCCGCCCTCGCCCTCGGCCAGCAGCGCCAGCACCCGCGTCAGCATCGCGTTACCCCAGCCCCACCAGCCGCCCGCCCTGATAGACGATGAACGCCGCGCCCCACGCGATGGCCGTCTGGTAGGCCGCCGCCATCGCCGCCCACTGCCAACCAAACTCGTGCTTAATCGCCCCCAGCGTTGCCACGCACGGCACATACAACAGCACGAACACCAGCAGCGCCAACGCCGCCAGCGGCGTGTAATTTTGCCGCAGCGCCACGCTCAGCGCCGTATCCTCCGGCGCGGCGTCCGCCTGCGCGAAGCGCACGCCGGGGATGATGCTTAGCAGCGTCTTGCCCGCCGCCACGCTCGCCTCCACAAACCCCGCGCCGATGCCGGCTACCTCTTCCAGCACCGTCGGCGGCTCAACCGGCGGCTCAGCCGCCTCGCTCGCCCCGCCCACATAGATCTGGCTCAGCGTGCTCACCACGATCTCTTTCGCCGCGAACCCCGCGATCAGCGCGCCCGTCGCCTCCCACCGCCCAAACCCCAGCGGCGTAAACACCGGCGCAATCGCCGCGCTCACCTGCCCAAAATACGAGTCGCGCTGGTTGCTTACCCCCCACGGCAAATTCAGCAGCAGCCACAGCGCGACCGACACCCCCAAGATCACCGTACCCGCCTTGCGCACGAACGCGCGCGTGTGCTCCCAGGTGTGCAGCAGCAGCCCGCGCAGTGCCGGCCGCCGGTAAGGCGGCAGCTCCAGCACGAAGGCCGAGCCGCGGTCTGGCTTGAGCACCGTGCGCGTGAACAGCAGCCCCACCCCCAGCGCCGCGACAATCCCCACTGCGTACAACAGCCACACCAACGTCCCGGCCTGCGGTCCGAAGAACGCCAGCCCGAACACCAAATACACCGGCAGCCGCGCCGAGCACGACATCAGCGGCACCAGCAGCGCCGTCAGCAGCCGGTCGCGCCGCCCGGCCAGCGTGCGCGTGGCGTAAATAGCCGGCACCGCGCAGCCAAAGCCCAGCACCATTGGGATGAACGACTTGCCGTGCAGCCCCACCACGCGCATGAAGCGGTCCATCACGAACGCCGCGCGCGCCAGATAGCCCGAGTCCTCCAGCAGCGCCAGGAAGAAGAACAGCACCATCAGCCCGGGCACGAACACCAGCACGCCGCCCACGCCCGCCAGCGCCCCGTCAATCACCAGCGCCCGCAGCCAGCCCGGCGCGGCCGCGCTCGCCAGCAGCACCCCCAGCCAGCGCGCCACCGGCCCGTTGATGGCCGCATCCACCCAATCTAAGAACGGGGCCGACACATCAATCACCAGCCGGAACACCACATACATCACTGCGAAGAAGATCGGCAGCCCCAGCCAGCGGTGCGTCACCACGTCATCAATGCGCTGCGAGAGCGCCACCCGGTCGCGCCGCGGTTGGCGCAGCACTTGCCGCGTCACCCCGCTGATGAAACCGTAGCGCCGGTCGGCCGTCAGAATGCCCACCTCGTCGCCGAGCGTGGCCTCCAGGTGCGCCGCCCGTTCGCGCGCCAGCTCCACGCACTCCGCGCCGCCCGGCCGTGCCGCGATCTGCGCCAGCACATCCGCCTCGGCCTCCAGCAGCTTCAGCGCCAGCCAGCGCGCGGGGTAGGGGGCCGTCTCCAGCCCGTGCGTATGAAACGCCGCCGCCAACCGGTCAATCTCCGCTTCCAGGTCGTGGCCGTAGTCCAGCCGGAAGCTGCCCGCCCGGCCGATCGTCGCCGCGCTCAAGCCGCCGCCTCCCCCGTGGCCCGCCCGGCCCGCAGGATGTCGCCCACCAGCGCCTCCAGCCCCTGCCCGCGCCGCGCCGCCACCAGCCGCACCGGCGCGCCGCCCAACTGCTGCGCCAGCCCCGCCGTGTCAATCTCCATCTCATGCGCGGCCAACTCATCGGCCATGTTCAGCGCCACCACCACCGGCACGCCCAGCTCCAGCACCTGCACCGTCAGATACAGGTTGCGCTCCAGGTTCGTCGCGTCAATCACGTTCACCACCACATCGGGCCGTTCGCCCAAGATGAAGTCGCGGGCAATGATCTCCTCCGGCGAATACGCCGCCAGGCTGTACGTCCCCGGCAAATCCACCAGCCGCAGCTCGTGGCCCTGCCGCGCGCAGCGCCCCTCGCGCTTCGCCACCGTCTTCCCCGGCCAGTTGCCCGTGTGCTGGTGCATCCCCGTCAGCGCGTTGAAGATCGTGCTCTTCCCCGCGTTCGGGTTCCCCGCCAACGCCACCGTCAGTGTCGCCATTCGCCCGCCTCAACCCCTCGTCTGTAATTTTCCCACTACCTCAATTGCGCTCGTGGGCCATGACCAACCCCCTCCGCCCCGCCTCACCCGCGCCGTCGTCCCCACGCTGCCCCCTTCGTGTCATTCGTGCCCATGCGTGCCCATTCGTGGCAAAAGTCCCCGCCTAATCCTCCACCACCTCCGCCCGAATCTCCTCCGCTTCCTCCCGCCGCAAAGCCAGCTCATATCCCTTCACCCGGTAAGCCACCGGGTCGCCCAGCGGCGCCACATGCGTCACCCGCACCACCTCACCCTTCGTCAGCCCCAGCTCCATATACCGGCGGCGCACCGCGCCCGTCCCCCCAATCGCCACAATCACCGCCGCCTGTCCCGGCCGCAGCTCCGTCAGCGTCACCACCCGCGGCGTTCGTTCGGCGCTCATGCCGGCTTAGCCTCCGGCTGCACGCGGATCGTCGCCGCCAGGCTCGTGCCGATCACCTGCTCCGCGCCGCCCTCCAGTTGCAGCGTCAGCGGCCCCTGGCGCGGAGCCACCTCCGTCACCGTCACCGTCACCCCCGGCGCCAGCCCGCGCTTATGCAGGTACACCAGCACCTCCTCGCTCTCGTCCTCGAACGCCGCCAGCCGCGCCGGCTGCCCCAGCGGCAGGTCGCTCAGCAGCGGCAAGGCCACCGCCGCTGCTCCGTCGCGTGGGATAGTGTTGCCCTGCGGGCAGGCCGCCGGGTAGCCCAGAAAGGCGTCCAGCGCCTCGCTCACCTCCGGCGCGGTGGCGTGCTCCAACTGGCAGGCCCAGGCGTGCACCCGCGCCCAGGGCAGCCCCAGTTGGTCGTGCAGCAGCACCTCCCACAGCCGCTCGCGCCGGATCACATCGTGCGCCAGTTGCCGGCCGTTGGGCGTCAGCACCACGCCCTTGTGGGGCAGGTGGCTCACCAGCCCGTCGCGGCCCAGGCGCTGCATCATCTCCCCCGCCGACACCGGCGAGACCGCCAGCCGCGCCGCCACGTGCGCAATTGGCACCGGCGCGCCCCCGCCCTCCAGGGCGGCCAAGGTCTTCAAGTACATTTCGACGCTTTCGCTGAGGCGGGGTTGGTTGGTCATCGTATGTAAGTTGAGCATATCCAGATGGGCTAAGGTCGGCCTTATCATCACACGCCCGGCACGGCCGCGTAACCGTGATAAGTCATCGCTTTTGTGTGATTTCCGTCACTGAGGGGCTTTAGGCCGCCGGTTGGCCTGGGGGCGCTCGCGGCCTACCCGCCGCTCACGCAAACGCGGTCACGGCCATCCCGTTTAGCCTGATAAAGGGCGCTGTCGGCGGCGTTGATCAAAACCGCGCTGTTACTGCCATGCTCGGGAAAAGTCGCCACCCCCAGCGACACCGTCACCGGCTCTAGCAGCTGCCCGCCGTACGGCGTCCGCAGGGCGTGAATGCCCGCGCGCAGCGCCTCCGCCCGCTGTCGGCTTATTTCCTGTGTCGCTTCCGGCAAGATGATGATGAACTCCTCCCCGCCATAGCGGCAGGCCATATCGCCGCCGCGGATGCCGGCGCGCAGATAGTTGCCCACCGCCCGCAGCAGGGCGTCTCCCGCCACATGCCCATAGCTGTCGTTGAACGGCTTGAAGTGATCAATATCCAGCATAATCACGCTCAACGGGCTGCCCTTGCGCGCTGCCCGCTGGAGCTCACGCTCCAACGTTTCCTCCAGGTAGCGCCGGTTGAACAGCCCGGTAAGCCCGTCTCGAATCGCTTGGCTGCGCAGCGTCTCGCGCAGCACCACATTCCCCAGCGCCAGGGCCAGTTGTTCGCCGACAGCGCTGGCGCGCGCCGTCCATTGGTCTAAGCCGGCGGCGCTCGTCTGCGCCGCCGGCCCGGTCGCCGCGCCCTCCCACAGATGCAAGATGCCCAGCACGTCGCCTTGCGCCCGCATGGGCACGCACACGTAACCAGCCGCGACCGGCGGGTGCACATGCCCGCAGACCAGGCCGCTGCCCATGTCGCGCACCACATGCGTCTGTCCGCGCCGGTGCGCCCAGCATGCCTCTGGTCGGAAAACCCGGCTGAGGGGCGGCAGGGCCGGCTCACCCCAATGCGCCACCGCCTCCAGCTCGTGGCCCGCCGCGCCATACACAAACAGGGCGCCGGGCGTGGCCGGAAAGAGCCGCGGCGCCACCTGCCCGAAGCTGCGGTAAGCCTCCTCCGCCGTGGCAGACGCCTCCAGCAAGCCCGACAACTCGGCCAGCAGCCCCAGGTCTTGGTTGCGCTGTTCCAGCTCCACCACCGATGCGTGCAGGCTCGCATTGGCCGTCTGCACGGCGTGCATCGCCGCGCTCAAGCGCCGCTCGTCTTCGGCCAGCGCGCGGGCCTGCCGTTCAATCTGCTCCAGGTTACGTTGCCGGATAATGGCCGCGATCACCACCAGCCCCCCGGCCGTCAACGTGAAGAATAACGCAGTGATCAGCTTGCCGTTGGAAATGCCCGCCGTCTGCCGCAGCAGCACCAGCCCCAGCAGCGACGCCGCAAAGACCCCCGCCGTTATCCGCGGCGAGAGGAACAGGCCGCTGAGCAGCCCGCCCAGCGTCAAGAACGCCAGCAACAGGGGCTCTTGCGGGTTGGCGAGCAGCGCCGCAAACGTTGCGCCCAGCGTCGTCGCCACGGCCAGCCCGGCCGCCAACTGCGTGTGGGTCGTGCGGCTTAAGCCATAGCAGACCGCCAGCAGCAGCACCTCCGCGGCCAGTTCCGCGGCCAGCGTTGCGCGCGCTGAGGCCGTCGCGACCGGGATCACCCCCAGCCACAACAGCATCAGCGCCAGGCTGCTCATGGGCAGCAAGATCAGCAGCAGCGCCGTCAGCAGGCGCGCCTGCCGGCGGCGTTCCGGCTCCACAATCGAGGCGGCTGGCTCGATCAGCCGGCGCGCCATCTGGGCCGGGTGCCATCGCAGCAGCCGGGATGATTCTTGCCGCGCTGTGTCCTGTGGCGTCACAAGCCCTCTCTACCGTGCCCGCCCGGCGCCCACGCCTGAACAGGCCTCAGGTCTGGCGCGCTGGCGCCCGGCCGGCCTGCCGGCTGCCCCGCCTCACGCGCCCCGCCGCCAGGCCGTGCCCAGCCCCTCCACCCCCGCGCTACCCCCAATTCGTGTAATTCGTGATCATTCGTGGCAAAGGTTTTCGTCTTTCCACCGTTCGTGCCCATTCGTGGCAAAAGTCTCCGCCTACCCCCGCGCCAGCCGCGTCAGCGTCTTCACCAGCTGCTCTGCATCCGCCTCCGTCGTCGCCCACGACGACACACTAATGCGCATCGCCGTTCGCCCATGCCACACCGTCGTCCCTGCCCAGCCTGTCCCTTCCATCTGCAACTCGCGCATCACCCGCCGCGTGTCCTCCGCCTCCCCGAACGACACCAGCACCTGATTCAGTGCCACCTCATTCAGCACCTCAAACCCCGCCGCCCGCAGCCCCTCCGCCAGCCGCGCCGCCAGTTGGCAGCAGCGCTCAATCATCTCCGCCAGCCCGTCTCGCCCCAGCGTGCGCAAGGCCGCCCAGACCTCAATCCCCCGCGCCCGGCGCGACATCTCCGGCGTGTACTCCATCGGCACGCGCTCATCGCCCGCCAGCAGGTACGCCGCCTGGTTGTGGCTCATCGCCCCGCGCAAATCCGCCGCGCGCCGCGTGAACGCCAGCCCGCTGTCGTAGGGCACATTCAGCCACTTGTGCGCATCCGTCGCCCATGAATCCGCCTCAGCATAGCCCGCCATCAAATGCGCCCGCCCCGGAGCCGCCGCCGCCCATAACCCGAACGCCCCATCCACATGCACCCACGCCCCCGCCGCCCGAGCGCGGGCAATAATCGCCTCCGCCGGGTCAAATGCTCCGTTGTTCACGTTCCCCGCCTGAATACACACAACGGTCGTGTCGGTCAGCGCCGGCAGCGCCTCCGCCCGCATCCGCCCCTCGCCGTCCACCGGCGCGCGCACCACCCGCTCGCGGCCCAGGCCCAGCAGGCCCAGCGCCTTCAGCAAACTCACATGCACTTCCTCGCCCACCACCACCGTCAGCGGCGGCGCCCCAAACAACCCCTGCGCCTCTACGTCCCAGCCTTTACGCCGCAGCAGCGCATGCCGCGCCGCTGCCAGCCCCGCGAAGTTCGCCATCGTCGCGCCCGTCACAAAGCCGCCGCCCGCCTCGGCCGGCAGCCCCAGCGCCTGCACCAGCCAGCCCAGCGCCACCTGCTCCAGCTTCGCCGCCACCGGCGAGCCGAGCGCCGGCCCGCCGTTCTGGTCCCACGCCGTCGCCAGCCAGTTGGCCGCCACCGTCACCGGCAGCGACCCGCCGGTCACGAACCCAAAATAGCGCTGCCCCGCCGAAGCCACCGTCGCCGGCGAACCGGCCTCATCCAGCAGCGCCAGCGTCGCGCGCGCGTCCTGCGGCGTGGCGGGCAGCGGCTCGTCAAACGCGCTCAGCCCCGCCAGCGCCGCCGCCGTCGGAAACACCGCCCGCGCCTCCAGCCCCGCCAGGTAACGCTCCGCCCGCCCCGCCGCCTCGCGCAGCAAATCCGCGGCGCCAAACTCCGCCGCCGCCGCCGTTGCCGCGCTGTCGCTGTTCGTCATCGTTGCTCCTCTCGCTCGCCCGTCACCGCCCGCGTTGACTCCCCGCCCGGCACTTTAATTCGCCCCCCGCAATCCGTCAACCGCGCCCGCCCTGCCGGTTCCTTGTGACGAAGCGCCTGCCGCGCCCCAATCGTCCCCCGAGTCTCTGAGCGCTTGCCCGCCTCCCCTCCGCCCCCTTTCCGCGTATACTCTCCGCCTCCCACTACCTCAGGAGCCAGCCATGCCACTCACCGCCGCCCAAATCGCCGCCCTGCGCGCCATAGATACTCCCACCATCTGCAACGCCATCGAGAGCTTCAATGTCCGCGGCCGCCTCGAAGGCTTTACCGGCCTCGATATCCGCTGCCTCCTCCCCGGCCAGGGCTACATGGTCGGCTACGCCGTCACCCTCACGGCCGACGCTTCCACCCCCGACGGCCGGCAAGACCCCGCCGTCTGGCGCGCCTGGCTTGAAGCCATGGCCGCCTCCCCGCAGCCCGTCGTCCTCATCATGCAGGATGTCGGCCCCCAGCCGCGCAAGAGCGCCCACTTCGGCGAAGTCATGGGCACCCTTGCCCGCCGCCTCGGCGCCGTCGGTGTCGTCACCAACGGCGGCGTCCGCGACCTGGACGAAGTGCGCCGCCTCGGCCTGCACTACTTCGCCGCCGGCGCCGTCCCCTCTCACGGCCAGCCCCGCCTGCTGTCCGTCGGCCAACCCGTGCAGGTAGACGGCGTCACCTTCCAGCCCGGCGACCTCGTGCACGGCGATCTCAACGGCCTCACCGTTATCCCGGCCGCCATCGCCGCCCAGGTCGCCGCCGCTGCCGACCTCGTCCGCGCCGACGAAGCCGAGCTACTGGCCTACATCCAAAGCCCGGCCTTCAGCATTGCCGGCTTCATGGCCCGCAAGTTTTCACACTAAGGACTACCGCCCCGCGCGGCCCAGCCGGCTTAAAGGCACCGGGCGGACCATTTGGTCCGCCCGGTGTGTTGTCCGGCCGGTCGCCGCCGCTTCGCTTACGGAACGCCCACCAGCTTCACCGCGTCAATCTCGTTCCAGTTGTTCGCCTGCGACTGATCCACGCTGATGCGCAGCCCGATGATCGGCGCGTCCACGCTGTCCAGCGCGATCTCTTGCACGAACGGGCACTCAGTCAGCGCCTCGGGCGTGTTGGCGTACACCTCGTGATACCCGCCCTCGGTGTCAATCGCCTCCACCAGCACAATCTGCCCCGGCGTAAAGTTCTGATAGATTTCGGCCCACGCGCCGTGCACCGGCGTCTCGAAGTACACCTCCAGCCAATCCTCCCCGTTGCGCGTCGCTGACGCCCACGCATACAAATCGTCGCCGCAGCCGTCCACATCTGCCGGGCCGGTCGCCTCAAACGCCGACCAGCCTGCCTCGCCGAACTGCGAGCTGGCCTCGGCCGTGCCGGCCCATTGCTCCAGCGTCTCGCCGCTGCTCTCGGCGTAGCTCACGCCCACCAGCTCCACTGCGTCAATCTCGTTCCACGTCTTCAGTACCGACTGATCCACGTGCACCCGCACCCCCACGATCTCCAGCTCCGTCTCCACCGCGATGCTCAGCACCGCCGGGCACGTCTCGATCTTCTGCGGGTCAGACGAGTACACCGTTTCCTCGCTGCCGTCCGCGCCGATCAGCTCCACCGCCACCACCTGCCCCGGGTTGTACGACTCATAGATGTTGATCTCGGTCGGCACCACCGGCGTACTGTAGTACACCTCCAGCCAGTCCACGCCGCTGCTGCTGGCGGAAGCCCAGGCCTCGCTGTTGTCCGAGCAGGTCGCCACGTTGGGTTCGCCCTGCGCCTTGTCCGGTGTCCAGCTTGAGCTGCCAAACGATGAACTGGCCTGAGCCGAGCTGGCCCACTGGCGCAGCACTGTGCCCGGGCGCACCGGCTCGTACAGGCGCACCGTCTCCAGCACCGCCTCGTACACGCGCTCAAACGTCTCCCACTCGGCGGCCGGGGCCGCGCCGATCAGCACGAACAGTTGCGCTTCATCCTCGGTCAGCGCGAAGGCGAACCGGCCCGCCAGTTCCTTGCCGCCCACCGTGGCGGTGTAGTCAGCGGCCTGCGCGTCGGCCTCGCCGATAGCGCGGTCTTCGGTATCCGTGCGCTCCACGTCGCTGAACGAGCCGCTGTACGCCTCGAACAGGCTGTCGAAGGTGTGCGCCTTGGTGTTCGGCCCGCCGATCAGCAGCAAGGTCGGCCCGGTATCCGGGTCGGCCTCCGGCGCTGACATATTCACCAGCCCGTCGGCCGCGTCCACCGCGTAGCCCTCCACCACCTGGAACGCAAAGCCGCCCGGGTCGTTGAGCTGCTCATCGCCCAACTCGATCTCCGGCAGCGCGGTCGCCGTCGGCTCCGGCGTGTTGGTCGGGGCTTTGGTCGCGGTGGGCGGCACAGCCGTAGGCGCTTTGGTCGCCGCGGTAGTGGCGGTGGCCTGTGGGGCCGAGGTGGCGGTGGGCGCCGCCCCGCCGCCGCAGGCCGCCAGCGCCAATGCGGCGGCCAACAGGCCGCTCAGCAGGTGTGTGTTTCGTGGAAAAATCATGCGGGTTGCCATGTCAGGGTCTCCTTCTCTCACTCGCTCTCTCATTTGGGCCGGCTGGCTACTCAACCTCCGGCGGCCGGTACCGCCGGGGGCGCTCGGGCGTGCGCTTAGCGTTGGCCGTCATTCATCAGGCGTCTCCTGTGGCTCGGTAGGCGCGTCCGGCTCATCTGGGCCGGGGCTATCGGCCGTTGTGGTTTCGCGCAGGTAGGCCGCCAGCGCGCTCAGGCTGGCGAAGCCGCGCCGCTCGCCGGTGTGCGAGCTTTCCAGCGTCGCCCGCCAGTCGGCGCTCTCGTCCTCGCGCCACAACCGCAGCAGAAAAGCCAGGTAATCCGTCCGCGCCTTTGTCACTGCTTCACCTCACCGCTATAATGCCCGCCCAACGTTCAGAGATCGTTCACGGGTCTCACTCCCGATCACATTCGGCGACTCCTGTTGGAACTTCACCTGCTCGGCGGCCTGGCCATCCACCATCAGGGGCAGCCCCTGCCCGGTTTTGTGTCACGCAAAGCCGAAGCGCTGCTGGCCTACCTGGCCTATACCGGCGGCGAGCACACCCGCCTGGCCCTGGCCGACCTGTTC
Organism: Anaerolineales bacterium; assembly: GCA_020850595.1. Classification (GTDB taxonomy): domain Bacteria; phylum Chloroflexota; class Anaerolineae; order Anaerolineales; family UBA6663; genus JADZEK01. Next base: position 11,123 of record JADZEK010000106.1, read on the forward strand.
TGGGACGACCGCACCTCGGCCCAGGCCCTCGGCAACCTGCGGGTCATCCTCAGCAACCTGCGCCAGGTGGCCGGCAGCCACCTGGAGATCACCCGCCACAGCGTGGCCTGGCAGCCCGACTCTGCGGCCACCGTGGACGCTCTGGAACTCACCGCAGCCCTGGCCGTCGGCGAACGGGCGCTGACCCAGGCGGCCAGCCTCACCCGCGCCGGCGCGCAGGCACTCGAAGCAGCGTTGAGCCTCTACCAGGGGGACTTCTTAGCGGGGGTTTACCTGAAAGACGCCGGCAGCTTCGAGGAGTGGGCGCTGCTGGAGCGCGAGCAGTTGCGCCGCCGCGTCATCGGCGCGTTTGACAGCCTGACGAGCTTCTATCTGAAATGCGGCGAATATGCGCCCGGCGGCCGGGCTGCGCGGCGCTTGTTGGCCCTCGACCCGCTGCGCGAGGAATCGCACCGCCTGCTCATGCAGCTATTGGCGCGCAGCGGGCAGTTGCCGGCCGCGCTCGACCAATACGCCGCCTGCCGCGCGCTGCTGGCCGCCGAGCTGGGCGTCGAGCCGGCCCCCGCCACCCGCGCCCTCTACGAACGCTTGCAAGCGGCCGGGCGGGCCTACCGCCACAACTTGCCCGCGCAGGCCGCGCCGCTGGTCGGCCGCGAAACCGAAGCCGCCGCCCTGGCCGCCAACCTGCTCGATCCGGCCTGCCGCCTGCTGACGCTCACCGGCCCGGGCGGCATCGGCAAAACCCGCCTGGCGCTGCACGCCGCCGCCGAGCGCCTGGGCGGCTTTCTCGATGGGGTCTACTTCGTGCCCTTGGCCCCGCTGGCCGACACGGCGGGCCTGGTGGCCGTGCTGGCCGAAGCCCTGCAGTTTGCCTTCAGCGGGCGCGCCGACCCGCGCACCCAGCTCCTGGACTACCTGCGCGGCAAAGAAGCGCTGCTGGTGCTCGACAACTTTGAGCATCTGCTTGACCGCGGCGCCGCGCTGGTCGCCGACTTGCTGGCCGCTGCGCCGGACGTTAAGCTGCTGGTCACCTCCCGCGAGCGCCTCAACCTGCGTGGTGAGTGGCTGTACGAGGTGCGCGGCCTGCCGGCGCCGGAAGCCGAGGTGAGCGCGGCGGCGGCGCCCGCCTTTGGCGCGGTGCAGCTCTTCGTGCAGTGCGCCCGCCGGGTTCAGCCGGAGTTTCAGCTCACCGCGGCCAACACCTCCGCCGTGGTCGCCATCACCCGCCTGCTCGACGGTCTGCCGCTGGGCCTGGAGCTGGCGGCGGCCTGGCTGCGCCTGCTCAGCCCGGCCGAGGTCGCCGCCGAGTTGGAGCGCGGGCTGGCCTTTCTGTCGGCCACGGTGCGCGACGCGCCGGAGCGCCACCGCAGTCTGCGCGCCGTCTTCGATTACACCTGGCGCACCCTCCTGCCGCCCGAGCAGGCCGTGTTTCGGCGGCTGTGCGTGCTGCGCGGCGGCTTCAGCCGCCCGGCCGCCGAGGCTGTGGCCGCCGATGGGCCGGCCGTGCTGCCGCTGCTGGCGGCGCTGACCGATAAATCGCTGCTCACCTGCCTGCCTAGCGGCCGCTATCTGCTGCACGAACACCTGCGCCACTTCGGCCTGGCGCAGTTGGAGGCCGCCGGCGCCGAATACGCGCCCGCCCGCGACCGCCACAGCGCCTACTACGCCGCCTTTCTCGCGCTGGCCCACCAGCGCCTGCGCGGCCCGGAGCAGGCGGCGACCCTGTACGAAATCGGCCTGGAGTTTGAGAACCTGCGCGCCGCGTGGCACTGGGCGATGACCCGCCGGCAGGTGACCGCCCTGGCCCAGAGCCTGGACGGCCTGAGTCTGTTTTGCCACACCCGCGGGCGCTATGCCGAGGCCGCCGCGCTCTTCGCTGCCGCGGCCGAAGCTTTCGCCGCAGCCGACGCCGATCCGGCCGAGCGCCGGCTGCTGGGCCGTCTGTTGATCCATCAGGCCCGCTGTCAGGAGTATCTGTGGGATCATGCCGGGGCCGCGCAGGGCTATCAGCGCGGGCTGGATTTGCTGGCCGTGGACCAGCCCGCCGAGGCCGCCCAGGCCCGTCACGGCCTCGGCTCACTCGCCCTGCAGCGGGGCGCGTTGGCCGAAGCCGAGGCGCACCTGGCGGCGGCGCTCGGCCCGGCCGAGGCCGCGGGCAACCGCTGGCTGGCGGCGGCCGTGCTCAACACCCGGGCGCAAGTGGCCGAACGGCAGGGCCGCTATGCCCAGGCGCGCCGTTGGTGCGAGCAGGGGCTAGGCCTGCGCCGCGCGCTGGGCGACGGGTTGGGGCTGTCGGCCTCGCTCAACTACCTGGGGTTAATCCTCACCAAGTTGGGGACGTACGCCGAGGCCATGCCGGTGTTGGACGAGGCCTGGCAGCTCGCCACCGACCTGAATTACCGCATCGGCCTGGCCAACGTGCTGACCAATCGCGCCAATGCCGCCTACTACCTGGGCGACCGCGCGCTGGCCGAGCGCAGCACGCGCGCCAGCCTGGAGGTCTGCCGCGACATCGGCGACGCCTGGGGCGAGGCGATTGCCCTCAACAACCTCGGCTACATGGCGGTGGAAGACCAGGCTTTCGAGCAGGCCCGCCGCCTGTACAGTGAGAGCCTGGCCATCTACCGGCGCACCGGCATCCAGTCGGGCCTGGCCAGCACGCTGGCGAACCTGGGCCTGGCCTGCCTCGAGGCCGGCGCGCCGGACGAGGCGTCCGCCTATCTGCGCGAGGCGCTGGAGCGCGCCCACGCGGGCGGCGCGCGGCCGGTGGCGCTGAAGGCGTTGTTGGGTTGGGCGCGCTGGCTGGCCCACGGTGAGCAGGCTGGCCTTAGCCAGGCCCTCTTGCAGCTCGTGGCCCACCACCCCGCCGCCGAAGAGGCCAACCGCGCCGCCGCCCGCCGCCTGCTCGGCGCCGCGGCCGCGCCGCCGCCCGCGCCGGAGGCCGACCTCGATGCGGCGCTGGCCGCGGCCATCGGCCAGGTATTGGCGGCCTGACGCCGCTCGCGCCCCAATAAAAAAGGCCCGCCGGTCAGGGCGGGCCTTTGGGTCTGCGATCAACTTCAGGCGCTATTCGTCCTCGCGCTGGCGCAGGTGCGGGAACAAGATCACCTCGCGGATCGTGCTCTTGTTGGTCAGCAGCATCGTCAGCCGGTCGAGGCCCATGCCGAAGCCGCCGTTGGGCGGCATGCCGTAGCGCATGGCGCGCAGATAGTCCTCATCCAGCGGCGTGGCGTCTTCCTCGTCGCCGTAGTCGCGGGCCATCTCCAGAAAGCGCTGCTCCTGGTCGAGCGGGTCGTTCAGCTCGGTGAAGGCGTTGCACAGCTCCATGCCGGCGATGTAGCCCTCGAAGCGTTCGACCACGCGCGGGTTGCCGGGTTGGGCCTTGGCCAGCGGCGAGATGTCGCGCGGGTAGTTGATGATGAAAGTCGGCTGCCCCAGGTGCTTCTCGACGTAGTCGCCCAGCAGCCCTTCTACCAGCTTGCCGCGCGTGGCGTTGGGGGCTGGCGCTCGCAGGCCCTGGGCGGCCATGGCGGCCCGCAGGCCGTCGGCGGTGGGGTGTGCGTTGATGTCTACGCCGGCAAACTCGGCGATGGCCTCGTCCAGCGGCAGGCGCGGCCAGCCGGGTTCCAGGCTGAGGCTGCGGCCCTGGTAGACGATCTGACGGGTGCCCAGCACCGTGTCGGCCACGAAGGCCAGCATGTCTTCGGTCAGGCGCATCACCTGCTCATAGTCGGCGTAGGCCCAATAGAATTCCAGCTGGGTGAACTCGGGGTTGTGCTTGAAGCTGACGCCCTCGTTGCGAAAGTCGCGGCCGATCTCGTACACGCGCTCCAGCCCGCCCACCAGCAACCGCTTGAGATACAGCTCAAAGCTGATGCGCAGGTACAGGTCTTGGTGCAGTTGGTTGTGGTGGGTCGTGAACGGCCGCGCCGCCGCGCCGCCGTACAGCGGCTGGAGGATCGGCGTCTCGACTTCCACGAAATCATGCTCGTCGAAGAAGCGCCGCAGGGCGCTGGTGATGCGCGCGCGGGTGCGGAAGACCTCGCGCACCTCCGGGTTGACGGCCAGGTCGGCGTAGCGCTCGCGGTAGCGCGCCTCGGGGTTGTCGAAGGCCGAGTGCACGATCTTCTGCCCGTCCACTACCTCTTCCTTGGCGGCCGGCAGCGGGCTGATGGCCTTGGCCAGGATGCGGAACGTCTTGACCCACAGCGTCACTTCGCCGGTCTTGGTCTGGAACAGCCCGCCGCTGGCCTGCAAGATGTCGCCCAGGTCGAAGGCGTCTACAAAAAGCTGGAACTGTTCGCCCAGGTCGTTGGCGCGGAAATACAGTTGCAGGCGGCCGGCGCCGTCTTCCAGGTGGGCGAAGGCGGCCTTGCCCATCACGCGGATGCTGCGCAGCCGCCCGGCCACGGTGTAGGCGCCGCTGGGCGTGTGCGCGTCGCGCGCCGGGTCGGCGGCCTGCCGCGCGGCGAAGTCGGCCAGCGCCGCCGTGGTCAGGTGCGTGCGTTCGGCGCGCGGGGGGTAGGGGTCTTGGCCGGCGGCGCGTAAGCGTTCGAGCTTGCGGAGCCGGGCTTGTTCAAGTTCGCTGTATTCGCGCATGGCACCACCTGCGGGGCGGCGGCCCCGGGTTAAGAAAAAACCCCGCGGCGCAGGCCGGCGGGGTTTGAAGGACCATTCGGCGCCGACTATTCAATGGCGACCACGCGGAAGGACAGCGTGCCCGAGGGCGCGTTGACCTTCACGTCGTCGCCGATCTTGCGGCCCAGCAGCGCCTTGCCCAGCGGGCTTTCGTTGGAGATCAGCCCGGCCTTGGGGTTGGCCTCGGCCGCGCCGACCAGGGTGTAGGCTTCGGGCTTGGAGCCTTGTTCTTTAATGGTGATTTTGCTGCCCAGGCTGACCACCCCCTGCGGCCGATCGGTGTCTATCAGCACTGCGTTCGACAGCAGGCTTTCGAGCGACAGGATCTTGCCTTCGAGGAAGGCTTGTTCGTTCTTGGCGTCCTCGTACTCAGCGTTTTCGATCAACTCGCCGTCTTCCTGCGCGTCGTGCAGCCGCTCGGCCACCTGGGCGCGGCGCACCGTGCGCAGGAAATTCAGCTCGTCCTCGAGCTTTTTCAGCCCGTCCTTGGTCAAGAAGGTTTGGTCAGACATACGGCTCCTCACGTCTCCGCGCCGGGGAACACACTTAAAATGAAAACCGCTCCGGCGAGCGATCAGGACAAAACAGAAAAACTGAGAGCGCTGCTCTCAGTTCCACCAGTACTGACGATAATGGTAGCACAGCCTCGCTGCTTTGTAAAGCTGCGGGCGCGCGTCTGGGTCGAATTTTGGCTAAATACCAGGCGCTGGGGTGGGTTTAGGCGCTGGGCCGCCAGATACGCTCGGCGGGGGCTTCACCGCCGGTCTGGTTGGCGAAGCGGCGCACGGCCTGGTCCATAGCTTCAGCGCTAGCCCAGAAGGTGCTGAGTTGTGAGGCATAGCGGCCGATGGCGGCGACCTTGGCGGTCAGGTCAGCCTCGCTCAGGCGCACGAATTCGGGCGTGAGCGGGCGGTCGTGGGCCATGGTCTGGCTGGGGTTGGGCCAGCGCTCGCCGGCCTGGGCCACGTAGGGATAGTCTTCATAGTAGGCATGGATGCCGCCGGCTGTTTCAGCGGCGCGGCGCGCTAGCTGGTGGTCAACGTGATGGCCGGCGCTGAGCGGCACGTAGAGATGGTGGCGGCCGAAGCCGCGCAGTAGTGTGGCCAGCCGGGTAGCGACCCGCCGCACGAGCGTCAGCTCGGCCGCGTGCAGGCTGCCAAAAATCGCCTGGTCGCTGGTGTAGAGCGGCCAATTCGTCGCCGGGTTTAGGCGGTAAATGCAGTCGGGCACGTCAAGGTGCACCGCCTCTGCGCCCAGTTCGGCTAGCGCTTCCAGGTCTTCGGTGCGGCGGGCAGCGGCCATTTCCGGCGGGGTCAGCCGGCGGCCGGCGTCGGCGGTCCAGCGTTCATGCAGGCTCTGGGCGAAGAGCGACAGCGGGCCGGGGGGCGGGTTAGCGGTGCAGAGCGAGACGACGACGGCGCGGGCGCCGCCTCGCACCCGGCTGTAGATCATGCCGCCGCATGACAGCACGGCATCATCGAGGTGAGGGGAGAGGAAGATGTGAGTCAGGGCAGACGACGGCATGGGGCTAGGATCCCAACGGCGGCCCAGGCCAAACTTGAGGCGGGCAGCCGAATAGTCGCTGTTACCATACCACGATTATGTTTGTCTGCGGAGTGCAAGTTCGTCCAGAGCGGGGCGTCCTGCGGCGGGACCCGCCGTGCGCCGTGCGGTGAGCGTTGACGTCCCTTTGTCGCGCATGATACAATCGCCGTCGTCGGGCCGCTAGCTCAATGGCAGAGCAGGTGCCTTTTAAGCACAGGGTTCGGGGTTCGAGTCCCCGGTGGCCCACCTGGAGGAGCTGTCGGTTGTAAGTGCGGGTTGCTTGCCTTGCTCGGCCAATAGAGTGTCGGGCGGGTAACCTGGCCTGGTCTACTGGCAGCGTCCTGACAAGCGGGGGTCATCGCTTGCAGGCGATGGCCCCCGCGTTCTTCCTGGGAACTACAAACGGGGGATGAGCTTTAGTCAGCCCATCGGTTCAGAATGTGCTATAAGGTTGGTAAGGTGCTCACCGTTCCTGCTGCTCGGCCAAGAGTTTCACAGGATGGTGCGGCCTGGTGGCCTGTAGGCTGACTGGCGGTTACTCTTTGTTGAGTGCCGCCAGTTTCTTTTCGTAAGCTTCGACATCGTCGGCCCAAAACGCAATAGCCGAATTGCGGCCGGTGCCCATCTTGCGGGAATGGGGAAACTCGCCGCGCTCAAACAAGCGCGCGACGGTGCGGGTGGTGACCCTTAGACGCGCGGCGACTTCCGCGGCCGTCAGGATGATGGGTTTTTTGTGTGGCAAGTGGTGGGCCCCCGTGCGCGTGTCGAATGTGAGACTGATAATACAGCAGGCTTAGTAGGCTGTCAAGCGCTTTTGTACTGATTGGGGGTACCGATGCTCCAAGACCCGTTTGTGCTGCTGGTGCTTGTGGGGCTCGCGCTTTTTTCCAGCTTGGCGCTAATCGCCATGTCAATCTATTGGCTGGCCCGCGGCCCAGCGCGCCGACGCTCAGCGGCTCCGCCGTTGGCTGCACCCCAACAACCTGCCCCGGCTGGTGATGACCTGGCTCGGGTGGTGGCGCGGCTTGACCCGAACCTGCGCCGTGAATTTCCCTCGCTGGCAGCCAGGCTCAATGACGCGCCCGGCTACGAACCACCTAAGGCACCGCGCCATGCTTACCGCACGGCAGCGCCGGCGCCCATTCTCAATCCAACTGCCGCCACTTATGAAGTCGAAGTGATGGCCGAGGCACCGCGGGTGATCCGTGAGCGTGCCGACCCTCAGCTTATCAGCGCGGCGCCCGAACCCGTGCCGCATCGCGTGCGGCCGGACCCTCAGCCCATTGCTGCAGCATCGTCACAACCGGCGAGCGCGGCCGCGCCCGACTCGGGCCTAGAGACCATTGCCCAGCTCTGGCCCACGCTTTCAGCCCGCGACCGTCACGAGCTGGTGGAGCTGGCCCGCCTGAAAGCGCGGCCGTGAGGTTATTTCCACCGGTGGAAGACCCTTTTACTTAACCTCACTAACCTCACTAATATCACTAACCTCACAAACGGCCATATTATGTAAACTCTTGTGAGGTTAGTGAGGTTTGTGAGGTTAGTGAGGTTAAGCTAGAGACCTACTCCAGCGCTGGAAGAAACATCACACGTTGAAAATTCGGCCATAGAATCGGCTGGCGCGGTGTGCTACTGTGACTGCGCCAGCGCAGGGCGGTGCCCTCGAAGGGTGCCCCCGTCACTCGGACAGGGCACCTACCTGCGGCGGGCGGTGAATGGGTAGGGGCTCCTCCAGGCCCCACAGGAGCAGGCGGGCCGGTCAGGCAGAGACCGGCCCGCAGTCTTTTAAGGTGGTCAGTCTTCGAGGCGCTGCACCGCGCGGGCCAGGTCCTGCTCATCGGGGGTGGTGTAGCGGAGCGTGGTCTCTAGGCGCTCATGGCCCATCATCATGCTCACTTGGTCAAGCGGCGTGCCAGCATTGATGAGCTTCTTGGCAAAGGTGTGGCGCAGCCGGTGGGGGTGCGCGACCACGCCGGCGCGCAGGCCGGTCTGTTTCAGCATCTCCTGCACCGCCCGCGTTCGCAGTCGCTCACCACTGCGCCCAACAAAGACGGCCGGGCCGGCTAGGTCAAGCTCAGGCGCCATGCCTGCATCGCTCCAAGCCGTGAGCGCCTGGCGGGCATTCAGGTTCAGCGGCACCCGCCGCGCCTTATCGCCCTTCCCATTGCGGACCAACGCGAAGCCCGAGCGCTCACGCCGGTCAATGTCTATCCAGTCCAGCGCTGTCAACTCCGACACGCGCAGACCGGTGTTGAGCATCAGCAGCACTATCGCCAGATTGCGCGCTGCTTCGGCTTTGGCCCATGTGGTGCGGGCGGCTAGCAGCTCACGCTCCAACTCGCGCAGGAGCTTGGCCTCTTCCGACTTGTCAAGCCACTTGGGCGCTGAGCGCTGCTGCCCCACGCCGCGGGCCTGGCGCGCTGGATTGTCGGTGAGCTGGCCGGTGGCAACGAGATAGGCGCCGTAGGCCCTCAGCGAGGCCAGCGCGCGATTGATGGTGGCCGCGCTTCGCTTCTTGCGCGCCAGGTACTCCTTGTATTCGCGCACGTCCGTTGGGGTGAAGACGCCGGCAAATGGGTTGCCGCTGTTGGCCCACTCGAACCACACGCCAAACGCCTGCATATCTGCCGTGTAGGCTTGCACGGTCTTCTGACTGCGGCCCTGGGCCTCGAGGTGCTCGGCAAAGGTATTCACTGCTGCACCACTATCAGGCTCGGGTTCTGCTCGATCTCATCAATCGCCTGATGCAGCCGAGCGAGCAGCAGCTCCCGCTGACCAGGCCCGAGGGCGACAATTCGCTCAGACAGATTTACCAGCGCGGCATCCTCGGGGTCATCCACGCTGTACACCGCATGGCTCGGGTCGGACCCGGTCTCAACCACAATGAGCGCCGCAGCCAGCAGAATGCCGGCCAGACAGCACGCCAGGAAGGCAATAGGCAGCAGCCACTCAGGGAGCGTGGTCACAGCTCAACCTCCTGGCCAACATCGCCACTTTCGGCGGGGCGAGCTGTGATCTGGGCCAGCGCCCCTAGCCCGGCCGGCACCAGCACGCCAAACACGACCACATCATTGAACGCTCCGTCATCTGGGTAGCTCATCCTGTCACCCTTATGCGCGTTGGTTTTCGGCCCTTAGCGTGTGCGCTGCCCCGGCGTTTGAGTGGGGTAGGGGTGTGTCAACTGCGCCTAATGCGTCATTATGCGCGCAGGGTGACAGTGTTTCTATGGCCCAAGGCCATAGAAACATTTGCCATTTTGCTCTACGGTGGGCAGCATGGTCGCACGCCTGTTGGTTATCGCCACGCTTACCCTCGGCCTGCTTGGATTGACCACCCCGATCTCCAGCGCCGGCCCGCCCGCGCAGGCTACGGTGGTGGCCCCTGGCGGCACGGATGGCGGCAAAGTCCCCCCGTCCCCCGAACAGGTCAAACAGCTCGTGAACGCTGACCTGAGCGACTTTCTCACCAAGCTGCTGACCTTCCAAACCGAGTACTTCAAGACCCACGGGCGCTTCTACCAGGCGCTCGATAGCCACGCCGTCCCGCCCGAGGATGGCAAGCTGGTGGCCCCTGACCTGCTGTTGGCCGGGCCGACCGACCAGGGCGAGAAGGCGGCCTATCTCTGGCAGCAGCTCGCGCTCGACGCCGCGCTGCCCTACGCCGTGCGCGTGGATGTGTACCAGGGGCCGCGGGGCTGGGGCTATGTGCTCACGGTCAGTGCCACGCTCGACAAACAGGAGTGGGCGCGCACGATCAACACGGGCCCCGAGACCTGGCGCGAGTCGGACTGGCAGGCCGTGGTGCCCGTGCATGAATGAGCGGCGCGTGCGCCTGGCCGGCGGGCTGCTGGCGCTCATCGCGCTGCTGGTGGGCCTGGCCGGGCCGGTGGTCAGCGTGGGAGCCGCGCCCGACGCCCGTCCGCCGTGGGCGATCACCGATTCGCTCACGGCCCATTGGAAATTCAACGAGGCCAGCGGCACGCGACTGGACGAGATGAACGGCTGCGGCGGCTCTGGCTGCGACCTGACCGATAACAACACGGTCACGCAGGCCGGCGGCAAGCTGGGCAATGCGGCGCAGTTCACAAGTGCCAACAGCGAGAGCCTGACGCGGGCCGATCACGCCGACATTTCTACCGGCGACATTTCTTTTACCTGGGCGCTGTGGGTCTACTTCGACAGTGTGAGCGGCGAGCAATGGATGCTGGCGAAGCGCACCGGCGCCGATTTGCGCGAATACGTCATCCGTATTAACGCCGCTGGGTCAACCAAGATCGAGGCCAGCACGTCCAGCGCTGGCGGCACTAATTACAACCTGGTGGCAACCAGTTTTGGCAATGTCTCGGCGGCCACTTGGTATTTCGTAGTACTCACTTATGACAGCAGCGCCGACACGCTCACGCTTTGCGTTAACAACGTCTGCGACAGCCTGAGCAGCGTGCTCGGGCCGGCAGATACAACCGGGGTATTGGCGTTCGGCTACGACAACCTAACGCATTATTTTGGTGGTCGCCTGGATTCTGTGACTTTCTGGAAACGGGCCATTACCTCGGCTGAGCGCTCCTGCCTCTACAACGCAGGTAGCGGCACAGATTACCCGTTCTCGAGCTGCGATGCCACGCCGACGCCCACCGTCACCGCCACCAGCACCGAGACGCTCACGCCAACGCCGGCGGCCACGAACACCGCCACCGCCACCAGCACCGAGACGCTCACGCCGACGCCGGGGCCGTCGAGCACGCCCACCAATACCCCCACCAGCACGGAGACGGCCACGGCCGGGCCTAGCCCGACGGCCACTAGCACAGCGACCGTCACGGCCACGCCGGCCACCACCAACACGCCAACGCCCACCGTCACGGTCACGCCGCTCTATGACACCGACCTGGAGCTGAGCACGGGCACGCACTTGCTGGTGACCCGGAGCATTACACAGGGCGAGGTGCTCATCTTCCTGGCGGTGCTCCTGGTGGCGGCTATCCAAATCGTGCGCCAGGTTTGGGATATGGCGAAGGATGCCCGCTAGTGATTGAGCCCATGGCTTACCTTTTGCTGGTCAACTGTGCCAGCCCGGCGCTGGTCGGGTTGGTACTCCTGGTAGTTTCAACGGTATTGGCGCGGGTGCTGGTGGGCCCGTGGCGCTTCAAAGACGTGGATTAGGAGCGGGGCTGAGTGCTCGCCTTTGCGGAGTTGCAAGAGGTGGTGCTGATCGTCGCCGGGGATGCGCTGCAATGGATGAGCGCCGGGGCCCTGGTGAGCATCATCCTGCTCATCCTGCTCATTCCGGTCCTGCGACTGGCAAAACGCTAGGGCGAAAGGAGGTGATGGCTCAATGTCCCTAGACCTGTCCGGCCTGCAAACCAATCTGCTGAGCATGGCGTCAACGATGTTCAACGCCCTGACGCCCGTGATTGGCATTACCGCAGGCATCGCCCTGGGCGTGGGCCTGGCGGGCAAGATCATCAGCGCTGTTCGCAGCGCCTTCTAGCCCGCCAGTCGCAGGGCCGCCCCGGCGTCCGCTCGACCATCGCCAGCCGCTCCGGGTGCAGCGGCGGCAGCGTTCTTTGCAACAAGGAGCACTCAGATGTCTCTCGACACTTCCGGTCTGACGACCAACCTCACCAGCATGGCGAGCACCATGTTCAACGCCCTGGTGCCAGTCATCGGCATTACCGCCGGCATCGGCCTGGGCGTGGGCCTGGCGGGCAAGATCATCTCCGCCGTTCGCAGCGCCTTCTAGTCCCTTACCCGCACGGCGCCCCCGGCGCTCCGCCAGCCGGCCCACCGGGGAAAGTGGGCCGGCTGTTTGCTTTCTGGCAGGTGATGGCATGAAGGGTTATGGTAACAATGGATGGCACCAGACGATTGCCGCCCTGGTGTGTTTGGGGTTGCTGTTCGGGATCGTTGGACCAGTCGGCGCGGCGCCGGCGCCGTCCGCGCTGGAAGCGGTCCAGCCGCAGCCGGTCAGCCAAGGCGCCCTCACCGTCACCGGCCCCTATAGTTGCACCTTCACATACTATGGCGGGGTCAAGACGCTCTGCCGCTTGTCGTTTGCCGCGGTGGGTACGGCCGTGCAGGGCTATTACTTCACTCATCCGAGTAATAGCCACCAGTTCGGGTTCAATTGGTGCGGCATGCCCGGCATGCCGACGCCAGCGCCCGACTGCACCACATCGCAGGGCACTCGGGTGCATGGCAACGGCACGCCGGAAGTGAGTGGCTCAGGGGTGACCTACTGCTGGAACAGCACCGCGGGGGTGTGCGATAGCACCCTTGGCTCTGGGAATTATCAGACCGGCGGGCAATCCGGGGTCGGTGCCTTCGAAGGCTGGTGGTCGGGCAGTGTCAGCACGCAGCTCAGCCACACCGCCGCCTGCCATGACCTAACCTGCGACGACACCATTTCCATTTATGTCATCTGGTCGGGGGTGCCGACCCCCACCCCCACCGTCACGCCCACGGCCACGCCCTATATGGGCGGCGCGAACCTTCTGCAAGATGGCAATATGGAGATCACCACGATCCCCAACCCCTACTGGGAAATGCTGACCAATCCCATTGACGGCGGCACATATTGGAAGCGGCTGTTCCCTGGAACAAACTTCCTTACAAGCATTATCTACGGCCGGGCGGCCTGCGGCTCGGGCATGCAGATGCTCGGCTATGACACGGGTCTATTCAGTTCTCCTCGCCTGAACCCAATTGGGCAAACCTTCTATTGGCCCGGCGGCACCATCAGCCTGCGCTATTCAGTGCGCGGCCGGGGCCAGCAAGACGGCGGCTCGCCCCGCCTTTATAGCTATATCGAAACTTTTGATGGCGATTCCCTCTACCCGCTGACGGTGGTGGACGCCACCGCGGCGTGGTCTGACTATACCGACTCCGTCGTCGGGCTGGCCGCCGGCACCTATCGCATTGTCTTCGATATGCACGGTGATGACGATGACCGCAATTCCCAAATCCTGCTCGATGACGTTTCTCTCGGCGCCGGCGCGCAGTCAAGCGCCTGTAGCGTCTCGGGGCCAACCGCCACGCCAAACACGACGCGCACGCCCACGCCGACGCGCACGCCCACGCCGACGCCCACCACTGGGCCGGTGAACCTAGCTAACTGCGGCTTCGAGAATGGCACGGTCGGTTGGAACTTCCAGGGCAGCAGCCGCCTGGGAACCTCGGGCGGGCCCAGCGGCCCGGCCTATGCCATCGCCGATCAGCTCGTCTCGCAGCGCTTCACCTGGACCGGCGGCATCATCTATGTGCAAGTCTTTGTGCGCGGCCCGGTGAAAGTCAGCATTGGCGACGGCCTGGCCGGCGTCAATCAATCGGTTTTGGTAAATCAATACTATCCGACCTGGACCCTCATCCAAAAGACGGTATACCGGCCCGCCGGCGCCAACTTCCGGTTGATGCTACAGCGCGGGGCTTCGACCACCAGCGCCACCGCCGACTTTGACGGCGCGCAGCTCAGCGCGGGCAGCTTCATGTCGCAAGTCTGCACGGCGCCGACTTCCACCCCCACAGCCACGGTGGTTGCCACGCGCACGCCCAATGCGACGCGGACCCTTGGCCCTAGCCCAACGGTCAGCCGCACGCCGCGCGGCACCAGCACGCCCAACGCCTCCTACACCCCGCGCGCCACCTACACCCCGCGGCCCAGCTCCACCCCGCGGCCCACCAGCACGCAAAGCGACCCGGAAAAGACGGCCACGGCCCAAGGCACGCCCCTCCCCACCTACACGCCCTACCCCACCTACACGCCCGGTGCCAACGGTGGCGGTGGCGGCGGCAATGGCGGTACCTGCGACACTAACGCGGATGACTGCCCGGTGCCGCCGCAGCCTGAGCCTGGGCCTTATGCCGACTGCGAGCGGCCGGTGTATTTCTGGCAAGTGGCCCAGTGGGTGGATTACACCCGCTGCTCCGTGCTCAGTTACTTCGCCTGGAGCGAAACGAACACTGAGCAGCTCATAACCCTCGGCGCGGAAGCCGCGAACTATGAACCTTTCGGCACGGTGGCCGAGGCCGTTGACGCGGTTGAAGCCGTGCAAATCGTCATAGGCGAATACGACTGGGTGGACACGGGCTACACCGGCTACTTTGCCGCGGAGCGGCCTGAGCTGCTGACACTGAGCCTGTCGGCGCTGGCAAGCCCCATGGACTTCAGCCTTGATGCCGGTGCGTATGCCATTGTGCAGCTCGAAATCACGTTCTGCCGGGGTCGGCTCATCACGGTCTTCTCAACCAACGTGGCCCATGGGGCCTGCGTGGTATGGGCCTTCCTGCACTCGACCGGCATCATCGCGTGGATTCAGTTTTTCTTTGATTTGGCGTGCTGGTGGGTGCTGGTGCGCTACATCTGGAAGCGCTTCTTGGGCTGAAAGGCGGTCTCTGTGGGAGAACACAACTTCTGGTACTGGATTGTGGTCAACGCCATCGAGTACATCATCCACCTGTTCCTGCCGCTCTTCCCCACGCATGAGAATTGGGACCTGGCCGGCTCAGTGCTGCTCTACGGCGGCGAGCTGGCGACCGTCTTGTTTGTCTTTATGGGCCAGTTCATTGCCTTTCGCACGCTCATGACGGTGGTGCCCATCATGCTCCTGCTGGAGCTGTGGAAGCAGAAAGGGAAGGTGCTGAAGGTGATTGGCATTCTGAGGTTCTTCATATGAGACGCCCCGGCCAGCTCCTACTGCTGACCGGCGCGCTTATGGCGGGTCTGGTGTATTCACTGTTTGCCAGCCGCCCGGCGCTTTATGACGTGAGCTACCTCCTGCTCCTAGCGCTGCTCGTAGCCTGGACCTGGCGCGGCTGGCGGGCGGCGGTGCCGCCGACCCTGGCCGCGCCGGCGCTGGCGTTCGGCGGCGCCTACGCCCTCGCGGCGCTGGCATCCACTGCCCCGGCCCGGTCACTACGCGACGCGGCGATTGTGGCGGGCTATGGCCTGCTCTTCATGCTGGCCGGCAATCTGCTGGCGCGGGGGCTGAGCCGCGCCGTGCTCTTCCGCGCGGTCACAATGGCGGCGCTGGTGGTGGCCGGTGTGGCGGCTGGCGCGTGGCTGTTGGATGGGGCGCCGCTGACCGGCTACCGCCTGCGGCTCGAAACGAATAACAGCGTGGCGCTCTACAACCTGCTCCTCTTCCCCGCGCTGACCGCTGGCCAGGCGGTGCCGCTGGTGGTGGCCCCGGCAGTTTTCCTGACGTGGTTCGCGGGCAGCCGCGGCGGTTTGGTTGCCAACCTGACGGGCCTATTCGCGCTGGTGGGCATCTTGCCTTTGCTCCGCCGCTACTGGCCCGTTCTGCTGGCCGGCCTGGTGGCGATGGGCGCGCTGCTGCTGCTCTACATGAACGGCCTGGCGCACGGCGGGCGAAGCGAGTTGTGGGGCGTGGGCTGGGAGATGTTCAGCGCGCGGCCGTGGCTGGGCCAGGGGCCGGGCACCTACCAGGCCGCCTTCATGGCCGCCTATCCCGACTGGGCCAAGTACAACCACGCGCACAACGCAGTGCTGAACCTGCTGGCAGAGACTGGCGTGTTAGGCCTCGGGGCGGCGTTCTGGCTGGCCGTGGCTTCGGGCCGGGCGCTCTGGCGCCAGGTGCAGGCCGGTGACCCGTGGGCGGTGGGCGCGCTGGCCGGCGCGGTGGCGCTGGCGGCGCAGAGTTTGGTAGACGTGCCCACCACGCGCGGCTATGTGGTGGTGGCGCTGTTGGTGGTAGTCAGGCTCGGGCTACAGCTGCCATCGCCAGAAGCGGCGGGGGCACCAGGTGAGACCGAGCATCGCGCTTCCTGGCGGTGGTTGCCGGCGCCGCACGTCGAAAGTGGCGATGGTGCCGGCAGTATCGCCACATCTGGCGTGGAGAACTTATGACCGACCGCTATTTCGAGTGGACCGCGCGCCTGGCCGCCTATCAGGCTGACACCGCCCGCATGGCGGTGCTCGCGGCCGGCGCGGTGATCTTGCTGGTGCTCGCCAGCCGCATCAACCGGCGAGCTGGGGCGCTTCTTTTCTGGGGTGGCTATGCCTTCTACTTCGGGCTCCTGGTCTTCTCACTTTTGGAAATGGTGGCTGGCGCTAGCCTTCATCGGTAGCGTCCTGCGCTTCTACCATCTCGCCGGGGCAAGGCTCTGGTATGACGAAATCGGCACCGTGTGGATGGCGTCATTGCCATTCGGCCGCATGCTGGCCGCCACCGCCGGCGACGTGCACCCGCCGGGCTATCTGGCCGTGGCCTGGGCGGCGGTGCACCTGGCGGGCAACTCCGCCCTTGTAGCGCGGCTGCCCTCCGTGCTTTTCTCTTTGGCTGCCTTTCCGCTGGCGCTGGCGATTGGCCGGCGGTTGGGCCTGAGCCCGACAGCGATGCTCATCGGCACGGCCGTGTTGACCGTGGCACCCTGGCAGCTCTACTTTGCTCAGGAGGCCCGCATGTACGCCATGCTCCAGGCGGCCTACCTGGCGGGCGTGTGGTGCGTGCTGGCCCGGCGCTGGGGGCTACTGGCGCTGGCCGTGGCCGTGATGCTCTACACCCACAATTACGGCCTGCTCTACGCGGCCACCCTGGGCGGCCTGGCGCTCTGGCGGGAGCTGGAGCGCCCCGAGGTGTGGCGCGTCGGCCCGAGCCTGCTAGAGCGGGTCAAGCCGCGCGCGTGGGGGGCCATCATCGCCAGCTTTGGCGGTGGGGGCCTGCTCTTCGCGCCGTGGGCGGTGGTGGTGGTGCGCCAGATGGGTGAGCAGAAAGATGCCTGGTGGCAGCAACCTTCCACCGTTGGAAGCGCCATCGCGCCGCTCTATGCCTTCCTGTTTCACGACACGGGCCTCGGCGGGCTGACGGCGCTCGGGCAAGTGCTGGCCTTTGGGCTGGCCGCGTTCTGCCTGGTGCGCCTGGCGCAGCGGCGCGGCGTGGCGCCGGTAACGCTGGCCTACCTGACCATTCTGCCGGCAGCGCTCGCGCTCCTGGCGGAAGCGGTCTACCGGCCCATCTACCTGACGCGCGCTCTGATCGGCGCGGCCGTGCCCTTCTACTTGCTCTGTGGCTGGGCCCTGAGCACGCTCAGCCGGCCGCGGCGCGTGTGGGCCGGGGCGGTGCTGGCGCCCATGCTGGCCGTGGCGGTGGCCTTCTACTATCCGCGCGAGTCGGTGATGAAGGGCTTTGCCTGGCCGGCGGCGGGGCAGGTGGCCGCGCGCTTCGAGCCGGGAGATGTGATCTACCACGTCAACAGCGGCACGCTGTTTCAGTGGCACGCCGACTATCCGCGCCAGGCGGACCCGCAATACATGGCACCGCCTTTCGCCGGTGACCTCGGGGCGCTCACGCCGCAGACAGTGGCCGCGCTCGGTATTGAGCAGGCCGAGCTGGAGGCGCTGAGCTGGCAGCGGGCGTGGGTGGTGTGGAGCGCCGGGCCCACGGCGGCACGCGCGCAGGACGATTGGATAGCGGCGGTGCTCGCCCGGCACCCCCGGCACGAGCTGGTGAGCGACCTGGCAGTGCCATGGCTAGGCAACCTGACGGCGGGCGGGGTGTGGCTGGTTTATCGGTAGGAGGTACGAGATGGAAATGCTCTTAGGCTGGCTCCTGGTGATGGCGCTGCCGTTGGGTGCACTGGTCACGCTTATTATGGTTTTATCGCTTATCTATCCAGGGTGGCGCGGGTTGCCGCAGCATCGGCGGCTGCATGTGACAGCCTGGGCCTGCACCGGCTTGGTGGGTACATATAGTTTGGTGGTAATGGCCTACGGTGACCCCAATTGGACAATGTTCCTTGCCATCTCTCTAGTCTTTGCCGCGATGCTTCTGTATGAGGGGGGAAAGCAGCATGGCCGCTGACGCAATCCCCTTGCCCCCGGCTGCCGCTGAGCCGCGGCGCCCTGGCTTGCTGGCGCGACTGTTGGCCCGCCTCCGCCCGGTGCGCCTGACCAAAGAAGAGCGGCGGGAGCTGGCCGCCAAGAAAGCGGAGGCCGAAACGCGGCGCCGGCTCGGTGCGCTCCTGCATGCCGAGTGTGTGGAAGTGGCGCTCCTCATCTCTGAGCTGCTCGCCCGGCGCGGGGTGTGCTACCGCACAAGCCAGCGCGGCAAGGAAATCATCAAGAAGGTGCGCTTCTTCAAGCCTGGCTACTTCTACAACGAGGAAGCGCTCTATCTGCCGGTGGACCTGCGGCCCCGCCACCGGCCTTTTGGCGTGGGCATCGGCCAGCTCAAAGACCCTGAGATTTTGGATGATCTGAGCGTGAGCATCGGCCGGAAGGTGGAGGCCGTGCAGGACGTGGAGGGCGGCTTTGTCTATCGGGTGTGGCGGCAGGAAGGCGTGGGCGGTATTCCGCGCCACGTGATCTATGACGAGATGTTGGCCCTCCGCCCGGCCACCATCGGCCCGTATGGTTTCCCGCTCGGCATCGGCGAGGGCGGCAAGCGGCACTGGAAGTCGCTTCAACAGGTGCAGTCACTTCTCATCGCCGGAACCACCGGCTCGGGCAAGTCCAATGAGCTGCACGCCATCCTAACCACGCTCATTGCATCCTGTAGCGAACGGGAGTTGCAATTCGCGCTGGTGGATTGGAAGCGGGTAGAGCTGAGCTTCTACCGCCAGCTCAAGCACGTGGCCCGCTTCAAGGCGCCCTCGGCTACGCTGAACGCCAAAAAGAAAAAGGGGCCGGCGGCCGCCACCGCCGAAAGTGGCGAGGCTCCAGCGCTGGAAGATGATCCCGAATATCAGGCGTTTGCCACCGAGGCCAGTGATACCCGGCGGGTGTTTGACTTCATGGTGCGTGAGATGGACCGGCGCATGACCTTGTTTGAAGCGGGCGGGGTGAATGCGATTGCCGAATATAACAACCGGCACCGAGCTAACCCCTTGCCCTATCTCTATCTGGTGGTGGAAGAGTGGGCCCAAGTAGCGCTGGACGGCCAGGTAGGGAAGCACTGCACGGAGCAGCTCATCCGATTGGCGAGCCTGGGCCGCGCCATGGGCATTGGCATCATCATCTGCACCCAATACCCGAGCCGCGTCATTGACATGCGCATCAGGGCGGTGCTCAACGCCGTCATGAGCTTCAACCTGCCCAACCTGAATGCGAGTGTCGCCACACTGGGCAACAAAGATGCCTTCCGGCTGAGCGCTTTCCCTGGCCGGTTCATCTGGCAGTTCGGCCCTGAGAACCTGCAAATCCAAGCGCCGCGCATTACGCCTGAGAAAATCCGCGAGGTGGTGGCAACCATCATGGGCGGCAAAGCCTACCAGGCGCCTATCAGCACCGGCCATGATGTGACCGACACAGAAATTCTGGAATGGGCGGTAGACAAGAATGATGGGGTGATGGGGATTGAGCGACTGGCGGCAGAGTTCGCGCCGCGTGGCTTCACCCCTCACCATGCCCGCCGCTTCGCTGAACGCATGTATGGCAAGACCGTCACGGTCTTTGACCAGGAGTATTTGGTTCGGCGCGGTGGGCCAAACTACCCAACCCGCCTAGTGCTCAAAGACCCTCCGTCTGACACCGGCCATAGAAACGAGCCGCCGTCTGTTGTACAGTCGTCACCGTAGCGGTTAGGTGGCTTGCGACTGCCGGCTGAGTGCGAAGCCGAAAAGTTAAAAGCCTGCCATTTGTGGCGTGTTGTGCGCCACAATCGCCGTTGCACCTGTCTGCCCGCGCTAAGGAGACTTTGGTTCCCCAATGCCTACGCCACTCGTGAGTTTCCGCGCCCCGGCCGAGGTGCGGGCCTTTATTGATGGTGCCGCCAAAGAGTTCGGTATGACGCGGACTGAATTTTTGTTGTGGGCGCTGACCAACCCTGTTCGACAGGAAGTCAAGCGCCTAGTGCTGAGCGGGGCCAAACCGGTCCCGGAGGTGGCCGGTGCACCAGCCACGGCGCTCGGGGCTGATTGAGCCGGGAGAAGACCCGCTCCAGCTCGTGCGCCAGGCGCGCCAGCGGCGCGGCCTGGGGGGCCTGTTTGCGGGCGGCCTGTCGCTGGGCACGCTCTTCTATGTGGCGATGGGCCTCATCTTCGCCTATTACCTGTGGTGGCAGTTCGGGCCCAAGCCGCCGGTAGCCGCGGCGCAAGGCCCGGCCACGGCCAGCCCCACCCCGACCGCGACGGCCACGCCTTCAGCCTCGCCTACCAGCTCCGCGCCGGCCTCCAGCGCCAGCGCCACGCCCACGGCCAGCGGCACCGCCCCGGCCGGGCCGACGCCTTTCCCGACCTTGCGCCAGGAAGTTACGCGGCTGGTGCCGGCAACCGTCATGGTCGAAGTGACGCGGCTGGTCAGCGCGGGCGGCGGCTCCACTCGCACGGAGGTGCAAACCGTGCCGGTCGAAGTCACCCGCCTGGTGCCCGCCACGGTCGAGGTGGTGATAACGGCGGAGCCGGAAGACACTGAACCGCCGGTGGTGGTGGTGGTGACGGTCGTCACCTCGCCGACGCCGACGCCCTCGCCCACGCTGGAGCAGCCCACGCCTGACCCTCGGCTGACCGAGCTGACGTGGCTGCCCCTTATCCTGCGCTGAAAGGAGGTGATTGGCATGGAATGGCTGAATGCTCCACTGTGGTTCGGCATCGTTGGCTGGCAATGGGTAGCCGGCATCGGCGCCGGCCTGATGTTTGGCGGCATCTGGCTCTGGCGGCAGTTCCGCTCGCCGCAAGGCTAGGCCCACGGCCCCGCCCGCGCGGGGCCGTTTCATTGCGGGAGGCAACATGAAGAAAGATACCTGGGGCGGGAAACCCAAAAAGCGCGGGGCCAAAGCGCCCTGGGGCGGGAAGCCCAAGCGCGGCCGGACGAAAGACAAGTT
This sequence comes from Anaerolineales bacterium, assembly GCA_020850595.1. GTDB lineage: Bacteria > Chloroflexota > Anaerolineae > Anaerolineales > UBA6663 > JADZEK01. The sequence continues at coordinate 32,079 of JADZEK010000106.1, forward strand.
CCTCTCCCCCAAGTTCGGCAAGCCGCCCAAGCGCCAGCCCAAGAGCGGTTGGGGCATGGATGGCCTAGAGAAGAAGAAAGACGCCGCGCCGCGCAAATCCGGCCGCAACTTCCTGGCGCGGTGGATCAAACGGCCGTCGCAGCTCACCCTGCGCAACTATTACAACCGCGTGGGGCAGGGCGGCCAGCCGCTTACCATGCAGCAGGACTTGCTCATCAAAGACCTGCAAGCCAAATTCGGGCAGGATGTGGAGGGGCTCAAAGACCTGGCGCGGGCCGTAACCGGCAAGCCCCTGTCGCCGGCGTCGCAGAACACGGTCCGTCGTTGGGTGGAAGACCGCAAACAGCGAGCGGCCCAAGCGTTCGGTGAGCTGGGCGAGCTGGTAGACGCCTTCCTGTCTCTCTTCCGCAGGCCCTCATCGCCAGAATAGGCGAGAGCCTCGAGCCTATCGCCAGAAGTGGCGGGGTTGCTCGGGCTAGCACGTCAAATCCGGCGATGTTGGCCAACCCAAAACGAAAGCGCCGCCCGATGAGTTGGGCGGCGCTTTTGTGTGCGGACACCCCACCGGCGCCGGTGGGGGTCACACGGAGATGCTATCTCCGTGGGGGTGCAACCATTATAGCACTGGCAGGGCCGCGCCTTCTCGCTCGACGACACCGCCAGAAACGGCGAGGCGAGAACCCAACCCGCCGGCCGCGTCCTGCATGGCCCATAGGAGCGCCTGGCGCTGGAGTGCCGACATGCGGGCGAGGCGCGCGGCCCACCGCCGGCGCTGGCGAGCGATGCGCTCACGCTCGCGGAAGTTGCGCCCAAGATAGCGGTAGTCGTGCAGCTCCACCGGTTCGGGGAAGTTCATCCACAGCCACTCGGTTGCCCGGCCCCCGCCGCGCGTGCCGGTGGTGAAACAGGTGTAGCGCCAATCCTTCAGCTCGCGGGCGTACAGCTCCGACCAGTAGCCCGAGATGAGCACATAGCAGGGCAGGCTCTTCACCACCCCGAGCAGCTCCGCATGGTCAGCATCGCTCAGCTCGTGGGCATAGTAGCCGCGCTGGTCGCGCCTGGTCTCCATCAGGTAGGGCGGGTCCAGGTAGACCAGCTCGCCGCCCTGCCACTGGTGGCCGGCCAGCCACTCAATCGCATTGGCGTGCAGCAGCGTCAGGTTCGGCACCTCCGTTCCCTTCCAGTGTTCGAGCAGTACAGCAGCATCGCGCTCTATGCCGATGGTGGCCACCGCCGGTCGCTTGGCGCGTAGCACTGACCCGGCCCCTAAGAACGCTTCGATGTAAACGCGGTGCGGCGGCATCTGATTGATGATGCTCTGGTAGACGCCTGGCCCGCCCTTGCCGCCGGTATAGGCGCTCATTCCGGCCTCGGCACTCCAATGCGGTCCAGCAGGTAGTTCAGCGCGCCGCGTACCCCGCCGTGGCGATAGACCAGCCCGCCGGCGATGAACCAAAAGATAGGCGAGCCGCAGCACAGCCACCCGGCAACGCAGTTAGCGAGCGCGGCCTCATTCATGGCCGCTCACCTGTTGCCACCCGGAAGACCCACAGCTCGAAGACGCGGGCGCGTTCGTTGGGCTCCGCCGCAATCTGCGCGCGGAGGGCGGTCAGGAATCTCGCCCGCCGGGCCGGCCCGAGCAGCAGCATGGCCGCGCGTATCCACAGCACGGGGTTGCAGACCGTGACCAGGAGCACCAGGCCGATGAGGAACCAGTCGCCGGCGCTCACTCGCCCACCTCCCGCGCCGGAGTGGCGAGCCCGAGGTCAAAGATGGTGAGCGTTGAGCAGCGGAACAGATCACCACTGCGCCAGCGGCCGGAGAGGGCATCGAACAGGCAGGTAAGCCCACTGGCGCGGTCCTGCACGCGATAGTAACCGTTTGGCACGTGCTCCACCGTGTACTGGCTGCTCGCCACCGGCCCGGCATAGGTCTGCCCAAGGATGGAGCGCAAGCGCAGCCGGCGCAGACGGCCCCGCAGTTCTTTGAGCACCGGCCGGGCGTCTGGCCCGAGGGCCAGCGCCAGGTTGTCAATCAGCGCGCCATCGCCATAGTTCGCCAGGTCAATCATTTCGTGTTCCGCCTTTCAATCCACGTGAGCAGCCGGCGCGCCAGCTCGAAGGCCGACGGGCCCCGGTAGGTTGGCACCCACATCACGACAGTGAAGATAGCGGCGGTGATGAGCAATCCCACCACCACGGCCACCAGCACGCCCGGCACCAGCGTGGGCGGGCAGACCGTGAAGCCCCGCCGCGCGCACACCCACGCCACCTGCTCCGCCAGGAAGCGATTGATCCCTCCCACGCGGCTGATGGTATAGACGCCGCTGGCCGCAAGGAGGCCGATGTACAGTAGCCACGCCACCCACAACAGTTCAGTCACCGTCTTGCCGACGATGCGAACCGCCACCATCCAACGCGGGGCCTTATCGGGTCCGCCGCGCTTCTCAATCTCTTTGCTCAGCATGGTCTCTCTCTCCTATCTCCGATGTTGAAAGCAGTGCACGTCAGTGCGCCGGCGTGGGCGGAAGGTCCGCCCGCACTGCCGGCAGTGGGCCACGATGACGACGTGCCAGGCGCGCTGGCCGATGTGCACCCGTGCGGCGAAGCGGCCCCCGCTATTGCGGTACACCAGCTCCGCCACCAGCCGGCGGTAACTCTCCCGGCCCTTGGGCGTCATGGCGTAGCGGCGGGGCAGGGATAGGCCGCGCTCGGGCCGCTCCCACGTATAGATGATCTGCCGGCGGTAGCCACCCAGCAGCTTGCCCATGTCAGTGCCACCGACCCCTAGCAGTTGCCTGAGCGCCAACGGGCCAGTGGCCCGCTTTGCCAGTCTGAAAGCCGAAATGTGGTTGGAAATGTCTTCCAACCACCCCCTAGAACGGGTCTCGGAAGTCGCGTTTTCGTCCACAGGGCCTCCTAGGAGCGCCGGCCGGCCAGCCGGAAGCTCTTTACCTTGTTGCTGACATCCAGTCCTAGCCCGCCGGGCAGGGCAAGCTGGCGGTCCGCGTGCCCGCGGCGCAGGCGCATGACCAGCGGCTTGCCGCGCGCCCCCGGCCCGGCCATGAGAGCGCGCACCTCCACCACGCCTTGCGCCTCCAACTGGCGGAGGGCATGGTAGGCATTGCAGTATTCCAGGTCCGCTTCCACGGTCAGGCGGAACAGGGACGTGGCTTCGCCGCCGGCGCTTTCCAGGGCGCTCACCAGCCGCGCCCGGTAGTCGTCTAGGATGAACATTCGCCCTCCACTTCGATAGGCGCGAGGGCGGGGTCTACCGCGTTGACCACCTCCGCGCTGACCTTCAAGCGCAGCACGCCGCCGGCGAAGTGCACCAGGCGGGCTGGGCTGCCAATGACATAGGTGTGCCGGCGCTCGCCGGCGTGTGTGACAGTGACCAGGTGTAGCCGCGCGCCCTCGCCCCACTCGAAGCGGAGCACCGGCACGCCGGCCGGGGTATAGGCTGTCTCAGGCTGTCCGGCCGTCTTTTTCTGTCCGAGGCCGTCCGGCTGTCCAAGCGGGGCGGTGAGCTGCTCGGGGTAGGGGAGGGCGCTCATGCTTCACCTTCCAGCTCTGCCGCAATCTGGTCGGCATCCTCGCCACCCACGTCAAACACATATGACACCACCCGGTCAATGTGCGTTTCGATCTCATCCTGCAACTTACCCAACTCCTCCGCCAGGTCACTCAACTGGCCGAAATGGGATGAGTGCCAGTCTGTTGCGCGGAAGCGCTCGATGGCGCGATTGAGCCGCCGCATGGCTGTGTTCCGTTGAGTTGTCATAGCACCTGCACCCCCAACGCGAGCAACCGCTCTAAGTGGGCGAGCACCACTTCCTTTCGATCATCCTCGCCCCAGATATAGGCGTAGAAGCCGGCCACGTAAGGCTTGAACCACTCGCTGTGCTGGAACATCCATGGCCGCTCCATCACCACCTTGGCCTGAATGTGCAAGTGGCACTTCTGGCACAGCGCCGCCAGGTTCCACCAGCGGCAATTACTCGGGTCCATATCCAGGTGGTGCACCGTGAGCGTGTGGCCGGTCTCGGGATCATGCGGGTGGCCGCAGCGCACGCAGCGCCAGCCCGCCGCGGCTTTCACCTCGTCGGCAACCTCTTTCCAGTTGGGCGGGTAAGGCCCGCCGGATGACTTGCGCGTCATCGCGCCAGCTCCAGTTTCTCCAAGATGGTCTGCACGTCGCCGGCCGGCTCCAAGCCGGTCTTGCCCACGGTGAAGAAGCCGAGCCGTTGCAGCTCGCGGCTGGCCGTGTCCCACTCATCGCCCTTCATTTGCTTGCTCGGGCCTTCGGCCAGCTTCGAGCGGGACCAACCGCCGCGAGCCAGGCCCCCGCGCACAAAGAGCAAGCACAGGCGGCGCAGCTCCGCGTAGGCCGGGCCGCGATCTACCAGCGGCGCCACCAGCTCACCATCAATGGTGTAGCCAGGGCGCAGCTCCACCAGTTCGGTGCCGCCCTCGTCCTGTCCAACATCGTCACTATCAGCGGTGACGGCCGCCACCGGCGCAGTGAAGAGCGCGGGCTCGCTTTCAAGCCGCTGGCGCTCCACGCCAAACGCCTTCCAGCACCACCACACCACTACCGAGGGGATGGGCACCAGCACCACCCCCACCAGGAACGCCAGGCTCAACCCGCCGATGGCCTTGCCCCATACCACCACCGCTTCATTCCAGCCGGCCGTAAGCGCCAGGCTGTAAGCCACGGCCACGGCCACGAAGAACAGCGTTAGCGACAGGGACGTGCTCACCCCCAACCACCAGGGCGAGTAGCGCACCTGGCCGATGGCATTGCGCTGCTGGTCGCTCTGCCGCAGCGCCACTTGGCTTGCTTGGGTCTCATCAAACTCACTCACGTTGCTATCCTCCAGTGGCCGGGGTACACTCGCCCCGGCCCTGCACAGTCGTTCCGTGTGGGCTACAGCAGCCGCGCGTCCTCTTCGCTGGAGTCCGCGGCTGCTGTCTGTTGTGGCAGGCCCTCATCGCCACTTTCGGCGGGGTCAGCTGTGGGAGAGCCTGCATCGCTCATGTGCGCGATACTGCCGGCAGCATCGCCACTCTTGGCGTGCGGCGACGGCACCGGCACCGGCCCCGCGGCCACGTCGCCGGGCTTGACCCGGCCCACGAAAACGGGGGCCACGCCATACTTGCGCTCGAAGGCGGCGCGGGCCGCTTCCAGGGTGACGCCGGGCCCGTACATCTGGTAGGTCTCGCGGGTGGGCAGGTTGGGGAGCTGCTCACGGTTGAGGGGCAGGCGGGCGGTCATTTGGCTTTGTCCTGTTCCAGCTTGCGTAGGAGTGCGTGCGCCTGGTCCAAACACTCAATGGCCTCTACGACTAGCGCGGCCAGGCTCACGAGTTGTGCGCGGTAGGCACCGCGCCGGAAATCCCGTCCAAAATCAAAGGTGACCACCGCGAGCTGCCCGATTGCCACTACGAGGAGTGACACCCATTGCGCGGGCGAGTTGTTCTTGTACGCCCCGCCCTTATCGCGCCGATCAATCTCCACCAGCACTTCACCCCAAATGACGGTGAGGTGGTTGACCTTCTGAATAACTGTCATAGTTCTGCCAGCTCCTTATTGCAGCGGGAACGGGTCGGTGACGGCCGCTTGGGCGGCCTGGTCGTCATAGTCGGCCTCGGCATACTGGAGTTGCCAGTCTTCCAGCGGGGCCGGTTCGGAGGGCTGTTTGGGCAGAAGCCCGTAGGCGGTGAGGCGGCGCTCCAGGTCCGCGCTGACAATCGCGTACTGCGCGCGGCCCGTGCCGCCGGCGCGCTGCTTCTTGAAACGCAGCTTCGCCAGGATGCGGCCAATGCGGCGGGTGGTGATGGTGGTGAGGTCTATGTCGGTCTCTTCTCCTTCCACGATGGTCTTGACTTCCTCGGTGATCTCGGAAGTCGAGAGGGTGGTCTCTGCGGCGGTGGCGGTGGCCGTCAGCTTCCGCAGCGCCTTGAGGGTGAGCACCAGCAAGTCAGCGCGGGCCATCTCAGGCCGCTCGGTCTGGTAGTTCAACGCCAGATGCTCCATGCGGGCGAGAACGCCACTGACGCCGCACTCATCCAGCCAGGAGGCCACGGCCAGGATGGCGCGCCAGGGCTCCAGGTCGCGGCCTACCAGGATGGCGCGCGTGCCAGTGGTCCGCGCGTGCCGCTCCACTGCCGGCAGGTTCGCCAGGGCCAGCGCCCACAGGTCATCAATAAGCGGCTGGCGCGGATGCGGCCACAGTTCCAGGTCCAGCACATCGGCATTCGCCTTCGAGCTGTCTGGACTCTTCACCAAGGGGATAACGATGGTGCGGCTTTCGAGGATGGGGTCAGGGATTTGCGTGGCGCTGAAAACGCGCGGGCAGAAGGTGTGCACGTAGCGTGTGCGCCAGGTCTTGTCGGGTGATGGCTCCTTGAAGGGAACGTAGGTGCCGCGGCGGTTGCCGGCCAACAGCAGCGTGCGCTTATCCGGGTCGGTCTTCTTCGGGTCGGCGAAGTCCTCGCAGTCGTCGAAGCAGAGCGTGGCGCCCATGTCCGCCAGGTCGCGCAGGCTGGCGTAGGAGCCGCCTCCGAGCACGTGCAGCCCGAGGTGCCCGAGCTGAGCGATGAGGGCCAGCAGCTTTGTCTTGCCGGTGCCCTTGTCGCCGTTGGGCCACAGGTAGCCAATGACGGTGAAGGCATCGAGAAACCACGTCGCCAGGATGTAGCAGGCGATCATCTCGGCCAGCGTGCCCTGGGCGGCGATGCTCATGTCAAAATCCATGAAGCGGTTCACCACATCCTGCACGCGCTGGAAGACGCTCGCCGGGCTGGGGCGCTGGCCGCCCTGGTAGGCTTTCACGCCGCGGGTGCTCCAGAGCTTGTCGCTGGAGGGCACTTCGCTCAGCTTGGCCTCGGCCCCCATTTCGCGGAGCGGCTTGTAACTGTCGTCGCCGGGCCCGTCGCCAAACGTCAGGCCGTCATCGCGGAGCACAAACAGCTTGCGCTCATTGGTGACGGTGGGGGTTTGCAGGTAGGTGACTGCACCGGTCTTGTCAATGATCTGGCTGACCGTGATGCGGGTGTATAGCCAAGCCGCGGCGTAGGCCCGGCCTTTCAGCAGCAGCAGCGGGCGGCTCATCGCCGGCGGCGCTTCTTCGAGCAGCTCCCATACCGGCGGCGCGGCCTTGGGCGCCGGCCGCGGGCCCTCAATCAGGCTCTCCAGGTCGTTGACGGTCTTCCCGGCGACGAAGTAGTCATCCACCCCGAGCTTGTGGCCGTCCTCGCCGTTGGGCAGGTAGACCGCCGTCACCACGGCCTTGCGCCGCTCCAACAGAGCTTGCAGGCGGTTCAGCGCCAGGCGCACGCTGGGCTTGAGCATCACGTCGCTGTCGAAGACAATCCGCACTTGCCGGCCGTTGAAGGCAATGAGGTCGAAGTCGCTGAGGATGGTCACCCCGCCAAACTCATTCTTGCCCTTGAAGTTCCACACTCCGAGCAGGGCGATGGCGCAAAGCCCGCGGCTGGCAAGGGCATCGGCCTTCTTCTGGCCCTCGGTGATCCAGAGGGGCACGGTGGGGTTGCCGATCTGGTGCCGGCAGACGGGCGGGCAGTCCAGCCGGGCGCTGGAGTGCTTGGGGATTTCGTACTTGAGGATCTTGGTCTCGTTCTTCTCTTGGATGGTGCGCGGCTTGTCAGGCCGGAAGGCATACACCCCATTCGCCCCGTCGGGCGTATGCAGAGGCAAGAGGAGACCCGGCACCGTTCCGGCCTGCTTCGGGGCAAAGCCGAGTTCGGTCAGTTCATTCTTGCTGGTGACCGTGCGATAGCCGCGGGCGGCAATCACGTGCTCCGCGATGCCTGAGCCGTCGCGCAGCATGGCGAGGTGCTCTGGGCTGAGCTTCGCCAGGGCCTCCGCCACCGCCACCGGGCTTTTGTTGGGCGGTCTGTCAACCGTCATAGAGCAGGTCCAGGATTGGTAGCGCTGTGCAGCGCTTCACTCAATTGGGCCGCCTTCTCTTCCTCTCCGGCGAAATCGAGCATAGCGACCACCACGCCGTGGATGCGGGCCAGGATGAAGGCGCCTTCCGAGTCAGTGGTGATCGGCGTAAGAGCCAGCCAGCCGATTTCATGGAGCACGGCAATCAGCCGTTGGGCTCGCCAGTGCTCAAGTCCAAGCGGGGTGAGAAACACCGGCGTGTCGGGGTGAGGTTCGGTTGTGCGTTTCATCTCGTTTCTCCTTTGGCAGATGAGGGCCTCGCGGCCCGGCTATGGGTAGGTCAGCGGCCTTGGCCTTGGATTTGCACCAATGGCGCGCTATGAACACAACAGAGGGAATTGCACTGTTTCTGACGGCACTACGAGGGGTCAAGTCACCGGCTACGGTGGAGTGGTACGAAAACCGGTTGGTGGAGCTGTCCAAGGCGTTTGGAGCGTGCCCAGTGGACAGCATCACCACTGACGATCTGAGGGCCTGGCGGTCCACTCAAAGCCAGCGCGCTATTTCGGCCTGGACCCTGCACGGCAACGTGCGCGCGGCCAAGCGCTTCTTCAAGTGGCTGGTCGAGGAAGGCCACCTGCAAAGCAGCGGGGCGGCGCGGTTGGAGCTGCCCCACTTGCCGATGGACCCGGCGCCGGGGATTGCCAAGAGCGACATGCAGAAGATGATCCGCGCCGCCGCTGACAACTTGCGCGACTACGCGCTCTGCAAGTTCCTTGCTGATAGCGCGGCCAGGGTGGGAGGCCTGGTCAGCTTGCGGATTGAGAACCTGGATTTCGAGACCGGGCGGGCCACGGTGCGTGAGAAGGGGAGCAAGTCACGCACGGTGTATTTCTCGCGGAGCACCGGCCTGGCGCTCCTGCGCTATTTAGGGGGGCGCAAGCACGGGCCGGTCTTCTTGGATGTGCGCCAGCGGGGCGAGCCGCTCACCGTGTCGGGCGTCTATCAGCTCTTGCAGCGGCTCGCGCGGCGGTGTGGGGTGGAGCACAAGTTCAACCCCCACGCCTGGCGGCATGGGGTTGCGCGCCGTTGGCTACAGGAGCGCGGGGCCAATCTGGGGGTGGTCTCGCAGCTCTTGGGCCATGCGGACGTGGGCGTGACGGTCAAGTTTTACGGCACGTTTGCCGATGAAGACCTGAGGCGCGCCCACCAGAAGTACACCATCGTCAGTGACGATGATGATGCTGGCGCCTGAGAACGTGCCTTTTAAGCATTGGTTCGGCGTTCGACTCGCCGGCGGCCCACCAAAAACACCGAGAAAACCCGCATTTCTGCGGGTCTTCTGTTACAGGGGGGTTGAGCAGGTGTTATTGCGGCACCTGGTCAACGTGCAATTTGATCGAAGGGACCCGGCAAATGTGGCAAATTTCAACAAGGACGCCATCGGATGCTAAAGAAATTTGGTCCCGTTGGTCTACGCCAAAGACAACCTTTAACGAGCAACCGAACGCCTAGAGCGTGTTATGCACTTTTCAGAATCTCCTTGTTTTCAAGGCGTATCGGGCGCCTAGTCGGACCTGCGCACGGCCAGAATCAGCTTGAAAACAAAGCCATCCTCCGAAGTGCATAACAGGCTCTAGCCCAGACCGCCCCTACTGTTGAGTTAAGTTAGAATCAGCCAGCCCAAGTCTTCGTAACGCCAAGAGTGTCCATTATCACAGTGGCCAACCATAAGGCCTAACCCATTGGCTCGGCTGGCGATGTACCAGCGTGAATCAGGCAAACTTCTCGGAGTGAACAAAAGTAGTCGGGCCAATAACCCGGAGGCCGGTGGTCCGAGGCCACCCCCCGCCACGAAACAGCCGCTGATTCGCCCGAATCAGCGGCTGTTTCGTTTCACTTAGTGAGTGGAGCTCAGTACTGCGGATCTGTGGTGCCTAGCGTCAGCCCCGCTCTACTCGACCGGTTGCCACGCCGCGCTGCAGCCATTGATGGGTGTGACTGACTGAACTATGATCTGTTTGCTCCCGACACTATGCGCTTATGACGCCATTGCCCTGGACAAATACCTCTGAAACATCCGCGCTGGCGACGGCCGGCTTGTCCTGATAAAGAAAGCAAGCGGCCGCATGTCGGGCGGCCGTGGTGTACATCGCGGGCCGCTCGTTCCAGCAAATCTCCATGACGGCTGGGCAGCGCGGGGCGAATGGGCACCCTTTGGACTGGCGCTGTTCCGCTGGGCGCGTTCCTTCCAGGTCCAGGCCGGTCCACTGCTTGCCTCTGTCCAGCAACGGGATCGAGGCGACCAGCAGTTGGGTGTACGGATGCTGGGGTGAACGGATGACCCGTTCGACTGACCCGGCTTCAACGACCGAGCCGGCATACATGACCACGATGTTCGTGCAGATCTGATACGCGGTTATCAGGTCGTGGGTGATGTAGACGATCGAGATGCCTGGCCCGCTGCTCAAGGCTTGCAGGCTGGAGAGAATTGTGGCGCGCAAGGAGGCGTCGAGCATCGAGACCGGCTCGTCGGCGACGATCAGGCGCGGCTGGCACAGCAGTGCCCGCGCAATCATCACGCGCTGGCGCTGGCCGCCGCTTAGTTGGTGCGGAAAGCGGCCCAGCGTTTCGGCCGGGTTGAGGCCCACACGCTCCAGCGCCTCGGTGATGTGCTTGGCTTTGATCGCCGGCGAGGGCGCCAACCGGTAGTTGCGCATGGGCGCGGCCAGCACATGGTCCACTTTGTAGAAAGGGTTGAAGGCGGCAAACGGGTCTTGGAAGATTGGCTGGACCTCGCGGCGCATCTGCCGCAGGTCGGCGCTGCACATGCGGCGCACCGCTTGCCCGCGATAGGTGACTTCGCCGCTGTCTGGCAACAGCTGGCCCATCATGAGCATGGCCAGCGTGGTCTTGCCGCTGCCGCTCTCGCCGGCGATGCCCGTGATGCCGGCCAACTCGTTCGAGAGCGACAACGACACGTCGTTGACGGCCAGCGTGCGCTCACCGCGGCCCAACGCGCCGCCGCTGAAAGACTTGCTGACATGGGCCAGGCTGAGGAGCGGGGCCATGGCTACTCCACCATCTCCGCCGGCTGCGGCGTGCGACCCTCAACGGCCGGCAGGGCCGCCCGGTCCGGATACAGGTGGCAGGCTACCTGGCGCGCGCCGCCTAGGCTCTGTAGTTGGGGTACATCCTGTCGGCAGCGGTCAAGCGCAAAGGCACAGCGCGGGTGGAAGGCACAGCCGCTGGGCAGCCGCAGCAGCTCCGGGGCCAGGCCGGGAATACCAACCAGCGCCTGTTTCCCTTCCAAGTCGGGCAGCGTGTCAACCAGGGCACGGGTGTAGGGATGCAGTGGATTGTTCAGGATGTCATGTACCGGGCCAACTTCCACCAGCTTGCCGGCGTACATGACGCCAATGCGATCCGAGAATTGTGCGATCAGGCCTAGGTCGTGCCCGATCAACAAGACGGCGGCTCCTAACTGCTTTTGCAGCTGCCACAGCGTGCGCATCACCTGCTGCTGCACCACCACGTCTAGCGCGCTGGTGGGCTCGTCGGCGATGATGACTTTGGGGCTCATCACGATGGCGATGGCCATGGCGATGCGCTGCTTCATGCCGCCACTCAACTGGTGCGGGTAGCGGCGCGCCACGTCTGGCCGCAAACCGACCTTGGTCAGCACCTCCGCTATCCGGTCATCGAGCGCTCGCTTGGAGAGCTTGGGGTCGTGAGCCGCGAGCGCATCGCGGATTTGCGCGCCCACCGGCATCACCGGGTTGAGCGAGTTCATGGCCGCCTGCGGCATCAAGGCGATCTCTTTCAGGCGCAGCTTGCGCAGCTCGCTCTCGGGCAGGGTGACCAGATCGCGGCCCTCGAACAGCACAGCGCCGTCCGTCACTTGGCCGGGCGGCCGCAGCAGCCGCAAGACCGCCATGGCCAGGGTCGACTTGCCAGAGCCCGACTCACCGATCAGGCCCAACCGCTCACCGGCCTGCAGTGTAAAGGTGACGGCGCTGACTGCTTCAGCCGGCCCGGCCGGCGTTTCGTAGACGACCTTGAGGGCAATGACGGCGAGGCTGCTGTCACGCGACGGCTGGGGCAGAGCGCGGGCGGCGGCGGGCAGTGGCCGTTTGCCACCGCGTGAGCGCCGGACGGCGGCCAGCGTCGGGTTGACGAAGTGATCCAGCCCCTGCGAGGTCAAGAAGAGGCCGATGAAGATCAGGGCGATGGTGAAGATGGGCGGGCTCCACCACCAGACCATGCCGCGCAGCACCGCGCTCATGCGCTGCGACCAGAAGATCATCATGCCCAGGGTTGGCACGTCGTTGGAGCCCAGGCCCAAGACCTCCAGCGCCATGACCGAATAGATGCCGGCGGTGATGGCGCCGATGAAAGTCGCCATCAGCAGGGGGAGCAGGTTGGGGAGAATTTCTCCAAAGAGCACCTCCAGGTTGCTGGCCCCGTTGGCGCGCGCCACCTGAATGTAGGTGTGCTCGCGAAGGGTCAGCACCTGGGCGCGGATGCCCCGGGCCGTGCCCGACCAGGTGAGCAAGGCAATCGCTAGGGCCACCAGGTTGATATCCGGCTCTTCCATGCGGGCCACGATCAAGATCAAGATGGCCACGACCGGCACGGCCATCAGCACATCCGACAGGGTGCGGATCAGTCCGTCGATCCAGCCGCTGTAGAAGCCAGAGACCAGGCCCAGAGCCAGCCCCAACAGCACGCTGACGGTGCCGGCGATCAGGCCGGTCTTGATGGTGGGCGGGATGGCCATCACCAGGGTGGTGAGCACATCGCGGCCCTGCGAGTCGGTGCCCAGCAGGTATTGGGCCGACGGCGCGAGGTTGGCCTTGACGCCGCCCACGCGGGCCAGTTTGGGGTTGACGAACAGCGGCCCCACGGCACCCAAGACCACGATGGCGGCCAGAGTAATCAGCCCCAGCACCAGGCTGACACTCACGCGCGATGGACTTCGCTGCGTTAGCCCGCTGGTTTTCATCGCCACCGGCCGTTAGTTGGCATAGCGGATGCGTGGATCAATAAGCGGGTACAGCAAATCAACCAGGAACAACGCGGTGGCCGAGAACAAGATCATGAAGAATACGGTGCCGTTGATGAGGAAATAGTCACGTGTGTTAATCGCCAGAAAGGTGAGGTTGCCGATGCCGGGGTAATTGAAGATCGTCTCGACCAAAACGCTGCTGCCGATGATCAGGCCCATCTGCACCGCCAACCCGGTGACCTGTGGCAGTAAGGCATTGCGCACCCCGTAGTTCAAGAAGATCTGCCAACTCGGCAGGCCCTTGGCCTGGGCAAAGGTGATGTAGTCCTCACCCAGCACCGAGGTGGTCATGGCGCGCATCCCCAGCGCCCAGGCGCCCACTCCGGCGATGGCCAGTGACAGCGAGGGCAGGATGGCGTGCTGCACAATGTCTACGGCGGTCTTCCAGTTGAACCCCATGATCAGCGTCGCCGAGAAGCCACGCCCCGCCGGAAACCACCCCAGTTCGACGGCAAAAACCCAGATGAGGGCCAGCCCCACCAGGTAAAACGGGATCGCCGAGACGAGCATGAGCACCGGTACGATGCCTTGCAGGGCGCGCGGCGAGCTGGGCCAGGCCATCAGCGCCCCCAGCGCCGAACCCACCAAGAACGCGAGCAGGGTCGCGATGGTCATGAACCCCAGCGTCCACGGCAGCGCTGCCATGACCATGGTCATGACCGTGGTGGGAAAGCGATAGAGCGAGTAACCGAAATCCAGCCGCAGCACATCTACCCAGTAGTTGATGAACTGCTGCCACAGCGGCTTGTCGAGCCCGAAACGCTCGCGGTACGCTTGCGCGAACGCCTGCACATCGTAGTTCTGCGCGCCCGCCGCGGCCTCCTTGACGCGCAGCGCTTCGGCGATGGGGTCGCCCTTAATGAAACGCGGCACGAGAAAGGTCAGCGAGTTGGCGATGAAGATGATGAGGAGATATTGCAGGAAACGGCGAGCGATATAGCGAGCCATGGCTGCCTTTGCGGAGGGCCGCCCCTCAACGGATCGGCGCATCGGCCGATCCGCTGAGGGGCTAGGTTGGTCCTACACTTCAGAACGTCGGCCTGGGCCAGGCCGGGGCCCGATTACTGGGTGGCCCGCAGCTTGAACATGGCCAGGTAGATGTCGTCCCACACCGGGAAGGCGGCCACGTACGGGTCGTTCTGGTCCGGCCAGCCAGTCCAGTAGGTGGTGTTGATCGGGTAGACGTGCAGCTCCTCGGCCAGCATGATGTCCGGCAGGTCTTCCAGGTAGATCCGCGTACCCTCCTCGACCAAGGCCATGTACGCGGGATCGTCTGGGTTCGGCACCATATTATCCATCTGCGTGATGACGTCGTCCATGGCCGGGTTCTGGTAGCGGCTGCAGCCCATCAGGTTCGGGCAGTTGGTACCCACGGGTGCGAAGTGCCGGCTGGAGTAGTCAAACAAAGTGTTGAACGGGTCGAAGTTGCTGCCGCAGTGCACCAGGATCACGGTGTCGAAGTTGCCGCTGGTCAGGGCATCGGCCCAGGCGCCGGTGGTGTCGGGTTGTTCGGTCACGTCGAAGCCGGCGTCTTTGAGGTTCTGCGCCACGACCGGACCGACGGCCCGGAGCCAATCGGGGGTGACCACATCGAAGGAAAACACACCATCGGCGTTGGCATACAGGCCATCGGCGTTCTTGGTGTAGCCGGCCGCCGCCATATAGCTGTCGACCTTGGCCTGATCGGGGGTGCCGCGGTCGAAGCTGTCGATCAGCGCTTGCAGCTCGGGCGTCATCCAGGCGCCATTCACGAAGCTGGAGTATGGCACGACGCTCGGGTGGGTAGCGCCCAGGAAGGCCAGGTCTACCACCTGATCGCGGTTGATCGCGTAATTCATGGCCAGCCGCACGTTCACATCGCCGAAGGGCGCCTTGGCGTGGTTGGGGATCAGGTTAATGTTGCAGCCGTCGGGGCCGCCATAGGCCGGACCGGCTAGGTTCCAGGTGGTGATGTTCGGATTTTGCGTGCTGATAGCCTGGAAGGTGCCCACCTGCACCGGCATGCCGTAGTCAACCGTGTTAGTGGCGAACATCTCGCCCAGGGCCTCGTCGCTGCCAGCTAGCACCACGATGATGCGCTCCGGCTCGGGCATGGGCATGAAGCCGGTCTCGGCGCCCCACCAGTTGTCGAGGCGGTCATAGATGTACTGGGTGGCCGAGGCGCTCACCAGCTTGTACGGACCAGTGCCGACCGGCCATCCCTTGGAGACGTCCAGGTTGCGGAAGGTCAGCGGGTCTTGGCCGCTCCAGATGTGCTCGGGCACGACGGGGGTGTGGTACTCCCAGCCCACCGCCAGGCGCTGCGTGAAGAAGCGGGCGTTGGGCTTGTTGAGGGTCATGACGGCCGTCAGGTCGTCGGGGCAGTCCACCCCCTTGAGCCACTCTGCGTAGTATGCCGAGTTCGCCAGGGTGGGCGCGTTGTCGCGCAGCAATTCGTAGGTGAACTTGACGTCGGCGCAGGTGAAGTCCACGCCGTCCGACCACTTGACGCCCCGGCGCAGGTGAATGGTGAAGGTCAGCAGATCGTCGCTGACGTCCACGCTCTCGGCCTGCCAGGGTGTGATGTCACCGTTGTTCAGGTTGGTGTACATCAGCAGCTCGTAGATGGCCTTATTGCCACCGTTGTCGCGCTGGGCGGTAGAGTTCACAAACACGTTGTAGTTGTCAAAGCCCACCAGTTGGTTGCTGGCCGACTGAACGAGCACCAGCGTCTTTTCGCGGGGGACATCTTGCAGATTGGGCACCACCAGTTGCTCGGGCGAGAGCGATTCCGGGGTGGCGGTGGCGTCGCCTGCGGGCGCGCTCGTCTCGGTGGGGGCGGCGGTCTCAACGGTGGCGGTGGGCTCACCAGGAGCGGTGGTGTTGGTCGCGGCGGGCGCATTCGTCGCCACCGGCGCGGAAGTGGGCGCAACGGTGGCCGGCGGGGTGCAGGCGCTCAGAATCAGGGTAGCGACGAAGGCGATTGTCAATGCCGGGTGGCGGGCTTGCTTGTTCATGGGCAATCTTCCTCTCCGGTCTAGCGGCGAAGCGGGTAAGGCGGGCTGCCGAAGTCGGCGGCGGCGGGCGGGTGCGGCGGCACTCTATCGGCGGTCAGGCACCTCCTAGCTGGCTAAACGGGGGTCGAGCGGTTTGGCCTGGGCAGCTTAGCGCCCAGGCACTGGGCCGGTGGAGACCCGGATGGCGAGTTGGGCCGGCATCGTAATCTGCTGGGTCGGCCGGTTGGGGTCCTTGAGGCGGTCAAAGATCAGCGCCACAGCCCGCTGGCCGATCTCATCGGACATGACCTTGACGGTCGTCAAGGCCGGCACGGTAAACCGGGCCAGGTCAATATCGTCAAAGCCAGCGACGGAGATGTCGTCGGGCACGCGCAACCCGGCGTCGGCGACGGCACGCAGGACGCCGATGGCCAGCTGGTCGTTGATGGCCACGATGGCAGTCGGGCGCGGCGTGCGCGCCAGGATGCGCTGGACAGCGGCGTAGGCCTGGGCGGTGGTGACCCCGCAGACCTCGATCAACTGGTCGTCGGGCTGCACGCCGGCCGCCCGCAGCGTGTTGAAGTACGTGTCGAGGCGCTCGCGGCCAAAGGATTCGGAGGCCACGCCGTAGAGAAAGCTGATGCGGCGGTGGCCCAAGGCCAGCAGGTGGGTCATTAGCTGGGCGGCGCCCTCGCGGTGGCCGGGGGTGACCGTGTCTAGGTCGGCGATGGTGTGGTCGTAGTCGCCGAGGATGACCACGGGGCTGTGCCGACGAGCCAGGGTCTTCAGGTCTTCGTGATGCTGCTCGGCGTTGGTCAGGGTCATGAGCAGCCCGTCCAAGCGCCGGCGCAGCAGCTGCTGGATGGCGCCGCGCTCGTTTTCGTACTGTAGGTGCGTGCTGATGATGTTCAGGTCGTAGCCCTGCGCGCGGGTGGCCATGTCGGCCCCATGCAAGATCTCCCACATGTGCGGGTTGCCGAGGTCGGGGCACGTCGCTCCAATCATGCGGGTGACGCCGCTCTTGAGCGACTGCGCGCCGGCGTCGGGCACATAGCCCAGCTCGGCGGCGGCGGCGAGAATGCGCTCGCGGGTTTCGTCGGCTACGGCGATGGCGCCGCCGGCCCGGCCGCTAAGGACGTAGGAGACCGTGGCCCGCGAGACGCCGGCTAGTTTAGCAACATCGGCTTGCTTAGGACGTTCCATAGGTCCTTCCAAATCGGCCGAACGCCTGGGTGAGTGGGTGGCTCAGCGGACCAGCCAGTCGTTAATATTTACACGATCAAAGTTACATGATATTCGTTACTCGTGTAAATATAGAGATGAGGCGGCTCGTTGTCAAGAGGTGATCCCGAAAGAGCAAGAAAATAGGCAGAAGACAAGGCAAAAATTACGGGATAATCACTCAATCTTGACACCGGGCACACAATTCCTATAATTACTCGTGTAACCTATAACATGTAAATTCTGTCACACACTATAGCCTTATGTAACCAGAGGAGCAGTCAGCCATGGGCTTCCTGTATCAGCCTGAGGACGGCTTTGCCGGTGACTTCATCCCCTTCTATTGGCAGGGCGACTACCACCTCTTCTACCTGAAGGACTACCGCGACCCGCCGGGCCACGGCGAGGGCGTGCCCTGGTTCCACCTGGTGACCAAGGACTTTGTGACCTTTGAAGACTGGGGCGAGGCGCTGCCGCGCGGCACGACGGAAGAGCAGGACCTGTTTGTCTTCACCGGCTGCGTCGTGGAGCGCCAGGGCACGTTTCACATCTTTTACGTGGGCTCCAACCCCTATTTCCGCAAGGCCGGCCGGCCAGAGCAGGTGATTTTGCACGCCACTAGCCCTGATCTGCGGACCTGGCACAAGGACCCTGCCTTCAGCGTATATTCTCCAGGTGAGCCAGAGTACGAAATCCACGACTGGCGCGACCCGTTTGTGTTTTGGAACGCCGAGGCCGGCGAATACTGGATGCTGGTGACCGCGCGCAAGAACACCGGCCCCACTCGCCAGCGCGGGCTGCTGGCCTGCCTGGCCTCGCCGGACCTGACGCACTGGGAGATGCGGCCGCGGTTCTGGGAGCCGGACCTGTATATCAATCACGAGTGCTCCGACCTGTTTCAGATCGGCGACTGGTGGTACCTGATCTACTCGACCTACAGCGAGCGCTGGGTGACCCACTACCGCATGAGTCGCACGCTGCAAGGCCCCTGGCTGGCGCCGGCCAACGACACGTTCGATGCCCGCTCTTTCTACGCGGCCAAGACTTCCACCGACGGGCAGCGGCGGTTTCTCTCGGGCTGGCTGCCCACTCGCAAAGACGAAAAAGATGACGGCGAGTGGCAGTGGGGCGGCAGCCTGGTTGTGAACGAGCTGGTGCAGCACCCCGACGGCCGGCTGGCCGTGCGTCCGCCTGAATCAATCGTGCGCGCCCTTGGCACCCGGCACCCCTTGCAGCCGCAGGCCGTGCTTGGGCCGTGGCAGATCGAGGCTGAGCGAGTCACTGGCGGCACCGCTGGGCAGGCCGCCTCGCTGCTGCTGGCCGACCTGCCGGAAACCGGCCTAATTGAAGCCGAGGTCCGCTATGTCGCCGGCACGGGCAGCTTTGGCTTCCTGCTGCGCGCGGATGAGGCGCTGGAGCACTACTACGTGGTGCGCTTCGAGCCGGCCCGGCAGCGCGTGGTGTTCGACCGCTGGCCCCGGCCGGGCGACCAACCTTTCATACTGGAGCAGCCGGTGACGCTGGCCCCGGACGAGCCACTGCAAGTGCGCATTCTGGTGGACGGCACGTGCGCTGTGGTCTACGCCGGCGACCAGACCGTGCTCTCCTGCCGGATGTACGAGCACCGGGTGGGCAAGCTGGGCTTGTTTGCCAATGAGGTCGAGGCCAGCTTCGCCGCGATCACCCTCGCGACGCGGGGCTGATTGGGGAAAGGTAGGCAAACGCGCGTATGGCCCAAGCTCCATCGGCGGCGCCGCTCCAGTTGGCGACTGACTACCTCCGCCTAACGCTCGCTGCCACGGGGCAGCTGCTCTCTCTGGAGGACCTTCGATGCGGAGTGCGCCATTTGGCGGCTGGCGACGCGCTGCACATTCACACCGGCCGCGGCGCCTTTTCCAATGCAGGCGTTGCCGCAGCGGTGGTCGAGAGCTCAAGCCGCCACGTGCGCCTGGCCTGGCCAAGGCATGCCTTGGGAGATGTTGAGCTAACGGTCGAGCTATCTGAGAATCTACCATTGATGCGCCGGCAGGTGCGGTTTATTCCTCACTTGCCCGTGGCCCTGCTGGAGATTGCCTGGGAAACGCATTTCGCCACGGCGCCCAGCGAGGTCTTGCCCTATGACACGTTTTGGAATGCGCCCACGGTGGCGTTTGTGCGCTGGCCCGGAAGAACCCTACTGGCCGGCATCGAGAATCCCTTCTTCCGCACCGACTGTCTGTCCGATGGCCTGCGTCAGGGTTTTGCGCCTGGCCTGCTGCTGGCGGCTGGTGAAGCGTACGAGAGTGAGGCCCAGTTCATCAGTCATTGCCTGACCACCGGCCAACCCGTGGTGGAGGTGCCGCCCCGAATCCGCTTTGCGCCGCTGGATGTGCATCATCCGCGGTTTCGCAATCCGTCGGGAAACCATGCGCTTGACACCGCCGAGATCGCCGCCATGCGCGCCATTGCGGACGACTGGCTGGGTGAGTCGATCGTTCGGCAGCCGATCCGCTTTATTTTGTACACGTACTGGTATCCATTGCCGCAACCGCCGCTTGATGCGGCTGGTGAGTCGCGCTGGATGCAGGTGGCCGACACCTTTCACGAACTGGGCGGGAACCTATTGCTGTTCACGCCCCTGCATCACGCACCTTTGCCCGATACCACGCCCAATGCCTATTTCGACTGGGCGCCTGCCGGCTCAAGCGCCGAGCGGGTGTTGCAACACGCTCAGAGCCTCGGCCTGGCTTGCGGCTTCTATTCCGGCGTGGCGGCCGGCAACCGCGACTACGGCAATTCCGCTGCCTTACCCTTCGCGCCCGACATCGCCGCGTGGAAAAAGATTGATCGGCACGGGCATCTGAGCGCCGAAAACTGCCTGGCGTGCGACGCCTATGCCGAATGGTTCCGCGCTGTGCAGCAGAACACCATCGATCGGCTGGGGCTGCGCTCTTGGTCGTGGGATCCTGGCCCCGGTCACGGCAACTTTTGTTGGTCCACCGAACACGGTCATCTCCCCGGCCAAGGCGCCTACAAGGGGTGGCGTAACAGCAGCACCATCATGCGCCGGCTGCGCGCCGAGTCCCGCGGCGGCCTGTTTATTCAGGGGTTCTACGGCCGCAAGGAATACGGCCTGTGGGGCTTGCGCGACTCAGATCAGCATGAAGCGTACTGGGAGCAGCAGGTCGAGTATGGCGCCTCCCTTCATCCGCAGCTGGCCAGCGAGCGCATGAATGCTGACGGCGTTCGTCTGCAAGCCTGGTGGTGTCAGAACTTCCGATTTCTGCCGCCGGCCCAGAACCATCCGTTGGTTCATCGGATTACCCAGCAATGCCAAGAGGACTGCCGCCAGGATCAACTCTGGGACCGCCAGGCCTGGCGCTACGCGGTGCTCTCGGCGCTCGCGGTCGGCAATGGCCTCACCGCTTGCATCCTGCCAGAAGACGCGGCCAGCGTGCCGGGCTACGCCGAGTTCCTGGCACACTGGCTGGCCTGGGCACGCTTGCATGCCGACCTAATCCCCCGCCAGGTCTGCTTTGGCGCGCAGGTCGAAATTGGCGGCGTAGACGGTTATGGCCGTATCGACGGAGACCGGGGCGTTATCTTTCTGTGCAATCCAGCGCTGCGCCCGACGTTGGCGCGTTTTACGCTGCGTGAGGCCGGCTTGTCCGTGTCTGGCCCCTTCCATTTGGTCGAGTTCCATCCTCGTCCGAGCGTCTACAGCCTTGATGCAGCCAGCGGCGCGGTGGCCTGGTCGGCCGACGACCCGCTGACCGTTGAGGTTCCTGCTCAGGAAGTGGTGGTGTTGGAAGTGCGCCGCGATGACGGCCACGCCCGGGTCTTTGGGATCGGTGCCCGGCTGGCCGAGCGCGGCAGCGTGGCTGAGCTCAGCGCGGTTGAGCTTCAGCCCGGTTCGGTTCAGGCGTTTGCCGTTCGCACAGCAGCCGATAGTGTGCTCGTCAACGGACAAGCCATTCCGACCACAGTCATAAACGGCCTGCGGGGTGGCCGCCTCATCGGTGCCGGTCAACCGTTGCCCCGCTGCCTCGATGTCTGGCACGACGAAGCCGGCCGTCGGTTCCAGTTTCCCCGTCATGCGGCGTATGAGCACCTGCGCCTGCGCAGCCGCTTTCTAGTCAACGCTGCCGTCCGCGCGCATCTCGCGGCTCACCGGCCAACCGACCCGGCGGCCGTAGACGCCCTGGTGGGAGAACTCCACGCCAAGGGGTGGACCGATCCAGCTACTTGGGCCCGCCCCGATCGGCTGTGGCTGGTGCTCCCCTTCACCGATGCCCAACGCGTCGGCCAGGTGGTGCTGCGCGTCAACGATCAGCCGCAGCCGCTGTTCGCCTATGCTTTGCATGGTGCGCGCGTCATTTGGTACGCCGACCTTAGTGATGTGCTGCCACGCGACGGCGAAGTTCAGCTCGAACTGGAGCTAAGCGATCTGGGCGCGAACCAATTTTCCGGTCCCTATCTCGACTTGCCGCCCAGGTCAAATACCCAACAGATTGAGGCGGCGCCGGACGAGACCCCGTCTCGCGTGATCTTTGGTGAGATTCTGCCCAATCCACCCGACTTATTGATGGCGCGACCCGCGGGCCTGCCGCCACCCCGCATTGCGGTGATCACCGCCACGCCACTTGAATTGCGCGCGGGCGGTCAACTGGTCCTGCGCTGCCGCGTGGACCAAGCCGCCGCTGATCTGCGGGGCGTATATGCCTCGACCTATGGCTGGGATCATCCGCTCGATTATGACGCCGAGCAGGACTGCTGGATTCTGTCCCAGGACCTAGTTCCGCGCGCAGACATCATCCTTGATACCGCCGCTGTTTTTCTTTGGGCCGTGGCCCGCGATGGGACGGTCGGCGAGCGGGCGGCTGTGCCGGTAGAGTGGTGTTTTGCGTGAGCTGTGCCGGCCCGGTAGCACCCCAGTTAGCCGTGGTGGCGGGTTATGAGCAGTCGGGAGGCACCTTGAAATAGAACGGGGCCACAGGCACAATCCTTTCTGTCGAGGAAGGGAGGTTGCCCATGGACCCGCAGACAGTATTCTGCCCGAACCTGGACTGTCCAGCAAGGGGGCAGGTTGGTGAGGGCAATGTCGGGATCCACAGCCGCAAGGAAGGCCGCTACCGTTGCCGCGTGTGTGGAAAGACCTTTGCGGCGCGGACGGGCAGCGCCTTTTATCGGCTGCGGACGGCGGAAGAGGCCGTAACGTTGGTGGACACGCTGTTGGCGCACGGTTGTCCAGTGCAGGCGATTGTGGTGGCGTTTGGGATCGACGAACGGACCGTGCTGGCCTGGGAGACGCGCGCGGGGCAGCAGTGCCAACGAGTACAGGCGCATCTGGTGGAGCAACCGCGCGACTTGGGCCAGGTCCAGGCCGACGAGTTGTGGGTCAAGCTGCAGGGTCTGAAGGCCTGGATGGCCCTGGCCCTGGAAGTCTCGACGCGGCTGTGGCTGGGAGGCGTGATCTCGGCGCAACGGGATCGCGCTTTGATCAGCGCTTTGATCCAGAAGGTCCGGGCCTGCGCTTTGCCGCGACCGCTGCTGATTTGCGTGGATGGGCTGGCAACCTATGTCAACGCCATCCGACAGGTCTTTCGTGATCCGGTGCCGCGCAACGGTCAGACCGGACGCCGACGCTTGCGCCCCTGGCGCAGCCTCTACATCGCGCAGGTGGTCAAGTAGTACGCGAAACGACACGTGGTGGCTGTCCAACGGCGCATTGTGCAAGGCCGACAAGCGGCCATCCAGCGCCTGATCGATCGAACGCAAGCTGGCGGAGGTATCAACACCGCTTACATCGAGCGCCTCAACGCCACCTTCGGGGCTCGCCTCCACCGGCTCGTGCGGCGCGGTCGGAGCCTGGGACGGCAAGTCCCCACTCTCCAGCACGGGATGTATCTGATCGGTGCGGTCTACAACTTCTGCACGTTTCATGGCAGCCTGAGGATCCGCCGGCGTGGCCGACCAGACCACGCCGGTCACCGCTGGCACTTTCGGACACCGGCTATGGCAGCGGGCTTGAGCGATCACCGTTGGAGCGTTTACGAACTGCTGACTTACCGAGTCCCACCGTCGCGCTGGACCCCGCCCAAGCACCGCGGGCGGCAATCGAAAGCAACTCGGGCGCTGGTCGCGCGCTGGTGCACCTGACCACGGTTAAGTGGAGTGCTACCGCCGGCCCGCGCCTCGATAAATTCGTGAACGGAGAATGTTTACATGAGCGTCTCTCTGGAGCAAAACCCTTTAGTTGCGCCGTACCGTGAATTGCGGGCCAGGTTGCTCAGCGATCCCCACCGCCCAACCTATCACTTCGTGACCCCCGAGGGCAATTGCCAGCCCTTCGACCCCGATGGCGCGATCTTCTGGAACGGCCGCTACCACCTCGGCTATATGTTTCAAAACGAGCGCGGCCACTGCTGGGGCCACGCCTCCAGCCGCGACCTGCTGCATTGGCGTTGGCACCCTACCGCGCTGGCGCCCGAGCCGGGCGATCCTGAAAAGGGCATTTACAGCGGCAACGTGTTTATCAACAAGCGGGGCGAGGCCACGGCGCTCTATCACGGCGCGGAGGCGGGCAACAGCATTGCCACCAGCGCCGAGCCCCAGCTGGACCACTGGACCAAGCTGCCGTCCAACCCCATCATTCCCATCCCCGCTAAGGGCAGCCCGGAGAGCCAGCTCTACAGCTCGTGGGACCCACACGGCTGGCTAGAGGGCGACACCTACTACGCCGTCTTTGGCGGCAAGATCCCCACGCTCTTCAAGGCCCAGGAGTTGGGCCAGTGGCACTACGTCGGCCCGCTGCTGAGCCACGAGATGGGGGGGGTGGACGACTTCGAAGACGTGTCGTGCCCCGACCTGTTCAAGCTGGGCGACCGGTACGTGCTGCTGTGCATCAGCCATGCTTGCGGGTGCCGCTACTACGTGGGGCGCTGGGGGAACGAGCAGTTTCACCCTGAGCAGCACGAACGGATGAACTGGCCGGGCGGCACCTGTTTTGCGCCTGAAAGCCTGGTGGATGCTCGGGGCCGGCGCATCATGTGGGCCTGGGTGATCGATCCGCGCGTACACGAGGAGGACGGCTGGTGCGGAACGATGAGCCTGCCGCGCGTCCTTTCGCTGGACAAGGACGGTCGCATGCACATCGAGCCAGCCGAAGAGCTACAGCAGCTGCGGGTGCGCGAGCGCCGGCTGTCTCAACTGACTGTGGCCGCGGGCGAAACGCTGGTGTTAGACGGAGTCAGCGGGGATTGCCTGGAACTGGAGGTGACTATTCCGCCTCAGGCGGCGCATCGGTTTGGGTTGGTGGTGCGCCGCTCGCCCGATGGCGCCGAGCAGACGGTTATCGAGTTTGACCCCGCCGCCGGCCAAGTGAAGATCGATGTGGCCCGGTCGAGCCTGGAAGCGGTCAAGTACTACACTTTCTGCATGATCGGCGGCGCGGATAATCCTGAGGTGAGCGCGCAAGTCGCGCCGTTGGCGCTGAACGACGGCGAGCCGCTGAAGCTGCGCGTGTTTTTAGACCGCTCCATTTTGGAAGTCTTCATCAACGGGCGCCAGTGCCTCACCCAACGGATTTACCCAACGCGCCGCGACAGCCTGGGCGTTGCCCTATTCAGCACCGGCGGGTCGATCATGGTCGAGTCGTTCGCCGCTTGGGAGATGGCGCCGACGAACCCGTGGTAGTGGCTGCGACGTTTTGTCGTCAATCAATGACTCACATTATCAGACTTTGGATCTTGATGCAAGCTACGAAATGCATTGCCTGACAGTGGCATCCAGCGCGTCATTCGATGGATCCACACCTCGTCAGGCTTGCAGCCGCCCGAGTCGTTGGGGCACGCAAGTCCGCTGGCCCGAAAGCCAAAACCTAACACCTTGAGACCACGGCTCATAATTCGGAGGTCTGTAATTTGCTTCGGTAGGCAGGTCTGGCAAGCCTTCAGACGACGGCACCAGCCGGTCGAAGTGGACCAAAAGTAGACCTTACGCCCCAACACTGCTTGGACAGAGTAGGCTGGACAGACACATCAGGCTCCTAATGCTCGAGGAAAGGGGCAGTTTGGATAGGCTGGACAGCATGGACACGGCCGCCGCAGTCTTTTAAGCACAGGGTTCGGGGTTCGAGTCCCCGGTGGCCCACTACACCCCAGTGCCATGGGGCTTCCACGACCGGGTGCTATCCCAAACAGGGTTAGCACCCGGTTTTGATTCCGGGTGGCGACCCAGTGCCATGGGACCCCCTTCGCAACCCTGTGCATTTATTTCGTCCCCCAACTGGGTAGGTAAAGGAATGGGCAGGAATAGCCGCCTGCCAGGCGAAGGAGTACAAAAATGGCAACCCAGTTACCTAGGACGAAAAGCATGAAGGTTCCCTATAGCACCGTGATGCAACAGTACTTCGCCGACCTGCGGATCCGCAACCTCAGCCCCGGCACGCTGCGCATCTACGACAAGATTCTGCGCTATTTTGGCGAGTTTCTGCTGCGCGAGCAGCCGGGGAGCGAACTGCTCATGTCGCACCTGACGCCGGAGCGCGCCAAGGCGTGGGTGGCCCACCGGATGGGGCTGCAGCAGGTTTGGGCCGACCATCCCCACAAGCCGACCCAGGAGCGGCCGCTTTCGCTCGGCACCATCCACCAGGAAGTGCGCTCACTCAAGACCTTCGGCGTCTGGCTGGCCGACAACGGCTATACCAACCCCTTCAGCAGCCTGAAGACACCCAAGTTGCCACGGCACTTGATCGACATTCTGAGCGATGACGAGATTAAGACGCTCTTCAACATCTACAACCCCGAGACGCACTTTGGCGCGCGCTGGCAGGCGATGCTGGCCTTCTTCCTGGACACCGGCGTGCGGCTGGATGAGCTGATCACCCTAACCAACGAGAACCTAGACGAGCACGACTTCCGCGCCAAAGTACGGGGCAAAGGCGACAAGGAGCGCTTCGTGCGCTACGGCAGCAAGACCCACAAGCTGATTTCCCGTTATCACCACGTCCACCGGCCGGGGACGGCGCGCGTCGTCTTCGCCAGCCTGGAGGGCGAGCGCCTGACGGCCTCAGGCATGCAGACCATGGCGCGCTATGTGCGCAAGAACTCGGGGATTGAGCGCTTTCACTTCCACCTGCTGCGCCACACTTTCGCCACCAAGTTTCTAATGGCGGGCGGCGACGCCTTCGAGCTGCAGGCGCGCCTGGGCCACGAGAGCCTGGAGACGACCAAACGCTACGTCCACCTGGCGCAGCAGTTGGCGCAGACGCAGAAGGGCATCGAGATCCGCCGGCCGTCGCCGCTGGACGCGATGACGTTCGACCCGTCGCGGACGCGCAGCCGGCGCCGCGGCCGGCCGTGGGGCCAGGAGGAGGAGAAGTATGCCGAGCCGCCGGTTGAGCCGAAAGGCCGGAAGCGTAAGGATCGGGATATGGCGGAGTGGGAGGACGATTGAAGCTAGGTGGGCAAGGGGCTGGGCAAAAGCGCGCCGCCCAGCCCCTTGCCAGTTCTGCGTCGTGCTATTTCAATATTGACGTTAGTACGCCATTGGCGTATAGTAGGAGTGTGACATGGTCATCGTGGAGACGTCCATTTTCACGAGGCAAGTGCTGGAACTGTTGAGTGATGAGGAGTATCGCAAGCTACAGATCTACCTGGCTGAACGGCCAGAAGTTGGGCCACTCATTGAAGGC
>JADZEK010000107.1 GCA_020850595.1 Anaerolineales bacterium
GGGGGGCTGGGGGGCTGGCGCCATGCGCTCTTGCTCAGAAACTAAGCCCGGTACGATCAAAGGGTCAGCCTGATCCTGGGTTGAGATTCCTCACCCCCCACAATGCCGAAGGGTGGCCGGCAACCGGAGGGGGGCTTCGGAATGACATGGTCCGCCGAGTGTTTCGCCACTGGGGGGCTGGCGCTCCGCGCCATGCGCTCTTCGGAATGACAGGCAGAATAGGGCGATCGGTCCCAAGCGCAGTTTAGATGCAATTGCCCTGGGGGCTAGTTGGTACTTTTCTCAAATTGGCGAGTGGAGGGGGTTTAGAGGGTGACGGTTTGGCCGAGGCCGAGGCGGCGGGCCTGGGCGAGGGCGGCGGAGGCGGCGGCGATGTCTTGCACGGCGTTGCCGACGGATTTGAAGAAGGTGATTTCTTGGGGTGACTGGCGGCCGGGCTGGAGGCCGGCGACGACTTCGCCTAGTTCGGTCCAGGCGGCGGGGTGGGTGAGGCCGGCTTGCAGGGGGATGACGAGGTCGCCGGCTTCGGCGAGGGCGCCGGCGCGCGAATCTACGAAGAGGCGGGCGCGGGTGACGGTGACGACGTCTACTTCTTGCATGGCGGTGGTGTGGCTGCCGACGCCGCTGAGGTGGGCGCCGGGCTGGAGGCGGGCGCCATCGAAGACGGGGGTGCGGGAGGTGGTGGCGGTGAAGATGAGGTCGGCGGCGGCGACGGCGGCATCGGCGCTGGGGGCGGCGAGGAGGCGGGCGTTGACGTGGGGCTGGAGTTCGGCGATGAAGGCGGCGATGTGGGCGGCGGTGGGGGCGTAGAGGTGGATGGCTTCGAGCGGGCGGACGGTGTCGAGGGCGATGATGTGGGTGCGGCCCAGGGCGCCGAGGCCGAGGAGGGCGCCGACGCGGGCGTCGGGCCGGGCGAGCAGGTCGGCGGCGGCGGCGGCGCCGGCGGCGGTGCGCCAGGCGGTGAGGAACGTGCCGTCGGCGAGGGCGGCCGGTTCGCCGGTGGCGGGGTCGAGCAGGATGACGAGGCCGTTGATGGTGGGGCGGCCGTGGGCGGGGTTGTGGGGGAAGACGGAGACGATTTTGGCGCCGAGGCCCTGGCCGGGGAGGTAGGCGGGCATGAAGAGGCTGAGGCCGTCGGCGGGCGGGACGGGGAGGTGGAGGCGCAGGGGGACGTTGGCCTGGCCGGTGGAGAGGGCGGCGAAGGCGGCATGCATGGCGGCGATGGCGGCGGGCATGGGGAGGGCGGCGCGGAGGTCGGCGGCGGAGAGGAGGGTAAGCTGCATGGTAGGGGAATATAGGCGGGGAGGCGGAAAGGGGCAAGCGGGGGGAGGCGAGGTTGAGGCAGGGAAGGAGGGGGCGGTTTGGGGCGGGGGCCGAGGTGAATGACGCGGCTGTTTTGGCAGCGGGGCCGGGGTGTCGGCCGAGCAAAGAGGACTCGGCTGGCGCTACGCTCCTACAGGAGGCGGAGGTGGACGCGGTGACGGCTTAGGTTTGGCGGGAGCGCGGTTTAGGTGACGCCGAGGTAGGCTTTTTGGACGGATTCGTTGTCGCGCAGGTTGGCGGCGGTGTCGGCGAGGATGACTTCGCCGGTCTGGATGACGTAGCCGCGGTCGGCGACCTGGAGGGCGAGGCGGGCGTTTTGTTCGACGAGCAGGATGGTGGTGCCGGTGGCGTGGAGTTGGCGGATGGTGTCGAAGATGATGTCTACCAGGACGGGGGCGAGGCCCATGGAGGGTTCGTCGAGGAGGAGGACTTTGGGTTTGGACATCATGGCGCGGCCCATGGCGAGCATTTGCTGCTCACCGCCGGAGAGGGTGCCGGCGAGCTGCTGGCGGCGCTCGCGGAGGCGGGGGAAGAGTTGGAAGGCCTGCTCGATGCCGGCGGCGATTTCGGCGCGGCTGCCGCGGGTGTAGGCGCCCATCTCCAGGTTTTCGGTGACGGTGAGGCGGCCGAAGACGCGGCGGCCTTCGGGCACCTGGACGACGCCTTTGGCGACGATTTGGTGGGGTTTGAGGGCGCGCAGGTCTTCGTTGTACAGGCGGATGGCGCCCTGACGCGGGCGCAGCAGGCCGCTGATGGTGTTGAGGGTGGTGGATTTGCCGGCGCCGTTGCCGCCGATGAGGGTGACGATTTCGCCCGGCTCGACGCGGAAGGAGATGCCTTTGAGGGCGTGGATCTGGCCGTAGTAGGTGTGAACGTCGGTTAATTCCAGGATGGACATACGGCCTCGCTAGGCTGGGGCGGCCGGGGCGGTTGGTTCGTCTAAGACGCCGTGCTGGGCGGCGGCGCCGCCGCGGCCGAGGTAGGCTTCGATGACGCGCGGGTTGGTCTGGATTTCGCGCGGGGCGCCTTCGGCGATTTTTTCGCCGTAGTCGAGCACGGAGATGCGCTCGGAGATGCCCATGACGACGCGCATGTGGTGTTCGATGAGCAGGATGGTGATGCCGAGTTCATCGCGGAGTTTGCGGATGAAGTGCATCATGTCTTCGGCTTCGCGCGGGTTCATGCCGGCGGTGGGTTCGTCGAGCAGCAGGAGCTTGGGGCGGCTGGCGAGGGCGCGGCCGACTTCGAGGCGGCGCTGGAGGCCGTAGGGGAGGTTTTTGGCGATGAAGTCGCCCTTGCCGGCCAGGCCGACGAACTGGAGGAGGCGGGTGGCTTCGGCCAGGGCGGCGGCTTCTTCGGCGCGGACGGCTTTGGTGCGGAAGATGGCGCCGAGCAGGCCGCTGTGCAGGTGGGGGTGGAGGCCAACGAGGATGTTCTCGATGGCGGTCATGTTGGAGAAGAGGCGGATGTTTTGGTAGGTGCGGGCGATGCCGAGGCGGGTGATTTGGTCGGGCGGTTTGGCGACGATGGATTGGCCGTCGAGGAGGATGTCGCCGGTTTCGGGTTTGTAGAAGCCGGTGATGCAGTTGAAGAAGGTGGTCTTGCCGGCGCCGTTGGGGCCGATGACGCTGTAGATGGTGCGCGGTTCGATTTCGAGGCTGAGGTCGCGCACGGCCATGAGGCCGCCGAAACGCTTGCCGACTTGGCGGGCGAGCAGGAGGGGCATGGGGGGTTCTCCGATCAGGAGGCGGAGCGCTCGGCGGGCAGGGGCGGCTCGGCGACTTCGGCGGGCGGCTCGGCGGCGCGCAGTTCGCGGCGGCGGGCGGCTTCGGGCCACAGGCCTTCGGGGCGGTAGAGCATCATGACGACGAGGACGATGCCGTAGACGAGCAGGCGGTATTCGGCGAACTCGCGCAGGAGTTCGGGCAGGCCGACGAGGGCCAGGGCGCCGACGACGACGCCGGGGAGGCTGCCGAGGCCGCCGATGATGATGAGGGCCAGGACGTTGATGGAGATGAGGAAGCCGAAGCTCTGCGGGTAGACGGCGCCGACTTTGGCGGCGAAGATGGCGCCGGCGAACCCGGCGAAGGCGGCGCCGCTGGCGAAGGCGAGCAGTTTGGTGGTGACGAGGTTGATGCCGATGGCCTGGGCGACGTCTTCATCTTCGCGCATGGCCATCCAGGCACGGCCAAGGCGCGAGTCGCGCAGGCGGATGGCGATGAAGCCGACGAGCAGGCAGCCGAGCAGGAGGAGGTAGTAGAGGCGCACCTGATCGTTGAAGACGAAGCCGCCGAGGGCGGGCTTGGCGATGAGTTGGATGCCCTGCGGGCCGCCGGTGAAGCCTTTGAGGGCGTCGGAGAGGGCCAGCAGGCGGATGATTTCGCCGAAGCCGAGGGTGATGATGGCCAGGTAGTCGCCGCGCACTTTGAGGACGGGGATGCCGAGGATGACGCCGGCCAGGATGGTGAGGCCGACGGCCAGCGGCAGGGCGGCCCACCAACTGAAGTTGTAGGAGTGCAGTTCGGGCGAGGTGAGGATGCCCATGACGTAGGCGCCGATGGCGAAGAAGCCGACGTAGCCGAGGTCGAGCAGGCCGGCGAAGCCGACGACGATGTTGAGGCCCAGGCCCATGAGGATGAAGATGCCGACCTGGTCGAGGACTTCGGCCATGTAGGTGCCCAGGACGAGGGGCATGACGGCCAGCAGCAGGGAGGCGACGGCCAGGCGGGTGTAGCGCTGGGCGGGGGTGGGAGCGGCGGCGGACCGAGCGAGGGGCCGGCGCGCGCGGATGACGCTGACGAGGACGACGACGGCGATGACGGCCAGGGTGCCGGGTAGGGAGAGGCCCTTGCCGGAGAACATCCAGGTAAATAAGCCCCCTAGCCCGCCCCAGCCGCTGGTGATGAGGCGCAGCAGGTCGGCGAGCAGGCCGACGAGCAAGACGGCGCCGATGACGGCCAGCACGGTGGCGCGCACGGCGGGGCGCAGCAGGAGGAGGGAGGCGACGACCAGGCCGAGCACCACACCGAGCACAATCCAGAGGAGGACGCCGACGGCGGCGGACTGGCCGAAGGTGAGAATGGCGAGCAGTTCGGGAGAGGCGCTGACCAAGACGGTGCGGACACTGGGGACGGCGGCCATGAAGAGGGCGAGCAGGGCGAGCAGCAGGCTGCTGACGAGGCCGGCCAGGCCGCCGGCCAGGAGCATGGCCGAGCGGCCTTCGAGGTGGACGCGCCCGGCGGCGAGGTAGGCGGTGAGGCCGACGGTGAGCAGGAGGAAGGCCTGGCCGAGGGTGAGCAGGCCGCCGATGATGGCGCGGGCCTGGAAGGTTTGCACCATGCCGACGAGGGCGAAGAGCAGGGCGGCGGCGCCGCCGTAGAGGCCGAGGCGCACGGCGGTTTGCCAGACGGGTTCGGAATGAGACGACATGCGGGTTCCTCCGGGGCGGGGCTAGGCTTTCTTGGTGGAGAGCCGTTCGCCCAGGATGCCGCTGGGGCGGAAGATGAGGATGAGGACTAAGACGGTAAAGGCGATGACGTCTTTAAGTTGGGCGGGGGCGGGGATGCCCAGGCCTTCGAGGAAGAGGCTGGGGCCGACGCTCTCGAAGACGCCGAGGAACAGGCCGCCGACCATGGCGCCGGGCACGTTGCCGATGCCGCCCAGGACGGCGGCGGTGAAGGCTTTGATGCCGGGGACAAAGCCCATGATGAACTGTACCTGGCCGAAGATGAGGGCGTAGAGGATGCCGGCAGCGCCGGCCAGCGCGCCGCCGACGGCGAAGGTGGTGGCGATGATGGCGTCGACGTTGATGCCCATGAGGGCGGCGGCTTCTTGGTCTTCGGAGACGGCGCGCATGGCTTTGCCGACTTTGGTGAGTTGGACGAAGGCGTACAGGGCGGCCATGAGGAGGAGGGCGGCGATAATGACGACGACCTGGGTGCGCAGGAAGCGAACGCCGGCCAGGATGACTTCACCTTGCAGGACGTTGAGCTCGGGGTAGCGCTCGATGCCGTTGCCATACAGGCCGCGGAAGACGTATTGGAGCACATAGGAGGCGCCGATGGCGGTGATGAGGGAGACCAGGCGCGGGGCGGCGCGCAGCGGGCGGTAGGCGATGCGCTCGACGAGGAGGGCAACGCCCATGGAGACGACCATGGCGACCAGGGAGACCAGGCCCATGGCGAGCAGGGGCTGGGCGTTGAGGAAGCCGGAGGTGTTGAAGGCGCGGGCGACGAAGAAGGCGGTGAACGGGCCGGCCATGAAGACTTCGCTATGGGCGAAGTTGATCATGCGCAGGATGCCGTAGACGAGGGTGTAGCCCAGGGCGATGAGGGCGTAGATGCTGCCCTGGGTGAGGCCGTAGACGACGAGGTTTTCCCACTGATCGAGGGTGTATTTGCCTTGGAGCAGGATGACGATGGAGCCATAGACGATGGCGGCCAGGAGGGTGAGGCCGACGATGAACATTACGAGGTCGGTGCCGCTGAGACGCCGCAGCCAGGTCAATTTCATACGCGCGCTCCGTCGGGCTAAGAAAGTGCGGGGCGAACGCCCGGCGGGTGCCGAGCGTTCGCCCCGTGTGCATCAGGCGAACCTAGAGCGCCGCGCCCGGGCCAAACGTGGGGTTATTGCCACAGTCTGCCAGGGCGAGGGCGACATTAGGGGTAGATCTTCTTCGGGTTGGAGTCGGCGTTGGCGCCGGGGTTCCAGGTGGCCGGGTCGGCGTTCATGACCTGGTAGACGGCGATCTTGGGATCGGAGCAGTCGCCGGTGGGGGTGCAGGTGAGGGTGCCGGTCAGGCCCTGGAAGCCGCTGGTGGCGAACATGGCGGCGCGCAGGGCGCTGCGCGGGATGTGCAGGGTGCCGTCGGCGTCTTGCACCGCGACCTTTTCGATGGCGGCGAAGATGATGTTGGTGGCGTCGTAGGCGTGGGCGTGGAAGGCCGAAAGGGGCACTTCGCCGTACTTGGCCTGGTGCTTGGCCAGGAAGTCTTGGTAGCCGGAGCCGAAGGCCGAGAAGTCGGGGCTGGAGTGGTACATGCCCAGGGCGGCGGGGCCGGCAGCGCCCAGGAAGTCGGGGGAGAACATGCCATCGGCGCCCATGAGGGCGACGGTTTCGAGGCCGGGGGTCTCGCGGGCCTGGGCGGTGACGAAGCCGCCGGCGGCGACGAAGATCGGGTAGTAGATCATCTCGGGCTGGGCGGCGGCGAAGTCCACCAGGATGGTGTGCATGTCGGTGTCGGTGGGCTGCACGGCTTGGGCGCCGACGATCTCGCCGCCGAGTTCGGTGAAGCGGGCGGTGAAGACGTTGACGAGGCCCTGGGCGTAGAGCGAGCCGTCGTGGATGGTGGCGACGCGGCGCAGGCCGAGTTTGTTGTAGGCGAACTCAGCGCCGACGGCGCCCTGGACGGAGTCGTTGTGGGCGGTGCGCAGGTAGCCGGCGACGTGGGTGGCCGGGTCGGTGAGGTCGGGGGCGGTGTTGGAAGCCGAGATCATGGTGAAGCCGGCATCCGAGAGGATGGGGGCGGCGACACGGGCTTCGCTGGAGCAGGAGGTGCCGACGATGGCGACGATGGTCTTGTCGGCGGCGAGCTTCTGCGCGGCGGCCTGGCCGCCTTCGGCGTTGCAGCCGGTGTCTTCACCGGTGAGTTCAATGGGATGACCGAGGATGGTGCCTTTGTCATCAATGGCGATTTCGACGCCGCGGCGGGAGTCAATGCCGAGGGACGAGTCGGGGCCGGCCACGACCATGGCCCAGGCGAGGTGAACGGGGGCGCCGGGGGCCACGTCTACGCAGCCGAGTGCGTCGGTGCAGCTGTAGGGGGCGGCGGCGGGCTGGCACGCGGCCAGCAAGAGGCCGGCGAGGGCCAGGGACGACACGAGCGATAGCAGTTTCTTCGACATCTCTCCTCCAAGAGGTCCCGGTACACGAGTGTGGGGGTTAATCGGGCTTAGGCAGTCGGGCGGTGACGACCTCGCTTTCTGCGCCGTGGGCGGCGTGGGGCTATAAAGGTAGCCGGCTGGTGGTAAACTGCGCTGATTATGAGGGTGGGCGAAAAAAAAGGCAAGTGGCAAACGCCGGCTCCGGCGGGGGGGAGGGCGGGCGGCCAGGGAAGGGAGCATGGGTGCGGTATGACGGATTTGATGTTTGCTTCGCGGCGGTCGCCGGTTTTGGCGCGGCGGGGGATGGTGGCGGCGAGCCAGCCGCTGGCGGCGCAGGCGGGGTTGGAGGCGCTGCGGCTGGGGGGGACGGCGGCGGATGCGGCGGTGGCGACGGCGGCGGCGCTGAATGTGACGGAGCCGGTTTCGACGGGGATTGGGGGGGATTGTTTTGGGTTGTATTACGAGGCGGCGACGGGGGCGGTGACGGCGCTGAATGGGTCGGGGCGGGCGCCGGGGGGGTTGACGCTGGAGGCGGCGCGGCGGGCGGCGGATGGGGCGGGGGCGCTGCCGGTGCGCCATGCGCACACGGTGACGGTGCCGGGGGCGTGCGCGGGGTGGTGCGACCTGGCGGCGCGGCACGGGCGTTTGCCGCTGGCGGTGTCGCTGGGGCCGGCGATTGAACTGGCGGAGGCGGGGTTCCCGGTGGCGCCGCTGACGGCTTTTTATTGGCAGCGGGGGGCGGAGCAGGTGCTGCGGAGTGCGCCAGGGGGGTCGGCGCTGACGGTGGGGGGGCGCGGGCCGCGGGCGGGGGAGGTTTTCAGGAATCCGGGGCTGGGGCGGACGCTGCGGGCGGTGGCGGAGGGGGGGGCGGAGGCGTTTTATCGCGGGGCGATTGCGGAGGCGATTGCGGCGCGGGTGCAGGCGGCGGGGGGGGTGTTGTCGGTGGAGGATTTGGCGGCGCACGTTTCGACGTGGGAGGTGGCGATTTCGACGGTGTATCGGGGGTTGCGGGTGTGGGAGTGCCCGCCGAACGGGCAGGGGTTGACGGCGCTGCTGGCGCTGAATGTGCTGGCGGGGTTCGAGGTGGGGGGGCGGGGGCCGCTGAGCGTGGAGCGCTGGCATTTGTTGATTGAGGCGCTGCGGATTGCGTTCGCGGATGCGCGCTGGTATGTGGCGGACCCGCGGGCGGTGGCGGTGCCGACGGCGGGGCTGTTGGCGGAGGAGTATGCGGTGGAGCGGCGGAGGTGGTTTGACCCGCGGCGGGCGAGCCTGGATGTGCGCCGGGGGGCGCCGCTGGGGGGGGGCGGGACGGTGTATTTGTGCGCGGTGGATGGGGAGGGGAATGCGTGCTCCTTTATTAATAGCAATTATATGGGGTTTGGGACGGGGATGGTGCCGGGGGAGGGGGAGGCGAATTGGGGGTTCAGCCTGCAAAATCGGGGGCATAATTTCAGCCTGGAGGCGGGGCATCCGAATGTGCTGGCGCCGGGGAAGCGGCCGTATCATACGATTATTCCGGGGCTGCTGACGCATGCGGCGGATGGAAGTTTGTATGGGCCGTTTGGGGTGATGGGGGCGTTTATGCAGCCGCAGGGGCATGTGCAGGTGGTGGTGGGGCTGGCGGATGACGGGCTGGAGCCGCAGGCGGCGCTGGACCGGCTGCGATTTTGTATTGAGGACGGGACGGCGGGAGGGGCGGTGGCGATGGAGGCGGGGCTGCCGGCAGAGCTGGCGGCGGGGCTGCGGGCGCTGGGGCACCCGCTGAGGGGGGAGGTGAGCGGTTGGGCGCGGGCGATGTTTGGGCGGGGGCAGATTATCCGGCGCGGGGCGGATGGGGTGCTGTGGGGGGGGAGCGATCCGCGGGCGGATGGGGCGGTGGCGGGGTGGTAGGGGAAATTGCTGATGGGGAGGGTGTTGATTGCTGATTGAATGGGGGCGTGTTGGGGGCGGGCTGCCGGGCGGCGGGGTGGGCGGTGGCGGAGGCAGGTGGTGTGGTTGTTTTTCGATTTCTCGCCTTTGACTTTGGGGCGGGGCATGGTAAAATCCGGTGGCTCGGGGAGTGACCTCCGGCGAGGAGGGATGGCCGAGTGGCTTAAGGCGGTTGTCTTGAAAACAACTGTGGGGGTAACCTCACCGGGGGTTCGAATCCCTCTCCCTCCGCCTGTTTAACAACTGGGCGCCGGCCAGTGCGGGGCGGCCCTGAATATGGGGAGGTGCCGGAGTATGGTCGATCGGGAGCGCCTGCTAAGTGCTTGTACTGGGCTTCAACCTGGTACCCAGGGTTCAAATCCCTGCCTCCCCGCCAGCGCGGACGGATTGACCGGACGGCGCGCAGATAATCGGCAGTTGTGCATGCGGCTATAGCTCAGTGGATTAGAGCGTTTGGTTGCGGACCAAAAGGCCGGGGGTTCGAGTCCCTCTAGCCGCACAGGAAAACAAGCCCTTTCATGATGAGAGGGCTTGTTTTTTTTGTCCCCGTACCGCTTGAGTACCGCTTACGCAGTGGAAATATTGGAAGCCATGGGCGAATTGGAGCAATAATAGGCGCAGCGCGTCATCTTCTGATCTGGCCATCCAACTCAGCAAACAAAAAACCCCGTACGACGGGGTTTTTGTATAGATGGGTACTTTTACCTGGGAGCGCTATTGCTTGGAGACATTCACGCTGTTGGCTGCTAGCCACGCTTGAACGTCCTTTTCCCTTACCCGAACATTCCGGCCAATCTTGATGTGGGGTATCTGGCGCTGCTGGACCAGACAGTAGACTTTCGACTTAGACAGCTTCAAATACCGGGCGACCTCGGGCACGGTCATGACATTGTCGTCCATGTTACGCTCCTGGCATTCAAAACCAACTGTGAAATCAAACTTGAGCCCTTGATGCCACCGGGTATAGCACACACGCACGGCTGTGTGTCCTCAGTAGCTCCTCATGCCTTAAGGAGGCGCCACGCTGCTGCGCCCAGCGCTTGTCACAGCTGCTGAGCTCGCTATAATCACCCGGCAGCGTTCAAGCGGCGACAGCCACAGAATCGAACCACGGCGCGGCTGGTCGACATACCATGAACATTTGGTATGCACCCGACCCTGCCGGCCGTTATTCCAACAAGGGGGAAGCACATGGCCCGCTATTTCGACCGCAGAAGTTCCAGCGCCCGAGCGCTCCAGGCTTGCGCCTTGGCCAGTCTTACGCGGCGATAGCACGATGCCGCGCCGACGCTATCGCCGTTCAAGTAGCTGGGGTGAATTCCTGTGGATCCCAGGACTAGTTCTGATGGGGGTAGGCGCTGCCGTTGCCCAGTGGTGGAACGACCAGCCGCCGCTTGGTCAACTGGTCGTGGGTGTGGCCAGCGTGATGACGCTGGGGGCCGGCATCGGCTTGATCATCTTGGTTCAAGTTGAACGTCAGCGAAAGCGACGGTTGGCCTGGCAACGGGCGACTGCTGACTGGACTAGCAGCCGACAGACAGGCCGCGTGCCGGCATACTATTCGACCGAGCATATGGGCGCGGCCGAGCTGGAGAAATTCGCCGCCCAGGTGTACGCCAAGATGGGCTACCGCGTTACGCACACGGGCCGGTCAGGCGACCATGGCGTAGACGTCAAACTCACGCGGCCGGACGGCCAAGTTGAGCTGGTGCAGTGCAAACAGTGGAAAAACAAGCCGGTGGGTGAGCCGGAAGTCCGCGATCTGTATGGCGCAATGATGCACCTACATGCGGTACGCGGCTTCATCTGGGCGCCGAGGGGCTTTACCACGGCTGCACGCCGATGGTGCCAGGGCAAACCGATTGTCCTCGCCGACAGCCGTGAGATTAGCCGCTTGGTAGAAAGTGCTTTTGGCGACTGACCACTTGGCAGATGCTTGGACGCCAATTGGGCTGAGGGCACATCTATGCCCAAGCAAGCTATAATCGGCGAGTTGAGCAGGCGCGACAATCGCGAGGGGCTGCGATACCGGGGCAACGACTGTTGCGGCCGTTCGCGCCTATGGCGTGAGCGGCCGTTGTCGTTTGGGGAGCTAAGAACGCATGGCGAAGAAGAAAGCAGAGTACGCCGCCGGAGCTAAGCCGGCGCGCAAAGGCAAGGCCAACGGCGCCAACCTGGGCTTCGAAGAGAAGCTGTGGCAGACTGCCGACAAGCTGCGCGGCCACCTCGACCCGGCCGAGTACAAGCACGTGGTCCTGGGGCTGGTGTTCCTCAAGTACATCTCGGACGCGTTCGAGGAGCGGCGCACGTGGCTGCTGCGCGAGGCGGCCGACCCGGCCAGCGCCTACTACGTGAAGGAAGAGGCCGGCCGGTATGATGTAGCCGAGGAACGCGACGAGTACACGGCCGAGAACATCTTCTGGGTGCCAGTGAAGGCGCGCTGGCCCTACTTGCAGGACCGCGCCAAGCAGCCGGAGATCGGCAAGCTGATTGACGACGCGATGGTGGCGATTGAGCACGACAACCCGAGCCTGAAGGGCGTGTTGACGAAGGACTACGCCCGCCCGTCGCTCGACAAGCAGCGGCTGGGCGAGCTGATTGACCTGGTGGGCACGATCGGCCTGGGCGACGCTGAGAGCCGTTCGAAGGACGTGCTCGGCCGGGTGTATGAGTACTTCCTGGGGCGCTTCGCCAGCGCCGAGGGCAAGGGCGGCGGTGAGTTCTACACGCCCCAGTCGGTGGTGCGGCTGCTGGTCGAGATGATCGAGCCGTATAAGGGCCGCGTCTACGACCCCTGCTGCGGCTCGGGCGGCATGTTCGTGCAGAGCGAGAAGTTCGTGAAGTCGCACGGCGGGCGCATCGCTGATCTGGCCATCTATGGCCAGGAGAGCAACCCCACCACCTGGCGGCTGGCGCGCATGAACCTGGCCATCCGCGCGATTGACGGCAACCTGGGCCGCGAGAACGCCGACAGCTTCCACCGCGACTTGCACCCCGACCTGCGGGCCGACTTCATCCTGGCCAACCCGCCGTTCAACGTCAGCGATTGGGGCGGGGAGCGGCTGCGCGACGACGCGCGCTGGCAGTTCGGCGCGCCGTCGGCCGGCAACGCCAACTATGCCTGGGTGCAGCACATGGTCTACCACCTGGCGCCCAGCGGCGTGGCCGGCTTTGTGCTGGCCAACGGCAGTATGTCGTCTAACCAGAGCGGCGAGGGCGAGATTCGCAAGGCGCTGGTGGAGGCCGACCTGGTGGACTGTATGGTCGCCTTGCCCGGCCAGCTCTTCTACACCACGCAGATCCCGGTGTGCCTGTGGTTCCTGGCGCGCAACAAGGGGAATGGGAAGTTCCGCGACCGCCGTCGGCAGACGTTGTTCATTGACGCCCGCAAGCTGGGGCAGGCCACGGACCGCACCCATGTGGAGCTGTCGGAGGCGGAGCTAATCCGCATCACCACGGCCTACCACGCCTGGCGCGGCGAGCCGGGTGCGGGCGCCTACGCCGATGTGCCCGGTTTCTGCAAGAGCGCCGCCACCGATGAGATTGCCACGCACGGCTACGTGCTGACGCCGGGCCGCTATGTGGGAGCCAAGGATGTCGAAGACGACGGCGAAGCGTCTGACGAAAAAATACGTCGTCTATCACACAGGCTAGATGAACAATTCAACGAAAGTCTTCGGCTTGACCAACTAATTCGCGACAAGCTTCGAGAGCTTGGTATCTAGGTAAAGACAAGAGAATTTCAGCGATGGCCAACCGTCCAAATATCTGGCAGTCAAGAACGTTAGGAGATTGTGGCAAGTGGTATTCAGGAGGCACTCCTGATACCAGTAATGCCGCCTTTTGGAACGGCGACACGCCTTGGATTTCGGCAAGCAGTCTTCACGACTTCTATATCACCGACTCCGAGCGCCGCGTAACATCAGAAGGTATCCAAAGCGGCTCACGGCTGATGCCAGCCGACACGATAATGTTTGTCGTACGCGGCATGAGTCTAAAGTCGGAGTTTCGGGTTGGCATTACCCAACGGCCAGTCGCTTTTGGCCAAGACTGTAAGGCAATCGTTCCCAGCGACGATATTGATCCGCTCTTTTTAGCCAACGCAATACGAGCCAAGAGCCAAGAAATTCTCGGACTTGTAGATGAAGCTGGGCACGGTACGGGTCGCCTGCAAACCGACTTGATGATGGGGCTATCGATTGAAGTGCCGCCGTTGCCAGTCCAAAAGCAGGCAGTTGCACTCATTGCTGCCCTTGATGACAAGATCGAACTCAACCGCCGCACGAACCAGACGCTGGAAGCCCTGGCCCGCGCGCTGTTCCAGTCGTGGTTTGTGGACTTTGACCCGGTGCACGCCAAGGCCGAGGGGCGGCAGCTGGCGGGGATGGACGCGGCGACAGCGGCGCTATTTCCTGATCGCTTTGAAGACTCGGCGCTGGGCGAGGTGCCGCAGGGGTGGCGGGTATCAGAGATTGGCGCAGAAGTTGAGGTTGTAGGAGGAAGCACGCCGAGCACAGCCGAGGCAGCGTACTGGGAAGGTGGCACTATTGATTGGGCCACGCCCAAAGACCTTTCGGGACTGGATGCGCCCGTGCTGTTGAATACGGCCCGCCGCATCACCGACGCGGGTCTACAGCAGATTGGCTCAGGGCTATTGCCCGCCGGCACAGTGCTCCTATCATCCCGTGCACCCGTTGGCTATCTGGCGCTGGCTGACATCCCGCTTGCCATAAATCAGGGTTTCATTGCTATGAAGTGTGACGCCCAATTACCGAGCACCTATGTGCTCAATTTGGCGAAAGCCAATATGGAAACCATTGAAGGCCGCGCGAATGGCACGACCTTCATGGAAGTCAGCAAGGCGAATTTCCGAACCATTCCGGTGATTGTGCCCAGGGCCAATGTGCTACAAGTGTTTCAGCAAACGGTAATGCCGTGGTACGAGAAAATAGCAGCCAACCTGCGCGAAGTTCAAACGCTGGCCGAACTGCGCGACACGCTGCTGCCCAAGCTGATGAGCGGCGAGGTACGGGTGCGCGAGCACGTCGAGTCGGA
Source organism: Anaerolineales bacterium (assembly GCA_020850595.1). GTDB lineage: Bacteria > Chloroflexota > Anaerolineae > Anaerolineales > UBA6663 > JADZEK01. Next base: position 14,190 of record JADZEK010000107.1, read on the forward strand.
GGGGCGGACGCCGGGGCAGCAGGCCAGCGCTGAGGCGTACCAGCGGCATCTGCGGCCAAACGACTTTTGGCGACGAGGCCGAAAGTAGTTCCACATTTCGTGCGAGAGGGCAAGTAAACCCAAAGCCATATCGCATCGTTTGTTGAAGGGAGTTGATCATGAATAATTACAGGCGCGATGGCGACAAGTACAGCATCTCCATTCCCAAAGACGACGATGGTATGACGGGGCGGGAATGCCCAGTTAGCACCTGCCTAGGCTATTTCAAATGGCTTTGTTACATAAATCCGATCAACAGGCGTGCAGCAGCCCGGCGGAGCATTGCCCGCTATGCGACGAGATAGCTATCAGGCGTACCGAGTTGGTGGAGCTTGTTGAGGATGGTGCAGCGGACGA
>JADZEK010000108.1 GCA_020850595.1 Anaerolineales bacterium
GCAGACGAACCCGAGGGAGTGTGTGACGTGCTTGCCCTAAAATCTCGGTGCGCGTGGCCCCTGACCGGTGGCTGGCTCGCCCAGCCTGAGCGAAAGGAGCCTGTATGTCTGCCGCATCCGTTGTTGCTACCCGCCCGCCTGCCATTGAGAAAGGAGTAAGCCCGCCTGCGCTGACCACCGCCGACCACCTGGCGCTGCTGGCCTTTGGCCGGGCCGACCTGCCCGAGCTCACCCACCGCCGGCGCTACTTCGCCGCGGTGGAACGCTTCGTGGGACTGGACATCCACCGCGACTACTTCGTCGCCACCGCGGTGGACCACGAGCTGCGGGTGGTCTATGGCCCCCGCCGCGCCACCTGGGAGCAGTTCGAGCGTTGGATCGCCGAGACGCTCACCCCGGCCGATGCCGTGGTCGTCGAAATGACCACCAACACCTGGCAGGTGCATGACGCCCTCGCCCCGCACGTCCACTCCGTCACCGTCGTTCATCCGCCGCATGTCAAGCTGATCACGCAAGCGCCGGTCATGAACGACAAGAAGGCGGCCGAAGCCCTGGCGATGCTGCACGCGGCGGGGCTGCTGCGCTCGATCTGGGTGCCCGACCAGACCGTGCGCGACCGCCGCCAGCTGGTGGCTCAGCGCCACGACCGGGTGCGGGCCGCCACCATCGCCAAGAACCGCCTGCACTCGATCCTGCACCGCCACAGCCTGGACCGGCCCGACTCGTCGCTGCCCTTCTCGCCCAAGCGCCAGGACTTCTGGCGCTCGTTGCCCGTCTCGCCGGTGGAGAAGCTGGCGATTGAGCTCGACCTGGAGACGGTCGAGCAGGCTGACCGCCAGCGCGAGCGGCTGGAAGCGTTCATGGCCAAAGAAGCCCTGACCGACGATCGCATCCCCTTCCTGGTGCAGCTCCCCGGCATCAGCACCATCGGCGCGCTCACCATCCTGGCCGCCATCGGGCCGATTGAGCGCTTCCCCAGCGCCAAGGCCCTGGTCGGCTACAGCGGGTTGGGCGGACGCGTCCACGATAGCGGCCAGACCCACACGGGAGGCCGCATCACCAAGACCGGCCGGCGCGACCTGCGGGGCGTGCTGGTCAACGCCGCCCAGGCCGCCAGCCGGAGCGCCGACTACTGGAAAGCCGAGCTGGCCCGCCTGGAGCCGCGGCTGGGCCGCAACAAGGCGATGGTGGCGCTGGCGCGCAAGATGCTGGTGATCGTCTGGCATGTGCTGACCAAGCGCGAAGCGGACAAGCGTGCCAACGCCCAGAAGGTGGCCGAGAACTTCCTGAACACGATCTACACGCACATCGGCGCGCGGCGCCTGCCGGACGGCCAGACGGCGCCGGAGTTCGTGCGGCGCTGGCTCGACCGGCTTGGGATCGGCAAGGAGTTGCAGCGCGTCACGCGCGCCGGTCACAGCTACCTGCTGCCGCAGTCCAGCCAACCCGGTGCCCCGCCGGCAGCCCAGCCGAAAGGCAACGGGCGCTCGCAGAATACGAAAGCCGCCCAGGAACAGCGCCTGGCTGACGCGGCTGCCAAGCGCGAGGCCTTGGCGATGAAACAGGCCGAAGCGGAGGCCCGCATGGGTCGGCCGCGCAAGACCCGCTCAGACAAGGGCACGAAGCGAGGCCCGCAGAAGGGCAAGGCCAAGTAACAAGTTACTAGATGGCGGGACAACTGAGGCAAGGGCAACGCTGGTTCCAATGGGCCGGGCGCGCTGCGGCATAGGGCGGCAACGGTCCTTTACTAAGTGACCGGCATTTCCACCCAGGCCTAGTTAGCTAAGGCGGGACACCCATCAGTCTTTGCGTCGAATAATGGCAGATGATATGAAGACGATAGGCAAGAGATAGACCATTGCGACAAGGGTCGCAATCGAGGTTGGAGTGACCAAGTCCTTCACTAGCCAGAAACCAACGCCGGTCAAGATCCAGAAAAGGCCTACGATTTGAAAAAGCGCATACAATTCTTCGATTCGATCTCGGCCGGAAACTTTGAATCGAAGGGCTGCCCAGAGGCGGGGCCAAAATGGCACCCCACGTTGCGCTGACTTGGTTAGCAGGAGTAACCCGACTATACCAAGAAACCAGGCCGCGGCTCCAAATACCAGGAGGAATACGTGGTTCATTCTGGCTCTATCTCGAACGATGGGATAGTCGCGTTGATACCAACCGAAATACCACCTGCCGTGAAAAAGTAGATCGCCCCTACGCCCGCGACACCGGCGGCCCTACGGGAACCAGTTGCTAGAAGTGCGGCATTCCCCGGATTTACCCATTTCCCTGGTTGGAAGCCACTAGTAAGTTGGGCAGCCGCTGAACTCGCTCCCATGTCGAATACCCCAGCAACAGTTCCTCCGATGAGGCTGTTGGCAATACCATTTTGGGTTATTGGTTGTCCATTGACAGCCTGAGAAACGCTGTATTGGGCGACAGATCCCACCTGATTGACCAAACCCTTCGCAAGCAAACCGGCTCCTTCTGCCGGGATCGCCCCGCTAACACCTCCGATAACACCGCCGGCGGTTGTATTTACAGCAAAATTCGTGTTATCGAACGATTCGGGATTAGTGGCGATGTAGCCAGCGCCAGCACCGGCGGCACCAGCACCGACATTGATTGCCGTGCTAGCCACTGCTAACGACGCCCCAACAGCACCAGCATTGATTAGGCCGACCCCACTCCCAATTAATCCGCCAGCAACTGCGCCGGCGCCAGTCGCTACCAAACACTCACCCCAATCGAACGACTCCCGATTGTAGGCATAATATAGTCCACCCGCTACTGCCGCACCGATTCCAGCACCAATTAGCCCAGTAATCAATGGTACTGGAAAATGTCCACTCGGATCGGTATACTTTAGAGGATTCGAGAGGGAGTAGCGGCGCGTGTTGTCGAGGTCCTTGTCGTCCCGAATCACATGCTCGTAATAATCGGCCTGCCAGGCAAAGGCCCGCTGCGCTTGCCGGCAGGCGGTGGTGACGGCGGCTTTGTAGGTGCGGATGACGATGGGCAATGCGCGGTTGCGCGCTGATTGGGCAGGCCCAGCGAGCGGCTCAAACACGAGCAGGCCGTGGACGTGATTGGGCATGATGACCCATTCGTCGAGGGCCACGCCGAGCGCATGGGCGGGGATGGCCTGCCAGGTGCGGGCGGCCAGGTCGCGCAGCCAGGGATCATTGAAATACAAGAGGCGGCGGTGCGTGCAGAGGGTGACGAAGTAGACGCCGGGCGCGGTGTAGTCGTAGTTTTTCAGACGAACGGGGCGGCGGCGCGGAAATGGTGGTTTGTGAGGCATCGGTACGGACGATTATGAGGCGGGGTTGGTTGAGACACAAGCGGCGTTGAGGGCAGACGGCGGGATGGCAGCGTGAGCGGGTTGTGGTCAGGCGGTTTGTTGGTAGCGCGCGCAGCGGCCGCACAATTGTGCGCCCCGCAGGAGCGCGGGCGAGTGTCGTACACACGGCGAATAAATAGCTAGGCAAGTAGCAAAAGCACAACGGCCCACGTCAGCCTGACGTGGGCCGTTTGCGTTGGTGAGACCAGGCGGCTCGCGCTGGGGCGCTCGCCGGCTAGCCGCCGTTGGCGATCATGACGTGCTTGGTGATCTGGTAGTCGCCGACGGCTTCGGCGGAGAGGTCTTTGCCGAAGCCGGACTGCTTGAAGCCGCCGTGGGGGGTCTCGGAGGTCAGCGGCAGGTGGTCGTTGATCCAGACGGTGCCGAACTCCAGCTGGGCGGAGAGGCGCATGGCGCGGCCCAGGTCGCGGGTGAAGACGGAGGCGGCCAGGCCGTAGAGCACGTCGTTGCCGTAGGTGACGGCCTGGGCTTCGTCGGCAAAGGCGTTGACGGTGACGACCGGGCCGAAGACCTCGCTCTGGATGATCTCGGAGGACTGCGCGGCATCGGCGATGACAGTGGGGGCGTAGTAGTAGCCCGCGCCGTAGTCGGCCAGCGGGCCGCCGCCGGTGAGGACGCGCGCGCCCTGGGCCTTGGCCCGATCTACAAAGCCGCTCACGCGCTCGCGCTGCGCGCCGGAGATGAGCGGCCCCATCTGCGTGTCGTCGTCGAAGGGCAGGCCGACCTTGACGCCCTTGACGGCTTCGACCACGGCCTCCTGCACCTCGCCCAGGCGGCTCTGCGCGGCATAGATGCGCGTGGCGGCGGTGCAGTCTTGCCCGGTGTTGAGGGTGGCGGCCAGGGCGGCCTTGCCGGCGACCAGTTCAATATCCGCGTCGTCGAAGACGATGAAGGGGGCCTTGCCGCCCAGCTCCAGGTGGACGCGCTTGAGGGTGTCGGCGGCGGTGCGCATGACTTGCTTGCCGGTGTTGGTGGAGCCGGTGAGGCTGATCATGCGCAGGTCGGGGTGCTCCACGAGGGCCTGGCCGGTGGCGTTGCCGCCGGTGACGATGTTGACGACGCCCGCGGGCAGGCCGGCCTCGACCAGCAGGTCGGCCAGCAGGAGGGTGGTGAGGGGCGTGCCGGGGGCGGGCTTGAGGACGACGGTGCAGCCGGCGGCCAGCGCCGGGCCGAGCTTCCAGGCGGCCATCATCAGCGGGTAGTTCCAAGGGGCGATCTGGCCCACGGGGCCGACCGGTTCGCGGCGGTACATGGAGGTGTAGCCGGCCATGAACTCACCGGCGTGCGAGCCGTGGGTGTCGCGGGCGGCGGCCGAGAAGAAGCGCAGGTTGTCCACGGCGAAGGGCAGGTCGCCGCCCAGGCTGACGTATTTGTAGGGCTTACCGGTGTTCTCCGACTCCACGCGGGCCAGGCTCTCGGCGTTGGCCTCCAGCAGGTCAGCCAGCTTCCAGAGCACTTTGGCCCGGTCGGCCGGGGTCTTCTTCGACCAGCGGCCGTCATAGAAGGCGGCCTTGGCGGCCTGCACGGCGCGGTCTACGTCGGCGCGGCCGGCGTTGACGACTTCGGCGAGCGGCCGGCCGGTGGCGGGGTTTTCGACGGTCATGCGGCTGCCGTCGAGGGGGTCGGTCCACGCGCCGTTGATCCAGAGTTTGTGTTCCATGCGTTGGGCTCCCGAGGAAGGGTGTGGCCGGGAATGATAGCGGAAACGCGGGCGAGGGCAAATGGAGGGCGCAGAGGTCAGAGAGGACTCCTGTCACGAGTGCGCACGAATGACGGAGACGAATGAGCACGAATTGAACAGAAAGCGGGGGAGGTGAAGCCAAATGGGAAACAGAGCGGCAGGCAATCAAACGGCCGGCGCACGCCCTCGCCGGGCGAGGGTTACGGTGACGGCGAAGGCTGTCGAGGAGGGCGGGGCGTCAGTTCACGCCTGGCGGGACGCATGCGGGCGCGGCGTTGAGCCAGGCGAGGATGGCGCGGGTCAGCAGCGGGACGCGGGCGGCGGCGGCGGGCGAGAGCGCCTGGTCGAAGCCAAAGGCCTCCCCGCGCGCCGAGGCCACCACGGCCTCGGGCGCGTGGCCGTAGAGCGCCTGGGCCAGGGCCAGGCAGGTGGCCGGGGTGAGGTGATGCGTGAAGGGGGAGGCGGTGAACGAGGGCGTAACGGCGGCGAGCTGGGTGGCGGCCGGCAGGTCGCCGGTATGCGCATCCACAAAGCAAACGCGGCGGTAGCGGGCCAGGTCTTCGGCCAGCTCGGGCGTGAGCTGGAGCATGAAGCGACAGTCGGCCCGGCCGCCGGGGATGAGCAGCGGGTCGTCGGGCGTGGCCGGCGCGGGGCCGCCCAGGGCGACGACCAGCGCGGCCAGCACGTGCCAGGCCAGGCCGTCGTCCATGCGGTCCACGTTGCCGTACCCGACGATCAGCGTCTCGGCGCAGGTCATAGGCGTCAGTCGCGGCTATCGCGGCGCACGGTCTGCACCAGCGCGCCGTCCACATCGAACAGCTCCACCACCATCGGCATCTGCCCGACGGCGGGGGTGGAGCAGGACAGGCACGGGTCGTAGGCGCGCACGGCGGCCTCGACCCGGTTGAGCAGGCCCTCGCGGATCTCGGGGCCGGTGAGATAGGTCTTGGCCACGGCGTCCACCGCTTTGCTCATGGCCCAGTTGTTGTGGCCGGTGGCGACGATCAGGTTGACGCGCTTGAGCCGGCCGTGCTCATCCGCCCAATAGTGATGGAAGAGCGTGCCGCGCGGCGCTTCGAGCACGCCGACGCCCTCGGCCAGGCCGTCGGCGCTGAGCGTGGGCGCCTGGCGGGTCTTGAGGAGGTCGGTGCTGAGGATATCAGGGTCGTCGAGCAGCGCCTGGACGCGCTCGGCCGCGAAGAGCGCCTCGATCAGGCGGGCATAGTGATAGTAGAGCGTGTTTTCAACCGGGCGGCCGGGGGCCAGGGCCTTGAAAGTCGTCAGTTCTTTTTGCGCCAGCGGCGTGTCGAGATGGCTGACGGCGTTGAGGCGCCCCAGCGGGCCGACGCGGTAGACGCCCGCGGGCCAGCCCAGCCCCTTGTAGAACGGGAACTTGAGGTACGACCAGTTCTCGACGTGCTCGGAGAGGTAGTCGAGGTAGTGGCGGCCGTCGAAGCGCTCCAGCTCCTGCCCGGCGCTGTCAATCAGGCGCAGATCGCCGTCGTAGAGAGCCAGGCCGGTGTCGGGCGTGACCATGCCCAGGTAGCCGGTCGAGAAGACGCCGAAGTTGTCAATGTCCCACTGGTTGCGTTCGGCCCAGCCGCGCATGATGGCGAGGCCGGCTTGCAGGGCGGCGATGGCGGCGGGGGCGGCGGCCAAAATCTGGTCGCGTTCGGCGGGCTGGAGGGCCTTGTTGACGCCGCCGGTGACGGCGAAGGTGGGGTGGATGCGGCGGCCGCCCAGCAGCTCGATGATGCGCTGGCCGAACTTGCGCAGGTTGATGGCCTGGAGCGCCAGGGCCGGGTCGGCGGCGAGCACGCCCAGCACGTTGCGGGCGGCCGGGTCGGCGTCGAAGCCGAGCAGCAGGTCTGGCCCGGCCAGTTCGAAGAAGTGCATGCCGTGGCTCTGAATGACCTGCCCCATGTGCATCAACTCGCGCAGCAGAGCGGCCGGGCGCGGCGGCGGGCAGTTAGCCAGATCGTCGGCGGCCTTGGCGGCGGCCAGGTGGTGGCTGACCGGGCAGATGCCGCAGATGCGCGGGGTGATAGCCGGCATCTCAAAATACGGGCGGCCTTCGCAGAATTTCTCGAAGCCGCGGAACTCGTTGATGTGCAGGTAGGCGTGGTCTACCGCGCCGGCGGCATTGAGATGGATGGTGACCTTGGCGTGGCCCTCGATGCGGGTGACCGGTTCGATGGTGATTTTTTGAGTGGGCATGGCGTCCGTCTCTCCGCGCGGCCTAATGCCAGTGCAGGCGCGGGCCGTCGAGCTGCGGGGTGCGGCCCGCGGCCAGTTCGGTCAGCACATAGTAGATCACGTCGGGGTCGGGCGGGCAGCCGGGCACGAAGACATCTACCGGCACGACTTCTTGCAGCGCGCGCACGTGGGTGGGCGCGCTCAGCTCTGGGTCGCTGGGCACCTGGCTGCCCGGCTCGGTGCTCTCGGTCTCCACGTAGGCGCGGCGCAGGGCTGCGTCGAGCGTGAAGAAGTTGCGCAAGGCGGGCACGCCGCCGAACACGGCGCAGTCGCCCAGGGCGACCAGCACCCGGCAGCGGGCGCGCATACGGCGGGCGACTTCTTCATTGGAGGAGTTGTTCACCGCGCCTTCCAGGAGGCCCACGTCTACCCCGCTCTCATCGGGCTGCTTGAGGTCGGTGATGGGTGTGGCCCGAATATCGGCGACCTGGGCAATCGCGGCCAGGCGCTCGTCAATGTCTAGCAGCGACATGTGGCAGCCGGAGCAGCCGGCCAGCCAATCGGTGGCGATCTTGGGTTTGGGCATCGGCTTCCATCCTTCGCGCCAGGGCGCGTCAGCTAGAACTCGGCACCGTTCGCGGCCCGGCGGCCAGGGCGGCTTCCCAATCGAGCGAGAGCGGCCGGCCCAAGTGCGCGGCCAGCCCGGCCAGCGCGTCGGCGTTGGAGCGCGCTTCACCCGGCGGCGACAACACGGCCGCCGCCGTCTGCAACCGGCCATCCAGGTTCAGGTAGTGGCCCGCTTGCTCAGCCCAGCCAGCGACGGGCAGGACCACATCGGCGGCGACGGTGAGCGGCGAGGCGTAGCTGGCGGCGACCACCAGGCAGGGCGCGTCTGTCACGGCGGCCAGCAGGTCAGGCGTGACCTCGGCGTCGCCCAGGTGCACGAACACCGGCCGGTCCGCGGCGGGGTGGAAGGGCTGGTCCAGCCCCAGCAACTGCGCGGCGCGGCTGTTGGCCTCGCCGCCGAGGTTGAGCAGGCCCAGGCCGGGCGCGACGGCAGCCAACTCGGCCAGCAGCGCGACCACGGCCGGCTGGGCGGCGAGCAGGTCGGCGGTGTAGATCAGCACCGGCTGCGCGGCGGTTCTGACCGCCTGCGCCATTTCAGCGATGTGTTCGGCGGGCACGCCCGCTTCCGCGGCGGCGGCGCGCCCGTCGGGTGGGAGGGCCTGAGCCTTGAGCCAGGCGCGCAGGAAGGCCGCCTCGGCGCCGGGCCGCGGGCGGAGGACGTGGTCGGCGCGGTCGTCCCAGGCGGTGGGCCGGCTATTGATGACGAAGAGCGACACGCCGGGCAGGCGGCGCTTGACGAAGAAGCCGGCCACCTGGTGCGCGTGCTCCAGGTCGGCGGCGAACACCACGACCACATCGGCCGTGTGCAGCGCGGCCAGGCCAGCGGAGTTGGGCGGCGCGGCGGCGGCGGGCGCGGGGGCAGGCCAGAGTTGACGGAAGGCCGCCAGGGCCTCGACGGACAGGCGGGGCGAGATGCAGGCGGCGACCGGCGCGGCGGGCGTGGCGCGCAGGCCCGCGGCGGCGGCGGTCAGGGCGTCATCCCAACTGACGGGGGTGAGGAGGCCGTCTCGGCGAACGAGCGGGGTGAGCAGGCGCGGGCGGGCTTCCTCCAGCGGGGCGAAGCGGCCCAACTGGCAGAGCACGCCCGCGTTCACCGGCGCGGCCCAGTCACCTTCGAGCTTGACCAGGCGGCCATCGCGGGTGTGAATGTGGAGGCCGCAGCCGACGCTGCAGCCGACACAGACAGAAGCCATGGCCCGAGTGTGGGCCAGGCCGCCCTGGTAGGCGTCGCGGCGGCCGTAGAGCGCGCCGGTGGGGCAGACCTGCACGCAGACGCCGCAGGTCACGCACGAGCTCGCGCCAAGGGGCACGCCGCCATCGGCCACCAGGTGGGTGTGGGCGCCGCGCTCGGCCAGGCCGAGGGTGTGCTGGCCCACCAGTTCGCCGCAGGCGCGCACGCAGCGGCGGCAGAGGATGCAGCGGTTGGCGTCGAAGATGAAGCTGGGGGAGGAGGCGTCGAGCGGGCGCGGCTGCCAGGCGGGCGGATAGGCCCAGTGGGTCAGGCCCGCATGGTAGGCCGCGTTTTGCAGCTCACAATCGCCGCCGCTGACGATGCAGAATGGGCAGATGTGGTTGCTCTCGCTGAACAGCATGTTCAGGACGAAGCGGCGGCTCTCGCGCAGGGCGGGCGTGTCGGTCTGCACCACCAGGCCGGGGCGAGCCGGCAGGGTGCAGGCCGTTTGCGGGCCGCGTGCGCCCTCCACCTCGACCAGGCACAGGCGGCAGCCGCCGGAGGGCCGCAGCGCCGGGTGGTCGCACAGGGTGGGGATGAAGATGCCGGCCTGCCGGGCGGCCGTCAGGACGGTGCTGCCGTCTTCGGTGGTGACGCTCTGACCGTTGATGTGGAGAGTAACCATATGCGCTCGCTGTGGCCTCCGCCGAGCGCCGCCGCGGGCGCTCCTGTATTTAGTATCGGGGGTGAGTCCAATTTATATTAGTGACATCTTTCACATATAATTGTGACACGTTTCACAAAAAGGTGCGCTGATGGCCCAGATGTGCCCCTACCCTAGCGCAGAACGTTCCCAGCAAATTCGACTGAGATCATCAGTATTCGGTGACCTTCGTAACTTACCAGCGGCGGCGGACGGGCATACCCTCGACATGTGCACGAGTTATCGGTCGCGGAAGCGCTGTTGGACTTGACCCTGGAGCACGCGGGGGCGACACCCGGCGCCCGGGTGACGACGGTGCAGGTCGTCATTGGGCAACTGGCGAGCGTGGTGGACGACTCGGTGCAGTTCTATTGGGACGAGATCAGCCGCGGCACGCCGGCCGAGGGCGCGCGGCTCCAGTTCCGGCGGGTAGCGGCGCGCTTGCACTGCGAGGCGTGCGGGCACGACTACGCGCCGGGCGCGGAAGTACTAGCCTGCCCGCGCTGCGACAGCGCCCAGGTGCGGCTGACGGCGGGCGACGAGTTTTATCTGGAAGCGCTGGAAGTGACGACTGACCCAGCGCAGGAGGCAACGCGATGACGCGGCGGGTGAGGGTGGTGGAGAAGGTGTTGAGCGCCAACGACCGACTGGCCGAGGCCAACCGCGCGCGGCTAGACGCAGCCGGGCTGTTCGCCATCAACCTGCTGGCCTCGCCGGGGGCGGGCAAGACCAGCCTGATCGAGCGCACGGTACGGGCGCTGGCGGCGGAGATGCGGCTGGCGGTGATTGACGGCGACCTGGCGACGCAGCTCGACGCCGACCGGGCCGCGGCGGCGGGGGCGCAGGCGGTGCAGATCAACACCGGCGGCGAGTGCCACCTGGACGCGGTGATGGTGCGCGATGGGCTGGCGCAACTGCCGCTGGAGGCGCTGGACCTGCTGATCGTAGAGAACGTGGGCAACCTGGTGTGCCCAACGCACTTTCAGCTGGGCACGCACCGCAGCGTGCTGGTGGCCTCGGTGCCGGAGGGTGACGACAAACCCTACAAGTATCCCGGCAGCTATCGCGGCGTAGACGCGCTGGTGCTGAACAAGCTCGACCTGCTGCCGTACGTGCCCTTCCGCGTGGAGCATTTCTGGAAAGGCGTGGCGGCGCTCAACCCGCAGGCAGCTAAGTTTGAGGTGTCGTGCCAGACGGGCGCGGGGCTGACGGCCTGGCTCGATTGGCTGCGGGCGGGGGTCGCGGAATACCGAACGGGCGACCGGGCGGCGGAGCGAGAGGCGGCCTGAGCATGGCGCGCCAAGCGGCGCACGTCACCGTTGGGGGGCTGGTGCAGGGCGTGGGGTTTCGGCCCTTCGTGTACCGGCTGGCGAGGGAGCACGGGCTGGCGGGCTGGGTGCGCAACACCACCGGCAGCGTGGAGATCGCGGTGGAGGGCGAGGCGGCGGCGCTGGCGGCGTTTGTGCGCGGGCTGCGAGAGGAGGCGCCGCCGCTGGCGCAGATCGGCGATGTGCGGCTGAGTTATGGGCCGCCCACCGGCCAGACGCGATTTGAAATCCGGCCATCGGTGGACGCGGCCGAGGCCTTTCAACCGGTGGCGGCCGACACGGCCATTTGCCCTGATTGCCTGCGCGAGTTGTTCGACCCCCACGACCGGCGCTATCGTTACCCGTTCATCAACTGCACGCACTGCGGGCCGCGGCTGACGATTATCACCGCCCTGCCCTATGACCGGCCCAACACCACCATGGCGACGTTCGCGCTGTGCCGGGAGTGCGCGGCGGAGTATGCCGACCCCGGCAACCGGCGCTTTCACGCCCAGCCGACAGCCTGCCCGCGCTGCGGCCCGCGCCTGTGGCTGACGCGGGGGGCGCAGGGCGACGGGCCAAGCGGCGAGGCGGCGCTGCGGGCGGCGCGCGCGGTGCTGGCGGGCGGCGGCGTGCTGGCCGTGAAGGGCCTGGGCGGTTTTCACCTGGCGTGCCGCGCCGACGACGCCCAGGCGGTGCGGCGGCTGCGCGAGCGCAAGCAGCGCGGCGGCAAGCCGCTGGCGCTGATGACGGCCGACCGGGAGGCGGCCGAGGCGCTGGCGGAGGTCAGCCCAGAGGAGTGCGCGCTGCTGGAGAGCCGCGAGCGGCCGATTGTGGTGCTGCGGCGGCGGCCAGAAGCGGCGCCGGCGGCGGCCGAGGTCGCGCCGGGGCAAGACACCCTCGGCGTTATGCTGCCCTACACGCCGCTGCATTATCTGCTGCTGGAGCGCGAGGCCGGGTTCCCGACGGCACTGGTGATGACGAGCGGCAACCTGAGCAGCCAGCCGCTGATCACCGACAACGCCGCGGCGCTGCGAGCGCTGGCGGGCGTGGCCGACGCCTTTTTGCTGCACGACCGCGACATTCAGCAGCGCTGCGATGACTCGGTGGTGCGGTTGGTGGCCGGGCCGGAGGCGCCCCAGACCGGGCTGGAGCAGGTGTTCTTGCGGCGAGCGCGGGGGTACGCGCCGCGGCCGGTGGCGCTGCCGGTGGATACGCCGCCGCTGCTGGCGACGGGCGCGGAGCTGAAGAACACCTTCGCGCTGGCGCGCGGGCGCGCGGCTTACCTCAGCCCGCATGTCGGCGACCTGGAGAACTTTGAGACGCTAGAGGCGTTTGAGGCGGGCATCGCGCATTTCGAGCAGCTGTTCCGCGCGCGGCCGGAGGCGGTGGCCTACGACCTGCACCCCGATTACCTGGCGACGCGCTACGCGCTGGAACGGGCCGAGCGCGAGGGGCTGTGGGCCATCGGTGTGCAGCACCATCACGCGCACATCGCCGCGGCCATGGCCGACGCGGGGCTGAGCGGCGACCGGCCGGTAATTGGGCTGGCGGCGGACGGCACGGGCTACGGGCCGGACGGCGCGATGTGGGGCGGCGAGGTGCTGGTCGCCGATTACGCGGGCTACGAGCGCGCCAACCACCTGACCTACGCGCTGCTGCCCGGCGGCGACGCGGCGGTGCGCGAGCCGTGGCGCATGGCGCTGGCCTGGCTGTGGCAGGCCGGGCTGGATTGGACCGACGACCTGCCGCCGGTGCGGCACGCGCTGGCCGACCCGCGGCGGGGCGCGACGGCGCTGGCCGGGGTGCAGCGCCAGTTGGCGCGCCAGATCAACGCGCCGCGCACCTCCAGCCTGGGGCGGCTGTTCGATGCGGTGGCGGCGCTGAGCGGTGTGTGTCAGCGCGCCACCTACGAGGGCCAGGCGGCCATCGAGCTGGAGGCGGCGGGCCGCGGCGCGACAGAAAACGGCTATAGCTATGACGTGCAGGCGACGCAGATTGACGCGGCGCCGGTGATCAGGGCGGTAGCGGCAGACGCGCGGGCGGGCGTGGCGGCGGGCGCGATCGCGGCGCGGTTCCACGCGGGCACGGCGGCCATGCTGCTGGCGGCGGCCGTGCAGGCGCGGCGCGCGACGGGGCTGAACACGGTGGCGCTGAGCGGAGGGGTGTGGCAGAACGCCACGCTGCTGCGGCGCACCAGGCAACTGCTGCGCGCGGCCGAGTTCGAGGTGGTGACGCACCGGCAGACGCCGGCTAACGACGGCGGGCTGGCGCTGGGGCAGGCGGCTGTCGCGGCGGCCCGGCTGGCGGGGCGGGCGGAAACCGCGACGGTGGCGGCGGCGATGGGAGGCTAGGCGATGTGTCTGGGCGTGCCGGGCAAGATCATTGAGATTTATGAACAAGACGGCCTGCGCATGGGCCGGATTGACTTCGACGGCGCGCGGCGCGCGGCCTGCCTGACCTATGTGCCGGAAGCGGTCGTGGGTGACTACACGCTCATTCATGTGGGCTTCGCGCTGAGCGTGTTGAGCGAAGCGGAGGCGCAGGCTTCACTGGCGGCGCTGCGCGAGATGGCCGACCTGGAGGCGGAGCTGGGGCCGGAGACGCCGACACCGCTGCCTGCCGCCCGAGCGACGCCGTGAAGTACCTGACGGAGTATCGCGACGCGCGGCTGGTGCGCGCCACGCTGGATGAAATCCGGCGGACGGTAACGCGGCCGTGGGTGCTGATGGAAATTTGCGGCGGGCAGACGCACTCGATTGTGCGTCATGGGCTGGACGAGCTGCTGCCGCCGGAGGTGGAGCTGGTGCACGGCCCGGGCTGCCCGGTGTGCGTGACGCCGCTGGAGCTGATTGACAAGGCGCTGGCGATTGCGGCGCGGCCGGAGGTGATCTTTACTTCGTACGGCGATATGCTGCGCGTGCCGGGGTCGGGCCGCGACCTGTTCGCCGAGCGCGCGCAAGGGGCGGATGTGCGCGTGGTCTACTCGCCGCTGGACGCGCTGCGGCTGGCGCGGCAGAACCCAGACAAGCAGGTGGTGTTTTTCGCCATCGGCTTTGAGACCACGGCCCCGGCCAACGCCATGAGCGTGCTCCAGGCGCGGGCGCTGGGGGTGGAGAATTACTCGGTGCTGGTGTCGCACGTGTGCGTGCCGCCGGCGATGCGGGCGATCTTGGCCTCGCCTTACAACCGGGTGCAGGCGTTCCTGGCGGCGGGGCATGTGTGCGCGGTGATGGGTTATTGGCAGTATCACCCGCTGGCGGCGGAGTTTCAGACGCCGATTGTCGTGACGGGGTTCGAGCCGCTGGACCTGGCGCAGGGGATTTTGCAGGCGGTGCGGCAGTTGGAGGCGGGCAGGCACGTCGTCGAGAACGCTTACGCGCGCGCGGTGACGGAGGCGGGGAACGCGCCGGCGCAGCGGGTGATCGAGCAGGTGTTCGCGGTGCGCGACCGCAAGTGGCGCGGGGTGGGGCTGATCGCGGCGAGCGGGTGGGGCTTGCGGCCGGAGTTCGCGGCGTTCGACGCCGAGCGGCGCTTTGCGGTGGAGACGATCCGGCCGGAGGAGTCGCCGGTGTGCCTAGCGGGCAGGATTTTGCAGGGGCTGGCGAAGCCGCGGGAGTGCCCGGCGTTTGGGCTGGCGTGCACGCCGGAGCATCCGTTGGGGGCGACGATGGTGTCGGCAGAGGGGGCGTGCGCGGCTTATTACCGCTACCGCGCCGTGCCGGAAGCGGTAGGGCCGGCATGAGCGACGCGCTGAAGGCGGCGGGGCCGGCGGAGGGGCCGGTGTGCGCCCCCGAGATGGGGGGGCGCGACCGGATTGTGCTGGGCCACGGCAGCGGGGGCAAGCTGTCGCACGACCTGGTGGCGCGGCTGTTTACGCCGGTGTTTGACAACCCGGCGCTGCGGGCGGGCGACGACGCGGCCGAGGTGGCGGTCGCCGCCACGGGACGCCTGGCCGTCAGCACCGACGCGCACGTGGTCAGCCCGCTGTTCTTTCCAGGCGGCGACATCGGGCGGCTGGCGGTGTGCGGCACAGTGAACGATGTGGCGATGCTCGGCGCGAGGCCGCAGGCGCTGACGGCGGCGTTTGTGCTGGAGGAGGGGTTGGAGCTGGCGACGCTGCAGCGCGTGGCGGCTTCGATGCAGGCGGCGGCGGCCGAGGCGGGCGTGAGCATCGTGGCAGGCGACACGAAGGTGGTGCAGCGGGGCCACGCGGACGGCCTATACATTGCGACGACCGGCTTAGGCGTCATTCCGGCAGGGCGGCGGGTGAGCGGGGCGCTGGCGCGGCCGGGCGACGTGGTGCTGGTCTCGGGGCCGATGGGCGATCACGGGCTGGCGGTGCTGAGCGCGCGCGGCGAGTTGGGGTTCGAGTTGGGCGTGCCGAGCGACGTGGCGCCGCTGAATCACCTGGTGGCGGCGATGTTCGCGGCGGAGGAGGGCATTCACGTCTTGCGCGACCCGACGCGCGGCGGGCTGGCGACGACGCTGAACGAGATTGCGCAGCAAGCGCGAGTGGGCATCGTGATCGAGGAGGGGCGCGTGCCGGTGCGGCCGGAGGTGGCGGCGGCGTGCGAGGTGTTGGGGTTCGACCCGTTGTATGTGGCGAACGAGGGCAAGTTGGTGGCGATCGTCGCGCCGGAGGCGGCGGAGGCGGTGCTGGCCGCGATGCGGGCCACGCGCTACGGGGAGGCGGCGGTGCGCATCGGTGAGGTGCGGGCCGGACCGGCGGGGCGGGTGCTGCTGCGCACGGCGCTAGGCAGCCACCGCGTGGTAGAGACGCTCATGGGCGAGATGCTGCCGCGGATTTGTTGAGGCGGTGTGATCGTCCGCGCTCAGCTAGAGCGCATCAGATTGTGGTTCGGCAGTGCTAGACGTAGAGCCGCACAATTGAGCGGCCGGGCTTGTTATCAACAGGTCAGTGGATATCAAACAAGCTTCTCGTCCGCTTCCGATGCAGCTGTGCCTAACAAGAACGCTCTGCAAGGCACACGCGGCGGCCGGTCAGTTGACCGGCCCTACACCAGCAGGCCGCAATGCAAGCCAATGCACGATCAATAGCGGGTAATCCAGCCACCGCCGAGTGACACGCCCAGGAATCAAGAGACACATGACGCTTGGTCATGTGCCTCTTGTAATGGAAGCCTTGTAGGCTCACAGCGGCAGGCGCGTGCCAACGCCCAACTGCTCGGCGCGGCGGTAGAGGCGGATGGCGGTGGCCATGTCGTCGAGGGCCAGGCCGAGGTTGATGGCGATGGTGCGTTCGGCGGCGGATTGGCGGCCGGGCTTCAGGCCGGCGGCCAACTCGCCCAGGTCGGCGTAGGGGTCGGGCGTGGTTTGGAAGTAGCCGGCCTGGCGGTAAAAGCGGAACTGGGCGTGGTCGTCGGTGGCCAGGCGGTCGGCCTCGGCCAGCGCCGCGCCGTGCCAGTAGGAGTCGAAATCCACCAGGGAGGCGAACGCGCCGGGGGTAAACCAGCCCGGCTCGATGGCGGGCTGCGGGTGCTTGAGGATTGGGCCGCTGGTCACGACCAAGTCCAGGCCGGCCACGGCGGAGCGCACATCGCCGACGACGGTGATGGGCAGGTTGAGGCGCGCGCCCATCTCGGCGGCGTAGCGCTCGGCTGCGTCGCGGTGAATGTCGAAGCACACCACGCGCTCCAGCGGGAAGAGGCAGGCCAGCGCTTCCAGATTGCTGCGGCCCTGCACGCCGCAGGCCAGGATGCCGACGGTGCGGCTGTCGGGGCGGGCCAGGTACTTGGCGGCCACGGCCGTAGCCGCGCCGGTGCGCTGGGCGGTGATCCAGGTGCAGTCCATGACGGCCAGCGGGTAGCCGGTTTCGGGGTCGTTGAGGATGAGCAGGCCGCTGATGTAAGGCAGGCCCTTTTGCTGGTTGGCGGGGTAGCCCGCCACCCATTTCATCCCGGCCGCGCTCAGGCTGGGGATATAGGCCGGCATGGCGTGGATGAAGGCGTCGGGGCGGGTGTGGATGCCGGGCTTGGGCGGCATCTCGACCTGGCCGCGGCCCTTCTCCACGAACATGGCGTCGAGCGCGGCGATGATGTCGGCCATGGGCAGAGCCAGGGCCTCCACGTCGCGGCGCGATAGATATAGGAACGAAGTCGGGTCCATGGCGGGGCCTTTCGATAGGCGGCAGGAAACACGCGGCGCTAGGTGTCAGGATAAGGAACTCGCGGGGCGAGCGCAAGTACGAAAGTCAGCGGCGCGGCGGCGCCGGAAGGCAGTGTTGCGCGCGGGCAGAATTTGCTACACTGTCATCTGGCCGAGTCGCGGCCCACCCTGGAACCACGGCCATGCTACAACCTCCTTTTCCAGAATTGACCGACGTGCTCGACATGATGGGCGAGGCGGGCCAGCGCCTGTCGGAGATCGGCGCGAGCGAGGCGGCCGCCGGCAACATCTCGGTGTGCGTGCGCTGGCCGCTGGAGGTGCGCGCTCGCTTCCCGCTGACCGAGACCATCGCCCTACCCCAGCCCGTGCCCGACCTGGCCGGGGCGACGTTTCTGGTGACCGGCTCGGGACGGCGGCTGCGCGAGCTGCGCGCTGAGCCGGCGGCCAGCGTGGGCTGCGTGGTGGTCAACGCCGATGGCGGGACGGCGACGCTGCACCTGGCCTACCAGCGGCGCTTTCAGAAGGTGACGAGCGAGTTCAACTCGCACCTGGCGGTGCACGCCGACCAGATGCGGGCCAGCGGCTCGAATTTCCACGCCGTCATCCACGCTCAGCCGCCCTACCTGACCTACCTGAGCCACGTGCCCGCTTATCAGGACACGGCCGCCCTCAACCGCCACGTGCTGCGCTGGCAGCCGGAGACGATTGTGCAACTACCGGAGGGCATTGGGTTCATCCCCTTCCAACTGCCGGGGTCGGCGGCGCTGATGGCGGCCAACGTGGAGGCGCTGCGGAAGCACCGCATTGTGGTGTGGGCCAAGCACGGCGTCATGGCGCGCTCCGACATCTCGGTAAAGCGCGCGGCTGACCGGATTGAGTACGCCGAGACGGGCGCGCGCTATGAGTACTTGGACCTGACGGCGGGCGGCCAGGCGCCGGGGCTGTCGGTGGACGAAATGCGCGCCATTTGCGCGGCGTTCGGCGTGACCCAAACGGTCGTGTGAATCCGGCGGCCCGTGTAAGGCTCTGATAACCTTCTCCCCCTAGACTGCGGTTTGGCCGCCGCCGAAAGACGATTGCACTCCGCCGCCGCCAAGCCGCGCCATGACCACAACCGCGCCTGCCGCACACGCTCACCCGCCGCGCCGCCTGACGGTGCTGCTGACGGCCGCCTTGGCGGCGGCGCTGGCGCTGGCCGGGGCGGCGAGCGCCTGGGCGTGGCAGGCGCAGCAGCAGGCTCGCAGCGCGGAGGCGCGCGCGTGGGCGGCGCAGGCGCAGGCCGCGCTGGACGAAGACCCAGAGCGCGCCCTGCTGCTGGCGCTGCAAGCGGTGACGGCGACGCACCAGGACGGGCGCGGGCCGGTGACCGCGGAGGCCGAGGCGGCGCTGCACGCGGCGCTGGCGAACGCTCACTGGCGGCAGACGCTGACGGCGCACACGAGCCAGGTGTTCGACGTGGCTTTCAGCCCAGACGGAACCCGCCTGGCCAGCGCCAGCCGCGACGGCACGGCCATCATCTGGGACACGATCAGCGGCGAACCGCTGCTGACGCTGACCGGCCACGACCGGCTGGTGAACGGCGCGGCCTTCAGCCCAGACGGGACAAAGCTGGCAACGGCGGGCTGGGACGACAGCGCAATGGTGTGGGACGCGGCCAGCGGCGAACCACTGGCGCGCCTGACCGGCCACCTGGGTGCGGTCTTCGCCGCGGCCTTCAGCCCCGACGGCGCGAAGCTGGCGACGGCCAGCGGCGACGGGCGGGTGAAGGTGTGGGCCTGGGCCTCGGGCGCGGCGCTGCTGACGCTGCGCGGCCACATCGGCGTCGTGGGGGCGGTGACGTTCAGCCCGGACGGTGAGCGGGTCGCGACGGCGGGACAAGACGGCACGGCGCGGGTGTGGGATGCGGCCACGGGAGAGCTGCGGTTGACCTACACCGGCCACACGGGCGCGGTGACGGGCGCGGCCTACAGCCCGGATGGGGCCTGGCTGGCGACTTCGGGCGAGGACGGCTCGGTGCAGGTGTGGGACGCAACCAGCGGGGAACGCGTGACGGCGCTGCACGGCCATACGGGCGCGGTGACGGCGCTGGCGTTCGACCCCACCTGCTACCCGCCGCCGGAGGACTCTAGCGCGACCTGCGCGTGGCAACTGGTGACGGCCGGTTACGACCACACGGCGCGGCTGTGGGACGTGGACAGCGGTGAGGCGCGGCTGGTGCTGCGCGGGCACACCGACGCGGTGTTCGGCGTGGCGCTAACCACGGCGGGCGGCGGGCGGCGGCTGGCGACGGCCGGCGCCGACGGCACCGTGCGGCTATGGGACCTGGGCAGCGGCGCGGCGACGCTCTCGCTGCCGGGCGCGGCGGGCGCGGCGTTCAGCCCAGAGGGGACGCGGCTCGCCACAGCCGGCGCGGAAGGCGTGACGGTGTGGGATTTCGCCAGCGGGCAAGCGCAACTGACGCTGGATACACCGATGCTCGGCGCAGTGGCGTTTAGCCCACAAGGTGACCGGCTGGCGGCGCTGGGCACGGACCGCGCCGTGCGTGTGTGGGACGCGGCCGGCGGCGCGCTGCTCACGACCATCAACGCCTTTGGGGAGGGCGGGCCGGTCTTTGATCCCAACGGCACGCGGCTGGCGACGGCGAATTATTGGGACCGGACCGCCGCGGTGTGGGACGCGGCCACGGGCGAAAGGCTGGCGACGCTCACCGGCCACAGCGACACGGTGTTTGCGATTGCCTTCAGCCCGGATGGGACACGGCTCATCACGGGCAGCGGCGACGGCTCGGCGCGGGTGTGGGAGGCGGCCACGGGCGAGGAGCAACTCAAGCTGACCGGACAGCAAGACGCGGTGTTCGCGGCGGCCTTTAGCCCAGACGGCCAGTTGTTGGCGAGCGCCGGCAACGACCACACGGTGCGGCTGTGGGACGCGGCCGGCGGCGCGCCGCGGCTGACGCTGACGGGCCACACGAGCGCGGTGATGGCACTGGCCTTCAGCCCGCAGGGGGCGCGCCTGGCGAGCGCCAGCCTGGACGAGACCGTGCGGGTGTGGGACACGGCCACAGGAGAACTGCGCTACACCATCGCCGACGATGGGGGCGCGGTGATGGGCGTAACCTTCAGCCCGGAGGGGAAGTGGCTGGCGACGGTGAACGCGGACGGCTCGGCGCGAGTGTACGCGGCAGAGGTGGAGGCGCTCATGGCCCAGGCGCGGGCGCGGCTGACGCGCACCTGGACAGCGGAGGAGTGCCGCGTGTACCTGCATGTGGCGACGTGCCCGCCGACGCCATGAGGGTGGAGGGTGGCCGACGTTTTCTAATCGGCGCGCGCCCGTGGGCGGGGCGAGGGGCGGGGAGCGCTCAAGGGCACTCGATCTACAGGGATTGACGCGCCAACGCGCAGGGACGATCGGTGCGGATTGGACTTGACGTTGGGGGCCGCCCTCACGCGCCGGCTTCGGCCAACTCGGCCACGCCGGGGCGGTCGGCGGCGAGGTAGGCCACGACGGCGACGAGCGTGACGGCGGCCAGCATGAGCCAGGCTGCCGCGTAGCCGCCGGTGGCGGTGTAGAGCAGGGCCACTACCGTCGGGCCGGCCGCGCGGGCCAGCGTGCTCCAGAACGACATCAGCCCGCTGATCGCGCCGTAGTGGGCCGCGCCGTACAGTTCGGCGACGACGGTAGCGCGGGTGAGGGTCAGCAGGCCGTTGGCCATGCCGAAGAGCGCCACGAAGGCGGCCAGCCGCGCCGGGGTGGGCGCGCCCAGCAGCAGCAGCACCGCGCCGCCCTGCACGGCGATGACGCCCGCGCTGAGCCAGCGGCGGTGGATGCGGCGCGCCAGCGGCTCGAAGATCAGGCGGCCGGGAAGCTGCATCAGCCCCACCAACCCGGCCAATACGGCGGCATATTCGGCGGGGTAGCCCTGGCCCACCAGGAAGGCCAGGAAGTGCACGCCCGCGGCGACCGCCACGCCGCCGTTGAGCATGTAGGCGACGGTCAGCAGCCAGAATGAGGGCCGGCGCACCACCGCGCGCGGGGCGTGGCCGTCCGGCAGGTAGGGCCGGCCGGGGGCGCCCGGCGGCGAGAGCGGGTCGCCGTCGGGCGCGAGGCCCAGGTCGTGCGGGCGGCGGCGCAGCACCAGGACGTGCAGCGGGCCGGTGAGGAGCAACAGCAGGACGGCTAAGATCTCAATGGCCCGCCGCCAGCCGTAAGCGGCCAAGAGGGCATTCGCCAGCGGCACGAAGATGGTGCTGGCGAGGCCGGCCACGAGCGTGAGCAGGGTGAGGGCGCCGCGGCGACGACGGTTGAACCAGGCGGCCAGCACAGCGAAGGCGGGGTCGTAGAGCATGGCCGCCATGGCCAGGCCCAGGCCGGCGAAGACCAGGTAGAGGGCCGGCAGGCCGCGGACGTTGGCCCAGGCCCACAGCAGCGCGGCGGCGCCCAGCGAGCCGGCCGTCATCAGCCCGCGCGCGCCGTGGTGGTCTATCCAGCGGCCGACGGGCAAGGCCGCCGCGCCCGACACCAGCAGGGCGAGCGAGAAGGCGCCGCTTAGCTCGGCGCGGGCCACGCCCAGTTCGGCCTCCATGGGGATGAGAAAGACCGAGAAGCTGTAATACAAGATGCCCCAGGCGACCGTGGTGGTCACGGCCAGCGCGAGGGTGATGATCCAGCCGTAATACAGGCGGGGGGCGCGCGGCGAGTTCAGCACTGCGCGCGCGAGAGGAGCAGACCGACGGCGAACATGGCGGGCATTATAAACGGGCGGCGGGCAGGCGAAAGCACACGAGGACCGGGCGCAGGCCCGCTCCCCGTTGGCGTTGGGCAGACAGCGCGGTTACTTAGTAGCCCGACATCGGCTCCAGCGGCGGCACGGGCCGGTCGGAGGGGCGCGGGGTGGGCGGCGGGCCGCCGGCGGGCGCGGCCCAGCGCGCCGCGTTGGCGATGACGCGGCGCACGTCGGCGTGGAAGTAGGTGGGGTAGGTTTCGTGGCCGGGGCGGAAGTAGAAGATCTTGCCGCTACCACGGGTGTAGCAGCAGCCGCTGCGGAAGACTTCGCCGCCGGAGAACCAACTGATGAACACCAGGTGGTCGGGGGCGGGCACGTCGAAGTGCTCGCCGTACATCTCTTCCGGGCCGACCTCGATGTGGTTGGGCAGGCCGGCGGCGATGGGGTGGCCGGGGTCCACGACCCAAATGCGCTCGTGGTCGTCGGCCTCGCGCCAGTAAAGTTCGCAGGGCGTGCCCATGAGGGCCTTGAAGATCTTGGAGTAGTGGCCGGAGTGCAGGACGATCAGGCCCATGCCGTCCCAGACGCGCTCGCGCACGCGCTGCACGGTAGCGTCGGTGACGTCGCCGTGGGCCATATGGCCCCACCAGGTGAGCACGTCGGTCTCGGCCAGCACGGCGGCGCTCAGGCCCTGCTCAGGCTCATCGAGCGTGGCGGTGCGCACGTGGGTCAGGCCGTTGCGGCGCAGGCCCTCGGCGATGGCGGCGTGAATGCCCTGTGGGTAGACGGCGGCGACGGCTGGGTGCGACTGCTCGTGGCGGTATTCGTTCCAAACGGTGACGCGCGGCTCCGAGTTCACGTCTGATCCTTTCGAGTGGAGAAGGCGAGTGGCGAAGGCATTATAGCCCGGAGGGAGGGAGCGAGTAAGCAGGCGGCCAGGGAACCGCGCGGTACGCTTGACTTTCCTTCGCCCGGAGGCATAATCCAACTGTACTCAGCGCCCCCCACCCTCTCCTTGGAGCCGAAAGTCTATGCCCTCCCCCATCAGCATGGCGATGATCGGTTGCGGCGGCATGGCGCGCCACCACCTCCGCCAGATTCTCAAACAGCAAGACACGACCCAGATTACGTGCGTGGCTGAGCCGTCGCCGGAGGCCTACGCGGTCTTCGCCGCGCTTTACACCGAGGCCGGGCTGACGCCGCCGCCGAACGAGCCTAACCTGGAGAAGCTGCTGGCGCGCTATCAGCCGCAGACGGCCTTCATCATCACCCCGCACGCCTATCACTACGAACAGACCCGGCTGTGCCTGGAGGCAGGGCTGGACGTGCTACTGGAAAAGCCGATGGTGATGAACGCGCAGGAGGCGCTGGACCTGATGGGCGTGCGCGACCGCACGGGTAAGTTGCTGGTGGTGGCATTTCCGGGCAGCCTGTCGCCCTACCTGCGGGCAGCGGTGGACAAGCTGCGCTCGGGGACGGTCGGCGCGGTACTGAGCATCAGCGCCACCATCTGGCAAAATTGGGGCCAGCAGACGCTGAACACCTGGCGGCAGGAGCCGGCCATCGCCGGGGGCGGCTTCTTCTTCGACACCGGGGCGCACATGCTCAACACGGTGGTGGAGCTGGCAGGCGAGCCGTTCGTGGAAGTGGCGGCCTGGCTGGACGACCAGGGCCGCCCGGTGGAGACGATGGGGGTAGTCATCGGGCGGCTGGCGTCCGGCGCGCTCGTGACGCTGCACGGCTGCGGGGAGGCCATCCCGAGCTGCGCGTCGGACATTAAGGTCTTCACTGAGCAGGCCATCCTGCGCACGGGCATGTGGGGCGAGTTCTTGGAGCTGCAGCGGGCGGGCGAGCCGCAACTCGCCCCGGTGAGCGCGCCGCCGTCGTTGGGCGTGTGGGAGCAGTTCTTGCTGGTGCGCGCCGGGCAACTGCCCAACCCCGCGCCGCCCGAAGTGGGCCTGCGCATGGCGCGGCTGTACGACGCGATTGTCGCCTCGGCGGCGCGGCATGGCGCGGTAGTAGCGCTGAGTACAGCGTAACGCTGAGCACGGAGTCACGCGCGCCGGTCACTGCGGCGGCCTGAGCCGCCCTAAGCACGAAAGGAGCCTGGAATGCCTCGTCCTGTGACTTTGTTCACCGGCCAATGGACCGACCTGCCGTTTGCGGAGATGTGCGCCCAAGCCAAAGCCTTTGGCTACGACGGCGTGGAGATCGCCGCCTGGGGCGGGCACTTCGATGTCAACGCCGCGCTGAGCGACGACGCTTACATTCGCGGGCGGCGCGCACTGCTGGAGCAGCACGGCCTGAACGTGTGGGCCATCAGCAACCATTTGGTGGGCCAAGCGGTGTGCGACCGGATTGACGAACGGCACAAGGGCATTCTGCCGGCGCACGTGTGGGGCGACGGCCAGGAGGACGGCGTGCGCCGCCGCGCGGCCGAGGAGATGAAAGCCACGGCCCGCGCCGCGGCCGAGCTGGGCGTGGCGGTGGTCACGGGCTTCACCGGCTCGTCTATCTGGCCCTACCTGTATTCGTTCCCGCCCAACACGCCCGACCTCGTGCCGCAGGGCTATGCGTTCTTCGCCGAGATGTGGAACCCGATTTTGGACGTGTTCGACCAGGCGGGCGTGAGCTTCGCGCTGGAGGCGCACCCAACCGAGATCGCCTTCGACATTGCCAGCGCCGAGGCGGCGGTGACGGCGCTGGGCGGGCGGCGGGCGTTCGGCTTCAACTATGACCCGAGCCACTTCGGCTACCAGGGCGTGGACTATGTGGCCTTCCTGACCAAGTTCGCCGACCGCATTTACCACGTACACATGAAGGATGTGTGGTGGTCGCCGCGCCCGACCGAGGCGGGTGTGTTCGGCGGGCACCTCAACTTCGGCGACCGGCGGCGGGCGTGGGACTTCCGCTCGCTGGGGCGCGGCTCGATCAACTTCGAGGAGATCATGCGCGCGCTGAACGCCATTGGGTATAACGGGCCGCTGTCGGTGGAGTGGGAGGACAGCGGCATGGCGCGCGAGCACGGCGCGGCCGAGGCCTGCGCGTTCGTGCGCCGGCTGGACTTCCCGCCGTCGGCGCGGGCGTTCGACGCGGCGTTTCAGCGGGATTAGGAAGCCCTCACCCCCGGCCCCTCCTCTGAAGGGGAGGGGGCCTTCCGCGCCGGCCCAGTTGAGGGCAGCGCGAGAGACGGGACAAAAGTCTAAACGCGACACAGGAGGCAGCCATGGCCGAAGACGAAGTTGGCTTTGTGACGATGGGCAGCGCCCAGGCGGCGGCGCAGCCCGCGCCGGAGATCGGCGTGGGCATGTTGGGCTACGGCTTCATGGGCAAGGCGCACTCGAACGCGCTGAAGACCCTGCCCTACATGGTCTACCCGCCGCCGGCCGTGCCCAAGCTGGTGGGCATCGCCGGGCGCAACGCGGAGGCGGTGCAGACGGCGGCGCAGCGCTACGGCTGGCAGCAGGCCTACACCGACTGGCGCGCCCTGCTAGACAACCCAGAGGTGCAGCTCTTCGACAACTGCGGCCCGAACAACGCGCACGCTGAGGCGTGCATTACCGCCGCGCAGACCGGCCGGCACATTCTGTGCGAGAAGCCGCTGGGCCGCACGGCGGCCGAAGCTGCCACGATGCTGGAGGCGGTGACGCGCGCCGGGGTGAAGCACCTGTGCGCCTTCAACTACCGCTTTGTGCCGGCGGTGCGCCTGGCGCGCCACCTGATCGAGACCGGCCAACTGGGCGAGATTTATCACTTTCGCGCGGTGTATCTGCAAGAGTGGATCGTAGACCCGGCCTTTGGCATGGTGTGGCGGCTGAACAAGGCCGAGGCCGGCAGCGGCGCGCTGGGCGACCTGGGTTCGCACATCCTCGACCTGGCGCGCTTCCTGGTGGGAGAGCCGCGCCAGGTGTCGGCGATGGCCAAGACGTTCATCAAGGAGCGGCCCACGCGCGAGGCGGGCGGCGGCACGGGCGAAGTGACGGTGGACGACGCCTTCGCAGCCGTGCTCGATTTTGAGAACGGCGCGCTCGGCACGGTGGAAGCCAGCCGCTTCTGCCCCGGCCGCAAGAACGGCCAGGTGTTCGAGATCAACGGGTCGCTCGGCTCGCTGCGCTTCAGCCTGGAGCGCCTGAACGAGCTGGAGGTCTACTGGCAGAACGAGGCCGTGCGCGACACACACGGCTTCCACACGGTGCTGGTGAGCGAGGCCTATCACCCGTTCTGGAAATACTGGTGGCCGCAAGGGCATATCATCGGCTGGGAGCACACCTTCATCCACCAGTTCGCGCACCTGTTCGAGAGCATCGTCAACGACACGCCGGTGGCGCCCTACGCTGCGACCTTCGATGACGGCTACAAGAACGCCGTGATCTGCGACGCCATCCTGCGCTCGGCCGAGACCGGCCGGCAGCAGGCGATTAGCTACTGACGGCGAGGCGGCGGATGCCTGCTCCGATGGCGCTGCAACTGTACTCGGTGCGCGGCGAGATGGCGCGCGACTTTGACGGCACGGTGGAGCGCGTGGCGGCCATGGGCTACGCCGGGGTGGAGACGGGCGGGTTCGCGCCCGGCTCGGCGACGGCCGCGGCGCAGCTCTTCAAGAGCCTGGGCCTGAGCGTGTGCGGCTACCACACCGGGCTGCCGCTGGGCGAGAAGCTGCCGGAACTGCTCGACACGCTGGCCGCGCTCGACTGCCGCCGGCTGGTCATCGCCTATGCGCCGCCGGAAAGCTTTCAGTCGCTGGACGGCGTGAAACAGACCGCCGAACGGCTGAACGAGGCGGCGGCGCTGGCGCAGGCCGGCGGGCTGAGCCTGGGCTACCACAATCACTGGTTTGAGTTTTACCCGCTGGCGGGCCGCCCGGCGTACGACTATCTGGTGGAGGCGCTCGCGCCGGAAGTGTTTCTGGAAGTGGATGTGTACTGGGCGCAGACCGGCGGCGTGGACCCAGCGGGGCTGGTGCGGCGGCTGGGGACGCGCGCGCCGTTATTACACCTGAAAGACGGCCCGGCGCAGACTGGTTTACCCATGACGGCGCTGGGCGACGGCGCGGTAGATATTGCGGCGTGCGTGGCGGCGGGCGCGGGCACGGCCGAATGGCTGGTGGTGGAGTTGGATGAATGCGCCACCGACATGCCCACGGCCGTGGAGCGCAGTTTTCAGTACCTGAGCGAGCGCGGGCTGGGGCGCGGGCAAGCAGGCTGACGCCACGCCAGGGCAGCGCGAAAGCGCCCACGCGGGGGCCTCGACGCCTGGTTTTGTAAGCAGATGAGCAGGCGCTAAACAGCGGGGTCGGGCGCGGGCGGGGGGCCGGCCTGCCCCGCCTTGGTGCGGTACATGTCCTGGTCGGCCAGCTCGAGCAGGTCGTGGGCGGTCAGTTTGGGCTGAAAGGCCGCGCGGCCGATACTGACGGTGGGGCCGTGGTCGAGGCTGAGGATGCCGCGAATGGCGGCGTCGAGTTTCTCGGCGACGCTGCGCGCCACGGTCGCGTCGCACTCCGGCAAGATCACCACAAACTCGTCGCCGCCGTAACGGGCGGCAAAGTCGCTGGCGCGCAGTTGAGTGCGGATGAGGCTGGCGAGGGTCTTGAGCACCTGGTCGCCCGCCAGGTGGCCGCGCCGGTCGTTCACCTGCTTGAAGTCGTCTATATCCAGCAGCAGCAGGCTGAAGGGCCTATGGTAGCGCTGGGCGCGGATGATCTCGCGGGCCAGGGTCTCATCCAGCGCGCGGCGATTGGCCAGGCCGGTCAGCGCGTCGGTGACGGCCAGCTTCTCCAACGCGCGCGCCAGGCGGCGGTTTTCTTGCAGCATGAAGAACTGGCGCAGCACCACCAGCAGCGTGAGCAGACGCGACCCGGCCAGGGTGAGCGCCACCAGAGGGTATGTGCGCAGCACGTTGACGACGCCGACCAGGGCGAAGACGATGATGATGAGGATGGCGCCGAAGAGGAAGGTGGTGGACAGCAGCGGCGCAAACCGGCCCGCACGCTCCGGATCGAAACGGGTTTGACTCAACTGCCAGACGGCGGCGACCAGCACGGCCCAGCGGCCGGTCAGCCAGGCGAGGTGCAGCAGCGGCGAGGCCGGGCCATCCAGCGGCGCGATGTTAAACGCCCAGGCGCCATCGGCCAGCACGAGCAGCGCCAGGCCGCCCGCCAGCGCCAACAGCACGCGCCGCTCCACGCCCAGCACCTCGCGCTGCACCAGGACGACCAACCCGGCCAGCAGCAGCAGGTCGCCCAGGGGGTAGGCCACGATCAGCGCCGTGCTCAGCCCCTGGCCGGTCTGCGCCAGGTAGCGCGGCCCCAGGCCCTGCCACAGCACAACGGCAACGACGACCACGACGATGCCGATGTCGGTGAGCAGCACCCAGCGCTTCTCGCGCGTGAGCGGGGCGTAAGGGAAGGCCAGCAGGGCGGCGAAGGCCGGCGGGTAGGCCAGCAGGTTGAACAGGTCGGCCAGGGAGGGTGACGCGCCGCCCGCGCCCGCCAACGCCAGCGCGTCGGCCACGGCGCTGGTCAGGCAGGCGGCAGCCAGCAGCAGCCAGGCGCGCCGCAAGGCCGCGGGACCGGCCGGGTGGCGAAAAAACGTCAGCCCGGCCAGGGCGGTGAGCAGCGCCAGGGCCAGCCGCCCGCCGGCGGCCACCGGCGGCAACGAACCGGCCGCCCCGGGCCAGACGGCCCACAGGACAAAGCCGGCCAGCAGCGCGCTGGCGACGATCAGGACAAGGCGGAACAGCTTGAGCATGCGGCGTTAGATCGCAGCGGCCCCCCGGCACAACCACGTGGCGGCGTAGTATAGGCACGGCGGAGGAATTGTCGAGCCGCAGGACGGAAGGCGGCCGGGCGCGCGGCGCGCACGCGCTGAGGGGCCAATGCGGCTATAATCCACGCGCAAACGATTGCACCCCATTTCAACCCCCGCCCAGTTCCCGCGAGGAGAGCCTTGCATGCCGCTGATCGCTCAGTGGATTTGGCGCGCCGGTGACCCGGCGCCGCGCAACCTGCACCTGCAATTCCGCCGGCCGTTCACGCTGGCCCAGACGCCGCAGGCAGCCAGGCTGCACCTGAGCGCCGACAGCCGCTATATCCTTTTCGTCAACGGGCAGCGGCTGGGCTACGGCCCGGCGCGCGCCTATCACTTCCACTACGAATACGATACTTACGACCTCAAGCCGCATTTGCAAGCCGGGCAGAACGTGCTGGCGGTAGATGTGTCGCACTTCGGCGAGGCGACCTTCGCGCACATGACCGGGCGCGGCGGCCTGATTGCCCAACTGGAGATTGACGGCCAGCCGTTCGTGTGGACGGATGCGGCGTGGCGCGCCAAGCCGGCGACGGCCTTCCGGCGCAACACGCCGCGCGTGGCCTGCCAACTGCCCTGGGAAGAGCAGTTCGATGCGCGGCTGGAGGACGTGGGCTGGACGACCGCCGCCTACGACGACGCGGCCTGGGAGCCGGCCACGGTGATCGGGCCGGACGGCGCCGCGCCGTGGAGCGTGCTGTCGCCGCGCACGATCCCGTTCTTGACCGACGAGCCGCACAACGTGGTGCGCGGCCGCGCGCTTGGGCGCTTCAAGCGGCCGGAGGTGGTGGCGGCGCTGCACGCCGGGCCGTACCTGGCCCCCGGCGACTTCACGGCCAACAAGCACCACGTGGACGGCCTGTTCGCCACGGTGCTGCACGTGCCGCGGGCCGGGCCGGTGACCATTGAGCACGTGATCGTGCCGGGCGGCGAGACGCCGCTGACGGTGATTGACGGCGTGCCGGTGGCGTGGCAGATGAACTGGGCCGAGGAGAGCGCGGTGGTGGCGCTGAGCGCGGGCGACCACAGCGTGCTGCTCGACTGGCAGGGATACTGCCATGATATGGACATCACCTACGCCTTCACGGGCATGGACGGGCTGGCGGTTAAGTCGCTGCTGCCGGACGAAGGCGACATCTGGGCGGCCGCGCCCAAGCCCAGCCCCGAGGCGCGGGAGGCAGCGCAGGCTGCCCAGGGCGTCGAGGCGCTGCGGGCGTGCGGGGCCGCGTGGCAGGCCGTGCCGCCGGAGTTCGCGCCGCCGGCGGATATTTACGCCGAGGTGGTCTACGCCCGGCCACTGGAACGCGCGGATAAGGCGGTGCGCCTGCCGCTGCGCGTGAGCGAACCGATCGCGGCGGGGGAGGCCCAGCATTTCGTGCTCGACTTTGGGCGGCTGCTGATGGGCTGGCTGGAGATTGAGGTCCAGGCGTCGGCGGGCACGACGTTTGACCTGCTGGCCTACGAGGCCGAGCAGGAAGGCCGGCCGGTCCTGATCTCGCTCATCAACAACACGCTGCGCTACGAGTGCCGCGACGGGCGCGCGGTGTTCACGTCGCACCTGCGGCGCGGCTGCCGCTGGCTGGTGGTGGCGGTGCACGGCAACCGCGGCGAGGCCGTCCTCCACCGGGCCACGCTGCGCCAGGCGACCTACCCGTGGGACATTCAGGGCGCGTTCCGTTCGTCCGATCCGCGCCTGAACGCGATTTGGGAAATGTGCGCGTACACGCTGCGGCTGTGCAGCGAAGACACCTTCACCGACTGCCCCACCTGGGAGCAGGCGTTTTGGACCGGCGACGCCTGCTATACCGATGTGCTGCTGCACCACGTCGTCCACGGTGACCCGCGCCTGAACCGGCGCTGCCTGCTGCTGATGGCCGACTCGCTCCAGCGGGTGGAGATCGGCAACAAGATCGTGCCGGGCGACTGGGAGAACGACAAGCTGCCCAACTGGGCGTTCTTGTGGGCGATGGGCTGCGCCGAGTATTACCAACTGACGGGCGAGGCGGCCTTCGCGGCCGAGGTGTATCCGGCGCTGGTGAAGCAGGCGCAGGTGATCGAGCGCGGCCGCAACGCCGCGGGCATCCTCGACCTGCAAGGCTACTGGCACCTGCTGGATTGGGCCAAGATCCCCGACGGGCCGACCTACACGCTGACGCACGAGAGCTGCCTGGCGGCGGCCTCGCTGCGGGCCACGGCCATGCTCGGCCGCGTGGCCGGGCAGCCCGACGCTGAGCGCTTCGAGCGCCTGGCCGACGAACTGACCGCCGCCGTGAACGCGCAGTGCTGGCAGCCGGGCAAGCAGGCCTATGCCGACCTGTGGGCCAACGGCCCGGCGGGCAACACCAGCCAGCCGACCAACATCGCCGCGGTACTGAGCGGCGTGGCCCCGGCCGAGCGCGCGGCGGCGGTGCTGCCGCACCTGCTCTACGGGCCGGAAGACTGGGTGACCACCGGCTCGCCGTGGATGACGGCCTTGGCTTGCTGGCTGCACGCGCAGCGCGGTAACATAACGCCGGTGCTCGACACAATCCGCGACCGCTGGGGCGCCATGCTCGACAACGGCGCGGTGACGACGTGGGAGATCTTCCCCGGTTTTGAGGTCATGCGCGAGTGGTGGACGCGCTCGTGGTGCCACGCCTGGTCGGCCTTCCCCGGCTATGTGCTCTCGGTGTACGTGCTCGGCATCCGGCCGCTGACGCCGGGGTTTGGGCAGGCGCTGATTGAGCCGCAGTTGGGCGATTTGCAATGGGTGGAGGGGCGGATGCCCACGCCGCACGGGGCGATTGCGGCGCGCATGGAGCGCAGCGCCGCGGGCGCGCTGCGGCTGGAGGTGACGCTGCCGCAGGCCGTGCCCGCGCAGGTGAAGCTGCCCGCCGGGAGCGCCAGGCCCCAGGTGACGGGCCGCCGCGCCAGGGTCACGCGCGAGGCCGGGCAGTACGTCGTCCACCTGCCCGCTGGGGCGCGGGTGACGATCAACGCGTAGAGCGAGTGTAGCGAGGATTAACTTTGGGAGATTTCTCACGCCCGCCAAGTTGGCGTAAGGTCCAGCGGGCGGTGGGCGTTCGAAATGACATAGATGTCTGGGAGGGGCATTGATGACGATGTCATCAATGCCTCTCCATATCCCCTCCAATGTCATTTCGAACCGGCCTCAGGCCGGCAGTCATAGCAGCGGCGTTGTGGCCGGTGAGAAATCTCCCAACGACTTGCCTTGGAACTTCAATGAGACGGCATCATAGTCAGGAGCACACCACATGAAAATCACGGCTCTCAAAACCGTCGTCGTCAACGCCGAGATGCGCAACTGGGTCTTTGTGAAAATCGAGACCGACCAGCCCGGGCTGTATGGCTGGGGCGAGGCCTCGCTGGAGTGGAAGACCCGCGCCGTCGTCGGGGCGATCGGCGACTTCGAGACCATGCTCCTCGGGCAAGACCCGACGCGCATCGAGCACATCTTCCAGACGCTTTACCGCCACTCGTTCTGGCGCGTGGGCGCCATCGGCCTCTCGGCCATCAGCGGCATTGACCAGGCCCTGTGGGACATCCGGGGCAAGACGCTGGGCGTGCCGGTGTTCGAGTTGCTCGGCGGGCGCGTGCGCGACCGGGTGCGCATGTACACCCACCTGGGCGGCGGCGACATGCGCGCCGTGTACGACACCCACCACAGCGAGAACCCGCGCCTCTTCGCCGACAAAGCGGTGGAGGTCGTCAAGCTGGGCTACACCGCCGTCAAGGTGCTCATCACGCCGCCGACCGAGACCCTCA
Source organism: Anaerolineales bacterium (assembly GCA_020850595.1). Classification (GTDB taxonomy): domain Bacteria; phylum Chloroflexota; class Anaerolineae; order Anaerolineales; family UBA6663; genus JADZEK01. The sequence continues at coordinate 32,464 of JADZEK010000108.1, forward strand.
ACAGCATCGCCGCCTACAAGTACGCCGAGCAGGCCATGCAGGCCATGCGCGAGGCCGTCGGCGAGGACGTGGACATCATGGTGGACTGCCACGGCCGCCACGCCCCGGCCAACGCGTTGGAGTTCTGCCGCGTGCTGGCGCCCTTCCGCCCCTACTTCGTGGAGGAGCCGGTGCCGCCGGAAAACGTGGACGCGCTGGCCGACGTGCGCCGCGCCAGCCCGGTGCCGATTGCCACCGGCGAGCGCCTGCTCACCCGCTTCGACTTCCGCACCATCTTCGAGAAGCACGCCTGCGACATCATCCAGCCCGACCTGTGCCACTGCGGCGGGCTGTGGGAGGCCAAGAAGATCGCGGCCATGGCCGAGACCTACTACCTGGGCGTGGCCCCGCACAACCCGCTTGGCCCCATCGCCAACGCCGCCGCGCTGCACTTCGCCTTCAGCACGCCGAACTTCCTTATCCAGGAAGACATGCTCGGCGACGTGCCGTGGCGCTGGGACGTGGTGCAGTCGCACCTGGTGAACGAGCGCGGCTTCTGGCAGCCGACCAGCGTGCCCGGGCTGGGCATCGAGGTCAACGAGGCTGAGGCCGCCAAGCACCCCTTTAAGCAGGAGATCATCCACTCGCTGACGGCCCGCGCCCACGACGGCGCCGTCCTGGATTGGTGAAAGGCGGCCGCGCATGGAAATCGCCCCTGGCATCCATCTGATCCCCGGCACCATCGGCGGACGCCCGCTCCAGCTCAGCCTGCTGGTAGGCACCGAGCGCGTGGTGCTGCTCGACACGGGCTGCGCCGGCGACCCGCAGGGCTTCATCAGCGCCTACCTGGCCGAAATCGGCCTGCAGCCGACTGACGTGGACCTGGTGATCAACACTCACGCCGACAGCGACCACTGCGGCGGCAACGCCGACTTTCGCCGCCTCAGCCCGCGCACGCTGCTGACCTGCGGCGAGGCCGACCGCGCGCTGATCGAGGACCCGCAGGTGATGTACGCGCGGCGCTACAACGCCTACGAAGCCGCGCACGGCATCGCCTACGACGCGGCGGGCAAGGCCGGCACGCTCAAGCTCCTGGGCGACGCGCAGCCGGTGGACTTTACCTGGCGCGGCGGCGAGACGTTGCGCCTAAGCGCGGATTGGGCGGTGGAACTGCGCGCGGTGCCGGGGCACACGGCAGGCCACCTGGCCGTGTTCGACCCGCGCAGCCGCACGGCGCTGATCGGCGACGCGGTGCATGGGCGCGGCCTGAAGGGGCTGGACGGCGCGTGGTTCATGGGGCCAACCTACATCGCGGTGGATGATTACCTGCGGACGATCGCCAGCATCCGCGGCTGGGGGGCCGAGACGCTGCTGGGCTGCCACTGGCCGCTGTGCCGCGGCGCGGAGCAGATCAACGCCTTCCTGGACGAGGCCGAGGCGTTCGTGGCGCTGGCCGACCGCGCGCTGCTGGGCGAGCTGGCCGCGCACCCGGCGGGCCGCACCCTGCGCGAGGTGCTGACGGCCGTGGGGCCGCAGCTAGGCGGCTGGCCGCGCGCGCTCGACCTGGAGCTGGCCTACCCCTTCAACGGCCACGTGGAGCGGCTGGCGGCGCAGGGCCGGCTGGTGGTGGACCGCTCGGCCCACCCGGTGCGCCTGAGCCTGCCCGTGGCAGCGGGCGTGCAGCGGCCCACTCGGCGGCTGGAGGGCAAGGTCGCCATCGTCACCGGGGCCGGGCGCGGCATCGGCGCGGCCATCGCCACGCGCATGGCCGAGGCGGGCGCGCGCGTGGTCGTGGCGGAGCTAGACGCGGCCAGCGGAGAGGCCACGGCGACGCAGTTGCGGCAGGCGGGGCACGCGGCCGTGGCCGTGGCCACCGACGTGGGCGACCCGGACTCGGTGGAGCGCATGGTCGCGGCGACCGTCAGCCACTTTGGCGCGCCGGACGTGCTGGTGAACAATGCGGGGGTGAACGTCTTTCACGACCCGCTGCACATGCCGCAGAGCGAGTGGGAGCGCTGCTTCCGGGTGGACCTGACCGGCGTGTGGTACGGCTGCCGCGCGGTGCTGCCGCACCTGCTGGCCAAGGGCAAGGGCAGCATCGTCAACATCGCCTCGGTGCACGGCTTTCAGATCATCCCGCACTGCTTCCCGTACCCGGTGGCCAAGCACGGGCTGCTGGGCCTCACGCGCGCGTTGGCGATTGAGTACGCGCGACACAACATCCGGGTCAACGCCATTTGCCCCGGCTATATCGAGACCGAGCTGTCGGTCATCTACTGGAACACCTTCCCCGACCCCGAGGCCGAGAAGCAGCGCGCCTACCAACTGCACCCGCCGGGCCGCATCGGCCGGCCGGACGAGGTGGCCTGGCCGGCGGTGTTCCTGGCGAGCGACGAGGCCGGTTTCATCAACGGCGAGGCGCTGGTGGTGGACGGCGGGCGCTCGGTGCTGTATCACGGCGAGGGCGCGGGCGAGTAGCCCGGCCCGGCTTACGAGGAGAATGACGATGAACCCCACGCAACAATTCCTGGCGGCGCGCGGGCTGCCCCCCACTGATGGCTACGGCCTGCCGACCTCGGCCAAGCGCTTCCCCGATGGCGCGCAGTACCGCATTGAAATCCCCAGCGTGGAAGGCCCGGCGGCGCTGGCGACGGTGCTGGCCGAGGCCGAGAAGCTCAAGGTGCCGGTGCACCGCATCTCGCAGGGCAGCGGCATCATGCTGCTCACCGACGACGAGGTGCGCGAGATGGCGCGGTTGGGGCGCGAGGCGCGGATGGAGGTGAGCCTGTTCGTCGGGCCGCGCGCCGGGTGGGACACGGGGGCGCAAATCCTGGCGCCCTCGGGCAAGAACCTGGCGGCGCGGCTGCGCGGGATGGATCAGGTGACATACGCCGTGGAGGACATCCGGCGGGGCTGCGCGCTGGGCATCCGTTCGGTGCTGGTGGCCGACGAGGGCCTGTTGTGGCTGGCGAACGAGATGAAGCGGAGCGGCGACCTGCCCGCCAACCTGGTGCTGAAGATTTCGGTGCAGATGGGCGCGGCCAACCCGCTCGCCATCCGCATTTTGGAACAGTTGGGCGCGGGGACGTACAACACGCCGACGGACTTGTCGCTGCCGCAGCTTTCGGCCATTCGGCAGGTGGTGGATTTGCCGCTGGACATTTACGTGGAAGCGCCGGACGACTTCGGCGGCTTCATCCGCCATTACGAAGTGCCGGAGATGATCCGCGTGGCCGCGCCGATGTACGTGAAGATGGGGCTGCGCAACACGCCCAACATCTACCCCAGCGGCTTGCACCTGGAGGGCGTGATGCTGGGCATGACGCGCGAGCGGATGCACCGCGCGGCGCTGGTGGTGGACATGATCCGGCGCTACGCCGGGGACGCGGCGATGAGCGCGCCCGGCGCGGCGGATTTGGGGATACCGGAGTAACCTACAGCCCCCTGCCTCATAGGGATCGGTTCTTGCGTCAGCCATAAGCCAAGGCCGATGCGGAACAAGTTGCCCCATCCCCTGCCCCTTCCCCGCTGAAAAAATGCGGGGAAGGGCAGGTGTTCTCTTAAAGGGGCGGCGGGCCAAAAGCAGGCCCGCCTTCCCTTTGCTTTCCCGGGGTAAACACATGGCGACCCGCCCGCCAGGTCAGGGAGGAGTTAGGCTCGCGCCCGACCTAAGCGGCCATGTCGCACGGTCTATCCCACAGGCAATAAACAGCGCCGGCTGGGTCGTTACGCTGACCCGGCCGGCGCTGTGTGTTTACGCCCCCACCCCGCCTAGCCGCGGGTGAACTCTTCCTTGAGCTTCACGCCCACCTCGTTGAACTCGTCGAGGTCGTCGTGGCGGATGACGGTCAGCGCGGTGATGTGCTTGCGCAAGTCCTTGGCGATGGCGGTCGCGGCCGTCTGCGCGGCGGCGGTCAGCGCCTTGTTCTTGGCGGTGTCCTTGGCCTTCGCCTCGGCGACGGAGAGGTGGTCAATGGCGGCGTCGAGCACGGTGTTCTGGTGCTGGTAGGCCGCGTTCTTGGCCTGGTTGATGAGCACGTCCACCTTGTTGTTGTCGTCCAGGAGTTCACCGCCGTGCTCTTCGCGGATGTGCTTGGCCACCGCTTCTGGGTCGAGGAGGTTGAACTTCACGCGCGCATAGGCCTGCTGGGCGGCCGTCAGTTGCGCGCCCAGGCCGGTCTTGGTGGCCGCCTTGGCCTTGTCGAGAAAGCTCTTCTTCTTCTGCCAGGCGGCGTTGGAGGCCGCGAGCGGGTAACCGGGTTCGTAATTGTTCTTGAGTGCCATGGGGTCCTCGGGAGGGTGCTGGTCTAAGCGGGCAGATTGCTGACAATTCTAGTCGAAAATGCCAGGCGCTTTTGACAGCCTCCCGACAGGCGGGTGACAGAACGCCGCCCCCCAACCGGCAATTGGGCGAGCGGGCAGCCCTTGGCCGCCTCAAGGCGGGCGCAGGAAGTCCAGGCTATCACGCACACCGGCGGGCGTGCCATGTGCCAGTTCCAACACGGCGTGATGCAGGCGGGGCAGCCCGGCCAGCGCCTTGAGCAGCGCGGGCCAGTCAATCTCGCCCGCGCCGGGCGGCACGCGCCGTTGCGGGCGCGCCAGATCGGCCACGTGCGCGGTTACGATCGAGTCGCGGAGCTCGTCTAAGAAAGGCGGGAGGTTGTGCGCAGACTGCGCGTGAACCACGTCCAGCGTCATCGCCAAGTGGGGGCTGTCCACGTCCGCGAGCAAGCGTCCGACGTTGGCCGGGGTGTTGAAGAAACCTGTCGCATCGCTTTCCCAGACCGCGATGTTTTCCAGCGCGATGATTTGTCCGCCGGCCTCAGCGGCGTGGAGCACGTCCGAGAAACCGGGCAGCAGCGCGTCCCAGACCGGCAGGCCGCCGGTGAGGTAGTGTTGGGCGTGCTCGTAGCTGACGAACAGGTGAAAGGGGTGGACCACCAGGAAGCGACAGCCCAGGTCCGCGCCCAAGTCTAGGCAGCGCCGCAGGTACGCCAGCCGGGCGCGGGTGCTGTGGGCGTGTTCCGGCGACAGGTGCGGCGCATGCATAGAATTGACCCGCAGCCGCGCCTGGCTGACCAGCTCGCGCAGTTGGTCAGCCAGGCTGAAGCGAAAGTCGCCGAAGTAGGTTTGGTAGAACTCGGAGGCCTGGAGGGTCAGTTCCAGCTCGGTAACGCCCACGGCGGAAAGCTCAGTTAGGCTTTCCGCCGTGGGGCGCGGCCAAAGGGAGCCGCTCGTCACCGCCCAGCGCATCAGTCGGCCTCGGCAGGCGACTCGATGGTGAAGGTGTAGTCGCCGGAGCCAAGCTGGAACACAACCACGCCCGCTGCCGCGTCCTCGCGCGCGCCGGTGAGCGGGTGGCCAGCTTCGGTCACGGCGTCCACGCGGGCGGCGGGCAGGTAGAGCGTGGCGGTGGTGTTGGGCGGGATGGTCACGTTCACGATCAGGCCGCCATCGAGCTGCTGCCAGCCGCCGGCGGCGCGACCGTAGAGCGTTTGCAGCTCGGCGCGGGCGTAGGTCAGCCCCCCGCCCGGCTGCGGCTTGAAGATCAGGTGATGGTAGCCGGGGTCGGCCGGGTCGAGCCGCAGCCCGGCCACCACCTGGTACATCCAGTCGCCCACCGCGCCATAGGCGTAGTGGTTGAACGAGTTCATGTTCCAGTCTTGGAAGCTGCCGTCGGGCTTGATGCCGTCCCAGCGCTCCCAGATGGTCGTGGCGCCCTTGAGCACCGGGTAGAGCCAGGAGGGATAGGTCTGCTGGTTGAGCAGGGCGTAGGCGGTGTCCAGGTGGCCGGTGTCGCTGAGCACGTGCGGCAGGTAGCTGGAGCCGAGGAAGCCGGTGAGCATGTGGTTGTCGCGCTTTGCAATGTCTTCCACCAGCCGGTCGCCGGCCTGGGCGCGCAGCGCTTCGGGCAGCAGATCGAAGTACAGCGCCATGACGTAGGCGGTCTGGGTGCTGGGCGAGAGGCGGCCGTTGGGGGTGAGGAACTCATGGCGGTAAGCGGTCTTCAGCGCCTCCAGCCAGCCCGCCAGCTTGGCGGCCTCGTCGGCGTAGCCCAGCACCTCGGCGGTCTTGAGCGTCAGCGCCAGCGAATAGCCCAGGAAGGAGGTGCTGATGATGGGCAGATCGGTGACGGGGTAGGGCAGGTTGGGGTCGGGCGGCGGCACGGCCAGCCAGTCGCCGAAGTGGAAGCCGCCCGCCCACACGCCCGCCGCGTTGAGCTGCGACCGGCCGAACTCGACCCAGCGCAACATGCTGGGATACTGCTCGGCCAGCAGGCGCTTATCGCCGTAGCACAGGTACAGCGTCCACGGCACGACCACGGCGGCGTCGCCCCAGCCGGTGGAGCCGCCCTCGCGCAGAATGTCGGGCACGACGAAGGGGATGCGGCCGTCGGGGTACTGGTCGGCGGCCACGTCGCGCAGCCACTTGGTGAAGAACCCGGCCACGTTGAAATTGAAGGCGGCCGTGCGCGAGAAGACTTGCGCGTCGCCGGTCCAGCCCAGGCGCTCGTCGCGCTGCGGGCAGTCGGTGGGCACGTCCACGAAGTTGCCCTTCTGCCCCCACTGGATGTTGTGCTGCAACTGGTTGAGCAGCGGCGCGGAGCACTCGAACTCGCCGGTCGGCGGCATGTCGGAGTGGACCACCACGCCGGTCAGGTCGTCGAGCGCCAGCGCGCCGGGGTAGCCGGTGACGTGCACATAGCGGAAGCCGTGGAAGGTGAAGTGCGGCTCAAACACCTCCTCGCCGCCGCCCTTGAGGAGGTAGGTGTCGGTCTGCTTGGCGCTGCGCAGGTTGGTCACGTAGAAGTTGCCGGCCTGATCGAGCACCTCGGCGAAGCGCAGGGTGACGGCGGCGCCCGCCTCGCCGCGCACGCGCAGCCTGACCCAGCCGACGAGGTTCTGGCCCAGGTCTACCACCAGCTCGCCGGCCGGGGTGGTGAACTGGCCGATGGGCGTGACGGTCTCGATGCGGCGCACGGGCGGCCCCAGGGGCGCGACCAGCAGGCCGAAGCCGTAGTCTTCCACGCGCACGCCGAACCAGTCAGCCACGTCGTAGCCGGGGCTTGACCAGCCGGGCCGCTCCAGGCGCGCGTCGTAGGTCTCGCCGTGGTAGATATCGGAGCGGCGAATGGGCCCGGTGGCGGAGCGCCAGCCGCCGTTGGTGCCGGTGACTTCCACGCGGCCGTCGGCGTAGGTGATGACAAGCTGGGCCAGCAGGGCCAGGTGTTGGCCGTAGAACTGGCGGCCCTCGTTCCAGGCGAAGAAGCCGCGCCACCAGCCGTCGCCGAGCGTGGCGGCCAGCGCGTTGGCCCCGCTGTGCAGCAGGTTGGTCACGTCGTAGGTCTGGTAGTGGAGGCGGTGCTTGTAGGTGGTCCAGCCGGGGGTGAACAGGTCGTCGCTGACGAGCCGGCCGTTAAGCTCCAATTGGTACAGGCCGTGGGCGCTGACGTACACGCGGGCCGACTGCACCTCGCCCGCGACCATGAACTCGCCGCGCAGCAGCGGGGCGGGCGTGCTGTCACTCAGGTCTTCATCGAAGCCGGGGGCGATCCACTGCGCCTGCCAGTCGGTCGGGGCGAGCAGGCCCATCTCCCACCAGGCCATTTCGCTCCAGGCCGACTCGGCGCCGGCGGCGTCCCAGACGCGCACCTGCCAGTAGCAGCGCTGGCGGCTGAGGAGGGCCGGCCCAGCGTAGGCGACGTGCATGGATTGATCGGACGGCACGCGGCCCGAGTCCCACAGGACGGATTGGGCGGCGGCGTCGCGGCAGACGCGCACCTGATAGGCGCTCTGGCGTAAACCGCGCGCGGCCGGGTCGCTGGGGGCAAGCTGCCAGCCCAGACGGGGCCGGGCCACGTCTAGGCCGAGCGGGTTGGTCTTGTATTCACAAGTTAGCGCAGTAAGGTGCAGGGCGGCTGACGCCATGAGCAGGCTCCTAAAGCGAGAAGAGGTTGAGTGACGAGGCCGAACGGACGAGGATAGTGTAAGGCGAGGCGGGCGGTTGCGCCAGGGGCAAAACGGCGGCGGCCGGCCGGAGGCCTATGCGATAATGGCGGGCATGATTGCGCTCGAGACCGCCAAGGCGCTGCGCGCGGCCGGGCTGCGGTGGGAGCCGGCCGAGTTCGATATGTTCGCCGTGCCCGACCGCGACCTGGAGGAGACGCCGTTCGTCATCAACGACCTGCCCGCGCACATGGGCCGGCTGCAGGGCATCCCGGTGATGACATTCGACGGGTCGGCGGAGTGGGCGCTGGACTACATCGCGGCGGGCGAGGTGGTCTGGCTGCCGAGCGAGGAGCAGTTGCGCTGGCAGCTCATGGCGCGGCTGGCCGCTGACCCGGCTTACCGGCTGAGCCTGGCCGCCACCGGCGCGGGCTGCCGTTTGACCACCACCGCCCACGGCGCGACGCGGGAGTACGAGGCCGCCGAGGCGGGGGAGGCCTACGCGGCGGCGCTGCTGGCCCTGCTCCGGGCCGAGCAGGCCTAAATCGTTCTGTCGTTTCTTGATAGGCAGGCTGAAGGCTGATCCGCCCTCAGCCGTAGGTTTCATTCGTGATAATTCGTTGTAATTCGTGGCAATTCGTGGCAAGAGTCCTTTCCGCCCTCACTCGGCCTCTGCCCGCAACTCCCAAACGGCGCATGTTATAATTTTCACCGCTTTAGGACTGATTTTCGGCAGGAGAGAAGGCTTTGAGCAAACGCACCAGCACCCCCGCGCCGCACTATAACCCGTCGGCTCCGCGCACGAGCAAGCGCGAGCAACTGCGCCAGGAGCGCAAGCGCCGCAACCTGCTCTGGCAGATCATCTTGTGGGGTGTGCTGGGCGCATTCGCGCTGGCGATCGGCGGCTATGTCATCTCCATCCAGCGGCCGGGCGCGCTGCCGGGCGAGCGGGAAATCCCGAACGAGAATGCAGCCGTCTTCCCCGACGGGCAGGCGCTGACGCACACCTACTACCCGCCCTCCTCTGGGGCGCGCTACGAGACGCCCGCGCCCTGGGGCCTGGCGGCCGAGCCCGTGGCCGAGGGCAACTACATCACCAACCTGTACCGCGGCGGGGTGGTCTTCCTGTACCAATGCGCCGGCGACTGCGCCACGCTGACTGAACAGTTCCAGAGCTTGCTGAACGAGGCCCGGCCTGAGACGACTTATAACACCGTCAAGATTCTGGTGGCGCCCGCGCCGGCCGAGAAGCCGCTGCCGACGCAGATTGTGGCGCTGGCCTGGAACCACGAGCTTGATCTGGCGGCCTTCGATAGGGCGCTGCTGCTGAAGTGGTACAAGCGCTTTGTGAACCAGGGGCCCGGCAACGCGCCGTAGGCGCACCGAGGCGCCGGGGAAGGCGGGGCCGCGCTTCCGCCAGGCGCCGCCTCGCCAAATGGGCAGGCGGCGGCGCGCCAAGGGTGTGGTAAAGTCAGCGCCATGTTGCCCACTATCTACCTCATCCGCCACGCCACGCCCGACTGGAGCCGCAAGGATATCCCCTACTTTGTCCCGCCGGGGCCGCCGCTGACGCCACAGGGCGAGGCCGAGGCCGCGCAGCTCGGCGAGTTCCTGCGCGACATGGGCGTCCGGCGCGTGTGGCACAGCCCGCTGGAGCGCGCCGCCCGCACGGCGGCGCTGGCTGCCGAGGCGGCCGGGGCCGCGCTGGAGTTGGACGTGCGCCTGGCCGAGCAGCGCCCCGAAGAGAAAGCCGCCGAGGTGCTGGCGCGCATTTGGCCTATGTGGCGCCTGGCGGACGAGCGCTGCCGGAAAGACGGCCCGGTCGCGTTGGTGAGCCATGGCGGGCCGATTCAGCGCCTGCTGGTAGAACTAGGCCTGGATGACAAGGCGCTCCAGCACTATAAGAGCCAGTTCGACCACAACAACCCGCTGCCGCCCGCGGGGGCGTGGCGGGCGGTGCAGACGGAGGTTGATGGGCCGTGGGCGCTCGACCTGGCCTACACGCCCGAAGCGCACCGGACGAAGGCGTGGCTGGTATAAGGCCGGCGGGGATTTTTGCCACGAATGAGCACGAATTGAAACGAATTGACACGAATGGAGATGGAGGGGGATGGAGGGGGATGGAGGGGGCGACCGGCAGATCAGCAGCCGAGCAAGAACCAAAGATGGGAGCACGGGCCGGTCGAGCGAGACCGGCCCTTTTGATGTGCGGCTAGGGGGTGAGGCCGAGGGCGCGGCGTAGGGCCTTTAGCTCGGCGGGCGTCAGGTCGCGCCACGCGCCGGGGGCTAGGTCGCCCAGACGCAGCGGGCCGAGGGCGGTGCGCACCAGGCGCAGGGCGGGCAGGCCCACCGCCGCCGTCATCCGCCGCAACTGGCGCTTCTTGCCCTCGCGCAGCACCACGCGCAGCCAGGCCGCGGGGTGGTAACCCCGCACGGGCACGGGGCGCGGCGGCAGGCCGGGGTCGGGGGTCACTTCGGCTTCGGCGGGGCGCACGCGCTCGCCGCGCAGCACCACCCCGGCCCGCAGCTGCTCCAGCGCGCCGGGCGGGATCGCGCCGGAGACCAACTCCACCTGCACCAGGTAGGTCTTGGGGTGCTCAAAGCGCGGGTTGGTCAGGCGGTGGGCCAGCGGGCCGTCGTCGGTGAGCAGCAGCAAGCCTTCGCTGTCGTAATCGAGCCGGCCCGCCGCGTACACGCCCAGCGCCGGAACGTAGTCGGCCAGCGTGGCGCGGCCGGCAGGGTCCACGAAGTTCGAGAGCACGTTGTAGGGCTTGTGGACCAGCAGGTAGCGAGGCACAGCGGCAGGCTAGGCCGAGGCGGGGAGCGGCGAGGCGGCCGGGCCGCGCCCGAGGGTGAAACGCAGGCCGGGCGGGCGCGGCCGGCTACATGCAGGGGAACATGGAACAGTTGCGACAGCTGCGCTCGGAGGCGACCAGGCGCGTCATCAATTCGTCTATCGCCAGCGCGGGCTGGCCGAGGTTGATGATGCCGTGGCAGCAACTGTGCACGCCGTAGGTGGTCAGGCTCAGGTAGTTATCCACGGCCTCGGGGTCTTCGTCTAGCTCGTAGCGGTTGTCATAGCGCGTCTCCAAGACCTGGAGGGCCTCGTCGCGGCTGATGGCGCGGTTGTCGTCAATCAGGCTTTGGTGAATGGCCTGGGCTTTGCGGCGCACGCCCTTCAGCTCGCGGTTGGTGTAGGGCGCGCCGATAGCCAGCCGCACCCGCGGGCCGATCTTCTCGAGCAACTCGGCGTTAAACTCATCCAGGTCCCAGATATTGTCTTTAGTGAGCAGCATGCGCACCAGCACCGAGCGCGCCCCGCGGTCAAAGGCTTCGCGGCAGAAGGCGATGGTGCGGTCGTAGGTGTTGCGGCCGCGGTGCCACTCGTGGAACTCCTTCGAGCCGTCAATCGAGACGCAGAAATCGAGGCGCTCGAGCGAGGTGAACTCGCGCAGGCGGCGCACCGTGCCGTTGGTCTGAATGGTCTGGGTGAGACGTTCTTCGGGGTACTCGGCCAGCAGGGTGTTCACCATGGCCGGGAACTCGCGGTGCAAAAAGACTTCGCCGGTGCCGCACCAGTAGAGCCATACCTGCGTGGGCGTGGCGTCCACGAAGCGGCGGGTGAAGTCGAGCACGGTGGCCTGGTCTACAATGCGGCGGTTTTCGCCGTTGATGACGTTGGTGTAGCACATCTTGCAGGCCAGGTTGCACGAGGAGATCGGTTCAACGTATAAGCTCTCGCGGATGAGGCGGATGGGTTTCTGCGTGGTGCCGGGCAAACCTTCCAGAGTAATGACGCTCATCGCGCCTCCCGAAGCTGCGCTGCCGACCGCAATCTGACCGGATTGGGCGGCATTATACAAGGCCGGCATAGATTTAGCGATAGGGAGTTTGCGCGTTACGGCGTTAGGGCGGCGGCAGGACGGTCCAGGGGTTGACGTACGCGCCCTTGTAGCGCACCTCGAAGTGCAGGTGCGGGCCGGAGGAGTTGCCGGTGCTGCCCGCCAGGCCGATGAGGTTGCCCTGGAAGACGCTCTGGCCGCAGTCCACGTTCCACTGGCTGAGGTGGCCGTAGACGGTCTGCCAGCCATTGCCGTGGTCAATGACGATCAGGTTGCCATAGCCGTAGGCGTTCGGCCCGGCGTAGACGATGACGCCGCTGTCGGCCGCGTAGAGCGGGTCGCCCAGCTTGGCCTTGAGGTCGAGGCCGTGGTGGATGGCCGTGAAGTCGTAGCCGCTGAGGAAGTGGTTGTTGGCGGGCCAGACGAACGCGCCCGTGCCGACCGCGCCGGAGTAGCCGCCGGGGCATTGCCCGAAGTTCGTGCCGGCCGTCTCGGGCGTGTCGGTGCGGCTGATAGTCGGCACCTGCCACACGGCTAACTCGCGATGGCCGCCGGGCACCACCAGCCGCGCGCCCACCTGCACCCGCGGGTCGCTGGGGTCGAGGTTGTTGCTGGGCCAGTCCACAATGGCCTCGGGCGTCACCTCGTAAAACCCGGCGATCTTCTCCAGCGTGTCGCCGGCCGCCACCGTGTGATAGGTGCCGTCGGTGGGCAGGATGTTGAGCACCTGGCCGGGGAAGAGCAGGTGCGGGTCGTCCTTGAGCACGAAATAGTTGCCCCACAGCACGGTCTCCGGCTGGAGGCCGAAGTTGTCGGCGATGCCGAACAGCGTGTCGCCCGGCTTCACCGTGTACGTAATCACATCGCTGCGCCCGCGGCTGGGGATGAGGGTATAGGGGTCGGCCAGGCGCTCGATGACGCTGCCGGCGGTGGGAGTGGGCGCGGCCAAGTCCGCGGGCAGCGCGCTGATCACCTCTGCGGAGGCGCGCGGGTCGGGCGTCGGGCTGGGGGCGGCCAGGGCGGCCGCCGCGCCGGGGGGGGTGTCGAGGCTGGCCTTGTCGGCCAGGGCGCTGAGGAAGCCCAGGTTGAACTGGCGGGCCAGCACCAGCACCAGCAGGCCCACCAGCAGCAGGCCGTGGGTGGCGTAGCGCAGGATGACCTCGGCCCAGCCCGCGCGCACCAGGTCGGCCCACATGCGCGCCGGGCCGCTGACCGGGGGGGCGGGGTCGGGCGGCGGGGCCGGCGGGCGGTTAGGCTGCGATAGAAACGGCTCGGCCGCCATGAACGCTTAGGGCAGATACAGCCAGGGGTTCACGCGGCCGTAGGTGTCGCTGCGCATCTCGAAGTGCAGGTGCGCGCCGGTGCTGTTGCCGGTGCTGCCAGACAGGCCGAGCACCTGGCCCTGGTAGATCGAGCCGCCGCAGGCGACGCTGATCTGGCTGAGGTGGGCGTAGGCGGTCTGCCAGCCGTTGCCGTGGTCAATGATGACCAGGTTGCCGTAACCGCGGTAGCTCCACCCGGCGAAGACCACCACGCCGGTGTCGCTGGCGTAGATGGGCGCGCCCATGCCGGCGGCGATGTCAACACCGGGGTGGCCGATGGGCAGGTAGTCGGTACCGGAGAGGTAGTGGTTGTTGGCCGGCCAGGCGAAGGTGTAGGTGCCGCTGGGGCCGGAGAACGGGCCGGAGCACGCGCCCGGCTCGCCGCTGTTGCTGCTGGGGCCGACGGTGCTGCGGGTGACGACCGGCAATTGCCAGACGATGCTGTCGCGCCAGCCGCCGGGGATGATGATGTTCTGGCCCTGCACCAGCAGCGGGTCGGAGGGGTCTAGGTTGTTGCCGGGGAAGTTGACGATGTCTTCCACCGTGCCGTGGAAGGCGGTGGCGATCTTCTCAATCGTGTCGCCGGGCTGCACCACGCGCAGCGCGCCGTTGACGGGCAGGATGTTCAGCTCCTGGCCGATGGACAGCGTGTTGGGGTTGTCGGCCAGCGCCGGGTTGCCCCACAAGATGGTTTCGGGCTCGAGGTTGAAGTTGGCGGCGATGATGAACAGGGTGTCGTTGGCGACAACGGTGTACTTTTGCACCTCGTAGCGCGGGCGGGTGGGGATGATGGTGTGTACGTCAGCCAACCGGATGATGTCGGCCCCGTCGGCGGTGGGCGCCTCGGCTGGGATTTCGAGGATGAGCGGGGCGACGGTTGGCGTGGGAGTCACCGCCGCCCCGACCGCCACGGCGGCCGTGGCTGGGGGCGTGGCAGTCTGCGCCAGTTCGGGCGGCAGCGGCAGCGCGGCGCGGCTGAAATCCACGCGCGCCAGCCAGACGGCGGCGACCACCAGGCCCAGCGCCAGGCCGTGCGAGGCCAGCCGCAGCCAGAGATCGGGTTTTGCCAACGGAAGGCGCGCTTTCGGCGCGCTCAGGGAATCCGGGTTTGTCGAGGTGTCGGTAGCCAACCAATACTCCATCCCCACCCGCCGGCCAGCCGGGAGGGAGGTGGGCATGATAACAGGCTGGCGGGGGGAGTCAAGTTGACATAAGGATGCACGAAGAGACAAGTTGCGGGGCTGAGGCGGCCACACGGAGGGCGAGGGGAGGGGGACTCAGGGCGGCGGAGGGAAGGCGGGCTGCAGGGGGAATGCGCTGCGCACGAAAGGCCGTACAAAGCAACGGGCCGCCCTGGTAGGCGGCCCGCAAGGAATGCAAGGGCAATGCGACGGCGCAGTTAGCGGCCGTGGCCGTTCTTGCCGAGCGACTCGAGGAACTCCATGTTGCTGTCAGTCTGGCGAAGCTGCTCCAGGATGGCCTCGGTGGCGTTGGTCAGATCAAGGCCCGCGCCGTTGGGGGGCGGGGTGACCATCTGGCCGAACATGCGGCGCATGAGCCAGACGCGCTGGGTGATATCCGGCCCGAGCAACAGCTCCTCGCGGCGGGTGGACGAGCGCTCGATGTCGAAGGCCGGGAAAATGCGGCGCTCCTGCAGCTTGCGGCTCAGGTGCAGTTCCATGTTGCCCGTGCCCTTGAACTCCTCGTAGACCACGTCGTCCATGCGCGAGCCGGTGTCCACCAGGCAGGTCGCCACGATGGTCAGCGAGCCGCCTTCTTCCAGGTTGCGGGCGGCGCCAAAGAACTTCTTGGGCGGGTAGAGCGCGGCCGGGTCGAGGCCGCCGGAGAGCGTGCGGCCGGAGGGGTTGACCACCAGGTTGTAGGCGCGGGCCAGGCGGGTGAGCGAGTCGAGCAGGATGGCGACGTGCCGGCCGCCCTCCACCAGGCGCTTGGCGCGCTCCAGGGCCATCTCCGCCACGCGCACGTGGCTGGTCACCGGCTCGTCGAAGGTCGAGGCAATCACCTCGGCGTCCACCGAGCGGTCCATGTCGGTCACTTCTTCCGGGCGTTCGCCGATGAGGGTGACCATCAGGTGCACGTCGGGGTAGTTGCGGCTGATGGCGTTGGCGACTTCCTTGAGCACGGTCGTCTTGCCGGCCTTGGGCGGCGAGACGATCAGGCCGCGCTGGCCCTTGCCGATGGGGGCGATCAGGTTCAGGAAGCGGGTGCTGAGGACGTTTTTGTTGGTTTCCAGGTCGAAGCGCACATCGGGGAAGATGGGGGTGAGGGTCTCGAAGTTGGGGCGCTTCTTGGCCTGCTCGGGGTCCATGCCGTTGACGGTCTCGACGCGCAGCAGGCCGTAATACTTCTCCGAGTCCTTGGGCGAGCGCACCTGGCCGATGACCATGTCGCCGGTGCGCAGGCCGAAGCGCCGAATCTGCGACTGGGAGACGTAGATGTCTTCGGCGCCGGGCATGAGGTGCTCGGCGCGCAGGAAGCCGATGCCGTCTTCGACGATCTCCAGCACGCCGCCGCGCAGCTCCAGGCCCTGTTTTTCGGCGTTGGCCCGCAGCAGGCGGACGATGAGCTCATCTTTCTTGAGGCGGGTGTAGGCGGGGATGCTCCAATCGCGCGCCACAACGCGCAGCTGCTCCAGGGTCTTAGGCTGTAGATCGGTAATATCCATACTTCGACTCCCAATAGCGCACGGGCACCGGCCGCCGGCTGAGGAAGGGCGAGAGTCGCCGCGTCCTGCCGCGGATTAATCGGTCACACGTGAGAGTGCTCAGTTTTCAACCAGAACAACGAGTATCGGTCTGCCTAGATTGGGGAAAAGAGGCCCGAATGCTTGGGGATTGACTGGGTGGTATCATAGCATAAAAGCCGCCGGTCGTCAATCGTATTTTACCTGGCTAAATTGCATGAGTTTGTCCCAGCGGTGGCGGGCGACGATCTCGCGCACCGTGCCGGATTTGGAGCGCATGACGAGCGAGTGGGTGCGGGCGCCATTACCGTAGTACTTGACGCCGTCGAGCAGTTCGCCGTCGGTGATGCCGGTGGCGGCGAAGAAGACGTTGTCGGAGCGCACCAGGTCGTTAATGGTGAGGATGCGGGTGTGGTCGAAGCCCAATTCGCGGGCTTTCTGGATTTCGGTGTCGTTGCGCGCCCACAGGCGGCCTTGAATCTCGCCGCCCATGGCCTTGAGGGCGCAGGCTGAGATCACGCCTTCCGGGCTGCCGCCGATGCCCATGAGCACGTCTACGCCGGAGTCGGGCCAGGCGGTCATCAGGGCGCCGGCCACGTCGCCGTCGGTGATGAGGCGGATGCGGGCGCCGGCGCGGCGGATGTCAGCGATGAGCTTTTCATGGCGAGGCCGGTCGAGCACCACCACGGTCAGGTCGGCGAGTTCCTTGCCCTTGGCGCGGGCCACGCTGCGCAGGTTGACCAGGGGCGTGGCTTCAATGTCAATGACGCCTTTGGCTTCGGGGCCGACGGCGATCTTTTCCATGTAGACCATCGGGCCGGGGTCGAGCATGCTGCCGCGGTCGGCGATGGCGACGGTGGCGAGCGAGTTGGCTTTGCCCAGGGCCAGCAGGCGGGTGCCATCTATGGGGTCCACGGCGATATCCACGTCGGGTTCGGCGCCGGTGCCGAGCACTTCGCCGTTGTAGAGCATGGGGGCTTCGTCTTTTTCGCCCTCGCCGATGATGATGATGCCGTTCATCTCGACGGTGTTGAGCACCAGCCGCATGGCGTCCACGGCGGCCTGGTCGCTGCCTTCTTTATCGCCCCGCCCCATGAAGCGGCCGGCGGCCAGGGCGGCGGCCTCGGTCACGCGCACCAACTCCAGCGCCAGGTTGCGAGAGGGTTTTTCGCTCATGGGGGCATCCTTGCTGGGCGGCGGCTGGTCAGCCGCCGGCCAGGGCGCGAACGAGCAAGAGAAAGTAGTAGCCGAGCGGCACGGCCACGAGCCAGGAGTCTATGCGGTCGAGGGCGCCGCCGTGCCCGGCGATGAGCGCGCCGGCGTCTTTGACGCCGCTCTGGCGCTTGATCATGGAGACGCCCAGGTCGCCGAACGGCCCAAGCGCGCCGACGAGCAGGCCGAGCACGCCGCCGGTCTGCCAGGTGAGCAGGCCCGCCGGGCCGGCCCCCAGCCCCCACAGGACGCCCAGCCCGGCGCCGGCCAGGCCGCCCCACAGCACGCTGCCGGCGTAGCCTTCCCAGGTCTTGCGCGGGCTGAGGCGCGGGGCCATGGGCCGGGGGATCAGGCGGCGGCCAAAGAGCCGGCCAAACAGGTAGGCGCCGGTGTCGGCCAGCCACATGCTGGTAAGGGCGGCGACGAGCCACCACAGGCCGGCCGGCTCGGCGCGCAGCAAGATGAAGTAGCGCCCCAGCCAGCCCAGATAGAATATGCCCCCGAGGGTGACGACGAAATCGGTGCCGGAGGCAGGCGCGCCGCGTTCGTAGTCTACCAGGTGCCAGATCAGCGCAGCGGCAATCAGCAGCGCGGGCAGCAGGTGGGCGGGGCTGAGGGCCGAGAAGTGGGCGCTCAGGGCCAGCAGGGCCACGCCGGCGAGCACGAGCGGCTTGGCCGGGCGGTAGTGGGTGTGGGCGAACAGGCGGGTGTATTCACGCCCGGCCACTCCGAGCAAGGCGGCGACGATGAGGGCGTAGGGCCAGCCGCCGATGTCAATGACAAGCAGGGCGGCCGGGATGAGCACGATGCTGACGGCCAGCCGGTCAAACAGGTCGCCGGAGGGCGGCGCGGCGGCCGAGCGGGCCTCAGTTGCCGGAAGCCGCATCGGGCACGGCCTTGGGTTTGAGCTGGGCCGAGACCAGGCCAAAGCGGCGCTCGCGCCGGCCGAAGTGCTCGAGGGCCAGGCGGAACTGCTCTTTGTCGAAGTCGGGCCAGTAGACATCGGCGGCGTAGTATTCGGCGTAGGCGCCTTGCCAGAGCAGGAAGTTGGAAACGCGCAGTTCGCCGGCGGTGCGGATGATGAGGTCGGGGTCGGGCTGGCCGGCGGTGAAGAGGTAGCGGCTGACCAGGTCGGCGTCTACGGCGTCGGGCTGCAGGCCGTCGGCGAGCATCTGGCGGATGGCGTGGACGATCTCGTCGCGGCCGCCGTAATTGAAGGCGACGTTGAGGATCAGGCGGTCGTTGGCGCGGGTGCGCTCGATGGCCTGGCGCACCTTTTTTTGGATGGAGGGCAGCAGGCCTTCGAGCCGGCCGATGTGGCGCAGCTGGACGCCCTGGCGATTCAACTCTTCCAGTTCGCGGTCGAGGACTTCGTTGAGGATGAACATCAGGCCGTCTACTTCTTCGCGGGGACGGCCCCAGTTTTCGGTGGAGAAGGCGTAGATGGTGAAGTGTTTGACGCCGAACTCGACACAGGCGGTGATAATGCGGCGCAGGTTCTCGACGCCGGCGCGGTGGCCGGCCAGGCGCGGCAGGCCGCGGCTGAGGGCCCAGCGCCCATTGCCATCCATGATGATGGCGACATGCGTGGGAACTCTCGCAGGATCCATTAGATTTCCATGATCTCGGCCTCTTTGCGCGAGCCGAGTTCAGCGATGCGCTCCACATAGCGGTCGGTGAGCTTTTGCAGCTCGGTCTCGCCGCGCTCGAGGTCGTCTTCGGAGATGAGCTTTTCTTTCTCGAATTCGCGCAAATCGTCGTGAACGGCGCGGCGGATGTTGCGGACGGCCACGCGCGCGTCTTCGAGGCGGTGGTGGACGACTTTGGTGAGCTGCTTGCGGCGCTCTTCGGTCAGGGCGGGGATGCCCAGGCGGATGAGCTTGCCGTCGTTGTTGGGGGTCAGCCCCAGGTCGGAGGCCAAGATGGCGCGCTCGATGTCTTTGAGGGAGCTGAGGTCGTAGGGCTTGATGGTCAGCAGGCGCGGCTCGGGGGCCGAGATGGTGGCCAGCTGCTGGAGGGGTGTGGCCGTGCCGTAATACTCGACTTCCAGGCGCTCAACGAGGGCAGGCGAGGCCCGGCCGGTGCGCACGGTGCTCAGGTCGGTGGTCAGGGCCGTGATGGCGCCTTTCATGCGGTCTTCCGCTTCAAGCAGCGCGTCTTTTATCATGCGGATCGTCCTTGCCGCTGCGCGGCGGGCGGGCCGGCGCGAGGCCGACGCCCACCGGCGGCGTGAGGGGTGCGAGCGTTAGGTTAAGCATACTCGCCCCGGGCGGGACACGCAAGCCCAGGCGAGGCGGGGGTGCATCCGATAGTTTTGGCCGCTTTCGGTCTTGGCGCGCCTGGCGGTTGACGCTTCGCAGCGCGGCCACATAACGCGCAGCCCCGCCTCGCGGGGTTGGGAAAGCAGCGCCATTTCGCGGGCGGCCAATAAATCCGGATGCACCCCGAGGCGGCGGGCGGCTCAAGGGGGGCCGGGGGGTTGCGCGGCGCTCCCGGGCCGCCCGGCTAACGGGTGATGAGGGTGCCGACCGGCTCGCCGAGCATGGCGCGGTGCAGGTCGTTGTCGTTCCACAGGTTGAGCACCAGGATGGGCAGGTTGTTGTCCATGCACAGGCTGATGGCGGTGCTGTCGAGGACTTTGAGGCGGCGGTTGAGGGCCTCGATGTAGGTGAGGGTCTCGAACTTCTGGGCGCCGGGGTTGGTCTTGGGGTCGGCGTCGTACACGCCGTCTACCTTGGTGGCCTTGATGACGATGTCGGCGTCAATTTCCATGGCGCGCAGGGCGGCGGCGCTGTCGGTAGTGAAGTAGGGGTTGCCGGTGCCGGCGGCGAAGATGACGACGCGGCCTTTTTCCAGGTGGCGGATGGCGCGGCGGCGGATGTAAGGCTCGGCGACGGCGCGCATTTCCAGGGCGGTCATGGCGCGGGTGACGGTGCCGCCGCGCTCGAGGGCGTCTTGCAGGGCCAGGGCGTTCATGACGGTGCCGATCATGCCGATGTAGTCGGCGGTGGCGCGCTCCATGCCGTGTTCGAGGCCTTCGCGGCCGCGCCACAGGTTGCCGCCGCCGATGACCAGGGCCACCTGGGTGCCCATGTTGAGCACGGTGCGCACCCGGGCGGCGATTTCCTCGGCGCGGGTGGGGTCAATGCCGTGCCCGCCTTCGGTGGTCGCCAGCGCTTCGCCCCCCAGCTTGAGCAAGATCCGTTGATATTTTGCGGCAGCCATTGGTGGGTTACCTCGGTGGAGTGTGCGCCCCGGCCCGCGCCCAGCGCGGGCCGCTATAAAAAACCGGGTGGCTGCTGGTGGGCAGTCACCCGGTTAAGCACCCGGTTAGGAAGCTTCGCCCAATTCCCAGCGGGCGAACCGGCGAATGATGATGTTCTCGCCGATGACGGAGACGGTGGTCTTGAGCAACTCACCGATGGTGAAGGCTTCGTCCTTGACGAAGGGCTGCTGGAGCAGGCAGGTTTCCTGGTAGAACTTTTCTAGGCGGCCGGCAACGATGCGGTCGAGCACCTTTTCGGGCTTGCCTTCTTGCAGCGCCCGATTGCGGGCGATGGTCTTTTCGCTTTCGAGCACCTCGGCCGGCACGTCGGCCATGTCCATGTAGCGCGGGGCGGCGGCGGCGATGTGCAGGGCCAGGTCGTGGGCGAAGACGCGGAACTGTTCGGTGCGAGCGACGAAGTCGGTTTCGCAGTTGACTTCGACCATGACGCCGACGCGGCCGCCGCCGTGGGAGTAAAGCTCGACGAGGCCGTCTTTGGCTTCGCGGCCGACCTTTTTGGCGGCGGCGGCCAGGCCCTTCTCGCGCAGGTAGGCCACGGCCTGGCCGAAGTCGCCGCCATGGGCGGCGAGGGCCTTACGGCAATCGAGCACGCCCGCGCCGGTGGCTTCGCGCAGTTCTTTAACTTGAGCAGCAGTAATTTCCATTCCGAAACCTTTTCTAGCCTTGCGCCGCGGGCGACTCGGCGCCGGCGCTCGCGGCGGTGTCGGGCGCGGCGGCGGCGCTCTCTTCAAAGGCCAGTTCGCCCGACTGCATCTTCGCCAGGGTGGCGGGGCCGAGCAGTTCTTCTTCCTTGAAATCCACTTCGCCGTAGCTTTCGCCTTGCTCGGCCGGGCCGCTGTCGTCCTTGCGCATGGCGCGGCCTTCGAGCACAGCATCGGCCACCTGGGCGGTGAGCAGCTTGATGGCGCGGATGGCGTCGTCGTTGGCGGGGATGACGTAATCCACGCCGCCGGGGTCGCAGTTGGTGTCCACCAGGGCGATGACGGGGATCTTCAGGATGTTGGCTTCGTGGACGGCGGTGTCTTCGCGGCGCACGTCCACGATGAAGATCAGCTCCGGCAGCTTGGTCAGGTCGCGGATGCCGCCCAGGCGGTCTTGGAGCTTGATGATTTCGCGGCCGAGGATCAGGCCTTCTTTCTTGGTCAGGCGCTCGAAGTCGCCGGTGTCGCGGCGCTCTTCGAGTTTCTTTAGCTCGGCAATGCGGTCTTTGATGGTCTTCCAGTTGGTGAGCGTGCCGCCCAGCCAGCGCTGGTTGATGTAGGGCATGCCGCAGCGCTCGGCCTCTTTCTGGATGGATTCTTGGGCCTGGCGCTTGGTGCCGACGAACAGGATAGTGCCGCCGGCCAGGGCGGTGCTGCGCACCAGGGCGTAGACATCGTTGAGCGCGGTGACGGTCTGCTGCAGGTCAATGATGTGGATGCCGTTGCGCTCGGTGAAGATGTAGGGCTTCATGCGCGGGTTCCACTTGCGGGTGCGGTGGCCAAAGTGGACGCCCGTTTCGAGCAGGGCCTTCATGGAGATGGGGGCCATGGGGGGTAAAACTCCTTATGCGTTAGGCTAAGGCCGCTTTCACTCCGGCGCGCCGCGCCTCCCACAGGGAGACGCACGCACGCGCCAGTCCAGCCGGCCTGAATAGTCTGCCGATCCTTACGCGTTAGCGTACGACGGCAGCCGGGGGGCATATTACCACAGGGGCCGGTTTTTGTGTAGACTGTCAGCAATTCTCAATATGAGAATTAGCCGCTCTGCGCTGCGGGTCAACTGTGCAAGGGAGACAAAATGCGTTAGCCTCTGACGCATGGATAATCAACTGAACATGCCAGGGCTGCTCAAGCACTTTGA
>JADZEK010000109.1 GCA_020850595.1 Anaerolineales bacterium
GGCGCGGCTTTGCCGCCCACCTGGTGTCGCGCGTGGCGGCGGTACAGGCCCACTTCGCGCTGACGGCCGGAAACCTGCCGGCGGCCGTTGCCTGGGCCGAGGCGAGCGGGCTGACGGCTGACGATGAGCTGCGCTTCCCTCGTGAGACGGAATATCTGGTGCTGGCGCGCGTCTGGCTTGCCCAGGCCGGGCAGGTGGCTAAAGCCGGCTTGCTGGGGCAAGCCCGGCAGCTGCTGGACCGGCTGATGGCGGATGCTGCCTCCAAGGAGCGCGGGGCCAGCGTGCTGGAAATTCTGCTTGTGCAGGCCCAGGCGTTTGATGCACAGGGCGACCGCCCCGCCGCACTGGCCGCGCTGGGGCAGGCACTGGCGCTGGCCGCGCCCGAGGGCTATATCCGCCGATTCGTCGACGAGGGGCCGGCGCTGTGGGCTTTGCTCCAGGCGGTTGACCCCAACGCCATCGTTGGAGCGCCAAGCTACGTGGCCATGCTGCTGGCAGCGATTGCCGCTGAGCCGGGCGGCCATCCGCGGTCTGCCCCGGCCCAGCCGGCGGTGCGCGCCAACGCTGGCCTGGACGAACCGCTTACGGCACGGGAACTAGAGGTGCTGCGCCTGATCGCGGCTGGCCAGTCCAACGCCCAAATCGCCCAGGCCCTGGTCATTGCCGTGAGCACGGTCAAGACCCATACCAACACCATCTTCGGCAAGCTCGGCGTCACCAGCCGCACCCAGGCCATCGCCCGCGCGCACGAATTGCGTCTGCTTTAGCACCCTCTCCACCCCCAACCGCATAGTTCCACCCTCCGACCCACCCTAAGGTGGATACGGGCCGTCCCCGCGCGCCGTATGCTCAGGCCGTTGATGTTTAGGACAGAGCGGCGCGGACCATGACCCTTCACTATCAAATCACCGTCAAAGAACGATTAGAAGACAGCTGGTCGGCCTGGTTTGACGGGCTGACCATCACCGCCAGCCCGGACGGCACCACCCTCCTGACCGGCGCCGTCCGAGATCAAACGGCGCTCTACGGCCTGCTGGCCAAGCTGCGCGACCTGGGCCTGACCCTCCTCGCCGTGACGCCGGACCTGCCAGCGGCATCCCAACCCGCACCTAATTCGCTCGAACTCTAGCAACCCGGACACAAAGGAGAGAATGCCATGACCACTTTGACGAATAGCACGACGACGGCGGTACCCACTGCCCAGCGGGGTGGACGGAACGTACGCAGCATCGCCCGTGGGTTGGGCGTGTTGGTGGCGGCGCTCCTGGTCCTGGCGGCGGCCGGGGCAGGCTATGAGGCCGTAGCGGCACGCGGAGACGCGGCCGCTTTCCCGCCGCCGGGGCAGATGGTGGATGTGGGCGGCTATCGGCTTCACATCCAATGTGTGGGAACAGGTGGCCCCACTGTGGTGCTCGACGCCGGCCTGGGCGGCACCTCGCTCGACTGGGTGCTGGTCCAACCCGAGATCGGCCAGACGACGCGGGTGTGCGCTTATGATCGTGCTGGCATGGGTTGGAGCGACAGCGGACCAGGCCCGCGCACCCCCAGCGAGAACGCCCGTGAGCTGCACACGCTGCTGGTCAACGCCGGGATCGAAGGCCCATATGTGCTGGTGGGACACTCTCTGGCCGGCAAGAACGTGCGCCTGTTCGCGCAGTATTACCCCGACCTGGTGGCCGGCATGGTGCTGATTGACGCTCGCAGCGAATACGTGGATGCGCGCACGTCGCCGGACGAAGAAAAGGGCTTTCAGTCCATGTACGCTGCCCTGGCCACCGTGTACCGCGTGGCGCGCGGCGTTGGCCTAATGCGCCTGATCGGCGCGCAGGTGGTGGGCGACGCGGCCCTTCCAGCCGAGACGAGCCGGGCCATCGCGCTGATTGGCTACTCGCCGACCAGTATGGTTACCGCCGTGGCTGAAGCGCGCGAGCGGACGACCGACGACGCGCAACTCGCGGCGGCCCCATCGCTAGGCGACCTGCCCCTGGTCGTCCTGGCGAGCGAGACGAACACGACCGGCACGGCGAACTGGGCCGAAGCGCAGCAGCGGCTTGCCGCGCTCAGCACCAACAGCAGCTTGATCGTCCCGGCGGGCAGCACGCACTACATCCACTGGGATCACCCGGCGGTGGTGATCGACGCCGTACGGCAGGTGGTCGAGCAGGCGCAGGGCGAGTAGGCCGGCGCATGACGACAAATTTACCGGCAAAACCCAAGCGTTGGCTATCTACCAGGAGCTACCCATGATCGCACTCTTGAAAGTCGTTGGCCGGATCGTCGTCTACAGCCTAGCGTTTGTTGTGCCAATTGTTGGGCTGGCCGGGTATGGCTACTACTCGACCCTCATGCTGACCATGCCGAAGCCTGCTGCTTTGGAAATCGCAGAGACAGGCGACGACGCCCTGAACACCAAGCCCTTTGATCCTGCCAGGCCAACGGTCGCGATCGTGCTAGGCAGCAGCCGCACCGAGGACACAGACTTTCTGATCCCATATGAGCTGTTCTCGGCTGCTGGCGCTTACAACGTCTATGGCGTGGCGCCCGAGCGCCAGGTGTATTCGACGGCCGGCGGCCTGGAGGTGATGCCGGACTATTCTTACGCGGAATTGGCCGCGATGCTGGGCCACGCGCCGGAGGTGGTAGTGATCCCGGCCATTCCGAATCCCGGCAGCCCCGCGAACGCGCCCATCCTGGCGTGGATCAAGCAGCAAGCCGCTGACGGTGCGTACATTTTCTCGATTTGCGTCGGGGCTGAAACCTTCGCCGCCACCGGCTTGCTAGATGGCCGCACGGCCACGACACACTGGGGTGACATCGAGCGAATCGAACAGGCATATCCAGAGGTCGAGTGGGTGCGCGGTGTGCGCTACGTGGACGGCGGCGACCACATGACGTCGGCGGGGATCACGTCGGGCATCGACGCGGTGCTGCATTACATCGCCCAGCACAATGGGGACCAGCTGGCGCAGAGGATCACGCAAGACATTCACTATCCCAGCTACGCCTATGTGAACAATCCGCAGGTAGAGCAGCAGTCAGCCAGCACGGGCCAGTACCTGGTCGGGCTGATCAACATCCTGTTTCACCCGGTGCACCCGGTGGTCGGCGTGCTGCTGTACGACGGCGTGGGCGAGCTAGAACTTGCTGCCGCTTACGACACCTACGCTGCCACGTACACCACCAAGCTGGTGGGCGTGTCACCAACCCGCCGGTTGATCACCACCCAGCACGGTCTGCAAGTCGTGCCGCGGTCAGGTTTTGCCGATGTGCAGGCATTGGAGCGCTTGATCGTGCCCGGCAGCCGGGCGCACCAACTGGCGGCGGCCGAGCTCAACGCGTGGTCAGCTAGCAGCAGCGCCGCGCCGGTGTTTTACTTGCACGCCAACACTCCGGCCGAGTTTGCCTTTGATGCGCCCCTGCGCGATTTGGCCCAGCGCGAAAACATCCCGACGGCCGTGCTGAACGCCAAACGGCTGGAGTACCGAGCGGGAACGCTGCAAACCGAAGGGGCACGCTGGCCGGTGTGGCTGACGATCCGCCCGCTGCTGGCGGGGCTAGGCGGTCTCGCCCTGGCGCTCGTCCTTGGCCGGCGGTGGTCTCGCCGCGCGCGCACGTCCAAGGCGGGGCCGCAGACGACACACCGCCACAAGCCGGTTGCTGGTTCAACAATCCACTCCCGATAACGGCTGACCGCCCAATTTTCGACCCCGGAGATAACTCATGTGCGCTAATATGATCGATCAGCGCCGTCGTTCGCCAGTGGCACGCCTGTTCCTCGCCCTCGTGAGCCTCATGATCCTGACCTTCGCGTCGCTGCCAGCTCCCGCCGCCTCGGCCGGTTATGCTGCGCTCTCTAATTCCGAGCAGGACCAGATCGACGCTTACATTGAATCTCGAATGCAAACGGCGAACATCCCCGGCCTGGCGCTGGGTGTGGTGCGCGGAGACCAGATTGTCTACCTCAAGGGTTACGGCCTGGCCGGGTCGGACGGGCAGGCTGTGACACCGCAGACGCCTTTCATTATTGGCTCGTTGTCAAAGTCTTTCACGGCCCTGGCGGTGATGCAGTTGGTCGAAGCCGGTCAGATTGATCTTGATGCCCCGGTCATTACCTATCTGCCCTGGTTCCGCACCGCCGACCCGGCCGCCTCCGCCCAGATTACTTTGCGCCATCTGCTCAACCAGGACAGCGGCCTGCCGGTTTATGAAGGCCGTCGCGGCGATTGGGATCATGACCAGTCCGACGGAGCGCTTGAAACGGCCGTCCGCCAACTGGCGACCGTCACGCTGAGCCACGCGCCTGGCCAGGCCTTTGAATATGCCAACGAGAACTACACCACGCTGGGCTTGATCGTTCAGGCGGTATCGGGTAACACCTATGAAGATGTCATCCGCAAACAGATTTTTGCCCCACTCCACATGAGCCACAGCGCGGCGGCGTTGGCTGATCCGGCGGCTCAAGACCTCGCCACGGGCCATCGCTACTGGCTCTTGTGGCCGGTTGCCTTTGACGCCCCCTATCCGCGCGCGCAGACTCCGGCGGGCTATCTGATTTCTTCCGCCGAGGACATGACGCACTTCTTGATTGCACAGCTGAACGGCGGCGGCTACGACGGCCGGCAAGTCTTGTCACCCCAGGGTATTGATACGCTCCATGCCCCCGGCGCCGGAATGGGTACGACCAGTTTCTATGCGATGGGTTGGGCCGTTCAACGTCAGGATGGCGTGCTCAAAATCGATCACAGTGGGGATGTCAGCAATTTCCACTCGAACATGCTGCTGCTGCCGGAACAGAAGATCGGGATCGTGATTTTGATGAACGTCGGCGGGTATAACAACGCCATGGCCATCAATGTGCCGATCGAGGGCGTGGTGGCCATCTTGCAGGGGCACGGCATGACCCCGGCGGTTGACCCACCCACCGACTGGCTGACGCCGGCCTTGTTATTGCTCCCGCTGCTCATCTCGGTCGTGTGGCTCACAGGATCGTATGTCTTCATCCAGCGGTGGCAGAGTCGTGGTGAACTACCGGTTCGCGGTTGGCCCGTCGTCTGGCGTTATGGCTTGCCGTTGGCGGTCGATCTATGCCTGGCGGGGGCAGGCTGGATCATCCTTCCAATCCAGTTTCAGACACCTATGGCGACAATCGCTCTGTTCGCGCCAGATGCATTTGTCATCCTCGTAATAGTGGCTGTGATTGGGCTTGGTGCCGCGCTGGGGCGAACTATGCTCATTTTTCGCACGTCTCGTGGAGTGCATTCCCAAGTTCCCGAGCTAGGTTCGCGCCGGACGCCCACGCAGGCATCTTGAATGGGGTGAAAATTCACGAGGCTGCCATTCGCTACCCGCTCAAACAGCGGGGTTGCAACAACCTATCTGATGTATCCCAATCCTAAGCCTCAGGTTTCGACCTGGCCAAAACCTAGCTCTGTCAATTGGCGACCAAGCTCGTGAACTCCGCTGTCAGGCCCGCCCTATAGCATAAGTGCCACTCCATTCTGACGACGCATGGATTCAGAGACATCAGCGGCAGATCAAGTTCTGGTCTCGCTGTGCACATCGGAAACGCTGGAGGACGTTCGAATGAAAAGGCCTTGATTCTGGCGGTGGCTAAGTGTAGAATAGTTACAACGTACCGTACAAGGTTCGTTACAACTGAATCACACCGGGCCACCGATTTTCGAGTGGCCCGGAGGTCAAAAGTATGGGTTGCAGGATAGCAACTCATAACCCGGAGGTCCTAGGTTCGAATCCTAGCCCCGCTACTGAGACAGAACCGTAGCTCGTCAGGCTACGGTTTTTGTTTGGCCCGACGGTCTCTGGTGGCTGGAGCCTCACATAACAGGAGGATCCACAATGAACCACAGATCGTCGGGCCTTAAGCTATCCGATGCCGTCGAAGGCTTCTTGCAGTTCAAGATGGCGGAGGGCCGCAGTCCACTGCCCCTCGTGGGCTACCGCCACGACTTGCGCGAGTGGCAGGCTTACGCCGGGGACAAGCAAGTGGAAAAGTTCGATGCGCAGGAGCTGATGGCCTTCCTCAACTTGTCTGTGCACCAGGTGGTTTGCTGAGAGTTGTGGGATAGAAGTTGGAGCCGCGATCCTGCCATCGGCCTGCACCCTCCCCCCGGGGCCAACCCAGGGCCGAGACTGAGACCACCCTGACCGCATCATCCGCAATAGTTGACTTTTGGTTCAACCAGAGTAAGATTGCGCTATTCGGCGAAGCGCTTCAATTCTAGGAGGGATGGCATGAGCGTTCCCCAAGCCGATCGGACGTTGGATTGCAGCGGACTGAAATACCCGGTCCCGATCCTGCAAGCCGAACAGACCCTGGCCGAGTTGTTCCCCGGCCAGGTGCTGGAAGTGGTTAGCACCGACGCGAACACTATTCCTGACCTAGAGACCTGGGCGCAACGCATCGCGGCCGACTTGCTCCTCGTCTCCCCATCTGCGGACGGCCAATTCCGCTTCTACGTGCGCAAAGGCCGGGCGCCCGCCGCGGCCGGCGCCCGCGCCTCAGCCGACAACAACCTGTTCCTGGTGGTGCTGCGCACCGGGCTGAACGCGCCGGGCCAAGTGCGCGCCGCCTTCATGTATGCCTCGCTGGCCGCAGCCATGGGCCAGGACACCGTGGTGTACTGCGTGCAGGAGGGGGCCGACGCCGCCAAGCGCGACGTAGCCGAAAAGGACGTCTCTCCCCAGGGCGGGCCGACGATCTCACAGCGAATTGCCGAGGCGCTAGATATGGGCGTGCGTATTGAAGTTTGCACTCAGACAGCCAGCGTGCGCAACATCAAAGCCGAAGACCTGATCCCCCAGGCGAAGCTGATCGGCGGCGCATCGCTGATTGACTATGCCATGCGCACCCGTGGCAGCCTGACCTTCTAGCGCGTCGGAATGTTTAGCACCGAGCCAGGCAGCGCCAGCCGACGGTTCTTCTACTCAGCCATCTTTTGGTTGCTGGCGCCCGGACTGCTCGGCCTCGTCCTGGCGACGCTGCTGTACGTGCCGGCGCTGCAGGACACCCTGCCGCTGGGACTCAAACCCTACCTGAGCTTCGGACGGCTGCGGCCCACCCACGTCAACCTGACCATCTTCGGCTGGCTGTCACAGGCCTATGCCGGAGCCATCCTCTTCATCTTGCCGCGCATCACGCGCACCCGGCTGTTCAGCGAGCGGCTGGCCAACGCCAACCTGTGGCTGTGGAACCTGATGCTGGTGGGCGCCGCCATCACCTTGCCGGCCGGCCTGACCCAGGGGCGCGAGTATGCCGAGTTGATCTGGCCGCTCGACCTGCTGCTGATCGCCAACTGGGTGCTGCTGGCCATCAACATCTGGGGCACCTTCGCGCGGCGCACGGAGCCTAAGGTCTACATTAGCCTGTGGAGTTTCATGGCCGCCACCCTCGTGTTCGTGGGGGTGTATGCGGTGGGCAACAAGATCTGGGATCCGTCGGGCGCTTACCAGGGGATGAACGACAACATCGTCAATTACTTCTTCGTCCACAACCTGTTCAACGCCTGGTTCACCACCGCCGGGCTGGGGCTGGCGCTGTACCTGCTGCCCAAGCTGGCCGACCAACCGTTGTACAGCCACCGGCTGGGGCTGTGGGGCCTATGGAGCGTGTGGACCGGGCAGCACCACCAACTGTATAGCCCGGCGCCCGATTGGCTGGAGTATCTGACGGTCGTGTTCAGCATCCTGGCAGCCGTGCCGACCACCGCCTTCATGGTCAACTTCTTCATGACCATGCGCGGGCGCTGGCAACGGGTGATTGACGACGTGGCGCTGCGCTTCCTGGCGACCGGCGCGCTGTTTTGGGCGCTGACGTGCCTGCAGGGTGTGGCGCAGTCGTTCCGGACCTTCTCGCTGCAGGTCCACTTCACCAACTGGGTGATCGGCCATAGCCACCTGGCATTTGTGGCCGACTATACCTTCTGGGCTTTCGCCGCCGCCTACCTGATGGTGCCGGTGCTGGTGCGGCGTCCCATATACAGCCGGCCGCTGATGGAGTGGCACTACTGGCTGACCACGGTTGGCATGAGCATTTTTATGGTATCCCTGTGGATGGGCGGCCTGATCCAAGGCCAGAACTGGCTGACCAACAGCGTCCCCTTTATCGAGACGGTGCGCTCCCTGCAGCCGTATTTCGCGCTGCGGCTGGCCGGCGGGCTGATGGCCGGTGTGGGCGTGCTGTGCTTTGCCTTCAATATCTGGCGCACAGCCCGCCGGCCGGCGCCCCTGCCGGCCATGGCCCCTGCGCCCGCCCTGGCTCCGCAGAGCCGAGGCGGGCCGTGAAACCGAGCCTGGTCTACCTCATCGGCGGCTCGCTCATCAGCCTGCTGCTGGGCATCATCGTCACCATCATCCTGCCGGCCCGCGACCCGGCCACCCTAGGCCCCTCGGCGCTAGCGCGGCCATACACCGCGCTGGAGCTGCGCGGCCACGCCGTCTACCTGCGCGAGGGCTGCCATTACTGCCACACGCAGCAGGTCCGCGCGCCGGAGGCCAACCGGGGCATGGTGCACCAGCCCGGCGATATTGGACCAGAGTCGGTGCCGGGCGACTACTATTACCAAAGCCCGGTGTTCTGGGGCACCAATCGCCAAGGTCCCGACCTGGCCCACGTAGCCAGCCGCCCGGGGATCGGCGATAACACAGCTTGGCACACCCTGCACTTCAAGAACCCCCGGGCGGTTTCGCCCGGCTCGGTGATGCCGTCATTTGACTACTTATCGTCCGACGACCTGGAAGCGCTGATCGCCTACATGCTGACCCTGAAGTAGCGGCTGTTCGCGCCCCGGCAGGTGAGACTGATGATTTATCCCGCAACCTGGCTCGTGCTGGCGATTTTGACAATTACCCTGCTGCTGTTCGGCCTGGGATATTACTGGGCGCGCACACACGGCCAGTTTGACGATATCGAGGCCGTCAAGCTCACCATGTTGGCCAACGAGCGCCAGTACGGCGACGAGGCCTTCACCCGGCCCTGGGCGGCGCCTGCGCCCGACCAAAAGGCCAGACCATGAGCGCCGACGAACCGGCGGCCGCGCGCCCTGTTCCCTTGCCCGCGGGCTATGAAGACTACGCCGGCGAAATCGTGGTAGCCAACGGCAAACCGCCGCGCTGGATGGCCCGCGTGCCCCAGGTGGCGATCTTGCTGGCCTTGGGCTACTATGGCCTGGTGCGCATCAGCGACCCCGTCAACCTGGCCTTCGCCGCGCTCTTCCTGGTCTGGCTGATTTACACGCCCATCGCGCAAAAGCGGGGCTGGTTTTTCATCCCCATGTAGGGCCGGGAGCGCCCGCCCCGCGCGCTGAAGAAAGGAGACCTATCGCCAACCCCATCCCGTCCCGCCCGCTGCCGGGCAACCCGGCACCATCGCCGACCCGCTTTGTGCTACGCGAGGAGCCAACATGTCAACCACTGAAGAAGTCAATGAATTCATGAAGTCCAACATGAAGTTCGTCCCGCGCATGTACCAGGTGATCAACCAGGTCGCGCCTGACGCCGGGATGGCCTTCGCCAACTTCTACCAGTCGGTCTTCGCCGACGGCGCACTCCCCAAGAAGATCAAGGAGTTGATGTTTGTCGCCATCGGGGTCGCCTATGTGTCGCCGCGCTGCCTGATCCACGTCGTCCCGGCCATCGAATCGGGCGCCACCGATGGCGAGATCTTCGAGGCCGTCAACGTGGGCGTGATCGGAGCTGGGTTCGTGCCCGGCGGCCCAGGTATCCCCTATGCCTTTGAGTATGCCCTTAAGGTGCTCGATGTGACGGCCAAATACCGCAAGGGCGAGAAGTGGGAGTACCTGGAGCCGACCAAGTTCAACCACGGGGTGTACTAGCACCCTGCGCTCAGGTCATGGCGGGGTCCCTGTCCGGGGACCCCGTCTGACGTGGGCCATCCAGAACGAATGGCTGACCGGGAGCAACTGGTGGCTGAACTGCTGGAGCTGGTCGCCCGCGATGCCGAGGCGGCCGAGCGCGTCGCCGAGATCTTGCGCGAGCGGGACGGCGATCTGGGGTTCATGATGCGCATGCTCCGCCGGCGGCCAGGCGTATTCGTCCCCCAGGTCTTGCGCGGCGTGCAGCTTTACGACGCGCCGCAAGCGCTGGACCCCAAGACGGCCGAGTTAGCCGCGGTGGCCGCCGCCGCGGCGCTCATGTGCGACCACTGCCTGCAAGCCCACCTGTCAGCGGCCCAGAGTAAAGGCGCCAGCCTGGACGAGATCTTCGACGTGCTGCTGATCGCCGGGGCCATCGCCGAATCGTCCACCCTGTCCGTGGCGTTGCGCAAGTTCCGGCAGTTGGAAGGCGCCCGCACCGAGCCACGCGATGCCGGCGCGTGAAGGCCGCGGCGCGGACCGGCCTCGCAGGCTCCGCGCCGGGCCTCATCGTGAACTGCGCGCGGCGGGGGCCAAGCGCTAGGGAGGAACAAGTGATGCGACCCAAGGATGCGATCCTGGCCGCCCTGGAAATGAAGCCGAGCCAGGGTGTGCCGACCACACTGTACGGCGGCGGGGTGTGGACGATCCGCCACTGGCAAAAGCAGTTCGGTGAAATGATCGCCGACCCGCGCGCCTACGCCGACATGCTGATCCGCACTAACGAAGAACTGCGCAGCCCGATCGTGTACGTCGGCTCGGGCTACAACAACTACCTGGCGGCCGCCGTTGGCGGCCGGATCAAAGAGCGGCCGCTGGGAGCGCCCGACCTGGAAGAGGCGCTGGTCAAGGACGACGTGGATGCGCTCGTGAATGTGGACGTTGCCACGATTG
This sequence comes from Anaerolineales bacterium, assembly GCA_020850595.1. GTDB lineage: Bacteria > Chloroflexota > Anaerolineae > Anaerolineales > UBA6663 > JADZEK01. The sequence continues at coordinate 10,785 of JADZEK010000109.1, forward strand.
AGAACGACCCCGTCGTCCAGAACCTCCGCCAGGCGGCGCGGCTGGTGGCCAAGGCCATCGGTGATGACGTCATCGTCACAGTGACCGCCTGGGGCCCCTTCACGCTGGCCGGGCAGATGTACGGCGTCGAGGCGTTCATGAAGGCGACGTTTAAGAAGCCGGACCAGGTCCACAAGATGCTGAACTTCGCCACGCGTCTGCTCAAGCAGTTCTACGCGCCGCTCCTGGAAGAGCGGGTGATCCCGATGCTGGCCATCGCCGACCCGACCGGCTCGGGCGACCTGATCTCTGACCGGATCTTCCGCGCGTTCTCGCTGCCCTATCTGCAGCCGCTGATTGCCTGGGCCAAGAGCTACGACGCTCACACCTGGCTGCACATTTGCGGCAACACCACCGACAAGCTCGAGTCAATCGCCGAAACAGGGGCCAGCTGCTTCAGCCTGGACTACAAGGTAGACCTGGCCGCCGCCAAGCAAAAGGTCGGCGGCAAGATCACCCTGGCCGGGAACATTGACCCGGTCTCGATCCTCAACCAAAAAGGCCCTCACGAGGTGCGCGCCGCGGCGCTGGCGTGCATCACCGCCGCCAGCCAGGGTGGGGGGTTCATCCTGACCAGCGGTTGCGACCTGCCGCCCACCATTCCCATGGAAAACCTGCGCGCCATGCTTGACGTGCCCCAAACCTGATAAGGGGAGTCAGATTGGGCCAGACCAGTTGACTCGCACATAGCGCCCCTGCTACTATACACCATACAGCGGTGGTGATTTTCTAGACACAGAGTGGCAACGCCAACACGCGTGGACGCCCGCCTGACCCTGGAACGCCTGACGGCCGTCGGTTTCAGCCGCTACGAAGCCGCCGCCTACCTCGGACTGTTGGGTTACGCCGAGTCGACCGCCATGGAGGTGGCCGAGCGTGCGCAGGTGCCGCGGCAGCGCATCTATGACGTGTTGGAGAGCTTGCGCGCCAAAGGGCTCATTACCGTCCGGATGGGCCGGCCGACCCGTCATAGCGCCTGTGCCCCAGCGGTCGCCCTGCCGGGGTTACTAGCTGCTCGCCAGCGCCAGCAGACCGCCGAGAATAACCAATGGGCGCTCCTGATCCAGGAGTTGATTGCCGACCTTGACTGGTCGCCCGCCCATAACGGCGCGGCTGGCGCGTCTGCCCCCTCGCCGCGCGCCACAGAACGACTCGGAGGCCTGTAAACACCGGGTGGCGGCCCGCTGCCGTTGGAGGACATTCTGCCGATGATCTTCGTCGTGGTAGGTGAAGCCCGGCCCACGGCCACTCTGGAACAGATCCAGGCCAACCGACAGGCTTATGTGACCTGGGAAGCGGGCAGCTCCTATGCGGGCATGTATCGGACCCTGGCGCGCTATGAGGTCGTCGGGGCCTCGCCCAAGAAGACCTTCTGGGTGATGCAGGCCGATGACCCAGTGGTGATACATGAACTAGTCGAGCACTTCGCCGATGTCTGGCAGATTACGGCCTACCCGGTGGTGCAGCGCACGATCGGGGAGGCCGCCTGACCGGGGCCGTGCCCCTCGAAGGAGAGCCCATGGCGGACGTGCAGGTCTATTACTGGAAGGATATTCCGTATGGCGTGCGCGCCCAGGACGAACGCGGCCGGGTGAGCCGGCAAATGCCACGCGCTTTTGAAGCCGCGGTAGATGCGGCCGCGATGGTCGAAGGCCTGACAGAGAGCCGCCAATACCTGGCCGGGTTCCGCTGGGGACCGGCCGAGACGCGCGCCGGCACGGCGGACGAGGTGGCCGGTTCGGTCGTCGAAGAATTGGTCGCGGCCTACCCGCCGGCCCGTTTGGCCCGGCTGGCGCGGCGCGAACCGGATTGAGCCACGTGGCCCCGAACTCCCCCGACGCCATTCGCGCGGCCTTCCGACTGAGCGCCCCGGCCCAGGCGCCGGCCACCCTGTTCGGCACCGGCCAATGGGGCGTGTACCAGGCCGGCTACTCGATGCGCGAGGTGGCCACTGACCCCGACCTGATGACGGGCGCCGTGCTGGCGGTGCAGCGCCAGGCCCCCAGCCCGATTGTCTTTGTCGGCTCCGGCTTCAACAACCACCTGATCGGCGCCCTGGGCGGCGGCATCCGCTATCCGCGCCTGGGCGCGCCGGAAGTCAGTGTCCCCCTGATCCGTGACCGCGCCGACGAGGTAGACGGCCTGGACCTGAGCGAGATTGACCGCGACCCAGCCGTGTTTACCGTGCGCCAGACGGCGCGTGCGGTGGGCGAGGCGTTGGGGCCGGCCGCCATCGTAGCCGTGACCCAGTGGGGGCCATTCACCAGCGCCGGCCAGATGTACGGCCTGGATGGATTTTTGCGCGCCACCTTGACCGCGCCGGAAGTTGTGCACCGCATGACCCAATTCGCCGTGCGGGCGCTGAAGCAATACTTCCAGCCCCTGCTAGACGAGCATCTGATCGGCCTGATCAGCCTGGCCGACCACTCGGCCTCCTCGGACCTGATCTCGCGCAAAGCCTTCGCCAAGTTCTGCCTGCCGCCCCTGATGGACCTCATTGACTGGGCCAAAAAGACCTACCGCGTGGACACCTGGCTGCACATCTGCGGCAACACCGCCGATAAATGGGACCTGATGATCGAGACCGGCGCCGTCTGCCTGAGCTTGGATCAAAAGGTAGACCTGGCCCTGGCGCGCCAGGTGTGCCATGGGCGCGTGTGCCTGGCCGGCAACATAGACCCGGTGCATGTGATGGACCAAGGCGGTATCGAAGATGTGCAGGCCGCCGCCCGGCGCTGCCGGCAGGCGGCCGGGCCGGACGGTTTCATCCTGACCACGGGCTGTGAAATGACGCCGGGCACCCCGCTGGGCAACGCCCAAGCCCTGCTGGAATCGGTCGCTTAGCGGGCACGGGCCAGACGATGACACGCCTTGAGGTTTTCGCCGGGGTCTGTGGTCATTCGGCGGTGATCGAGGTGGTTAAGGTGGATGGCGCGCACGTGCAAGTGACCCTTCACAGCCCGTGCGACCAAATCACGGCCATGAACCCGGAGCTGGCCCGACTGCAATGGAAAGGACCCGGTCACGTGGTGTTCAAGCGCCTGACCGAGAGTCTGGTCTACCAGTCAGCGGCGCGCCACATCCGCCACACGGCCTGTCCGATCCCGGCGGCGATTCTCAAGGCCATCGAGGTCGAGGTGGGCCTGGCGCTGCCCCAGGACGTCACCATTCGCTTCACCCCACCGTCTCCGCGCAGCGCCGACGGTGGACTCAGCGACGAGGCCCCATGACCGTCGGCTCTGAATTCAAACACAAGTACTATGAGTGGAGCAACGAAGTTTTCAGCCGGTCGCCATTCGACCCCAAAACCACGCACATCTTGTGCATGGTGGCGGCCCTGGCGCTGGGCAACGAGGGGGCCGTGTCGTACTTCTACTTTTCCGCTAAGAAGGCCGGCGCGAGCGAGGCGGAGCTGGCGGCGGCAACCGACATCGCCACCGCCACGGTCGGCCTGAACCTGTATACCCTCCTGCCGAAAGATTGACGCCGGTCGAACGGGAACCCATGGCCAACGAAGCCAAGCCCAAACACCAGGTGATTTTTCAGCCTGCCGGCAGCCGCGGGCTGATTGAAGAAGGCACGACGCTGCTGGACGCGGCGCGCAGCCTGGGGGTCGAGATCGAGACTCCCTGCGGCGGTCGGCTAATGTGTTCCAAGTGCCGAGTGCGGGTGGAGGAAGGCTTCTTCGAGCGCTTCGGCATCGAATCGGGCCCGCAGCACCTGAACCCGGTGCTAGAGAAGGAACGCTCGTTCTTCCACAGCAAGGGCCTGACCGAGCCGAACCTGCGCCAGAGCTGCGTGGCGACCGTGCACGGCCCGGTGGTCGTGTTCGTCCCCGAAGAGAGCCGGGCCGTCAAGCAACTCATCCGCAAGTCGGCGCGCGAGCTTAACATCGCCGTCCAACCCGCGGTGCGCCGCTACTACGTGGAGCTCAAGCCCGCCACCCTGCACGACCCGCTGGGCGATTGGGAGCGGCTGCAAGCCGCGCTGGCCGACCAGCACCACCTGACGAACCTGAGCCTGGACATCGAAGCGCTTCGGCAGCTCCAGCGGCAAGTGCGGGCGGGCCAGTGGAAGGCGACGGCCTTCGTGTGGCACGGGCGCGAGGTGATCCGGGTGGCGCCGGGCTTCGCCGATTACGCCTTGGGCCTGGCCGTGGACGTCGGCACGACCACCATGGCCGGATTCTTGTGCGACCTGGATAGCGGCCGGGTGCTGGCCACCGAGTCCATGATGAACCCGCAGACACCCTATGGCGACGACGTGATGGCCCGCATCACCTACGCCATCACTCACCCCGACGGGCTGGCCAAGCTGCACCGGGCCGTGCTCGACGGGCTGAACACCATCGTGGCCCGGGTGTGCGCGACGGCCGGTTTCGCGCCGGAGGAGATTGCCGAGGTCGTGCTGGTAGGCAACACCTGCATGGACCACATCTTCCTAAACATCTTCCCCAAGTACGTCGGCGTCTCGCCGTTTGCGCCGGCCATCCACCACTCGGTGGATGTGAAGGCGCGCGACTTTGGCCTGACGATCTTGCCCTCGGGCAACGTGCACGTGCTGCCCAACGAAGCGGGCTTCGTCGGCTCCGACAACATGGCCTGCGTGATCGCCGAGGAGCCTTACAACCAGGACGACATTATGCTGGTGATTGACATCGGCACCAACGGCGAGATGGTGCTGGGCAACCGGCACAAGCTCATTTCGGCCTCGGTGCCCACCGGCCCGGCCTTCGAGGGCGCGCAGATCCAGTACGGCATGCGGGCGGCCGTGGGGGCCATCGAGAAGGTGGATATTGACCCGATGACCTGGGATGTGCGCTTCCGAGTGATCGGCCAGGAAGCCTGGTCTAGCGAACTGCCGGCCGAGACCATCCAGGCCCGCGGGTTGTGCGGCTCCGCGATGATTGACCTGGGCTGGGAGCTGTACCGGGCGGGCGTGGTGGATGTGACCGGCCGCTTCTCCAAGGAGACCCACTCGCCCCGCCTGCGCGAAGGGCCTGACGGCCCCGAGTTCGTCCTGGCCTGGGCCAATCAGACCGCCATCGGCCGGGATATCACGTTCAACGTTAGTGACATGCGGGCGCTGCAACTGGCGAAGTCGGCCATGTATTCGGCGGCCAAGATCATGATGCGCCGCCTGGGTGTGACCCACCTCGACCGGGTGGTGCTGGCCGGCGCCTTCGGCAGTTTCATTGACAAGGTCAAGGCCATGGCCATGGGCCTGTACCCAGACTGCGAGCTGCGCCAGGTTTACGCGGTGGGCAACGCCGCCGGCGACGGGGCGCGCATCGCGCTGCTTAACGTGGATAAGCGCGCCGAGGCCGACCGGATCGCTCGCCAGATCGAATACGTCGAGCTGACGGTCGAGCCGGACTTCGAGAAGCAGTTTGCCGCCGCCATGCACTTCCCTCACATGACCGACTCATTCCCGCACCTGCAAAAGATGCTCGACCGAGCCACTCACGACCGGGCGCAGCGCCTGCTGCAAAACAACCCGCTCTTTCGCAGCCTGCCGGCGCGCGCCCTGCGCGAGTTGGCCGGGGTGACCGAGGAGATCCGCTTCCGGAAGAACAGCGTTATCTTTGCCGAAGCCAGCCCACCCACGGCCCTTTACCTCATTAAAGAAGGCGCCGTGGAGCTTGCCCGTCCAGATGGCGCCGCCCCCGCCGGCGCACTGGCCGTGGGCGCGGTGCTCAACGGCGTAGCGGTGGCGGGGGGCCGGCCGCACGCCGCCGCTGCGCGGGCGACAGCTCTGAACACACGCCTGCTGGCCATCCCGTGCGCCGAGGTGGCCCGCATACTGGAGGCCGAGCCGGCCTGGCGCGATATCCTGGCCCAGGCCGGCGCTTAGCATTGCCATACAGGAGAACACCATGCCCGAAAATTCACGCGATGCGGTCCTGAAGGTGCTGCGCGGGCAGAAGGCCGATCACATCCCCAACTTCTCGGGGATGGGCAGCATCACGCTGCACGGCATCGAACAGCTCGGCTACCGCTTCAATGAGATCCACGTCGACCCGCGCAAGATGGCCGACGCGGCTGCCAGCACCTATCGGCTCTATGGGGTCGAGAGCGCGGTAGTGCCCTTCGACATGGGGGTCGTGGCCGAGTCGCTCGGCGCGACGGTCAAGTACTACGAGAAGGCCGACCTGGGGCAGATCATCTACCCGACCATGACGCGCAAGGTGATTGACCGGAGCACCGTCGTGGCGCCGGAAGGAGTGAGCGCAGCCGACGCACCGGCCTATGTCATGAAGGAAGTCGAACGCCAGATCAGCGAGTTCAGCTTCCAGCGGCCGGCCGACCTGGCCACGCGTGGGCGCCTGCCGGTCGTGCTGGAAGCGCTGCGCTTGCTCAAGCGCGAGGTCGGCGACCAGGTGGCCATCGGCTCGTGGACCCTGGGGCCGTTCACCGAGTTGGGGCAAGTGCTGGACCTGGAAGTGCTGCTGAAGATGGCCGGGCGCAAGCCGCAGGTGGTGGCGCGCCACCTGGCGTTCATGGTGGACTACCTGGCCGACGTCATCGCGCTGTACATTGACGCCGGGGCCGATTTCATCACCGTGCGCGAGATGGGCGCGACCGCCAGCATCCTCAGCCCGCGCATGTTCAAGGCCCTGGTGCTGCCCAACCTGCAAGCGCTCTTCAGCCGCATCACCCAGGTGCCGACCATCCTGCACATCTGTGGTGACACCAACCCCATCATCGAGATGATGGCGCAGGCGGGCGCCTCGGCGCTGAGCGTGGACCAGGTGAACCGGCTGCCGGAGAGCCGCGCCAAAGTGCCGGGGGCGGTGCTGCTGGGCAACTATATGGCTTACGGCGCGCCATTCTGCGAAGGCCGCCCGGAAGAAGTGGAAGCGCTGATCCGGCAGTCTATCGAGCAGGGCGCTGATGGCATCTGGCCCGGCTGCGACATCTGGCCGGTGGTGCCGCCCGAGAACATGCGGGCCATGATGGCGGCGATGGAGAAGTACGGCGCCCGCTGACGCGCGCCGGACTTCTAACGATGGACGACGGAGGCTGCAATGCCAACCCCAGAACGACAGGCTGATATTCTTGAGCGACTGAAGAACGGCGTGATCGAGTACGACGAAGACGGCGTCAGCCGTGCGGCCAACGACGCGCTGGCCGAAGGCATGGATGCCTACAAGGCCGTGATGGACGGCCTGGCCGCCGGCATGGACGTGGTCGGCAAATACTTTGCCACGGGCGAATACTTCGTGCCCGAAGTCTTGATGTGCGCCGACGCGCTGTACGCCGGGCTGAACCTGCTCAAGCCCCATATCAAGATGGACCCGGCAACCATGGTGAAGGGCACGGTGGTCATCGGCACCGTCGAGGGCGACATCCACGACATCGGCAAAAACCTGGTCAAGATGATGTTCGAAGTGGCCGGCTTTACCGTGCACGACCTCGGGCGCGATGTGCCGCTGGACTCCTTCGTGGACCGCTACCTGGAGACCGATGCCGACATCGTGTGTATGAGCGCCATGATGACCACGACCATGATCGGTATGCCGGTGGTGATCGAGAAGGTGCGCGCCAAGAACCCCAACGCCAAGATCATGATCGGCGGCGCGCCCATCAATGAAGACATTGCCAACAAGTGGGGCGCCGACGGCACCGGCAAGGACGCCCCCAACGCCCTGCAAGAGGCGCTCAACATGGTCGGCGTGCTGCGCGACCTGGGCGATCAATTCAAGACCGACCGCCAGCAGAAAGAGTGGGGCGCAGACGGTCTGCTGGATGCGACCCGCAGCTAGGTGGCCGGCGGGTTGGCACGGGACGACCAGATGGCAGAAACAGAACCAGTCGCCGCTCGCCTGCTGCGAGGCGATAGCGGCCTGACCGACCTGATTGACGCGCGTGACCTGCCTAAGCACGACCAGCGCTTCGAGGTGCTGGGCGCGCTGGATGAAGCCTCGTCGGCGCTGGGCGTGGCGCGCGCAGTTTCAACGCGATCCGAGACGCGCGCGCTGCTCCTCGACATCCAGCGCGACCTGTGCTGGATGATGTCGGAGTTGGCCGTCGCTCGCCCGGCCCTGGCCAGAGCGCCGGCCTACATCACGCCGGAGCGCCTGCACGCGTTGGAGCAGGCCTTTGATGCCCTGGCCGCCGCGTACCCGTCGCCGCCGGCATTCACCGTCCCCGGCGACAGCCTGGTTGGGGCGTTGCTCCACCTGGCGCGCTCGATTGTGCGCCGCGCCGAGCGGCATGTCACGCGGCTGGCGCACGCGGCGCCGCTGCCCAACCCCCACATCCTCCCCTACCTCAACCGGCTGTCCACGCTGGTGTTCGTACTGGCGCGCGCAGAAGAGGCCGAGGCGGGGCTGGCTGCGCCGACCCTGGCCCACGGGACGAGGGGCGGCCTGTGAAGAACCTGGTCCCGCTGCCTTATCGGCGCGTAAGCGTTCAGCCCTACGCCGGGGCGCTGACCGCGACCGGTCTCCGGGAGCACTTCCTGGGACGCGAGGCTTATCGCCGCACTGATTATGTCGTTTTGCAGCAGGGTGGCGACACGGCCCTCATCGCGATCAGCGCGCCCGATCGGCAGTCGCTATTCAGCCCAATTGAAACGGTCGAGGTGCTGGCCCTGCCCGAGGCGTGCCGGTTTGTCGAGTCGTCCGAGGTAGACACCGGCAACCGCTCAGCCCTGGCCGAGGCCGCGCATCAGGCCGGCGTGGGCGCAGACGGCACGCTGGTCGTGCGCGGGAAGTACGGGCACGTCAACTTCATCCATCACCCCAACCCGCTGGTCATCCGTGTCGTCGAGGTGGCGCCGCCCGAGCCGCCCAAGCTGTTCGGGCTGGCGCAGCACGTGTTGAGCTACGCCGACCTGCCGGCGATCCGGCTGGAGCTGGAGCGCCTCGACCTGAACGACCTGGCCGCGGGGCGCCGCCCACCGGCGTTCCTGGTGCCGTGCCGGTCGGGCGGGCTAGAGCGGCTGGGCGCGCCGATCTACTTCCTGGACGAACGGCCCGCCACGCGACAGGATTGGCTGCTAATCGGATGCGAGCGCAGCCTGCAGTTCCACCGGCACTACTACGGCGACGAGCCGCCGCGCATCGAGATGTGCCCGCGCCGGCTGGCCGAGCTGCGCGGCTCGCCCACGCTGCTCAAGTGCTGCCTGCTCGAATTCGACATCGAGCTAGACGGCCAGACGGCGGTGGTGCCGTGGGGCGCCGACCTGGTAATGGTTGAAGCCGCGCTGCGCCGGCTGGCGAGCCAGTCGGCCGCGACGCCCCAGGCAGGGCCGGCATGAAGGCCTGGGCGGGCGTCTTCCCCGGGCTGGGCGCGCGCAGCCGAAAACCGCGCACCGCGGGCCTGACCATGGTGATTGACAAGGGCCAGGGACCGCACGCCACGGCCGATCTGCTGGCGCAGGGTGCCGACTACCTCGATCACTGGAAACTGTCCTTTGGCACCTCGGCCCTGCTGGACGAAGACGACCTACGCGCCAAGATCGCCCTGATCAAGCAGCATGGCATCCTCACCTATCCGGGCGGCACGCTCACCGAATACGCCCTCGTGCGCGGCAAGTGCCGCGAGTTTTTCGAGCGGGCGCGCGAGCTTGGCTTTAACGCCGTGGAGGTCTCCGACGGCACAATCGAACTGTCGGCTCCAGACCGGCACGCGATGATAAACTGCGCCCACGACCTCGGGCTGGCGGTGGTCGCCGAGGTGGGCAAGAAGGACCCGCGCCGCCAACCCCAGGCGCGCGTGCTGGCCGCGCTAGCCCAGGCCGATTTCGAGGCGGGCGCCGACTGGGTCATTGTCGAGGCGCGCGAATCGGGCAAGGGCGTTGGGGTGTACGACAGCGATGGGCGCGTGACCGAATACGACGTGGGCGTGATCGCGGCCGCCCTCGACACCTACCTGGGGCGCCTGATCTGGGAAGCGCCGCTTAAAAGCCAGCAGGAGTATTTCATCCTGCGCTTTGGCCCAGATGTCAACCTGGGCAACATCCAGCCGCACGAGCTGCTCGGCCTGGAAGCGCTGCGGGCCGGGCTGCGCTTTGAGACCTTTAAGCCGCTCGTGGAACAGATGGAGCACGAAGGCAGCCCCGACATCCCCTCGCTGTCTGATCGGGTGGCGCGCATGGCACGGCGCCGGCTGCCAGAGGCCTGATCCGATCCACAAGGAGAACGCCATGGGCCTGTTTCGGTTCGACACACCGCAGCGCGTAGCGCGGATCGGCTCTCTGGAGTGCGGCGGTCAGCCGGGCGAACGGCCGCCGGTGCTGATGGCCAACATGTTCCAGACCGGGCACAAGATCGTCGAGAGCCGCAAGCCGCCCCGCTGGGACAAGGCCAAAGCGCTCGATGAGATCAAACTGGTGGAGGCCATGTCGCACGAGACCGGCGTGCCGGCCATCATCGGCATCGTGGCGCCCACGCCTGACGAGATCCAGGCCTATTGCGAGTGGTTCCTGTCAGTGAACGACACGCTGGTCTTTCAAATCGACACCTGGACCGAGGAGGCCCGCCGGGCCGGCGCGCGCTTCGTCAAGGCGGCCGGAGTACAGGACCGCTTCAACTACAACAGCATCACGGCCTGGGACCCTGACATCCCCGACCAGGTCGCCGAACTGCGTGAGTGCGGCATCCGGTCGGTAATCTTGCAGCCATTTGACACCGACGACAAGCGCGCCACCGGTCGGGTCAAGTCGCTGCGCCGCATCCTGGCCCAAATTGAGGGCGGCCAGTTCGACTCAATCCTGGTAGACACCACCACCATGAACCTGCCGACCCAGGGCTTCTGCTACCTGGCCAACCGGCTGGTCAAGGAAGAGTTCGGCCTGCCCGTCGGCAACGCGCCGGCCAACGGGTCGTACATGTGGAAGTCGGTAATTGAGAAGTGGGGCCGCCCGGCGTTTCAGGGGATGGATGCCGCCATGCACGGTATCGCGGCGGTACTGTGGAACGACTGGATCGCCTACGGCCCGATCACGGGCACGCGCCGCGTCTTCACGGCCGTGGCCGCTGCCGTTGCGATGGTGACGGTGATGGCCTGGGACGAGGGCCTGGAGCTGCCGGAGGCCCCCGACCACCCGCTGAACAAGCACTTCCCCAAGGAAGTCGAGTTCATGCGCGGGCTGCGCCAGGCGCGCAGTGACCGGTTGATGGAACGCCAGCAGACCGTGGGCGATAAGCGCCGCGCCAAACGTGATACCGATCTGATGCCTGACAGCGCCGCCGCCATCGAGCCTGACCCCCTGACCTGAGCCATGCCAGCTGGGCCGACGCCTGCTCCCCCGCCCGCGAACGACCCCGCCGGTCGGTTGGCAGGCGGGCCTGCGCCCGAATTGGTGGCGACAGCCTACCTGCGCGAAGTGCGCGACCAGGTTGGCTTATACCGGGGAATGAGCCAGGCGGACCTGGCCCATGTAGTCATGCTGCTGGAAGCCGGCCTGGTGCCACGCGAGGCCGGTGGGGCCTTGCTGGCGGCGCTGCTCGCTATGCACCCCGACCCGCCACTGGACTTCGTGCTCGACCCGGCCCAAGGCGACTTGTATTCGAACCGCGAAGCCTACCTGCGCATGCTCACGCCGGCAGCCGGCTGGCTGTCGGTTGGCCGCGCTCGGCGCGAGGCGACAACGGTGGGCTGGCGCCTGGCCGTCCGCGAGCGACTGCTGGCCCTGGCCGGTGCGCTCGCGCAGTGCGCCCAGGCGGTCCTGATCCGAGCCGAAGCCGAGCGTGCCACGCTCTTCCCCGACTACACCTACCTGCAGCCGGCCCAACCCACCACCTTTGGGCATTACCTGCTGACCTTCGCGTACCCGCTGCTGCGCGACCTCGATCGGCTGCGCGCAGCCTACCCGCGCGCCAACGCCAGCCCGGCCGGCTCGGGCAGCGTCAACGGCAGCCGCCTGCCGCTGGACCGCGGTCGGCTGGCTGATCTGTTGGGCTGCGATACCGTCATCACCCACACTCGCGACGCGATGTGGCAGGCCGATGGCCCCATCGAGCTGGCCGCGCTGATTAGCGCCGCGCTAGTCAACCTCGATCGTTTGGCCGAGGACTTGCAGCTCTTCGCCACGGCCGAGTTTGGGCTGGTGGCCCTGGCCGACCGCCACTCGCGCACCAGCGTCATCATGCCGCAGAAAAAGAACCCCTACGCCCTGGCCTACCTGCGCGGCCTGTGCGGCGAGGCGATCGGCACGCTGGCGGCCATGGCGGCTGTCGGCAAGACCCCCTCCGGCCAGATAGACAGCCGCCTGTTCGTCTACGGGACCATCCCGCGCGCGCTGGACAGCACAGCCGGCGCGGCGCGCCTGATGACGGACGTGGTGCGCGGCCTCCAGGTAGACGCCGGGCGCAGCACGCGGCGCGCCGCCGAAGATTTTCTCGGCGCCACCGACCTGGCAGAGGTCGTCATGCTGCACGCCGGCCTCGACTACAAGACGGCGCACGGCCTGGTGGCCCGGGCGGTGCGCGAAGCGCTGGAAACCGGCGCGACGACCCTCAGCGCGGGCAGGCTCGACGCCGCGGCGCTGGCGATGCTGGGGCGCCCCCTTGGCCTTACCCCGGAAGCTGTGGCTGAGGCGCTTGACCCGGCCCGGATTGTGGCGGCGCGCAGCGGTCTGGGCGGCGCCGCGCTGCCGGCCGTCATGCAGATGATCGCGGAGTGCCGCGAGGCGTTAGCCGACCATGCCCGCTGGCGCGCCCAGGCAGAGGCGCGGCTGGCCGCGGCCGAGACCGGCCTGCTGATGGCCGTCGCCGCCCACAAGTTAGCCGGCGCCCGGCCGGCCGAAGAAGCAACTCCGTCGGAGCCTGGCGCGGACTCACCGGGGGCGCACCTCCCGGCCGGCGCCCCGCCTGAACTGCGCCAGCCGCCGTCGCTCGACGACATCGCCGATTTCGTCTTCAAAGACTTGCCCCGGCCGCCCAACCGGCGCCGCTGGAGCCAGTAGCCCGCCGCCGCCCCGGCCTGCCTGGAGGCCGACAATGACAAACCCCGCTGCCAACCCCCTCAGCCTGTCCAACCTCCTGCGGCCCGAAGTCCGGGCCGATCCGTACCCTTTCTACCGGACCCTGCGCACCGAAGACCCGGTTCACTGGGATGAGGCGCTGGGTTTCTGGGTGCTCACGCGCTACGCCGACGTCGCGCGTGCCTTTCAAGATCCGCGCTTCTCCCGGGCGCAGGGCTTAATGGCCGGGTTCCATCGGCTGCCGGCCGCCGAGCAGCAGATCGCCGAGCCTGTCTATCACGCCTTCTCCCAGGCGATGCCCTACGCCGACCCGCCCTATCACACCCGGCTGCGCGGGCTGGTCAACAAATCCTTCACCCCGCGCGTCGTAGAGCGCATGCGGCCCGTCATTCAGCGCGTCATTAACGACCTGCTAGATTCCGCCGCAGCGATGGGCGGCATGGACGTAATCCCCGACCTGGCGTACCCGCTGCCCATTATCGTCATTGCCGAGCTGCTGGGGTTGCCGGTCGAAGACCGCCAGCGCTTCAAGACCTGGTCGGCCGATGCCTTCGCCGTCCTGGGCGTCGTCCGCCATTCGCCCGACCTGATGGCCAGCGCCGCCCGCAGTATGGCCGAAATGTCGGACTACATCCTGGCGCTCAGCCACGAACGCCGCCTGCGGCCCCAAGAAGATTTGCTGACGGCGCTGGCGACCGTGGCGGAGGCCGGCGACCGCCTGACACACGGCGAATTAGTCGCCAACGTCAGCATCCTGCTGGCCGCCGGGCACGAGACGACCTCCAACGTCATCGGCAACGGCCTGCTGGCCCTGCTGTGCCATCCCGACCAACTTCAGCGGCTGCGTGACAACCCTGCGCTCGCCGAGTCTGCCGTCAACGAGGTGATGCGCTACGACAATGCCGTGCAAGTCGTATACCGTTCGACCGTTGACGAAGTTGATTTTGGTGACAGGCGCATCGGCCCGGGGCAGCTCGTCAACATGGTCGTCGGCGCGGCGAATCGAGACCCCGAACGGTTCTCCAGCCCAGACGTGTTCGATATTACGCGCGACGAGGGCAAGCACGTCGGTTTCGGCCTGGGCATCCACTTCTGCATCGGGGCGCCGCTGGCGCGCCTGGAGATCCAAATGGCCTTCACGTCGCTGCTGCAGCGCTTTCCCAACTTGCGGCTGGCCGCGGAAACCCTGGAGTGGCAGGCGCACCCCACCTTCCGCGGTCTGCGGTCCTTGCCGGTTGCGCTTTAGGCCGCCTGGCTGCATGATCCGTCTGTCGCCCGGCCGCCCCGCGGCCGCTGCCTGGAGTCTGCTGTCATGCCCGCCCACCTGGCCGAATCGCTGATCTACCGCAACGCCTGGGGCACTCCTGAGATCCATGCGTTGTTCGACGACGAACCGCGCACCCGCGCCTGGCTGGAGATCCTGGCAACCCTGGCCGAGGCTCAGGCCGAGGTGGGGCTGATCCCGCCGTTGGCCGCGGGGCAGGTGGCTCGCGCCTGCCGCGAACTGCCGCTCGATGCCGCGTTTTTCGATGAAGTGCGCCGCGGCTATGAATCCACCAACCATTCGACCCTCGGCCTCATCCAGGCCGTGCAGCGCCGCTGCCCCGGCGACGCCGGCGAATGGGTGTACTACGGCGCGACCGTCCAAGACATCACCGATACCTGGATGATGATGACCCTGCGGCAGGTGGCGGGCCTGGTCGCGCGCGACCTGCGGGCGACGGAAGGCAACCTGCTCGGTCTGGCACAGGCCCACCGCGATACCGTGATGGCTGGGCGCACCCACGGCCAGCCGGGCCTGCCTATCACCTTCGGCTTCAAGGCCGCCGTGTGGGCCAGTGAAACGCGCCGTCACCTCCATCGCCTGCGCGACCTGGCGCCCCGGCTGGGTGTCGGGCAACTGGCCGGCGGCGTCGGGAGCCTGTCGTCCCTCGGCCCGCGCGGGCTGGAACTGCAAGCGACGTTCCTGGCGCGTCTGGGCCTGCGCGCGCCCGACATCACCTGGACCACGGCGCGCGATGTGGTCGTCGAGTGGTTTCAACTCCTGACGCTCATCGCCGGCACGGCCGACAAGATCGGCCATGAAGTCTACAACTTGCAGCGGCCCGAGATCGGCGAGTTGAGCGAGGGCTTTGTGCCTGGCACGGTCGGCAGCATAACCATGCCCCACAAGCGAAACCCGGAGATCGCCGAACACCTGGGCACGCTGGCGCGCGTCATTCGCTACAACACGGCCCTGGTGGCCGAAAGTCAGGTTCACGATCACGAGCGCGACGGGCGCGCCTGGAAGGCCGAATGGGCCGTCTTGGCCGAAACCTGCTTGACCGCCGCCAAGCTCCTGGCTCTGACACAGACGCTGACGGCCCACCTGATCGTCCATCCCGAGCGGATGCTGGCTAACCTGGAAGCGACGCGTGGCTTCATCCTGTCCGAGGCCGTCATGCTGGCGCTGGCCGAGAGGGTCGGCAAACAGAGTGCGCACACGCTCGTTTACGAGACGAGCATGCGCGCGCACCAGACCGGCCAGACTCTCAAGCGCGCCATCCTGGAGAACGACGACCTCCGCAAGTATTTCTCGGCCGAGGCCCTTGACGGCCTCTTCGACTACCGCCGCCACGTCGGCCTGTGCGGCCCGTTGGTGGATCGGATCGTGGAGCGCGCCCGGGACGAGCGCGCCACGGAGGATCAATGACGCTGAACTCTGCCCCGGCGTGGAGAATCGCCGGCCTCTATTTCGAGGCGTGTAACTGCGCATTGGTCTGCCCGTGTTACTCCACCCAGCCGCCCACATACGGCTTCTGCGAGGGCAACTGTGCCTGGCACGTCCAACACGGCCATTTCGGCGCAACGGCGCTCGACGGGCTGAACGTGATCATGGTCCAGCGCTGTGACGGCTTCATGCGCGAGACCCACTGGCAATGCTGGTTCTACATTGACGACCGCGCCACACCTGAACAGTTCGATGCCCTGACCGGCATCTTCAGTCTGCGGGTGGGGGGACACCTGGCCAAGACCTTCAGCAAACTGTGGGAGGTGCGGCGAGTCGAGCCAGCGGCCATCGCGATGAAACTCGACGGCTGGCAGCACCGCGCGACTGTGCTGGGCCGGCTGGGGCTGGCCGTCGGCCTCTTGAAGCCCGAGGCCGGACCGACCCTGTGTCGCGTGCCGAATACGCCCGGCGTGGCCGCCCTGGCTGAAGAAGACTGGTTCGACGATGGCGCCATGCAGTTTGATCACCGGGGCAAGAACGCCCTGACGACGACCTTTGCGTATCACTCCGACCAGTAGCCCACGATGAATCCAGCCGGGCTTTCCCCGCACTCACGCCGCGACCGGTGGCTGGTGTTGTTCGGCCTGGTTGGCATCACGGTCGTGGCCTGGGCCTACCTGCTGCAATCCGGCCGGGGCATGCGCATAGAGGCCGTGATGCCGCCGGCGGGCGCGGAGCCGGTCTTCGAATGGACGCCGACGCTGGCGATGTGGAGCGTGATGATGGTGGCGATGATGCTCCCGTCGGCCGCGCCGGCTATCTTGCTGTTTGACGCGATCAGCCGCCAGTCTGAGCCGCCGCTGCCGCTGGCAGTGCCGGTCTTCACCTTTGGCTACCTGGCCGGCTGGATCGCCTTCAGCTTGTTGGCGACTCTGGCGCAGTCGGCCTTGTATTCAGCCGCGCTGCTGTCGCCCGCGATGAGCATCGTCAATCCGGCCTGGAGCGGCGCCCTGCTGGTCGCCGCCGGCCTCTTTCAATGGACGCCCCTCAAATCGGCCTGCCTGAGCCGCTGCCGCTCGCCGCGGAGTCTGTTCATGACTGAATGGCGCGGTGGGCTGAGCGGCGCGTTCCGCCTGGGGCTGAAGCACAGCGGCTATTGCCTGGGCTGCTGTGGGCTGCTGATGGCGCTGCTCTTCGTCGTTGGCAGCCTGAATCTTATCTGGGTCGCCGTAGTAGCGACTGGTGTGTTGGTCGAAAAACTCGCGCCGTCGGGCCGATGGATTAGCCGTATCGCCGGCGTCCTCCTGTTCGCGCTCGGGGTCTGGCACATTCTCCAGCCGGCGATCGTCAATCGCTGAGCGCCAAGCATGCCTGCGCGTTTTCCGCTCGCCCTCCTTCCCACGCCCCTCGTCGAAGCCCCGCGCCTCTCGCAGGCGCTCGGCGGGCCGCGCCTGCTGATCAAGCGTGACGACCTGACGGGCTTCGCCCTGGGCGGCAACAAGGTGCGCGGGCTGGAGTATTACCTGGCCGAGGCCCTGGCGCAGGGCGCCGACGTCCTCGTGACCGGGGCCGGACCGCAGTCAAATCACGTCCGGGTGACGGTGGCGGCGGCGCGCGTGGCCGGGCTGGAGGCGGTGGCGGTCATCCACGGCGAGCGCCCGCCCGTGGCGCTGGGCAACTTGCTGCTCGACGAGCTGCTGGGCGCCGAGCTGCGCTTCACCGGTTCACCCGACCGCGCGCAGGTTGATGTCGAGATTGAGCGCGTGGGTGCTGAGCTGGCGGCGGCTGGCCGGCGGCCTTACCTGATCCCGCGCGGCGGGGCCTCGGCGTTGGGGGCGCTGGGCTACCTGGCCGCCGTGTCGGAGCTTGGCGCGCAACTCGCCGAGCTGGGCGCACGCCCAGCCTGGCTGGTGCTGGCGACCGGGTCATGTGGCACCCAGGCCGGCCTGCTGGCGGGCATCAAGCTCTTCGGCGCGCCCTACCGCCTGCTGGGCATTACCGTGAGCCGGCCGGTGGCGGAGTGCTGCGAGCGCATCACGCGCCTGGCGATCGCGGCGGCTGCGCTGGCGGAGAGTCCCATCACGGTCCTGTCCGAGGACGTCGTTGTCCGTGACGGCTACATCGGCGCGGGCTACGGCATTCCCAGCCCGGAGGCGGCCGCCGCTATCCGTCTGGCCGCCCGCACCGAGGGCCTCTTTCTCGACCCAACCTACACCGGCAAGGGCCTGGCCGGGCTGATCGGCGAGATCAAGAGCGGGCGCTTGTCGCCGGACGACACCGTAATCTATTTGCACACCGGCGGCGAGCCGGGCCTGCTGGCCCACCCTGAAGTCGCCGGCCTGGAGGCGCTGGCCTGAAGCTGCGCGCCGGTCGCCATCGGGCGGCGCGAGGACGCCATGAGCGAAGCAATCAGCCCGCGTGTTGAAGCTCACCTGATCACCTCCCGGCGGGTGTGCGGCCTGCTGGTGGTGTACCGCTGGCTTAGCCTCGCCCCGGTGGTGGTGGCGCTGGCGAGCGCCAGCCTCACGCCGAACCTGCCGCTCTCGCTGGCGGCCGCCGTCGCACTGAATCTGATCATCACCCTGGCTGCTCAGCCCGCCGGCGCCGCCCTGCGGCGCTGGCCGCTGCTGCTGCTGGGCGACCTGGCGCTGTGCGGTGGATTGATCTGGCTCAGCGGCGGCTGGGATTCGCCCTATTACCTCTACAGCTTCAGCCCCCTGCTGGCCGCCGCTTTCTTCTTCCAGTGGCGCGGCGCCATCCTCGGCGCCGCTGGGATGGCAGCCTTCTTCGCACTGGCCGGCTCCGGCCAGGCGGGCGCCGGCCCGGCCTGGCTCAAGTTGATCGAAGAACTGACCGGCTATTTCGTCATGGCCACCGTTTTCGGCTCTGCTGCCACCCTGCTGGCCCGCTACACAAAGTCTCTTGTCGAACTCAACCGCGCTCATCGTGATCTGGAAGTCATCCACCAACTCACCCTCGCCCTCCAGAGCGCAGCCGACGTGGTGGAAGTGGAAGAATGCGTGCTGGAGGCGGTGACCAACGACCTGGGTTTCCCCCGCGCCGTGATTGCTCTAGTGGATCAGCAAGAGAATGTGCTGACTGCCTGGCTGGGCAAGGCGCGTGACGGGCGCGCCATGTTTGCCGGCGGCCTGCCCCACCCAATCCGTTTGCCCCTCACGCCCGACGCCGGAGCGATCGCCCAGAGCCTGCTCGCCGGTCAAAGTCAACTGGCGGCCAACGGCCGCCTGACCTCGAACGAACAGGTAAACACCTACCTGGGGCCGGAGGCCTATCACATCTTCCCCTTGCAATTGCGCCAGCATCCCGTTGGTGTGCTGTTGGTAGACGCCTCGTCGGGTGATGACCCCTCCAGCCTGCATTCGCTGCACGCCGTTGGCAACCAGGCGGCCGTCGCGGTGGGGACCACCATGCTGTGTGTTGACCGGGCCCAGCGGCTAGCCGTGCAGGACGAGCGCATTCGTATTGCCCGCGAACTGCACGACACGGCCTCCCAATCGCTGTTCGGCATCGTCTTCGCGCTGGACGGCCTGGGCAAGCTGCTCCCCGATCAGCCGCAGATGGTTAAGGTAGAATTAGAGCAAGTGCGCGACTTGGCCGAGACCACGCGCGCACAAATGCGGCAATCCATCATGGATTTGTGGCCCTCGGCCCTGACGGCCGAAACTTTCGAGGCCGACCTGCGCCGTTTTGTGACCCAGACCTGCCGCGCCGGCGAGCTGCAAATGGACGTTCAAGTGCGCGGCGCCTTTGCCCGCCTCTCACCCCTCCACCGCCGCAGCCTGTATCGCATGGCCCAGGAGGCCCTGACCAACGTCGTCAAACACGCCCATGCCCGCCGCGCCGAGGTGCTGTTGGAAATCGGCGCCTCCCAGGCCAGCCTGTCGGTGCGCGACGACGGACGCGGCTTTGACCCGGCCGGCGCGCTGGCGCGTGAACGTGACCGAGAACGGTTTGGCCTGCGGGGCATTACCGAGCGCGCGGCCTCCCTCGGCGGCGTCTGCCAAGTGATTTCTGCCCCCGGAGCCGGCGCCACCGTGGTCACCAGCCTGCCGTTGACCGATGCCCACGAGCTTCCGCCGCCTCTGCGCCGATGACCACTCCAACTGCTGCGCCCATCTATCCCTTCACCGCCATCGTCGGACAGGACGAAATGAAACGCGCCCTGCTGCTCAACGCCGTTGATCCCGGCATTGGCGGCGTGATGATCATGGGCCATCGCGGCACAGCCAAGAGCACCGCCGTGCGCGCGCTGGCTGCCCTGCTCCCGCCCATCGCCCCTCACCAAACCCACGCTGAAATCCTCGTCCAGGGCGTTCGGGCTGAGGTGCCGCTTTTTCCGCTGGAAGAGAGCGCGGCCGGCAGCGCGCCGGCGGCCGCTCCCGTTCCCTTCATTGACCTGCCGCTGGGCGCGACCGAGGACCGCGTCGCCGGCACGCTCGACATCGAAGCCGCGCTCACCCGCGGAGTGAAAGTCTTCGAGCCGGGCCTGCTGGCCCGGGCGCACGGCGGCTTCCTCTACATTGACGAAGTCAACCTGCTCGAAGATCACCTGGTGGATTTGCTGCTCGACGTGGCGGCCAGCGGCGTCAACGTTGTCGAACGTGAAGGCCTAAGCGTCCGCCACCCGGCGCGCTTCGTCCTCGTCGGATCAGGTAACCCTGAGGAGGGCGATCTGCGCCCACAGTTGCTCGACCGCTTTGGACTGCACGCCCACATCGTCACCCTGACCGACGTCGAGCAACGGGTGGACATCGTCACCCGCGCCGAAGCCTTCCGCGCCGACCCGGTCGCCTTCCTCGCCGCCTGGGAGGGGCAACAGAGTGCCCTGCGCGAGCAGATCACGTCCGCCCGCGCCGGTCTGCCGCAGACCGAACTGCCTCATGCGCTTCTGCTGCGTGCCGCCCAATTGTGCCTGAAGTTGGGGGTGGACGGCCACCGCGGCGAGATCACCATCGCCCGCGCCGCCCGCGCTCAGGCCGCGCTAGACGGCCGCCGGGAAGTCAACGCCGACGAAGTCCGCGCCGTGGCCGTGATGAGCTTGCGCCACCGCCTGCGCCGCGACCCGCTGGAAGAGATTGACACCGGCGTAAAAATCGAGCAGGCCATGGAAGGGATCATGTGACGTGGCCCCCGGCCTCGACGACGCCCGTATCGCGCTCTCGCTCGTCGCCATCGAACCGGGCCTCAAAGGCGTGCTCATCGCCGGGCCGCCCGGGACGGGCAAGAGCATGCTGGCCCGCGCCGCGCGCGCGCTGTGGCCCTCCGGAACTCCGTTTGTCGAAGTGCCGCTCAGCGTGACGATGGATCGGCTCGTGGGTGGGCTAGACCTGGAGCGCACCCTGGCAGCGGGTCGCCCGGTCGTCGCGCCGGGTTTGCTGGCGCAGGCGCACGGCGGCGTGTTGTACGTGGACGAAATCAATCTGCTCGCGCCTGAAACTGCCAATGTTCTGCACCACGCCCTGGCCGCCGGACACGCCCGCTTAGAACGCGAGGGCCTCAGCGCAACCTTCCCGGCGGAGTTCGTGTTGATCGGCACCTTCAATCCCGCCGAAGGACCGGTCGCCCCCGCGCTGCTGGATCGAGTCGCGTTCCTGGTCCCCGCCCGGCCGCTCACGGCTGCGGCCGACCGGGCCGAGGTCGCCCTCGCCGCGCACCACCCGTACACCTTCCCGCCCGACGTCATCCACATGGTCGCTGTTGGGCGCGAGGTGCTGTCATACGTCCGGCCGCCGCGTAATACGCTCAAAGAACTGTGTGCGGCCGCCACGGCGCTCCAGGTCCCAAGCAACCGCGCAGAAGTGTTCGCCGTGCGCTGCGCCATGGCCAACACCGCCTTGAATGCGCGCGTGCCCATCACCCAGGGCGACATTGACCTCGCGGTGCGGCTCGTGTTGGCGCCCCGCGCCACCCACCACTTGGAGATCGCCAAGGACGGCGCCACCCACCAGCCGGCCGAAGCGCCGCCTGCGCGCGAACGAACCGACAGCCGTTCGACTGAGACGGCCAAACGCGATCCCGGCCAAGTGGCCCATCCAGCCTCCAGCCAGGCCAACCAATCGCCCGCCGCCCCCGACGAGCACGCGCCTGCGCCGCTCGGCCTGCTTCGTGAACCCCTCCAAGCCGCCGGCGGAACGTCGGCCGGCAAACGCGGGCGCGGCCTCAACCTGCGCCGTGGCCGCCACATCCGCTCGCTGCCCGGCCGGCCCGGGCGCGGTCAGGTAGCGCTGGTGGACACGTTGAAGGCGGCCGCCCTGTCATCAGCCGTCCGGACCGACGAGCCTACGCCCCCAGACGCTGAAAGGCAGCCGGGCGTAGCCACTCCCCTCGTGCAGATTCAGCGCGACGACATCCGCCTCAAACAATTCCGTCAGCGCACCGGTCTGCTCATCATCTTCGCGGTAGATGCCTCCGGCTCAATGGCCCTCAATCGGATCAACACCGCCAAGGCCGCCGCCATTTCGCTCCTACAGAGCGCGTACGTGCATCGCGACAAGATCGGGCTGATCAGTTTTCGCGGCACGCGGGCCGAAGTCATTCTCTCGCCGGGCGGTGGCGTGGCCAAAGCGCGGCGCGCGCTCGAAGAACTGCCCACCGGCGGGCGCACCCCGCTCTCGGCTGCGCTGGCCGAAGCCTACCGAATGGCCGGCGAAAAAGCCTGTCGCTTGCAGCTGGCAGGCACCGTGCTGGTGCTGATCACTGACGCCCGCTCGAACCAGCCGCTGCGCGCCTTGCCCGATGGCGGCGATCGGCGCGCACTGGCGCACGAAGAGGTCGAGCGATTGGCGCAGCAGTTGCGGTCGCGCCTCGCCGCCGCGGTCGTCATTGACACGCGCCGGATATTCGTGGCCGGCGGCAGCGGGCAGCAACTGGCGCAATGGCTCGGCGGGCGTTACGTCTACCTGCCCAAGGTGGACGCCTCGCAGCTCACGACCGCCGTGCGCGGCGAGATGGGCCGACTGCGGTAAGCGCCCATGCTGCGCCTGCTGATTGCCGACGACCATGAAGTGGTGCGCAAAGGCCTGGCGCTGGTCTTGGGCCTGGAGCCTGGCTTCGAGGTCGTGGGCGAAGCGCGCGACGGAGTTGAGGCGGTACAGATGGCCCAGGCGCTCCAGCCCACGATTGTCTTGCTCGACCTCAAGATGCCGCGCCTGAACGGGCATGCGGCCGCGGCCCAGGTCCGCGCCCTGTGCCCGGCCGCGCGGATCATCCTGCTCAGCGGCGCCGAAATTGACGAGCACGTGCTCGACAGCCTGAATGTGGTGGACGGCTATGTGTCCAAAGACATCAGCCCAGCCGAGTTGGCGCGCGCCATCCGCACCGTGGCCGCCGGGGGCGAATACTTCCACGCGGCCATCACCCGCACCCTGATGGGGCAGGCCGGCGTCGCGCTGCCGGCCGGGCCACGGCCCGCGCTCTCGGCGCGCGAGCGCGAGGTGCTACAGCTCATGGCTACGGCGGCCACCTATCGCGAGATTGGCGCGCAACTCATCCTATCCGAGGAGACCATCCGCTCGCACGCCAAGAGCATCCTGGCCAAGCTCGACCAACCCAACCGCACCCAGGCGGTGGTGGCGGCTGTTCGCCTCGGCCTCATTCAGCTCTGAATCACCCGCCGGGGGGATGTGCGCCCCCCCGCATTGGGGATGCAGCCGCCCGGACCCGCGAGTACAATAGGTGCAGACATTCGTTTATGTGCTAAATCGCATGTAAGTTCTCTGAAATGACCGACCAATCCACCCTGCGGCGCCAGGTTGACCAGTTGCACGCGGAGATCTGCCAGGCCTTGTCGGACCCGAATCGCATCTTGATCCTGTACGAATTGCGCGACGGCGCCCGCAACGTCGGCGAACTGGCCGAAAGCCTGGGCCTCCCGCAGCCGACCGCGTCGCGGCACCTCAAGATTCTGCGCGACCGGCGCATGGTAGTCGCCACGCGTGACGGCACCAGCATCTTCTATCGCCTGGCCGATGAGCGCGTGATCCAGGCCCTCAACCTGCTGCGCGAAGTGTTGGCCGCTATTCTGGACACCCGCAACGCCCTGGCAGAGGAATTGACCTAGCCCGAGGAGATGACCCATGACCACGCTGCAAGCCGACCAGACCCTCGATTGCTCGGGCCTGCTCTGCCCAATGCCCGTGATCAAGACCTCGCGAGCCATCAAGGAAGTCCAGGTCGGTCAGGTGCTCAAGCTGATCGCGACCGACCCCGGCGCGCCGCCGGATATGGAGGCCTGGTCGCGCCAGACCGGCCACGAACTGCTCGACTCGCAGACCGAAGACGGCAAGTTCGTATTCTTTATCCGCCGCGCCAAGTAGCCGGAGGCCGACATGACCAGGTCAGACCCCAATGGACGCAAGCGGCTGGCGCTGATCGCCAGCAAGGGCACCCTCGACTGGGCCTACCCCCCGTTCATCCTGGCTAGCGCCGCGGCCGCCATGGACTGGGAAGTGGGCGTATTTTTCACCTTCTACGGCCTGACGCTGCTGCTGAAGGACAACCATCCGGCCGTCTCGCCGTTGGGGAACCCGGCCATGCCTATGAAGATGCCCTTTGGCCCTGAGAGCTTCCAAAAGATCAGTTGGCCCATCCCCACGGCCATGATGGCAGTGCCGGGCTTCAATGCCCTGGCCACCAGCCTGATGAAGCAGACCTTCAAGAACAAGGGCGTGGCCTCGATTGGCGAGCTGCGCGACATGTGCTGCGAGTCCGGCGTGGAGCTCATCGCCTGCCAGATGACGATGGACGTGTTCGGGTTCCAGAAGGACGACTTCATCCCCACTTGCCAGGTAGCTGGCGCGGCGACCTTCCTGGAGTATGCCGCCGAAGCCGAAGTGCAGTTGTTCGTCTGACGACGTGGAGGCGGCTGTGGACGAAGACACCAAACGCATCCTCTATGTGCAGACCCACGGGGTGGATATGCCCGAGCGCTCGGCGACGCCGTTCTACCTGGCGGCAGCCGGAGCGGCCATGGACGCCGAAGTGGGCATTTACTTCACCATGAATGGGCCGACGCTCCTCCAGAAAGGCGTGCCCGAAACCCTGGTGGTGCCCAAGAAGGGCGGGGGCGGGCGCGAACTGCGCTACTTCATCCAGCAGGCGCTCGACTGCGGCGTGCGGCTATATGTCTGCCAGCCGTCGCTTGATCTGCATGCGCTCAAGCTAGGCGACCTGATTGACGGCGTGGAGATGATTGGCGGGGCGGCCTTCAATGACTTGGCGCTGCGCGCCGACGCAGTAATCGCCTTCTAGCCGACCACGCCTGGCAGCGCGCCAGGCGTGGCTGCCAGGCGCCGGCGGGCGCGGACGCTGAGCGCTCTGCCGGTGCACCATGGGGAGTCGCTATGGGGCTTTTTGCCGACAAGTACCCGAACGTCGCCTTTCAAGAAAAGTCGCGTCTGTGGGAAGAGGTGAAGGCCGACCCACGCTTCCCCACCTACCTGTACGGCTGCTACGAGTGCGGCATCTGCGTGGCCGCCTGTCCCTCGGCGCGCTTCTATGACTTCTCGCCGCGCAAGATCGCCCAGGCCGCCGCGCGCGAAGACGTCGAGCTGATCTACGAGCAGATGAACGACGACGTCTGGAACTGCTCGCAATGCTTCTCGTGCAACCGCTGCCCGCGCCAGAACTCCCCCGGCGGCGTCATCACCATCCTGCGTGAAGTCGCGGTCCGCAATGGCCTCAAGTCGGCCAAACAAGCCCTGGAAGGCTACTCCCGCATCATCTACAAGATCATGGGCACCGGCACCCAGGTCTCGCCCGACATGCTCCAACCCGACGCCTTCCCCGACTGGGGGCCGCAGGTGCGCGAGGTGTCGGCCGACCTGGACGCCTGGCGCCGGGCCTTGCCGCCCGAGACGCTTCACACCGTTGCGACCGGCTGGCAGGTGGACGACAAGACCGTCATCGAACTGTATCTGATCTGGCACCACACCGGCGTGATGGAGATGATCGCCGAGGTGGACGAGGGGCTGCACATGATCCTGAGCGACGTGATGGAAGAAAAGCTGGAAGAAGCCGGGTACAACCTGTAACGGGAGAGCCAAGGATGGCCAACAACGCCGGATTTATTCCCCAAGACGCGGTCAATACCAAATCCAGCCGGCGGTTCGAACGACAGGCTGAATACGCGCCGGAAGACTTTCACGAGCGAGTGTTCGAGCTTGAGGCGGACGGGGAGTGGATCGTGCAGCGCGTGCCCGAACCGTACGTCGAGGTCATGACCAAGTTTGGCCGCAAGAAAAAGATCCCGGTCGAACTGACCTGGCATCACAAGTCGTGCGGCCAGTGCGGCCATATCCCCGGCTATTCCACCTCCATCTTCTGGCTCAACCGCAAGCTGGGGCTAAAGTATATTGATCCCACCGACCAGACCTCCTGCACGGCCTGGAACTACTACGCCTCGGCCACCTCCAACGCCGCCGCCCAAGCCGGCGTGGCCATGCGCAACTTCGCCGCTGCGTACGAGACCGGCTACTACCCGCTCATCCATTGCGGCACCTCCTACGGCCACTACAAGGAAGTGCGCGAGGAAATGCTGCACCACGCCGAGCTGCGCCACCAGGTGCGCGACGTGATGCGCAAACTTGGCAAGCCGCTGGTGATGCCCGAGGAGGTGGTGCACTACTCCGAGTGGGTCCACGCCATGCGTGACCGCATCGCCGCCCAGCAAGTGCGCGATTTCTCCAGCCTGGCTGTCACGGTGCACCCCGCCTGCCACTATTACAAACTGGTGCAGGAAGACGCCATCTATGACCCCGACATCTATGGCGGGCAGCGCACAGCCACCGTCTCCGCGCTGATCGCTACCCTGGGAGCCGAGGTGCGCGACTACTCCACCTGGTACGACTGCTGCGGTTTCGGCTTCCGCCATATCCTGGTGCAACGCGACTTCACGCGCTCGTTCGCCACCCGCCGCAAGATCGAAGTGATGAAAGACGAAGCCAACCCCGACGTCGTCATCACCCACGACACCGGCTGCGTGACCACCCTCGACAAAAGCCAGTTCGTGGGCCAGGCCCACGGCGCCAACGTCGGCGTGCCGGTAATGTCTGACGCGCAGTTCGCCGCCCTGGCCATGGGCGCTCATCCCTACCGAGTGTGCCAACTCCACTGGCATTCCACCGACTACCGGCCGCTGCTGGAAAAGATGAACATTGACCACGGGCACGCCTGGGCCGAGTTCCAGGGCGATTTGAAAAAGCTCAAGAGTGGCGCGAAGGAATTCCTGACCTGGGAGGATGTGGATGCCTAACGCGAACGACACCATCCTGGTCATCGGCGGCGGCCCGGCGGGGTTGGAGGCAGCCCGGCTGCTCGGTGACCTGGGCCAGAAGACCATCCTGGTTGAGAAGCGCGAAGTGCTGGGCGGCACCCCCATCTCCGCCCACTACGCCGCATTGACCCACGGCTTCCGCTCAGCCGAAGACGCCCTGGGCGAGCTGATTGCCGCCGTGCGCGCCAGCCCATCGGTGGAGGTCCGGCTGGGCTGGCAGGTAGCGGCCTGCGACGGCGCGGCCGGCGCCTTCAACGTGCGGCTCGCCAAGGCCGGCAACGGCGCGGCCGAGGACGTGCGCGTGGGCGCCATCGTGGTCGCCACCGGCTTTCAGCACTTCGACCCTGGCCGCGAAACCCAAATGTACGGGTATTACGAATACGACGATGTGGTCACGCTGGCCGACGCCGAGAAGATGCTCAAAGACCACCACTTCGTCACGCCCTCCACCGGCCTGGCCCCCGAGCGGGTCTGCTTTATCCAGTGTGTCGGCTCACGCGACCGGCAGATCGGCAACGAATACTGTTCGAAAGTGTGCTGCGGCATCTCGTCCAAGCAGGCCATTGAGGTGCGCCAGCAGGTGCCGGGGGCCAAGGTCTTTATCTTCTACATTGACATGCGCATGTACGGCTACTGGGAGAACGAAATCTACTGGCCGGCCCAGGAGCAGTACCGCGTCCAATACATCAAGGGCATCATCACCGAAATCATCCGCAAGGGCGGGCGGCTGCTGGTGCGCGGCGAAGACACCACCATGGGCCGGCCCATGGAAGTGCCGATGGACATAGTCGTGCTGGCGGTGGGCATGGAGCCTAGCCGCGGCACGCGCGACGTGGCCGCCATCCTGGGCTTGAAACAGAACAAGTATCACTTCATAGATGTGCCGCACGACTCGCTCGACCCGACGGCGACGTCCAAACCCGGCATCTACGTGGCCGGCGCGGCCGCCGGACCAAAAGACCTGGACGACAGCCTGGCGATGGCCGGCGCCGCGGCCATGAAGGCGGCGGCCCTGGTCGCCAAACTGGCGCGCCAGGCGGCCTGACGGCCGGCATGAGCACCGGCCAGGTCGTTGATACTGAAGTCGCGCGCGAGTTCATGGCGCTGGCGCTCGAAAAAGTCGAGCGCGCCGCGCTGGGCGACATCGCCGCCGAGCTGGTCGACAAGAGCGCCCGCTTTCGAGCGCTGCTGACACCCGCGCGCCTGCCCGGTCTGCAATCGTCCGAGCTGCGCCGCCTGCTGCGCGCGGTCTTCGCCACCCGACGTCAGGCCGATGCCCTGCTCGACCGGGTAGGCCCGGCCGAGTTGCAGGCCCAGATCGGCGCGCTGCTGTATGGCGAAGCCGAGCTGGCCGAGCGCTTTCAGGCGTTTGTGGATGCGCTCTCGGGCTACTGGGGTGACGTGCGCCTCAGCCGGGACGACCAGGCGCGCGGTCACGCTGACCTGCCCGAAGCCATGCTGTGCGACCTGGCCGCCGAACTGCTGCATTTCACGCGCCCCGACGACCGCTGGCTGTGGACCCGCTGGATGTGGGACCCACGCGCCGGCACCGGCGCGCTGCCGCTGGTGGTCGAGGAGCTGTACGATCTGCACGGCCGCACGGCCGGCGAAACTTATTTGAAGGTCGGGGTGGCCGTAGCCTTCGTCCGGGCCACCGGCGAGGCGGCCGGCTTTGCGCGCTTTGGGCCAGGCCCGTTTGGGGTAGACGTTTTCCTCGCCTGTGTCTACGCGGTGTACATGTACACCACCCTGCGGCTGCGCATGACGCAGGAGTTCAACCGAGTGGTGCCGCAGTTGCCCGAATTGGCGCGGCGGCTTTTGGGCGTGTGGCGGTTGGAGCTGTAAGGAGGCCCCATGGCTGTTGGTCTCGACAAGGTCAAACCCGACGCCATCAAAGAAGAAAAACAGCTCGTCGTCGAGGGCATGGACATCTCCGGGCATTGGAACCGGATGTTTGAGCAGCGCGTCATCTGGGACTATGACCTCCGCCAGCTCGACCGAGTGACCGACCTACCCGGCGGTGAATCGCTGGGGTGGTGCTATGGCTGCGCCAAGTGCACCGGCGTTTGTCCGGTGGATATCGTCGGCGACTACAGTCCGCGCAAGATTCACCGCAAGACCCAGATGGGCATTGACCTGCTCAGCTCGCCCGACCTGTGGCTGTGCACCACCTGCCGCAACTGCTTGCGCGTGTGCCCCAAAGAAGTCGACATGATCCAGATCATGCCGGCGGTGCGCGAGCAGGCGGTGCTGGCCGGCAGCGTGCCGGCTGAACTGCAAAAAGCCTTTGAAGACACGGCCAAGCACGGCAACCCGCTCGGCCAGCCGCAGCGCAAACGGGCCGATTGGGTCAAGCAGGCCGGCGTGCCGGTGCCGCTGCTCCGGGAGCTAAAACGCCCGGTCGAGCTGCTGTGGTATGTCGGCTCGTACCCGTCGTATCACCCGCGCGGCAACGACGCCGCCCGGGCCGCGGCGCGCATCTTTCACGCCCTGGGCTTGGATTTCGGCATCCTGGGCGTGGAGGAGAAAGACGACGGCGACTCGCAGCGGCTGGCCGGCGAGAAAGGCCTGTTTGAGATGCTGGCCGAAGCCAACATCGCCGCCTTTGAGAAATACCCCTGGAACCGGATGGTCGTCACCGGCCCGCACGAGTTCAACGCCTTCAAGAACGAATATCCCAAGCTGGGGTTTTCGCGCCCGATCGTCCATTACACTCGTTTGCTCGTGGAGCATCTCGAGCAGCTGCGGCCACTGCTGACCAAGCCCGTCAACCTGAAAGTGACCTTCCACGATCCGTGCTACTTGGGCCGCCATAACGGCGAATACGAAGCGCCGCGCGACCTGCTCCGAGCAATCCCCGGCGTCGAGCTGATCGAAATGGGCCGCTGCCGCGCCAACGGCTACTGCTGCGGCGGCGGCGGCGGCGGCATGTGGCTCGACTCGTTTACCAAGGCCCACACCACCATGCGCCTGTCGGAGCGCCGCGTGCGCGAAGCGGTGGAATACGGCGCCGATGTGCTGGCCGTCTGCTGCCCGTTTGAGGTGTCGCGTTTCGAAGACGCCGCCAAGAGCACCGGCAACGACCGGCTCATCGTGCGAGACATCCTCGAATTGCTGGACGAGTCCATGGGGGGCTCCCAATGAACATCGTCGTCGCCATCAAGCAAGTTCCCAACCTGACCGATGAGTTGGAGCTCAACGCGGACGCCACCGGGCTGGACCTCGCTGCCCTAACCTATGTGCTCAACGAGTTCGACGAGCAGGCGCTGGAGGAAGCCGCCCTGACCAAGGAGACCGCCGGCGGCAGTGTGACCGTGATCGGCGTAGACACGACCGGCGAGCTCGACAGCGCGCTGCACACGGCCCTGGCCAAGGGCGCCGATAAGGCTGTGAAGATCACGGGGGACTTCGACGGCGGCGCAGACTCGCGGACGCAGGCCCGGCTGTTGGCCGGCGCCCTGAGTGCTCTAGCGCCCGACCTGGTGCTCACCGGCGTGCAGGCCGCCGACGACCGCGCCGGCCAGATCGGGCCGATGCTCGCTGCGCACTTGGGCTGGCCGTACGTCGGCGTCGTCACCAGCGTGCTGGCCGGCGCCGGCCAGGTGAAAGTCCACAAGGAATACGCGGGCGGGCTGCTCGCCGAATTCGAAGTGGCGCTGCCAGCCGTCATCGGCGTGCAGGCCGCCCATCAGCCGCCGCGCTACGCCCCAGTCAGCCGCATCCGGCAGATCGCCAAAACCGCGCAGATTGAGGCTGTCGCCGCTGAAGCGGGCGGACCGGCTGGGTCGCCGGTGCGGCGCATGTTCAAGCCCGAAGCGGCTGGGCATGCCGAAATGTGGGACGGCGGCCCCGACGAAGTGGCCGAGAAGATCGCCGGGCTGATCGCCGAGCGGGGGTTGGCAAAGTCATGAGCAACGACGTCTGGATCCTCGCAGAGCATCTGAATGGCAAGCTAGCCGACATCACGCACGAGTTAGCCGGCCAAGCGCGCCGGCTGGCCGGCGCCCTCGGCGGTCAGGCGGTGGCGCTGCTACTGGGCAGCGGCCACCCGGCCCTGGCGGACACGATTGACGCCGATGTCTGCCTGTATGTGGATGACCCGGCCTTGGCCGAATTCAACCCAGAGGCCTATGGCCGCGTGCTGGCGGCGCTGATTGCGCAGCGCCAGCCACGCGTGGTACTGCTGGGCAACACCTCCGTGGGCATGGACCTGGCGGCCGGTTTGTCAGTAACCACCGGCCTGCCGCTGATTGCCTATGTCAACCGGCTGTCGGTCGAA
The DNA here is from genome assembly GCA_020850595.1 of Anaerolineales bacterium. Lineage (GTDB taxonomy): Bacteria > Chloroflexota > Anaerolineae > Anaerolineales > UBA6663 > JADZEK01. The sequence continues at coordinate 42,039 of JADZEK010000109.1, forward strand.
GACGGCCGGCTGGTCGCCACGTCGCAGATCTACGGCGGAAAAATCATGGCCGAGGCCATGCCGGCCGGCGAGGCCTGTCTGGTGACCTGCCTCGCCGGCGCCTTCCCGGGCGAGACCGGGCGGGCCGGCGCCCCGGTGGACACGCTTGCGGCGCCAGTCCCCCTGGACAACCTGAAGGTGAAATTCGTCCGCTGGATTGAGCCTGAAGTCGGCGATGTGGACATCACCCAGCAGCCGGTGCTGGTCTCGATTGGCCGCGGCATTGGCGGCCAAGAGAACATCGAGCTGGCTCAAGAACTGGCCGAGGCGCTGGGGACGGTGGTGTCGGCCTCGCGGCCCATCACCGACGCGGGCTGGCTGCCCAAAACGCGCCAGGTGGGCAAGAGCGGCCTGACCGTCAAGCCCAAGCTGTACCTGGCCTTCGGCATCTCCGGCGCGCCGGAGCACCTGGAGGGCATGCGCGGCGCGGAGTTGATCGTCGCGGTGAACACCGACCCGAAAGCGCCCATCTTCGACGTGGCCCATTACGGCGCCACCTGCGACCTGCTCGATTTGCTGCCCGCGCTGACCGAGAAGCTGAAAGGCCCGTGACGCGTGCCGCGTGACGCGCCAACGGCGCCTGTCACGCCTCGCCCGACATTCCTCAAGGAACGATCTATGCTCTCGGTGCCTGAGAAGATCGCCTTCATCCTGCTCGTGGCCGCGTTCGGCGCGTTGACGGCCTGGGGCTTCTACAACCTGTTCCGGGCCGTTCGCCGTGGCCGGCCGGCCGGCCCGCTTGGGCCGGGCCTGCTGCCGCGCGCCGCGCGCGCCCTGCTGGCCGTCGGCTTGCAATTGCCCCTGTATAAGGCCCGCCCGATCCTGACAACGTTTCACGCTCTGATCTTCTTCGGGTTTTCGTACTACTTCCTCGTCAACGTCAACGACCTGCTGGAAGGCTTTTGGCCCGGCTATGCCACCGCCACCACCTCCGGCGGCCTGATCGGCCCGTTGAATCTGCTGGGCGACCTGCTGAGCATGGCGGTCCTGCTCGGCGTGTTGGTCTTCCTGGTGCGGCGTTTCGTCACCGGCGACCAGCGCTTGACCGTGCGCTCCGATGTGCGCCTGCTGCCGCCGGTGCAGCACGGTGGCATCAAGCGCGACTCGCTGGTCGTCGGCGGCTTCATCCTCATGCACGTCGGCTCACGATTCCTGGGGCAGTCCCTGCGGCTGGCCGAGGCCGGCGTCTTCAACCCCATGCAGCCCTTCGCCAGCCTGGTTGCGCTGCCACTGCAAGGCGTCGCGCCCGCGGCGCTCTCCGCCGGCATCCATGTCACCTGGTGGCTGGCCATCGGCCTGATCGTCGTGTTCCTGCCCTACTTCGTCATCAGCAAGCACCTGCATATCATGGCGGCGCCGCTGAACCTGGCGCTGGCCCGCCCCGCCCCGCGTGGGCGGCTGGACCCGGCCGTTCCGGTTGGTGCGCCCGCCGAGGCCGTACCGGGCGCTGCCACCCTGGCCGACCTGCCCTGGCCGCGCTTGCTCGACGCCTATGCCTGCATCATGTGCAACCGCTGTCAGGACGTGTGCCCGGCCTACAACAGCCAGCGTCCGCTTAGCCCCTCCGCCCTGGAGATCAACAAGCGCTATTGGCTCAACGGCAACTTGCGGGCTTTTGCAGGCGGGGCGGCCTCACCCGCGCTGCTGGATTTCGCCATCAGTCCGGAGGCGGCCTGGGCCTGTACCACCTGCTACGCTTGCGTGCGCGTCTGCCCCGTGGGCAACGCGCCCATGGCCGACATCGTGGACCTGCGCCGGCGCATGGTCAACGACGGCGCCGAACTCGACCCGGGCTTGCAGTCCACCCTGGAAAAACTCGGCAAGACGGGCAACTCGTTCGGCCAGGCGGCCCGCGGCCGGGGCAAGTGGGCGGCCAAGCTCGACTTTAAAGTCAAAGACATCCGCAAGGAGCCGGCCGAGTTTTTGTGGTTCGTGGGCGACTATGCCGCCTTCGACGCCCGCGTGCAAGACATCACCCGCACGGTGGCGCGCGTGCTGCACGCCGCGGGCGTAGATTTCGGCATCCTCTACGACGCCGAGCGCAACTCGGGCAACGACGTTCGGCGCGTGGGCGAAGAGGGCCTGTTTGAACAGTTAGCCGAACACAACATCGCCGCCATGCAGAAATGCGCCTTTCAGCGCGTGATCACCACCGACCCGCACTCGCTCAATGCCCTCCAAAACGAATATCCCGACCACGGCGGCCGGTGGGACACGCTGCACTACACCCGCCTGCTCGCGCAGTTGCTTGACACCGGCCGGTTGACGCTCGAACGGCGGCTCAACTACCGCGTCACCTTTCACGACCCGTGCTACCTCGGCCGCTACAACCAAGGATTCAGCCCGCCGCGCGCGCTCATCCAGGCCACTGGCTGCGAACTGGTCGAAATGCCGCGGAATCGCGCGAACTCCTACTGCTGCGGGGCGGGGGGCGGCCAAATCTGGATGGGCGCCACACCGCCCGGCGAACGCCCGGCCGAAAACCGTATCCGCGAGGCGCTCGCCGCGCTGAACAGCGGACGACCTGACGGCGCCGCGCCGGCCCGGCCCCTGCTCTTCGTGGTGGCCTGCCCTAAGGACGTGGTGATGTACACCGACGCGGTCAAGACAACCGGCTGCGAGGGCCAGATCGATGTCCGTGACGTCATCCAGCTCGTAGCCGAAGCCATGCCGGGCGGCGTGGCGCAGCCGGCCGCCGCCGACCCTGTTGCTTGAGGTCCACCGCCATGAGCCAGGGCCTTGCCGACCTCTCCACTGCCTTGGCGCTGCGGCTGCGCGATCTGGCGCGCAGCCTCGACCGGTTGGACCGGCTGGAAAGCGGCACGGGCGAGTGGTTGGCCTCACAACAGGCCGAAGACCTGGCAGCGGCCGCCCAGGCGATGACCCTGCGTACCCTGCGGCTGGCGGCCGACTCGGACAACTACGCCCTGCTGAACCGGCTGGCGGGGGCGGCGTCCATGAGCACCGCTGAGTTGGAGCTGGCCGTCGGGTTGGGGCGCCTGGCGTTGGTGGAGCGGATCAATGATCTGGTGCAGGTTGGCTTGGCCTCCCGCAACGTTGATACCGACCAGGTGCAGGCCACCCAGGCTGGCGCTGCCCTGGCTGGGCTGGTCAGTGCCATTAGCCGAACCACCGCCGAGCGCCTGGCCGAGGCCCTGCGGCCCGTGACGCGCTGAACCAGGCATGAACTGCCCCTTCTGTGACTTCGCCGACCTTCGCATGCGGGTGCACCGGCACCTGCTCGAAACGCACCTCGACCGCGTGGTAACCGAGCACGACGAGGCCACCGGCAAGATGAAATACGTCATTGCCTGCCCGGTTTGTGGCCTACGCTATCAGCACGCCGTCAAGCCGCGCTATCGCGACGCGGGCTTTTTGGATGAGTTCAAGGGCGAAATCGGTCTCGTCGCCTTTGATCAATTGCTGTATCATCTAGACGAGCAACATCCCATTCAGGCGGGCCGGCCGGACACCGCCGACGCCGCTGCCGCAACCGCCTCCGACCAATCCCCCCCTTAAGGAAACATGTCCACGATCTCCAACTGTAACCTGCCTGAAGACCTTTACTACTGGGTCGAGAAGCACACCTGGGCGCGCCGCGAGCCAGACGGCACCGTCGTCATCGGCATCACCGACGTGGCCCAGCACCTGGCCAAGTCCATCATCTCGGCCACGCCTAAGGAAGTGGGCAAAACAGTCAAGAAAGGCAAGAGCGCCGGCACGGTCGAAAGCGGCAAGTGGGTCGGTCCCGTCACCGCGCCGGTGAACGGGACCATCACCGCCGTGAACCCGGCCCTGAAAACCGCGCCCGGCCTGCTCAACACCGATCCCTATGGCGAGGGGTGGTTTAGCAAGATCACGCCCGACAACTGGGAGACCGACTCGGCCGACCTGGTGACCGGCGCCGGCGGCCTGGCGGCCTACCAGGCGTTTCTCCAGGCCCAGGGGATCACCTGCGAGTGACCGCGTGGCCATCCTGTACGGCTGCGACATCCCCGAAGACTACTACTTTGACCTCGAGCGCGATTTGTGGGTGCGCTTCGAAGGCGACTTGGCGGTGCTGGGCATGACCGACCTGGCGCAGACGCGCGGCGGCAAACTGGTCAACCTCGTCTTCAAGAAACTGGGCAAGGTCATCGCCCAGGGCAAGAGCGCCGCCACCATCGAGTCGGCCAAATGGGTCGGCCCGTTTCCAATGCCGTTCTCGGGCGAGCTTGTGGCCGTCAACCAAGCGACTTTCAGCGCCGACATCCTGGCGGCCAACAAAGACCCCTATGGCGCGGGTTGGCTGGTGAAGGTCAGGCCCGTCAACCTGGCCGCCGAACGCGGACATCTGCTCACTGGCGCTGACGCGGTGGCGGCCTACCGCGCCAAGATCGAAGCGCTGGGTGTACATTGTTACCGCTGCATCGAGGCCCCCGACGAATTGGAGTGACAACCATGCAAGCCATTCGCATCCTCGACGTCGGCCTGGTGTCGCCCATGCGCTCCCAGGCCATCTATCACGGTGTGGCGTACGCCATGCAGCCTGACACGCCCGACACGATCATCCTGGTCGGCCCGACCGACCCGTATGTCTGCATAGGCTATCACCAAGAACTCGAAAAGGAAGTGGACCTGGACTACTGCCGTCAGGCCGGCCTGCCCATCTACCGGCGCGAGGTCGGGGGCGGGGCGGTTTATCTCGACCAAGGCCAGGTCTTCACTCAGTGGATTTTTCACCGCCCGGCGCTGCCCGCCTTGCTCGAAGAACGCTTTGCGCTCTACATCAAACCGTTGGTGGAAACCTACCAAAGCCTGGGCATCCCGGCCAACCACCGCCCGGTCAATGACGTCCATGTGCAGGGCAAGAAGATCGGCGGCACGGGCGCGGCGCAGATCGGCGAGGCCGAGGTCGTGGTCGGCAGCCTGATGTTCGATTTCAACTTCGACCTGATGGCGCGTGTGCTCAAGGTGTCGTCGGAGAAAATGCGCGACAAGATCGTCCAATCACTCAACGAGTACATGACGACCATGACGCGCCAGTTGGGCCACACGCCGGACTACGCCACCGTCAAGCGCGACTACGTGCGGCACGTGGTGGAGGCCCTGGGCCGCCCGGCCGAATATGGCGACCCGACCCCGGCCGAACTGGCCGTTACCGAAGCATTAGAGGCGCGCTTCGCCTCGGATGAATGGCTCTACCAGAAGGGCGGCCTGCGCCAGACCGGCGCGGTGAAAATTCACGCCGATGTCTACCTGGCGGAAGCCGCCTACAAATCACCGGGCGGCCTCATTCGCGCCACGGCGCGCCTGCGGGCCGGGCGCCTCGATGATCTGACGCTGTCGGGCGATTTCACGCTGTTGCCGTCGTTTGCTGTCGGGGCGTTGGAGCAGGCGTTGCGCGGGGTGGCACTGGAAGCCGAGCCGGTGCGGGCCAAAGTGGCCGAATTCTATCGGTCGCTGCCGGTGCAATCGCCCGGCGTGGGCGTGGAGGACTGGGTCAATGCGATTCTGGCCGTCAAAGGCCAGACGCCCCTGCAGTAACGTGACCACTAACTTTGGCTTCCTGATTGACAACCGCAAGTGCATCGGCTGCCACGCCTGTTCCACGGCCTGCAAGTCGGAAAATACCGTGCCGGTCGGCGTCAACCGCACCTGGGTCAAGTACACCGAAAAAGGCGTCTTCCCCGAGACCCGGCGCTACTTTCAGGTGACGCGCTGCAACCACTGCGCCAACCCGCCCTGCGTCCACATTTGTCCCACTGGCGCCATGTATCAGCGCCGCAACGGCATCGTCGAGTTCAACCGCGACGCCTGCATCGGCTGCAAGGCCTGCTTGCAGGCCTGCCCCTACGACGCGATCTATATTGACCCCGACAACCACACCGCGGCCAAGTGCCACTTCTGCGCGCATCGCCTCGCCGTGGGCCTGGAACCCGCCTGTGTCGTCGTCTGCCCCGAGCACGCCATCCTGGCCGGCGACCTGAACGACCCCCGCTCGGAAATCGCCCGCGCGCTCGCCACCCAGCCGGTGCGCGTGCGCAAGCCTGAGCAGGGCACGCAGCCCAAGCTGTTCTACATTGACGCCGAGGAAGCCTCGATCGTGCCTACTCTGGCCAGCCAGGCCGGCGGCATGTTGTGGGCCACCCGGCCCGATCCGGCGGCCGGTGATTGGCGCGGGCCTATTCAGGTCGAAGCGGGCAGCCTGGCGGGCGCGCTGATGCGTTCCGCCGCGGCCCCGCGCGAGACTTACAATGTGCCGCACCGCATTCCCTGGCACTGGCAGGTGCCGACCTACCTGGTCACCAAGGCCCTCGGAGCCGGCGCTTTCCTGATTGCCGCCCTCGGCACAGCGCTTGGCCTTCTGCCGTCCGTGGCCTTTTTCACCCTGCTCGCCCCGCTGCTGGCGCTGGTGGGCATCGGGCTGACCACCGGCCTGCTGGTGTGGGACCTCGACCGCCCAGAGCGCTTCTGGACCATCCTCATCCGCCCGCAGTGGCGCTCCTGGCTGGCGCGTGGCGCCGTCATCCTGATTGGTTTCACCGCCGTCGCCGGCCTATATTTTCTGGCCCAGGCGCTGGGCTTCGCCGTTCTCGCCGGGTGGCTGGCCTGGCCGGGCGTTGTACTGGCGGGATTGGCCGCTGTCTACACAGCCTTCCTGTTCGCCCAAGCCGAGGGCCGCGACCTCTGGCAATCCGCCTTGCTCCCGTGGCATATGCTGCTGCAATCAATTCTGGCCGGGGCCGCGGGCCTCCTCATCGTGGCGGCTCTGGCGGGCGGCGCCTTCGCGCCGCCGCCAGAAGCCGTGCGGGGCCTGGCCTGGGTCCTGGGCCTGAGTCTGTTCGCCAGCCTGCTCCTGACCGTGGGCGGCGAATTCGGGGTGCGCCACGCCAGCCAGGTGGCGGCGACGGCCGCCCACTTGATCACCCATGGCCCGTACCGGCGCTGGTATTGGGCCAGCCTGCTGGTCGGGCTGTGCCTGCCCCTGCTGATCGTCCTCCTGACGCCCAGCAGCCGCCCGCTGCTGGCCCTGGCCGGCGTGCTCGCGGTGGCCGGGCTGTTCGCCTACGAGTGGGCCTTTGTCATGGCCCCGCAGCAGGTGCCCAACAACTAAGCCAGCTTGGGGATGCGCGATGACTGACGCCATAACCGCTTTGCCTCTTCACGAGTCCGATAGCGGCGACCGCTTGCAGCAATATCCGCCGCCCGAACGCTGGGACGACTGGGTTGAGTACGATCCACAAGCGTGGCCGCGGCGGGTCCCCAAGCACTATCGGCTGGTGCCGACCGTCTGCTTCAATTGCGAGTCGGCCTGTGGGCTGCTGGCCTGGATCGACAAAGACACCGACCAGGTACGCAAGTTCGAGGGCAACCCCGCTCACCCGGGCAGCCGCGGCCGCAACTGCGCCAAGGGGCCGGCCACCCTCAACCAGGTGAACGACCCCGACCGCATCCTCTACCCCCTCAAACGGGCCGGCAAGCGTGGCGAGGGCAAATGGGTGCGCGTCACCTGGCAAGAAGCGCTGGCCGACATCGGCGGCCGCATCCGGCGCGCGCTCGTCGAAGGCCGCCACAAGGAAATCATGTACCACGTCGGGCGGCCGGGCCACGACGGGCTGATGGAGTGGGTTCTGCCGGCCTGGGGCCTCGATGGTCACAACTCGCATACCAACATCTGCTCGTCGGGCGCCCGCGCCGGCTATGGGTTCTGGATGGGCTACGACCGCCCCAGCCCCGACTACGCGCACGCCAACGTTATCCTGCTCATCAGCAGCCACCTAGAGACGGGCCACTACTTCAACCCCCATGCGCAACGCATCATCGAAGGCAAGTTGGCGGGCGCCCGGCTCATCGTTTGGGACACGCGCCTGTCCAACACCGCTTCCATGGCCGACACCTGGATCGCGCCCTGGCCCGGCTCGGAGGCCGCGATCCTGCTCGCCATTGCCAACCACCTCTTGCAGACCGGCCGGTATAACCGTGAGTTTGTGCGGCAATGGGTGAACTGGGAAGAGTGGCTCCAGTCCTTGGGCGGAGACGGCCCGTCGAAAGACGAATCGGCGCCGGCCCCTGCGTCGTTTAACGACTTCGAGCGCGCTCTCCAGGCCCACTACGCCCACTACACCTTCGAATACGCCGCCCAGGAGTCGGGCGTGGACGCCGCCCTCCTGCGTGGCATCGCCGAGGACGTGGCCAACTGCGGCGGCAAGCTGGCGACGCACAACTGGCGCAGCGCCGGAGCCGGCAACCTGGGCGGCTGGCAGGTGACCCGCTGCCTGTGGTTTCTCAACGTGCTCACCGGCAGTGTCGGCGTCGAAGGCGGCACCTCCGCCAACGGTTGGGACAAGTGGGTGCCCCGCCCCCACAAGCTGGCCCCGCACGTTAAGCGCTGGAACGACCTGACCTGGCCTCAGGAATTTCCGCTCGCCTATTTCGAGATGAGCTTCCTGCTGCCGCACTTCCTGAAAGAAGGCCGCGGCCGGCTCGACGTGTACTTCACCCGCGTCTACAACCCGCTGTGGACCAACCCAGATGGCTTTAGTTGGCTGGAAGCCCTGCGCGACGAGAACCAGATTGGCCTGCACGTGGCGCTGACCCCTACCTGGAACGAGACCGCCTGGTGGGCCGACTATGTCCTCCCCATGGGGCATGGCTCCGAGCGCCACGACCTGATGAGCCAGGAGACCCACGCTGGCCAATGGATCGCCTTTCGCCAGCCGGTGCGGCGCGTGGCGCTGGAACGCGCCGGCCACAAGGTCAACCGCACCTATGAGGCCAATCCGGGCCAGGTGTGGGAAGAGACGGAATTCTGGATTGACCTGAGCTGGGAGATTGACCCCGATGGCTCGCTTGGCATCCGGCCATACTTCGAATCACCCAGCCGCCCCGGCGAGCGCATCACGGTTGATGAGTATTACGGCTGGATGTTCGAGCACTCGGTGCCGGGCCTGCCGGCGGCGGCCGCGGCCGAGGGCCTCTCGCCACTGGCCTACATGCGCAAGTACGGCGCGTTCGAGATCCGCCGCGGCGCCCTGGCGGAGTACGACCGCACATTGGGGCCGGACGAAGTGGCCGGGGCCAGCGTGGACCAGGCCACCGGCATCCTTTATTCGACCGCGCCGCCCCCGGCGCCAACCAACATCGTCCCCAGCCCGGTACCGGTCGCCAACGCCCTCGGCCGCGCTATTGGCCGAATGGTAGCGGGCCAACCCAAGTTCGGCTTCCGCACCCCCTCGCGGCTGCTGGAACTCTATTCGAGCACCCTGGCCGCCTTCGGCTGGCCCGAGATGGCGATTCCCGAGTACGTGCCCAGCCACGTGCACCCCGAGCGGATTGACCGGGCTGCCGGAGAAATGGTGCTGATTTCCACCTACCGGCTGCCCACCCTAATCCACACACGCAGCGCCAATGCCAAATGGCTGGCCGAGATCTCCCACGCCAACCCCGCCTGGCTGCACACCACCGACGCCCAGGCGCTGAGCGTGCAGACCGGCGATTTAGTGCGGATAACGACCGAGATCGGCTACTTCGTGGACAAGGTTTGGGTGACCGAGGGCATCCGGCCGGGTGTGGTCGCCTGCTCGCATCACCTGGGCCGCTGGCGCCTGGCCGAGGGCGACGGCGCCAACCGCATCGCCTCCGCCCTGGTCAACCTCTCCGAGCAGGAAGGACAGTGGTCGTTGCGGCAGGTCCACGGCGTGCGCCCCTTCGCTTCGGCCGACGCCGACACCAGCCGCATTTGGTGGAGTGACGCTGGGGTGCACCAGAACCTGACCTTCCCGGTGCAGCCCGACCCGATCAGCGGCATGCACTGTTGGCATCAGAAAGTAACCGTGGCCCGCGCCGAGCCGGGTGACCAATATGGCGATGTGCATGTGGACACGCGGCGGGCCCATGCCCTTTACCAAGACTGGCTGAGCCGCGCCCGGCCGGCTATCGGCGAGTGGCGGCGCCCGCATTGGATGCTGCGCCCATTCCGGCCCGACGTGAGCGCCTATCGCCGGGACGGCTAACGGTGCCGTTGCCCGACCCGGCGGGCTACGCAGCCCTGCGTCCCCGCTTCGCCGTGAGTGGCGCCGAGGCGCGGATCGTCCTGGCCGCGCTGCAGCCCCTGGCGCAGGAGGCGCTAGGCATCCACACGCAGCGCCAGACTCTGGTGGACGGCGAACTGCCCGCCTACGTCGTGATGACCACCCCGGAGAGCAACGGCGGCTGGGGCGAGCTGATGCCGGTGTGGTTTAAACCCTACGAGCGGCCGGTGCCGCTCTACTGCCTCGACAACTGGGCCTTGTTTGCCGCTCTGTACCAGGCGGGCTTTGGAACCGAGGCGACGCCGGTCATTGAGCGCGAGGCGCTGCTCCGGGTCATTCTGGGCGCCGACCTGCTCATGCCCTTTCTGCCGAGCACCGGTGGGGCGGGGGGCTTTCTGCGCCATGGCATCCTGCCGCTGCTGCTAGCGATCCTGTGGCTGGAGCCGCCGGTGCGCGATGCCTGGCTGACACTGCACGCGCGCGGCGCACGGGCAGCGCTGGCGCGCGGCCTGCTGCCTCTCGGCGCCGATGTGGCGGCCAAATTGGACCAGGTTGAGCAGGCGGCCTGGCTGGTGCCTGCGCGCGGCCTGGTGGCCGGCGAGCCCGCCGTGACAGCCTTCCTGCACGACGCGGACCGCGCCGGGCCGTTTGCCGACCTGTTCGCTGGCATCTGTGTGATGGTTTCGGCGTTGGCCGCCGCCTGGGGCGTAGACTGGCATCGCTGGGTATTCCAGGCCGTCAACGTCGCCTATCGCACGCCGGACTTCGGCCTGGCCGAGGTGGCGGCGTGGATGGAGCGATCAGCCCGGCCGCCCGCACGCTGACCGACACCGCTCCATCTCCATCCTTGCCGCGGCACACCCGGTGCGTGCCGGTCGCCGCCGGGCCGGCCTAGCGGGTCGCCTCCGAATGCAACTGCAGCCAACGCAGAATGTCGCGCCGCCGCAGCATGCCCACCAGCCGCCCATCTTGCACCACCGGCACCTGGCGCACGTCGCGCGCAGCCAGTTTGCTCATCGCCTCGGCCGCATCCTCGCGCGGCGTCGCCAGGTCCAGCTCAGCCGCGGGTGTCATTATCTGGTCGAGCCGGGTTGTGTCCCACGCCGCCCGCGCCACCTTGCGAACATCTTCTAGGCACACCAGCCCGACCAGCCGATCACCCTCGACGACCGGAAAGGCGCGTTCGTCCGTGCCCATGATGAAATCGTCCACAAGCTGGCTGACGTGCATGCCCGGCCCCACGGTGGGCGCATTGGCGCGCATCAGACGCGCGACCGGCACGCCCTCCAGCAGGTCTTCGACCACCACCAGTTGGTAACTCTGTGCCGCGGCCTGGTTGACAAACCAACCGATGAAGGCCAGCCACAAACCGCTCAAAAACCCCGTCCCGAAAAATGGCAGTTGCACGCCGAACATCATCGCGATCCCGCCGCCGATGAACAGCCAGGCAATGCCCTGCCCAACCCAAGACGCCCAGCGCGTGGCTCGGCGTAGATTGCTGGTCGCCGCCCACAGGATCGAGCGCAGCACCCGGCCGCCATCTAGCGGGAAGCCTGGGATCAGGTTGAATACGCCCAGCACGATGTTAACCGGACCCAGCCACAGCAGCAGGGTCGCCACCGGCCCCAGCCCGGCCAGCAACTGCTGCGGGTTGTTCAGCGCCTGCCCCGCTCGAAGGCCCAGTCCGCCGCCCAGCAAGCTGAAGATAATGCCCAACGCAATGCTCGTGATCGGGCCGACGATGGCGATCAGAAATTCGCTGCTCGGCGAGGGGGGTTCACGCTCGATATTCGATACCCCGCCGAACATGAACAGGGTGATGCGCCGCACCGGCAGGCCGCGCGCGATGGCTACCAGCGAATGCGCAAGCTCGTGCGCCAGCACCGAGGCAAACAACACCACCGCGGCCGCCAGCCCGACGACCCAGTTGAGGGCCGTTCCCCACTCGGGATGAAGACTCGGAAAGACGCCCGCGGCCAGGTTCCAGGTCACCAGCCCCAAGATGAACAACCAACTCCAGTCTACGCGGATTTCAATGCCAAACACTCGCCCCAGACCAAAGCCATTGCGCATCATTCACCTCGGCCCGCCTATAGTTCGCGGGCATGGTCCCTGCTCAACGCGCCAACGCTGTCGCCCGTCGGCGCCAACAGGTGGTTAACTGCCCAAGCAGCGTCTTGTCCTCGGCCCCTGAGCGTCCTGCGATTAATTTAGCGCTTAAGTCTGCCGGCGTCTATCGGCCGTTCACCCTACCCCCGGTCGGCGTCCAGTCCGTTGTTGACCCTGTTGGCGGACCAGTTGCGCGCCCATCCACGGATCATTCCGGCGAAGACAATCAGCCAGGCGATAAGCGCCACGTACACCAGGTGCTGCGAAATGGGCAGCAACACGGACAAGCTTGTCGCCCTGGCCAACTGGTGCGTGCATACCGTGTACATCCCCAGGGGGAAGACCATTCCCCAGTACGAGTGATCGTAACTGAACGGAAAGCGCCGGACGACGTGCCGCCACACGCCCAGAATAATGAGCAGGGGAATCCACCAGGTAGCCGTGACCCAAAAGAAGACGGTGAAACCCTTCAGGAATGGAAGGATTTCCTGCACGAACGTCCAGTGCTTGGCCTCCAGCATGAGCGTTGCGCCCGCCAGGGTGGTAATAGCGGTAGCGCCCATGTTGATCCAGTAGGGAGGCGCCAGGGCCTGCGGCGTGAGGCTGAAGAAGGTGAAGCGATAAAAGATGAGCGAGATGATAAGCAGGTACAACATGCAGCCCAGCAGATACGCCGCCAGCGTAATAAAGAGGACGGCCTCCTGCCAGGCTCCGGCCACGTCGGCGATCCGTGCGCCCGTCACCGAAATGGATTGGGTCGCCACGACGGTGAGCAGCCAGCCTCCGCTCAGCCCCGCCTCCAGCGTGGGTTTTGGCTCGCGCACCGCGACCGCCGCGAAGAAGGTGTAGATCAGGATCAGCCAAAGGAATATGCCGAGCAGCCAGAGGATGGCGGCTGCCCTGAACATGTTGGCCAGAACCTGAAATTGCCTCGCCAGCACGCACGTTCCGGCCACCAGGGTGAAAAAGCCGTGGCCGCGCGTGTGCTTGGTCAGATCGGCGATCACACGCGGCCAGTGCGCGAGCAGCCGGGCCAGCGTGAGAAACCAAAGGGTGGTGTAAACAACCAGGTTGACGCCGAAGAACAACCAGGCGATCAACACCATGCCGTGCAGATAAGCCGCCAGGGAGATGATGCCGGTCGCCATCACCACGGCGAAAGCGCCCGGGTAAAGGTCGGCGACCCCTTGCGCCAGGCTGAGTCTCACAGCCTGGCGCGGCCTCTCGGGTTTCTGCGGCGCTGCGCTGCTCACGACATCCGGGCGGTCACAATCACACCTCACACGGGCACAGCCGCGCGGGTTGCTCCGCCGCCTGCGCCGGCCGATAGTAAGCCTGGCCCGCGCACGCGCGACACAACACCGAACCCCCGCCGGCTATTTCGCGCTGATTGATGATTTCCTCGCCCCACCCCTGGCAGATGGCGGGCTTGCCATGCCGGCCGACCAGGCGGTGCAGCGGCTCGGCCAGCGCGACCGGTTGCCATGACAACAGCCGCTCGTCCGGCATGTGTTGCTAGCCAACCAGTTGCGCCTCCCAACGCTGGCGCGCTGTGGGGGCATATTCCCGCGCCAGAGTCCGAATGTCAAGCCGGGGCGCGATGCGCACGGCCTGTTCGTCGCGGGTGTCAACAAAGGTGGCGGCCACTTTCCCGTAGTCCACGATCCGCAGCGTGCGGCTACCTGGGTGGCAATTGGTCGCCGCCGCGAGGCCGTCCACCAGACAGCCGTCGGTTTCGGCGATGGTCAGCAGCCGTTTGTCGGTCTGGGGCAGGTCAATTGCGAGAAGTCGTCCGGCCAGCAGGCCGATCCGCGCGCCGAGGCCCTGGCGCGGGCACAGGCGCGTGTGCATCCGAGCGCTCGTTTCAAGCAGCTCGGCCAGTGGTTTTGTGAAAGCGCCTTTGACGGCCCAGGCTTGGTTCCCAACGAGTTGCTTGTCCAAGGAAAGCCTCAGCGCGGCGGCCGGGTTGTGTTTCGCGTCGCGGGCGCGCTCCAGGCGGGTAGCGTGGCCGTCGGCGGCGGCGAGCCTCAATTGCCGTGCTGCGAGGCGCCCCTCCAATTCAGCGTGCGAGCGGCGTTACACCTCGGCCCTTGTGCCCGCCTCGTGACTGACCGCGCGCCGCCGCTCAGCGCTGAGCGCAGCCGGCTCCCGACCTGGGCCTTGCTCGCCCTAGCGTGTCGTGCGCGGGCGGCGATTCCAGATCACCACCTGAATGGGCCGCCACAGATAGGTGATAGGGAAGGTGACTAAATGCACCAGGCGCGTAAACGGGAACAGCCCGATGATGACAAAACCCAGCAGCAGGTGCCACTTGACGACGGCCGGCAGCGCGGTGACATGCTGGATTTGGGGGTTGAACGTCACCAGAGACAGCATCCACGGCACGGCGGTGTGCAGATACCAGTCTGACCCCCAGCGATAATAAAAGGCCACCCAGGCGCCCAGGCCCACTTGCGCTGCCAGCGTGATGAGCAAGAGCCAATCCATGATGGACGTAACCGCGAAAGCCCGCGGATTGGTCAACCGCCGAACGACCAGCAGCACCAGCCCGATGAGCGCCATCAGCGCCAGCGCCAGCCCGGTCACTTCGAGCACGTACAGGCGAATCTGATCCGCGATCAGGTCCCCCCACAACTTGGGGAAGACCGCCGCGAGCAGATGGGCGCCCAGCACCAGGATGACGCCGTAGTGCCACGGCACCGAACCCCAGAACAGAGTGCGGTTCTCCAAAAACTGCGACGACAAGCTGGAATAGGAGAAGCGGTCGCTGTAGTAGCGATAGATGCCCATGACAATGGCGAGCGTAACCGCCACATACGGAAAAGCAACGAACAGCACCGTATCATACATCGTCGGCTCCTCCTCTTCCTAGTCGGCGGCCATCGGCAGCAAGTCCTCAGCCGGAGTCTCGGCCATCGCCGGCATGTCATCCGGCGCTATTGTCAGCAGCACCAGCCGCAGCGCCTGCAGCACGCGCCGATACTCGTCGCCCTGGGTCTGCACCTTGGGGATGCTGGGATCCGGAGGCTCTTCTTCGTTGTTCTTCAGCATCTTGCGCAGCGCCGGGTGCAGGGCCGTGCCGGTCATCTCCTCGACCTCTGGGGCGCTGTCAATCGCCGCCAGATAGCGCAGCACCAGCGCCAGATGATCCTCCAGTTCGACCCCACTTTGGATGCCGTGGGCGCGGTAGCGCTCCTTCAAGGCCAGCAGAAAGGCGCTGCGCTTGTAAGACTCGCCAAACAGGTGGTAGCCGATATACGGGTGGCAGGTCGCGTCGAGCTCAAACAGGCCGGTGTAAACTTCCTCCAGTTGGGCCAGGGGCGTCCGCTCGGCGAACGCTGCAAACTCGCGCATAAGCGCGGCCGCCTCCGCACTCCGCCCAGCGACCAGCCCGGAACAGTCCGCCGCGGCGTGCGCCGGATTCGCGCGCGGATAGTCCAGCAGTTCAGCAAAGAGTTGCCAGACGCGTCCGTCCACAGGTTCGCTGATCATCGCTATGCTCCTCGGGCCGGGGCTTTGCGGAAGCCGAAGCCGCCCTCGCGCTTCTGGCTGAACGGATCGAGCGTCTGCTCGATGGCAACTTCGCGGCCCAGCGGCGGCACGACAAAGCGCTCCTCAAACGTGGGTTTGGCCGTCAACTGGAAGATCGCCTCGGCCTCCTCGGCCGTCGTGCCGCCGACCTTCAGCGCTTCCTGCACTTCCTCTTCGGTGATGTCCTTCACCCGCTTGGCGCGCATGTAGATCCGCACCGCAATGAGTTTGCGGTAAGACGCCGCCACGATCTCCTCGTTCCCCGCCGAGAACAGGCTGGCCATGTAGCGCAGCGGCAGCCGCGCCCGCTCGAGCGAGCTCATCAGCGGCGCCAGGCTGGCGCTGGCCGCATCCACGTTGTCGTATTTGCCGTCCTTCACCTTGGCCAGCACCGGCAGCATCGGCGGCACGTAGAACAGCATCGGCAAGGTGCGGAATTCGGCATGCAGCGGCAGGGCCAGCCGCCACTGCTTCACGAACTTGTAAACCGGCGACTTCTGCGCCGAGTCGATCAGCGCCTCGGAGACACCATTGGCTCTGGCGGCCGCGATCACCTGCGCATCGAATGGGTCCTGAATGATGGCGCGGTGCGCCTCGACCAGGTCGGCGTCGGCGACGGAGGCCGAACCTTTGATCAGATCGGCGTCGTATAGCAAGACGCCCAGGTAGCGGATGCGGCCCACGCACGAGTGGAAACAGGCGGGCGGCTGGCCGCTCTCCAGGCGCGGATAGCACAAGATGCACTTTTCCGATTTGCCCGTGGACCAGTTGAAGTACGTCTTCTTGTAAGGGCAGCCCGAAATACACATGCGCCACGCCCGGCACTTCTCCTGGCTCAGCAGCACAATGCCGTCTTCGCCGCGCTTATAGACCGCGCCCGCCGGGCAGGCCGCCACGCAGCCTGGGTTCAGGCAGTGGTTGCAGATGCGCGGCAGGTAGAAAAACACCACGCGCTCCATCTCGGTCAACTGCTCGCGCTCCTCGTCGGTCAGGCCGTCCAGGTTCGGGTCGTTGCGCGCATACACCGGCGAGCCGCCGTAGTCGTCGTCCCAGTTCGGGCCGGCCTCGATCTCCATCGGCTTGCAGGGGATCATCGAGATGGCGCGGGCGGTGGGCTGGTCATCGCCTTCGGGCGCGTTGAACAGGTGCTCGTAGTCATACGTCCACGGCTCGTAGTAGTCGTCCACCGTCGGCAGGTATGGGTTGAAGAAGATGTTCGCCAGCCCGCCGCCTCGGCCGTGCAGGCGCAGATGAATTTCGTCCCGATCCTTTTCCTTCTCCCACCCGCCCTTGTATTTGCCCTGGTCCTCCCACGTGGTGGGGTAGCCCGTCCCCGGCTTGGTCTCGACGTTGTTCCACCACATGTACTCGGTGCCCTTGCGGTCGGTCCAGATGTTCTTGCACGCGACGCTGCACGTGTGGCACCCAATGCACTTATCGAGATGAAAGACCATTGATACTTGTGCGCGGATGTCCATCAATCGCTCCTTTGGCCGAAAGTCTATCGTCTGTTGCGTCAGGCCCTGTTCGGCATGATGGCTGGGCGGCTGCGCACCTGGTCGGCCCACGCCAACAAGTTCAACCCGGCCTGGCCGGTGAAGTCGCGGGTGTTCAAGATCTGCTGCACTTGAGCTTCAGGCAGCCGCTCGACCATGATCGAAAGCCCGTCGCAGTCGCTGACGTGCGGCAGGAGGAGACGGATGAGCCGCACCGCCTCGGTCACGTCCTGGTTGGTCAGCGTTTCTTGGCCGGCCAGTTCCACCAGCCGCTTGGCCACTCCGATGGCCCGGTCGTGATCGCTGAAGAGTTTGGCAATGTACTCGTCGCCGAAAATGACCGTCAGCGCCGGGTACATGCTTTCCTCCTCATACCGGAAGTGCGGCCCGGTCAGGGCGGCCGTCTGGTTCAACAGGGCGGTGATGCGGCGCCTGTCGCGGGCCAGAAACGCTTCTAGCAGGTCCAGCAGGGTGTCGCGCACCTGGCGGTGCTCGTCCCTGAAAATCTGTGTAAATTGTTCCACTAGCATGCCAACTGCCTCCTGAGCAGCGTGCTCGTTACCACTCTAGTTTTTCCAGTTTGCGCACAACGCAATGCGTGTCGCGCGTGAAGATCCCGATCGGCCCCCAGTAGTTGAACGCATACGTGAACTGGGCGTAGCCGCCCGCCAGTTGCAGCGGGTTGATGCGCGTGCGCGTCAGGCTGTTGTGGCCGCCGGCCCGCTTGCCGCCCCGGATCTGCGACTTGGGGATGTAGATCGTGCGTTCGACCGCATGGTAGTACAAACACATGCCCGACTGGACGCGCGCGCTGACGTTGGCGCGCGTGACCACCACGCCGTTGTCGTTGTAGACCTCCACCCAGTCGTTGTCGTTCAGCCCGATCTTCTCGGCGTCCTTGTCGTTGATCCAGATCGGGTCCATGCCGCGCGAGAGCGTCAGCATCCGGTGGTTGTCCTTGTACGTGGAGTGGATGTTCCACTTGCCGTGCGGCGTGATGTAATTGAGTACCAGCGACTTATCGTCCACCAGGCTCTTGACAATGTCGCCCGTCCGCCGCGGGTCAAGCCTCGGCTTGTAGGTCGGCAGGTGTTCGCCAAAGTCGAGATAGTACAGGTGGTCAACGTAGAACTGTTGCCGCCCGGTGAGGGTGCGCCAGGGCACGAGCCGTTCGACGTTCAGGCACCACGCGGCATACGCCCGCCCGTCGTTGACGATGCCCGACCAGCACGGGCTGCTCAGGGTGCGGCGCACCTGGCGCGTCAGGTCGAGGAAGGTCATACGCACGTCGCGCGCGCCCTCGGCCAGGTCGGTCAGCGGCACGCCGGTGACGGCCTCTTCGTGCTCGAAGGCCTGATAGGCTACCTCGCCGTTCGATTCCGGCGCGAGGTGCAAGAGCGCGTTGGCGGCATCCAGCGCGTCTTCCAGGCTGGGATACTTCTGGCCGCCCCATTCCACGCAGCGCTTGTGCCGCGGATCAGGCGATCCGCCTACCGGGTTGTCCAACAGTTCGTCATAGGCCATTTGGCCCGGCACGTGCACGCCGTTGCCGCTAAAGCCGTCCTCGCGCGCGCGCGGCCCGAGTGAGATGAACTTGTTGTAGAGATTGGCGTAGTCTCGCTCCACCACGCGGAAGTGCGGCATGGTCTTGCCCGGGATCGCCTCGCACTCGCCCTTGGCCCAGTCCAATGGCTCGGCCTGCGCCAGCTCGTCCGGTGTGTCGTGCATGAGCGGCGTGGCCACCAGGTCGCGCACCGGCTCGGGGAAGACCAGCGCCGACATCTCGCTGATCTTGCGCGCGAAGGACTTAAAGATCTCGTAGTCGGTCTTCGACTCCCACACCGGCGGCACCGCCTGGCCGAGCGGGTGCACAAACGAATGCAGGTCGGTCGTGTTCAGGTCGTTCTTTTCGTACCAGAAGGCCGCCGGCAGCACGATATCCGAGTACAGCGCCGAGGTGTCCATCCGGAAGTTCAGGTCCACCACCAGGTCGAACTTGCCGCGCGGCGCCGGTTCGCGGAAGGTGACCGACTCGACTTTCCCCTTGGCGTGCTCCTCGGCCACGATGTTGTCGTGCGTGCCGAGATAGTGCCGCAAGAAGAACTCGTGCCCCTTGGCGCTGGCCTGCAGCGCGTTGCCGCGCCAGATAAACCAGACCCGCGGCCAATTCTCGGGCGCGTCTGGGTCGTCCACCGCGAAGTGCAAGTCGCCGTTCTTCAGCTTCTTGGCGGTGTAGTCGGAGATTTCCTCCGCCGTCTGGGCGCCGGACGCCTCCGCGTCACGCAGCACCTGCATCGGGTTCTGGTTGAACTGCGGATAGTAGGGCATCCAACCCAAACGCACCGCCATCGTCTCCAAATCCATCGCGTGCCCCTTCGCCCACCGAGTCTTGGGGGGCACGGGCGCGTAATCGGTGAAGTCGCCTTCGTAACGCCACTGGTCGCTGTTGACGTAGTGCCAGGTGGGCGATTGCTGCCGCCGCGGCACCATGCCCCAGTCGTTGGCGAATGCCACGCTGTTCCACGGCGCCACCAGCGTCAGCTTCTCCTGGCCGACATAGTGATTCATGCCGCCGCCGTTGCGCCCGCAACAGCCGCACAACATCAGCGCGGTGATCGGCGCGCGGTAGGCCAGGTTGTTGTTGTACCAGTGGTTGATGCTCGCGCCGACGATGACCATCGAGCGGCCCTCGGTCACTTCGGCGTTGTTCGCGAACTCGCGGGCCAGGCGAATAACCGTGTCGCGCCCGATGCCGGTGTACTGTTCCTGCCAGGCCGGGGTGTAAGGCCCCAGCTCGTCGTACGAGGTCGCGTAATCACCGGGCAGTCCGCGCCCCACGCCAAACTGGGCCACCAACAGATCGAACGCCGTCGCTACCGGCACCCGCCCGTCCTTCGTCTCCACGTAGCGCACCGGAACGCCGCGCAGGTGCGTCTGCTGCTCGGCGAAGTCATAGTAGGCGACCTGCAGCACCTCGTCATGCTGCTCGACAAACGACAGCGTCGGGTCTATGGGCGTCTTGTCCACGCCGTCTTCTAACTTGAGATTCCACTTGCCTTTCTCTGTCTGCCAACGGAAGCCGACCGTGCCCATAGGCATCTTCGGTTGGCCGCTGGCCTTGTCCATCATCAACAGCTTCCAGTCGCCGTTGTCTTCCTTCTCATAGCGCGTCAGGCGGTTGGCGCGCAGCAACTGGCCCGCTTGATAACTCTTCCCGTCTTCGTTGGCCTGCATCTGCACCAGGAACGGCCCGTCGGTGTAGCGGGTCACGTAGTCCACGAAATACGGAACCTGCCGCTTCACATAGAACTCGGTCAGAATGACGTGGTTGACCGCCATCCACAGCGCCGTGTCGGTGCCCGGCTTCACCGGGATCCACCAGTCGGAATACTTCGCTACCTGGCTCAGATCCGGCGCGATGCACACGAACTTCGTGCCCTCGTGCCGCGCTTCCGAGATGAAGTGGACGTCGGGCGTGCGCGTCATGTTCGGGTTGGAACCCATGGCTACGATGTACTTGGCGTTGTACCAGTCCGCGCCCTCGCACACATCGGTCTGGTCGCCCCACACCTCGGGGAATGCGTTGGGTAGGTCAGCGTACCAGTCGTAGAAGCTCATGTTCACGCCGCCAAAGAGTTGCAGGAAGCGCGATCCGGCGGCGTACGAGAGATACGACATGGCCGGGATGGGCGAAAACCCGAAGACCCGGTCTGGCCCCCACTTCTTGGCCGTATACAGGACCGAGGCGGCAATCAGCTCCTGCACCTCGTCCCACGTCACCCGGCGGAAGCCGCCCTTGCCGCGCACCTTCTGAAAGCGGGCGCGCTTCGTCTCGTCCTCGACAATCGCGCCCCAGGCTTCCACTGGGTTGGCGTGCTTGGCTTTCGCCTCGCGCCATAGATCAATCAGCGCGCCGCGCGCATACGGATACTTGACGCGGATGGGGCTGTAGACGTACCACGAGGCCGAGATACCGCGCTGGCAGCCGCGCGGCTCATACGGTGGCAGGTTCGGCTCGAGCAGCGGGTAATCGGTCTGCTGCATCTCCCAGGTGATGACGCCGTCCTTAACGTAGATGGCCCACGAGCACCCGCCGGTGCAGTTAACGCCGTGCGTCGAGCGGATCACGTTGTCGTGCTGCCAGCGGTTGCGGTAGAACTCCTCCCACTTGCGCGACTTCGGATTGACAATGTCCTGGATCCAACCCATGTCAATAACCTCCCAACAACGTGGTTATGAGGAGATGCGCGAACGTGCCACGAGTGGACGCCGCACGGCCACCAACCGCCGTCGCCAATAGAAGTGCGCGATGTTGAGCAGCACCAGCGTTCCGGCCAGCGCCAGCGCCGCCAACTGGCCGAGCGCCTGGATCGGCCGCCCCGACACCGAGGCTTGCTGCAAGAACGCCCAGATGTCGGCCTGCTCATCCGGCGTCAGCGGCTGGCCGCTCCAGACGGCGTTCATCGTCACCGTCGGAACTGAGTTCAAAAACTGCGCCAGACCCGCGTCGCCATACTTATTGAAGGCCGGCGTCAGGTCCGGCCCCAGCGCGCCGCCACCCAGCGCGCCGATCCCGGCGACACTATGGCAGCCCATGCAGGGCGGCCCGCCGTTCTGGAAGCGCACTGCGCCCGTGAACAGTTCCCGCCCAATGGCCGGGTCGCCTGTCGGCAGGGCGGGCTGCTGCGCGGGCAAGACCGTCGGGTTCGTCTCAAAGTAAGCAATGATCGAGGCGACCTCCGCCTCCGTCAGCGCCAGGTTGGGCATCGGAATGTTGTTATTCTCTGCCAGGAGCTGAACGGCGATGGGATCCTTGGCCGCTAACATCTGGTCGGGCGCCGATATCCATTGTGTTAGCCAGTCGCGGGTTCGCCGCGTCGTCACGTCCTTGAGGTCTGGGCCAACCAGGTGCCCTCCGCCGATGGTGTGGCAGGGCGTGCACTTCGTCTTGAAGATGGTCTCGCCGTCGCCGGCCGATTGCGCCGGAGGCTGGGCCAGCGGCTGGGCCTGCGCCAGAGCGGCGATCCCCGCTGAGACCAGGCCGACGACCAGCACGGCCGCTAGTCCCTTCACAGCCAGCCTGAGAGCCGGTTTCCAACTGCGCGCGAATGGCATGGGCGCTTTCCTCCTAAGACTTTGAAGGCGAAACACTCGCCGTCTGCCCGATCAGCCGGCCGGCTAACCCAGGCAAGCGGCGGATGGCTCCAATCAGATCAGCGCGACGCGCTGGCAGCGTCCAGGAGGTGTACAGGCGAATGGTGTCTTGCTTCAACCCCACGCGAATGGCCGGCACATCCGGCCATTGCTCCAGCAGCCGGGCGGTCAAGGAGGCTGAACTCCCGGCCTCGTCTGCCTCTTCTGCGATCAGCATGACATCCGGCTTATTCGCCATCGCCCACTCCAGCACCGCCGCCTCCACCACCAGCGGGCCGATCAATTCAATATCCTCCACCTCGCCCAGAATAGCCTTCAGGCCTTCGCCCAATAGCGACCGGGTGCACAACAACAAGACTCGTCGTCTGTGTCCGCGCGGCCTTTTGGTCTTTCTCGGCATGGCTCAACTACCTGATGCAATTTGGCGCCTATCCACAATACGACCAAGATCGGTCCGGCTCAATCCTTCGCCGCCGGAGATCGGGAATGAAAAAATGAGCGATCTTTCGATCGCTCATTGGGGCAAAAGAATTAGTTCTAAGCGTGCGAGGATGAGGTCAGGCGGCGCCCGTCCGGCTGCCGCGCCGCGCATAGCGCGCGGCCTCGCGCCGGCTGCTCACGTGTAGTTTCGCCAGGATATTGCGCATATGGCTCTTGACCGTGTTCAAGCTGAGCTGCAAGGTCTCGGCGATCTCCTTGTCGGTGGCCCGCTCGGCCACCAGGCTGAGCACCTCCTGCTCGCGGCGAGTCAGGGTTGGGCTGTCCTGCCCGTGGGCGTCACCCGCCTGCTGGCCCAACCGCCGAAACTCCTCCAACATGCGCCCAGCCAGTGCCGGCGTGATGGCGGCCTCGCCCCGCAGCGCCCCGCGGAGCAAATCCACCATCTCATGCGAGCGGATGCTCTTGAGCAGATAGCCCTGCGCGCCGCTCCGAATGGCCTCAAACAGCTTCTCCTCGTCGTCCCGCACGGTGAGCATCACCACCCGCGTCGCCGGGACTTCTTGCTTGATCTGCTGTGTGGCCTCGATGCCGTCCATGCCGCGCATCTGCACATCCATCAGGACCAGGTCTGGGGCTAGCTCACGCGCTTTGACGATGGCCTCCAGGCCGTCGCTGGCTTCGCTCACCACTTCGAAGTCGGGTTGGGCGGCCAGGATGCCCGCCAGCCCCTCGCGAAACAGGGCATGGTCGTCGGCCAATAAGACCCGGATCCGTTGCATGCTCAGCCCGCCTCAAGCGCGGCCGGTTGTGCCTCGTCCAGGGCCGCCGCCAACGGCCAGGTCAGGCTGACGCGCGTGCCTTGCCCCGGCGCAGAATGAACCGTTAGCTGTCCGCCCAGGCGGGCCGCGCGGGCGCGCATGATGCTCAGGCCGAAGTGGCTGCCGCCCTCGGCTGGAGGGGCGTTGGGGTTGATCCCCCGCCCGTCATCTTCCACGATCACGGCCGCTTCCGTCTCCCGCTGTTCCAAGCGCAGCGCGACGTGCTCCGCCTCCGCATGGCGCCATGCATTCAGCAGCGCCTCGCGCACCACGCGCAGCACCTGCTCGCTCTCAGCCGGAGGCAAAAACAGGGGCCGGGGAGGCAGCGTGAAGGTCACTGGCGCGCTGTTGCCGGTAGGAGCTTGCGCCAACTCAGTCAACTGCTCTTGTAGGGCATGCCGGCGCGTAGCGACCTCCTGCAGGGTCGCAATGACCTGGCGCGTCTCACGCGAAGCCTGAGCAATAACGTCGCGCACGCGGTCCAGTACGTCGGCCACCTCGGCGCCACGCCCGTCCTCGGCCAGTTCCGCGGCTTCGCCGGCCTTCAGTTCGAGGTAGCTCAGCGTCTGCGCCACGCCGTCGTGCATGTCCGAGGCAATCCGCTGACGCTCTTCCAGCATCGCCACGCGCTCCGCCTGCTCATACAGGCGCGCATTCTCCAGGGCAACTGCCACTGGGTCAGCCAGTTTTGTGAGCAGGCCGATGGCCTCCGGCGAAAAGGCCATGGCTCGCTGGCTGCCAACACACAGCGCGCCGATGACGCGCTGGCCGACCCGCAGCGGCGCGGCCAGTTGGCTCCTCCGATAGGGCGCGGCCAGGATGTCACACGCGCCCGGGCAGCCGTTGCCCCCGCACATCACTGCCCGGTTGGCCGCCAGCACCGCTCTGGCGGCCGGGGCCTCGGCCGAGAGACGGTCTGTGGTCACGATCTCCAGCGGGCCGCTGACCGACTGCAAATTCAATACCTGCCCGGTGTTATCGAGCAGGCACAACGCAGCTACATCGCTGCCCAGAAGCTCCCTGGCCTTGTCCGTCACCGAACGCAGGATGTGATTGATGTCCAGGCGCGAGGTGATCTCCCGGCTGATCTCATACAGAGCCGACAGTTCTCGAGTGCGCTGGGCGACCCGGCCTTCCAGTTCCCCGGCCCAGGCCCTGTGGGCCTCCTGTGAAGCGCGCAGTTGCGTGCGCATACCATCCAGGCTGCGCGACAGGGCCAGCGCCTCGCTGGAACCCCGCGCCCGGACGGGGGTGCTCAGGTCTCCCCGTCCAATGCGCTCGGCCGCGTCTGAAAGCTGCTGGAGCGGGCCGATGATGCGGCCTTGCGTGACCAGGGCCCCAATCGCCAAGAGCGTGAGTGCGCTCACGAAAAAGATAAGCTGCATCTGCTGCAGCCGGGCCACCTTCTGCGCCGAGGCGGCTTCGAACTGGCTGACGACGACATCCGCCTTCTGCGCCAGGTCGGGGGCCAGTGCCTCCACTGTCTCCCGCGCCGCCCCGAACTCGGCGCTCCCCGGCGCGGAAGCCAGGACGACCTCCAGGTTAGCGTGGTAGGCCTCCCAGGCCTGCTCGACCTGTCGCAGGCTGGCCTGGATATCCGGGTCCAGAGCCACCGGCACATCCACCGTTTGATCAGGCCCCAGCGGCGCCGCCCCGCCGTGCATCAATGCCTCCAGGCTGGCTTCAAAGATGCCGGCTGCCTCCGGCAAGGCCCACCGATGCGTCTCACTCTCCTCGCTCCCCAGCACATCCTTCGTCATTTGCTGAATCAGCATTCGCTGCCGGCCCGCCACGTTGATGACGAGGGCATCGCTCGTCTGGGTCCTGATCGCCAGGAACATCGCCAGGACCGAGCCGCTCACGAGGAAGAAGAAGCCCACAAAGATGACGCCGAGTTGAACGCGCAGAGAATGCATATCCGCACCCGCGGGGAGCAACTGTCTCTCTCAATACTATTGCGATCAGCCCAAAATGCCAAGTCAGAGCCTTGCTGCCCAGGCCCGCTAGCGCCGATCACGCTGCCGGCTGCCCGCGCGCCCCTGGTTGGTGCGGAACGGCCCTGTTGTGCGGCCGGCACAAGACCGCCCCTGGAAGCCTGTTCCCCAGCCCATAGATTCAACCCGCCCCGTCGCCTATCATCAACTGCATTGGCCGGGCGCCGTAGCCCAGGCCGCTTAAGCGCGAAGGAGCCTCGCATGGGACTGCCCAGCCACGTGGAATACTTGATCATCGGCGCCGGCGTGCACGGCTTGTCTACCGCCTATCACCTGGCCAAGTACCTCCGGGCCCAGGGCCGGCAGCCCGACATCCTGGTCATCGAGAAGACCGGCATCGCCGCCGGCGCCTCCGGCGTGGCCTGCGGCAATGTCCGCTGCAATTACTTTCAGGAGCCGATGACGCGCCTGATGATGCATTGCATGGACATCTGGGAGGCTGATCCCGACCTCCTGGCTTATAACTCGGTCGGCTATCTGACGGCCTCTTTCGCGCCGATGCGCCCCGGGTTGGAAGCCATCCACCAGCGGCACCAATCGCTCGGCTACCCTTCCACCCTGGTCGTTGGGCCGCAGGCCGTCAACCGTTACCTGAAGGGCATCTTCTGGGATTGGCAGGCCGAAGGCATCGAGGCCGTGCTGCACGAGCACCGCGGCGGTTACGCCTGGAGCCGGCAGGCCATCCACGGCCTGGCCATCAAAGCTGAGAACCGTGATGCGCGCATCGTCATCGGCCCCACCGTCACTGGCTTTCAGTTCAACACGGCCGGCGAGGTGACCACGGTTGAAACCGACCTGGGCAACATTCAGGTCGGGCACGTCATCGTCGGCGTGGGGCCGTGGATTGACCAGCTCTGGCAGATGCTGGAACTGCCCGGTGAGGTGCCCGACCCACATCACCCTGGGCAATTGACCCGGCTGTGGCGCTACTTGGCGCTGCAGGAGGGCGAGATTGACGTAAACCCCTACCTCCACATCTCCAATGACGGGCGACGTCCGCCCGTGCTGCACGTGGATAGCGATGTGCCGCTGTACAGTGAAGCTGGCCGTCTGATCTGGGACAAGCCCTGGGGCATCTACGTCAAGCGTGACAAGCACACGGTCCAGGGTGGCGCCGTGCCGAAAGAAGTCGGCGACGACTGCCGGCTGGAGCCGTATGGCTCGCGCAGCCCCTACTATTGCGTGGGCGACGACTTTTACGACCTCTGGGTCGCCTCGCTCGCGCACTGCCTCAAGCGCTATGAAGGCGCCCGCCGGTTCGCCTCGCGGCGGCCCTCCGGTGGCGTCGGTGCCTTCAGCGTAGACAACTTTCCCGTGTTCGACTTCATGCGGCCCAACGTCTACGTGATTGCCGATTCCAACCATGGGTTCAAAATGATCGGCGTCGGGGAGCAGGTGGCGCGCCTATTGACCGGCCAACGGGCCGACCTGCTCGAACCCTTCCGGTTCCAACGCTTCGCCGAAGCAAAAGCGCTGCCCAAATCGAACGCGCCTTTCCCCTGGATGTAGCCTCGGTCGCTCGTCCTCCCGACCAGCCCCGCCCTGGCTTGACAGCGCGTAAGTCAAGCGCCACACTGGGGTCATGTTCAGCTTGCGGGAAGCGCTGCAATACCCGTGTCTGTCGCGCGCGCGCGTCGTGGCCGGCGCTGCCGGGCTTGGCCAGGTGGTGCGGCGCGTCCACGTCGTTGACATCCCCGACGCCAACTACGCCTGGGGGCAGGGCGGTTTGCTGCTCACCGCCGGCTATGGGCTGAAAGACAGCCCCGAACGTCAGGCGGCTTTCATCCCCACGCTCGTCAAGCGCGGCCTGGTTGGTCTGGTGCTTTCCGTCGGCTGGTATTTCAGCGAAACGCCCGCCGCCATCTGCGCCGCGGCCGAGGCGCACGGCTTTCCCGTGATCGAAGTGCCGCCCGAAGTGGAGTTCATCGCCATCACCGAGCAGCTCCACGCCGCCCTGGTCAACCATCAGTTTGCCCTCAAAGAACGCTCGGCGGGCATCCACCGCCACTTGACGCAGCAGGTGCTGCAAGGCAGCTCGCTGGCGGCGGTGACCACCACCCTCGCCCAGCTCCTGCAGCGCTCGGTGCTGATCGAAAGCCCCGCCTGTGACGTGCTGGCCGCCGCCCAGGCCGGTCCGGCTGACCAGGACTATTTGCAAGCCGTCGAAACCCGCCGAACGCCGTCCGGCCGCGCACAGAGGTTGCGTCGGCGCGGCCTCTATGCCGACCTGCGGCAGAAACCCCGCGCCATGCGCCTCAGTCCCGCGCCCGATTTGGGCTGGACGATGGAGCGCATCGTTGCCCCGATCCTCGTCGCCGGCGAAGTTCACGGCTATCTCTGGGTCGTCGCCGGCGACCGGCCCCTGACCGACCTGGACGACCTGGTCGCCGACCAGGCCGCTACCGTGACCGCCCTCGTGATGATGCGCGAACTGGCGGTGCGTGATGCCCAGCAGACCCTGCGCGGCGACTTCCTCAGCCAGCTCCTCTCGGGCCGTGAGCCTGACAGCGCCCTGCACGAGCAGGCCCGGGCCTTAAACTACCGCTGCGATCAGCCCCACCAGGTAATCGTCATCTTGTCGCCGCCGGAGAATGGCGCCGCCGCGGCCCAGTTGGCCGTCCGTTTGGATCAGCGCCTTCACGATATCAGCAGCAACAGCCTGGTGGTGCTGCGCGAGCACGCCGTCGCCCTCCTCGTCGAAGCGAAGGCCAACAGCACCGGCCAGGCCATCGCCGCTCAATTGTTGGCTGACCTTCGCTACCCCCATCTACCCCTGTCCATCGGGGTCGGCCAGGTGCACGCCGAAGACCGCTCGCTGCGCCGGTCTTACGAAGAAGCTCAAGAAGCCGCCGAAATCGGCCTGCGCCTGGGGCCGCCCGCGCGCCTGACGTGCTTTTGGGAGCTGGGGCTGTTGGATTGGCTCTACCGCCTCAGCCCCGCAGTCCTGGCTGGCAGCCCTTACCTGGCGATGGTCGAAGCCCTGGCCGAACATGACCGGCGCGCCAACGGTGGTCTCGTTCGCACCCTAGAGGCTTATCTCGACGCGGGCGGCGCGCTGGCGCAGGCGGCCGAACGCCTCACGGTGCACCGCAACACCATCCTCTACCGCCTCAGCCGCATCGAAGCCATCATCGCCCTAGACCTGGATAACGTGGAGCAGCGGCTGAACCTCCACGTCGCCCTCAAAGCCTACCATCTGAAACGCTGACCGAAACTTTGTGCCTGGCGCACAACCGCGACCGGCAAAAGTTGGCTTCCAGTCCAGTCCCGCCCAGACTCAGGTGCCCTATAATCAGCGCCATGGTCTCGACTCACTGGCTGGCTTGCTTGCCCTTGGGCCGGCGCGGTCAGGTGCCCCACGGCGCCAACCTGCTCGACGCCGCCCGGTCGTTAGGCGTAGAGCTTGAATCGATTTGTGGCGGCCGCCAGACCTGCGGCAAATGCCAAATCATCGTCGAGGAAGGGTACTTTCCCAAGCATGACCTGACCTCGACGGCAGCGCATCTCTCGCCGGTTGGCGAGCACGCGTCCGCCCACCCCCTGCCGGGCCGGCGCCTGGCCTGCGCGTGTGTCGTCGCGGGCGATTTGCTCATCACGGTGCCCGAAGAAAGCCAGGCGCGCAAGCAGATCATTACCAAGACCGCCGGCGAGCGCGTCATCTCCATTCAACCGGCCGTGCGGCAGGTCTACCTGGAGATACCGGCCGCCACGCTTGAAGCCGAGGGCGGCCGCGGCGATTGGGAGCGCCTGCAAGCCGGTTTGGTCGGCGAATGGCAGTTGGCGGGCCTCCGCCCCGACCCGCTCATGTTGCCCACGCTCCAGGCCGCCCTGCGCGATCGCCGCGCCGTGCTGCCCGCCGACCGGCGCGGGCTGACCGTCACCATCTGGAATGACAGCGAGGTCCTGCGCGTTCAGCCCGGGTACGCGGAGGGCGTTTACGGCTTGGCTGTGGATGTCGGCTCGACCACCGTGGCCGCCCATCTGTGCGACCTGCGCACCGGCGCCGTCGTGGCGACCGAGGCGATGATGAACCCGCAGCTGCGCTATGGCGAAGACCTCATGAGCCGCGTGAGCTACGCCATGCTTGAACCGCAGGGCGTGGCCCGCCTGCACCGCGCCATCATCCAGGCCGTGAACGACCTGGCGCGCAAGGCGGCCGACCGGGCCGGGTTGGCCTCATCCGATGTGCTCGACATCGTGCTGGTGGGCAACCCCGTCATGCACCACCTGTTGCTGGGCATTGATCCGGTGGAGTTGGGCGGCTCGCCCTTCGCCCTGGCCGTGGCCGGCCCGTTGGATCTCAAGGCCCGCGACCTCGGGCTGAAGCTGCACCCGGCGGCGCGCGTTCACCTTCTGCCGTGCATCGCGGGCCACGTAGGCGCCGACAACCTGGCGGTGCAGCTCGCCGAAGCGCCGCACCTCCAGGACGAGCGCCTGCTGGTCGTGGACGTGGGCACCAACGCCGAAATCGTCTTGGGCAATCGCCGGCAGGTGTACTGCGCCTCCAGCCCGACCGGGCCGGCCTTCGAGGGCGCTCAGATCACCCACGGCCAGCGCGCGGCGCCCGGCGCGATCGAGCGCGTCCGCATTGACCCGCTCACCCTCCTGCCGCGCTGCCGGCTGATTGGCGCTGACGACTGGCTCGACCCGGATCATCCGGAAGCGCGCGCGCCGCTCGCCACCGGCATCTGCGGCAGCGGCATCATCGAAGGCGTGGCCGAGATGTACTTGGCCGGGATCATAGACGCCGATGGGCGCTTCGCTGAAGCCGCGGCCTCTCGGTCGCCCCGCGTCCGCTTTCCCGAGCGCACCGGCGAATACGTGCTGGTGCCGGCCGGTGCTAGCGCCACCGGCCGCGACATCGTCATCACGCAGAGCGACGTGCGCGCCGTGCAGCTGGCGAAAGCCGCGCTCTACGCCGGCGTCAAGTTGCTGCTGGCGCGTGCCGGTTACGCCCAGGTAGATCGGGTAGTGCTCGCCGGATCGTTCGGGGCGACCATCAGCCCCTTCCATGCCATGGTGCTTGGCCTGATCCCTGATTGCGCCCTAGACCGCGTCACGGCGGTGGGCAACGCCGCCGGCGATGGCGCCCGGATTGCCCTGCTAAATAGCGAGCAGCGGCGCGAGGCCGCCCGGCTGGCGCATTGGGTCCAACACGTCCAGACGGCCCTTGCCGATGATTTCCAGGCTGAATTTGTCGCCGCCCTCGCCCTGCCGCACGCCCGCGACGCGTTTCCGCACTTGGCCGATCGCCTGCCGGCCCGCCCCGCGTCTGAAATTCGCCACAGCCGTCGCCGTCGAGCTGCCCTAGCCGATCAGCCGTGATCGCGCCCCACAGGAGCCTATGAGCACTGCTTCCCCTGACTTGAGCGAACTGACCGACCCCGATTTGATTCAACAGATGCACGATGACCTGTACGATGGCCTGGCCGAGACCGTCGTGGCCGCCGTCACCGAACTGCTGCGCCGCGGCTGGACACCGTACGATACGCTGACCAGGGGTTTGGTGAGCGGCATGGAAATCGTCGGGATAGACTTCCGCGACGGTATCTTATTCGTGCCGGAGGTGCTGAAAGCCGCCAAGGCCATGACGGCCGGCATGGCGCTGCTGCGTCCGCTGCTGGCCGAGACGGGCGCCCCGCAAATCGGCACCATGGTCATCGGCACCGTCAAGGGAGATATTCACGACATCGGCAAGAACCTGGTGGCCATGATGATGGAGGGCGCCGGGTTCAAAGTCATCAATCTCGGCATCAACAACGACGCCGACAAGTTCATTGCCGCCGTGCGCGAGCATCGCCCGGAGATCCTGGGCATGAGCGCGCTGCTGACCACCACCATGCCCTACATGCAGGTGGTCATCCGCGCGCTCAAGGACCAAGGCCTGCGCGAGCAGGTCGTTGTGCTGGTGGGCGGCGCGTCGCTCAACGCGGCCTTCGCCGAAGAGATCGAAGCCGATGCCTACTGTCGCGACGCGGCCACCGCGGTGGAAACGGCCAAACAATGGATTGCCATTCGGCGGGGGCAACACTCATGACCACCTCCGAACCTCACCGCGAGCCGGGCGCCCGTGGCGCGCGCCGGCGCCAGGCCGGCCCGGCGACCCGCCCCCCCTCCGTGGCGCCGCCCGGCCTGCCGGGCGGCCAGTATCGCCCCCTGACCGCCGAGCAAGTGGCCAGCATCCAGGCCGCCGCGCTGACGGTACTGGAACAAACGGGGATCGAGGTGCTGCCGTCTCCGTGCCTGGAGGTCTGGCGGCGCGCCGGCGCCCGCCTGGACCCCGAGCGCAACCGCGTCTTCGTGCCCCGAGCGCTCGTCGCCCAGGCCCTGACCACGGCGGCGCGCGAGGTGCGCCTATGCGGGCAGGCGCCCGAACACGACCTGGTGCTGAGCGGTGATCGCGTGTATTTGGGCACCGGCGGCGCGGCGGTCAAAGTGCTGGACCTCGACGGCCAGGTGCGCGCCAGCCGCCTGCAAGACGTCTTCGACATCGGTCGGTTGGTAGATCGCCTTGAAAACATTCATTTCTACCTGCGCCCAGTGGTCGCGCGCGACCTGCCCAATGAACTGCTCGATATCAATACCTACTACGCCGCCCTGGCTGCCACGCGCAAGCACGTCATGGGCAACTGTTTCACTCCCGAGAGCGTGCGCCAGGTCGTGCGCCTGGCCGCCCTCCTGGCCGGCGGCGAAGACGAGCTGCGCGCCCGGCCCATCGTCTCCTGGACCAATTGTTGGATCGTCAGCCCGCTGCGCTTCGCCCCGGAGACGGTGGCCGTCCTCGACGAAATTGTCAGCCAGGGCATGCCCGTGACCATTTCTTCGGCCCCGCAGGCCGGGGCCACCGCCCCGGTGACGCTGGCCGGCACGCTAGTACAACTCACCGCCGAACAGCTCGCCGGTCTGACCTACATCAATCTGGTGCGCCCCGGCCACCCGGTCTTGCTGGGCTACGTGCCTTCTGTGGCCGACCTGCGCACCGGAAGCTTCACCGGCGGCAGCCCAGAGTTTGCGCTAATGAACGCCGCCGCGGCTCAGCTTGCGCATGCCTACGGCTTGCCGGTCTACAACTCCGCGGCGCTCACCGATAGCAAGCTCCCCGACGTGCAGGCCGGATACGAAAAAGGCCTCAGCAGCGTCACGGCCGCTCTGGCCGGCGCCAACTTCATCCACCACTCGGCCGGTTTTCTAGAGTCGATGTTGGCCGTCGCCTACGAACAATACGTCATTGACGACGACCTCAACGGCGCCGTGATGCGCATGGTGCGCGGCATCGAGGTCACCGACGAAACGCTGGCCGTAGGCGTCATTGACGAAGTCTGTCGGGGCGAGGGCCATTTCCTGGGGCATCCCCAGACCCTGGCTAACATGAACACCGAGTATCTCTATCCCCACACCGCCGACCGCAGCGCGCGGGCCGCATGGGAAGAGGCCGGTTCTCAAGACATGCGCGAGCGCGCCCGCCGGCGCGTTCGAGAATTGTTGCGGTCGCACTGGCCCGCCCATATCGCGCCCGCGGTTGACGCCCAGATCCGAGCCGAGTTCGACATCCGGCTGCCGCCCGGCCAGATGCGGGGCGCAGCCGCCTGATCCGCGCCTCAGCGGCTGGGGCCGCTCAACTGGCGGCTCAACTGAATGAGGCGCGCCGCGTCGGTGGCCTCGTCAAAGCGCCAAATAAGCTCCACCAACTCGCTCGTTCGCTCCCCCAGGATCGGGCCAACCAGGGCCTGGAATTTGCGTTCCAGGTCCGCGTCGGACGGCGAGGAATCCGGCCAGTCCCAGACGGCCTGCTGGCCTCGCGCCTCGAGCACCCGGCCATCCCGCAGCCGCACCTCAACGTCGGCCAGCGTTTTCGCCGGAAAGGCCCGCACGTAGTCATCCACCACCTCCGCTTCCACGCGATCGGCCAGCCGCAGGATCGCTGGATCGAAAATGCGCGGCGGCAGCGCCTGCCGGGGGCCTAATTCACCGTCAATCAGCGCCGCAGCGATGGGGTAGGCCAGATTGTATTGGGCGCTGTCCGTGTCGAGCGGGTGCTCGCGTGACAGTCGAGCGGCCTCCCCGAAAGTTCTCACGCGGATGCTGAGGATGTCGTTAGCGTCCAGCCCATACTGCCGCTTAAGCGTCAACGCGCCCGCAATGGCCGGCTGCGTCCAGCGGCAGCAGGCATACGGCTTAAAGTAGAGGCGCAGCAACTGGAACTGCTTTCCTACGCTTTCAATCCAGTCAGGTTCAGGCGTTTCGCTGAAGAGCGGCTCAATCCCTGTAAAACCTTGTTGGGCCATCAGCACCGCCGCCATCCCCGTCATCGCCCCCCAGCCCACACCGTCCTTGGCCATGCACGGTGAATCCACGGCTTTCATGACGGGCGTGACCGGCGCATGGTGCTCGGCAATACCCAGCGCATGGCGCAGGCGGTGGTCATCCAGTCCCAGCAGCTTACCGGCAGCTGCCGCCGCGCCGATGCCCGCCCAACTGCCTGACGAGTGCATGGGCGCATAAAGGGCCAGCCGGATCAGCCCGGCCCGGATGGCAACCTCATACCCGACAATCAAAGCCGTCAGGAACTCTCGGCCGGAAACGGCCGGCTGCACCTCGGTGGCGGCCAACAGGACCGGCAGCAAACACGCCCCAGGGTGACCCTTCACTAGGCGATGACCGTCATCGAGGTCCAGGGCATTGGCGGCGAAACCATTAGCCATGGCCGCGCCAATCGCTGACACGCGCCGGCCGTCTATCAGCAGCGTGGCGTCATCGCCGCCAAACCCGGTGACGGCCAATCCCGCCATGATCTGCGCGATGGGCGCTTGCAAACCGGCAATCAGGGCGCCCAGGGCATCCAGCAGGCAGCGTCGTGACTGATGTTGCACTTCGCTCGGCAATGTTTGCCAATTCGCCTGCTGCACAAACTGAATAACTCGATCGGACCCGTTCATCCCGCCCGCCTCCTCAAGACGCTCCCCAAAGGAGCAGTGTAGGGCGCATTCGGACTGCAACTCCCGCGGCGACTAGCCCAACGTAAGCGCAGACGGTGCACGCGCCCGCGCATGCGCCTTACCCGCTTTCCGTGACTGGGCCTAAGCATTATGTCATTATTGCATTGCCCTGGCGTTCTCCGAAAACTGCGTAATCTCAGCCAGCATACTCGTCACAACCAGCCGAAAAAACGCAGCCAGCCGTCTGAACCCTCGACCCCGGTCGCAATCTCACCGCAGCCTATTGACATCGCCGACATTATACAATACAGTGTAAACGATTTCAGAAAACGATTACATCCGTCGGGGAGCGGAAGCGCGATTGTGGCTGCAAGCGTGAGCATGCAAGAGGTTGCGCGTGTGGCAGGCGTCTCCAACGCCACCGTGTCGCGGGTGCTCAATAACCGCGAACACGTCAGCCAGGCTACCCGTGAGCGCGTGCAGGCCGCCATTGAACAACTGAATTATCGCCCCAGCCGGGTGGCCCGCAGCTTGCGCGTCAACCGCTCCCGGATCTTGGGCCTCTTGGTTTCTGATATCCAGAACCCCTTCTTTACCGCGCTGGCGCGCGCCGTGGACGATGTCGCCTTCCAACATCAATATACGGTCTTTCTGTGCAACTCAGACGAAAACACCGGCAAAGAAGCGCTCTATCTCGACCTGATGGTTTCGGAAAATGTGGCCGGCATCATTATTACACCCAGCCGCGAAACCGACAGCCCATGTCAGCAGCTGATTAGCCAGGGACTGCCCATGGTAGCGGTTGACCGCCGGCTGCTGGACGTGGACATAGACACCGTCGTGATTGACAACGTCGGCGGCGCCTATCAGCTCGTGACCAACATGATCGCCGATGGCCATCGCGACATCGCGGCCATCGTGGGCAGCCAGACAATCACTACGGGCCGTGAGCGCTACGAAGGCTACCTGAAGGCGCTGGCCGACCATGGCCTGACGCCGCGGCCCGAAATGATCTTCAAGGTGCCTCCGACCGAAAGTTCGGGTTATCAGTCGGCTCTGCGCTTATTGCAGCGGCCCGATCGGCCGACCGCCATTTTTACCGGCAACAATCTGCTCACCGTCGGCGCACTGCGCGCGGTCTATGAGCTTAACCTGCGCGTAGGCGAAGACATCGCCCTGGGCACCTTTGACGAGATGAGCCTCATGACCCTGCTCTTGCCTGATCTCAACGTCGTCGCCCAGCCCACCTATGAGATCGGCTCCGTCGCCACCCAGTTGCTGCTAAACCGCATTGCCGATCCCAGTCTGCCGACGCAGCAGGTAGTGCTCAAGCCCACCCTGCTCAGCAAAGACGGCAACCTGGCCTATTACCGCCAATCGGCTAGACGCTAAAACGAGCCGCCATGCCCAGCCTGACGCGCCTCACCCGTGCCATCGCCTTTCCGCGGCCTCGCCGCGCCGAACTCCATCACGACGTGCGCCTGCCAGAGATGGATGATGACGGCGTGCTGATGCGCACCGAATTCAGCACCATCAGCCGCGGCACCGAGCTAGACCTATACACCGGCCAGATGCACGGGCGGGGCGCGGATGCCCAGTGGTATCCCATGCTGCCCGGCTACATGCCGGTCGGCATTGTCGAAGCGGTCGGGGCGCGCGTCCAGCATGTCGCCGTCGGCGATCGGGTCGTTGGCTCCAACCTGTTCAGCGGTTTTGACGAGCGCTACTGCCCGGCCTGGGCCGGACACACCCAGCAGGTGGTCCTCAGCGGCCACAGTCACGCCCGTTTGGGCGGACGACGGGCCGTGCGCGTCCCGGCCGAGGTAGCGCCCGACCAGGCCGGGCTGGGTATGCTGGCCGGTGTGGCCTGGCATGGCGTGCGTGAGAAAGTTAAGCCCTCCGCCGGCGACACGGTGTTGGTCATCGGCCAGGGCGTCATCGGCAATTTCGCGGGCCAACTCTGCCGCGCCCTGGGCGCCCGCGTGATTGTGGTAGACAAGCACCCCGAGCGCCTGGCCATTGCGCGCGCCAACGGCGTCGCCGATACCCTAGTCTACGACGGGCGGCCGATCAAGAACGCGGTGCTGGAGCTTACCGGCGGGGAGGCCCCGCACGCCGTCATTGAGACCACCGGCGAGATGGAGCCGGTGCGTCAGGCGCTGGACATTGTCCGTGATCATGGCCGGGTGCAGGTGCAGGGCATGTACATGGACCCGGCGCCGCCCGACCTGCTGCGCAGTCTGCTCAGTAAGAGCCTGTCGCTGACCGCCACGATCGCCGAAAGTCCGGAATATACGGCCGAGGCCCTGGGCCTGATGGCCGCCGGCAAGATCACCACCGCCGGCATGATTTCCCAACTGGCCGACCCGCATGACGCCGGCATGGTCTATGACGAACTCTATCGCTTCCCAGATCGCTATTTGACCTGTGCCTTCCAGTGGTAGCACCCGCCGTCCGCGCTGGTCGCCGCGGCGCCTGCGCGGCCGGCCGTCGGCGGCCAACAGCGTAAACGTGACATCATCTCAGCCAATCTAACACGGAGGTCGGTCACATGCCTTGGAAAGTTCCATACAGCGGTATCTCGAACCGTTTAGGGCTAGAAGAAGCCGAGGCGCTGGTGCACGTGCTGGGTCAGGATATCCTCATGAAAGGCCCCACCGCCCAGCAGTTCGAACGGGAGTTCGCCGAGCGCATCGGGGTTAAGCACGCCCTCGCCATGACCTCCTGCACCACCGCCCTATTCCTGGCCGCGCAGATCCTCAAGCTGCAAGCCGGCGATGAGGTCATCACCACCCCCCAGACCTTCTGGGTCACCACCTGGCCCATGCTGGCGCGCAAGTGCAAGATCCGCTTCGCCGACATCGAGCCGAACACGCTCAACATTGACCCTAACACTATTGAGCCGCTCATCACCGAAAAGACCAAGGCCATCTGCGTGGTCCATTTCGGCGGCCAGGCTGTAGAAATGGACGCCGTCATGGCCCTGGCGCAGAAATACAACCTGCGCGTCATCGAAGACTGCGCCCACACCCCCGGCGCCTGCTACAAGAACCGTCACGTCGGCACCTTTGGCGATGTGGGCTGTTTCAGCTTTCAGTCACTCAAGAATATGACCACCGGCGAAGGCGGCATGCTGGTGACCAACGATGATAAGCTCTACGAATACGCCGCCCGCCTCGGCACCCTGCATATGCACGGCGAAATGATGGAGCGGACCGACAAGCGCATTGGCCCCTATCGCGAGCCGGAATACTACCGCGATTGGCACGCGCAAAACGCCTTCAACCTAGACTACGTTGACGGCCAATTCGAAGTTGGCAACAACTTCCGCATGAGCGACCTGCAAGCCGCCGTGGGCCGCGTGCAGCTACGCAAGCTCGATCAAAACAACGACCGGCGGCGCGCCATTGCCCACCGGCTGAACGAAGGCCTGCGCGCCATTCCCGGCATCACTGTGCAGGCCGAGCGGCCCTACGCCCCACACATCTATCACCTCTACTCGTTCTTCTACGATCCGCAGGTAGTGGGGGCCAGCAAGGACGAATTCATCCGCCACCTGGAACAGGTCGAGGGCATCCAAATCGTCGTGCGTTTCTTCCCGGTTCACCTGCTGGCGGAGTTCCGGGCGCTCGGTCACCAGTACGGCGAATGCCCGGTCGCCGAGCGGCTGTACTTCGAGAACCAGATGCAGTTGCCCATCTATTCGCATCTGACCGATGAACAGATTGACCACATGATCCAGGGGGTGCGGCGCGCCGTGGAAAAGCTCTCGGCATGAGCCTGTCGCGGCGAGGGTTCCTCCAGGTCGCGGCGGCCTCCGGGGCGGGGTTGGGCCTGGCCGCCTGCGGTCAGGTTGCCCCGCCCGGGCCGTCCGCGCCCGCTGGAACCCCCGCCGCGCCGCCGCCGACCCCGGCCCCTATCTATGTGACCCGGGTCGTCGAAGCAACGCGTATTGTCGCCCCCACGCCTGCGGCCACCCGCACCCAACGGCCGGAGGAGAAAAACACCATGATCTGGTACGTTGACATCGAACTGCCCGCCACCGCCGCTGACCCCGCCAACAAGGCCAACTTCGACCAGGTGCGCGCCCAGCGCACCCGGGTGCTCGCTGATATCGCCGACATGCCCGCCGAAGCGATCATGTATCCCGATGTTACCCCGGAGCTGATGCGCGAAAAGAACGTCGTGGCCCTGGCGCTCAGCGGCAGCACCAGCGACTGGGTCAACTACGACTTCAACTCGTTTGCCACGCTTACGCAGATCGTCACCAGCGGCCGCGTGCCGGTGCTGGGCCTCTGCGGCGGGCATCAGCTCCTGGCCTACATGTACGGCGGCCAATGCGGCCCGCTGCGCCTACTCAGGCCGGGCGAGCCAGACCCGGCCGACTGGGCGCCTGGCTGGTTCAAAGAGGTTGGGTATCAATCCGTCTCGGTTACCAAAGACGACCCCATCTTTGCCGGGCTGGGGTCGGCGCCGGTCTTCTTTGAAAGCCACTACTGGCAGGTCAGTCAGATGCCGACAGACTTCGAAGTCCTGGCGAGCACACCTGAGTGCCCGGTCCAAGTCATGCGCCACACCAGCCAGTGCGTATACGGCACGCAGTTCCATCCCGAGGTCAACTCGGCCGATCATCGCGACGGCCGCCAGCTGATCAGCAACTTCTTTCGGATTGCTGGACTCTTGGCGAGCTAGCCCGCCGGTAATTCGACCCGGTCGCGGCCGCTAGAAAGGAGACAGCCAGAGAATCCTTATACGGTCTGTCAGCATATCGTCTCTGCTTCAAGCAGCTAAGCCTTTGCCAGCAAAGAGGAGATCCGCGATGAAGAAGATAGATCGTGACCAGCGCAACCGCGACGACCGGGTGCGCGACGCATATAGCCAGATGCAGAAAAACAAGCTGACCCGGCGCGAATTCCTGCGCTTCGCCTCGGTCATGGGCGCCTCCTTGACCGCCCTCGGCCTGGGCGCCTGCCAGACCGCCGCCACGTCCCTCCCCCCGCAGGCCACCACCGTGCCCCCCACCTCCGGCCCGCTGCCCACCGCCCAGGTGATTGAGCAGACGGTCGTCGTGGAACGTGAGGTCACCGCCACCCCGGTGCCCACCCCCCTGGGCGGCATCAAGCGCGGCGGCAAGATGGTATCAACGTTCTTCTTCGATACCTCGCGCTTCAACGACCCGGCCATCATCAACAGCTACTTCGTCAGCAACACCCTGCGCCAGGTCTGCGACTTCCTGGTGCGCGTGACCCCCGAATTGCTGGTCGTCCCCGCCCTCGCCACCGGCTGGACACCCTCCGCCGACGGCAAAACCTGGACGGTCAACCTGCGCGAAGGCGTCACCTTCAACCACGGCAAGGTGTTCAATGCCGACGATGTCGTCTTTACGTTCGAGCGTCTGCTCGATCCCGAGACGGCTTCCGGCTTCGCCGGCGTCGCCAACTACCTCAAGCCCGGCAGCATCGAAAAGGTGGACGACTATACCGTCAACTTCCACGCCGATCGGGCCGTGGGCGACTTCCCCTATCACCTCTTCGATTATCACGCCGCGGTCTTGCCGGCCGATTGGGGCGGCGACTTCTACACTCAGCCGTACGGCACCGGGCCGTTCACCATCAAGTCCTTCAAGCCCGATGAGAGCATCACCTTCCAGGCGCGCACCGACTACTGGGACAAGGACGCCAACGGCGGGGCGCTGCCGTACCTGGACGAGCTGGAAATCCGCAAGTACCCCGACGACGCTGCTTACCTGGATGCCATCAGCAAGGGCGAGATCCATCTGACCGGCATTAGCTCCGCCACCCTGCCCAAGATTCTCGAAATGCCGGGCGTCCAGCCGCTCACCTTCCAGTCGAATGGCTTCTTCAATATCGTCCTGCACTGCAACGAGAAGCCCTTTGACGACGTGCGCATGCGCGAAGCGCTCAAGATCGCCGTCGAGCGCCAGAAATGGGTTGACTCGGTTGAGTTGGGCTATGCCATCCCCGGCAGCGACCAGCCGCTCTCCTCGGTCTACGCCGAGGCGCCCGGTATCCCCCCGACCGCGCAGGATATCGAACAGGCCAAGGCGCTGCTGGCCGAAGCGGGCTACCCCGACGGCATTGACATCACGCTCAGCTTCCCGAACGACGAGACCTCCACAAGCACCGCCACCTGGCTGGCCGCTTCGGCCGCCGAGGCCGGCTTCCGCATCACGCTGGCCCCCAACCCTGAGTACTTCAACACCTGGCTCGATGATTGGGGCGAGAACATCATCGGCCTGGATAACTGGGGCATGCGCTCGACGCCCAGTGAGTACTTCAACATCGGGTATGCCTCCGAAGCCGCCTGGAACGAGACGCACTACAAGAACCCGGACTTCGACGCCAACCTGGCCGCCTATGACGCCGAGCTGGACCCGGTCAAGCGCAAGAGCCTGCTTAGCGACCTCTGCACGCAGCTCAAGGCCGACGGTGGCCTGCTGACCACCGGGCACTACAAGGTGCTCTATGCCCAGTCCGCGGTCGTGAAGGGCTTCAAGATGAATCCGCTGGGCTTCACCTACTACGCCGATGCCTGGCTAGACCAAGCCTAGTCCCACCGTCGCGCTGCGGCGCCTGAGCCGATACTGGTCGGTTGGGGCGGTCAGCCGGTCGGACCGCCCCAACCGCCGGAGACTGAGCCTACTGCCATGCTTCGTTTCATTGCCCGCCGGCTGGTCTACGGCCTTATCACCCTGCTGGCTACTTCCATCATCGTGTTTGTGATGTCGGAAGTCGTCCCGGTTGACCCCGCCCGTTCCATTCTGGGCCAATACACCACCGACGCCAATGTCAAGCAGTTGCGCGAGAAGATGGGCCTCGATCGCCCGCTGGTCGAGCGCTACTTCCGCTGGCTGTCGCACACCGTGCAGGGCGATCTGGGCGAGTCCTACCGCCTGGGGGTGGCCATTCGGCCGCTGCTGCTGGCGCGGCTGCGGAACTCCGTGTACCTGGCCCTCCTGGGCCTGTTGTTCTTAATCCCGGTCGCGCTCGTGTCGGGGGTCATCAGCGGCCTGACCGAAGGCCGTTGGCCGGATGTTGCCATATCCGTATTCTCTCTATTTACGACCTCGCTGCCTGAGTTTGTCAGCGGCATCTTCTTAATCATCATCTTCGCCTGGTGGCTGAAAATCTTGCCCGGCAACAGCATGCCTGGCAGTGAAGACGGTAACCCCTTGGCCCAACCGGCCATCCTCATCCTGCCGGCGGTGACGCTGGCCTTAAGCCAATATGGCTATGTTACCCGCATCACCCGCGTCAGCATGGCCAAAGTCATGCGCGCCGCCTACATCCGCACGGCGGTGCTCAAGGGCCTGCCGCTGCGCACCGTCATTTTTCGCCATGCCCTGCGCAACGCGCTCCTGGCTCCCATCACGGTGTTGACCACCAACCTGGGCTTCATGGTCGGCGGCCTGGTCGTCATCGAAAGCGTCTTTAGCTACCCGGGCCTGGGCCGGTTGTTTGCCGGCGCGGCCGTATTCAACGACATTCCCATGCTCGAAGCCTCCGCCATGCTGGGGGTCGTCATTGCCGTCGGCTCACAGCTCCTGGCCGACATTATCTACGGGTATCTCAATCCACTCATCCGGCATAGCTAACATTCCAGTCTGCGTGGAAACGCGAAACCCATGAGCGTCGCTTCTGTGTCTGACACCAATTCGGCCGCCCAGCCCGGGGCGGCCGCCCTGCCGCGTCCGCCACAGCTTTCCATTACCCGCCGGCGCCTGATCCGCACGTTCCGCAATCCGCTGGTCATCATCGGCCTGGTCATCATCGGCTTCTGGGTGCTCATGGCCATCGGCGGCCCCGCCCTGCGGCCCTACACCTATATCGAAATTATCTCGACGCCCTGGACCGCCCCCTCCGCCGATTTCTGGCTTGGGACCGATCGCATGGGCCGCGACATGTTCGCCCGCCTGGCGGTCGGCGCCCGTTTGATGCTGCTGTTGCCCGTCATCGCCGTCAGCGTCGGCGTCGCGCTGGGCGCCTTCATCGGCCTCATCACCGGCTACTTTGGCGGCTTGGTGGACGATATCGTCATGCGCCTCATGGATATCGTCATGGCCTTCCCGATCATCATGCTGTATCTGTTAGTCATTTTCGCCATCGGGCCGTCGCCCATTAATGTGATCTGGGCCATTGGCCTGGGCAGCGCCCCCGGCATTGCGCGGCTGGTACGTGGGTTGACCCTCGACTTGCGCGGCCGCGAGTTTGTGGCTGCCGCCCAGATGCGCGGCGAATCAAGCTGGTACATCATGTTTAGCGAGATCCTGCCCAACCTGACCGGCCCCATCCTCGTAGACGCCTGCGTCCGTGTGGCCTTCGCGATGTTCACCACCGGCTTCCTGGGTTTTCTCGGACTGGGCATGCCTGAGCCAACCCCCGATTGGGGTACCATGATCAGTGAAGGGCGGACGTGGATCTTCACCGCCGCCTGGGCGCCGGTCTTCCCGATGATTGGCCTTAGTTCCCTCGTAATCGCCCTCAATCTCTTGGCCGACGGCCTCAGCCAGGCCGGCTGGGTAGACTGACCATGTCTGGCCATCCGGTGACGTCCGCCGCGCCCGTGCTCGAAATAGAAAACCTCGGCGTCGAGTACGTTGACGCCTTTCAGCGCACTGCCGCCGTGCGCGACCTGTCGCTGACCGTCCACGCCGGTGAAGTCTATGGCATCGTGGGCGAGTCGGGCTGCGGTAAGACCACGGCGGCCCTGGCTTGCGTGCGCTACCTGCCGGCCAAGACGCGCCTCAGCGGGCACATCAAGTTCCAGGGTCAAGACATTCTGAGCCTGAGCCAGCGCGAATTGCGTCGGCTGCGCGGCAACCGCATCGCCATGGTTTACCAGGACTCCCTGGCCGCCCTCAACCCGGCCCTGACCATCGGCCTGCAAATGGCCGAGGTGTTGACCACCCACCAGCACGCGACCGACGCGGCCGCCCGCGACGCGTGCCTGGAGATGCTCCGGCGCGTTCACATCTCCGACCCGGCGCTGGTGCTCCGGCGCTATCCGCACCAACTCAGCGGCGGCATGCAGCAGCGCGTGGTCATCGCCATGGCCCTGCTGCTCCGCCCCAGTCTGTTGATCATGGACGAGCCAACCACCGGGCTGGATGTGACCATTCAGGCCGCCGTGCTAGACCTGGTCAATGACCTCCGCCGCGAATTTGGGACCGCGATCCTGTTTATCAGCCACAACCTGGGCGTCATCGCCGGCCTGTGTGATCGCGTCGGCGTGATGTACGCCGGCGAAATGGTTGAAGAAGCCGACATCCACAGCCTGTTCCAGGCGCCCAAACACCCCTACACCATCGGCCTGCTGCGCTGCGTCCCGCGCCTGGATGCCAGCAAACAGACTTACAGCCTGTGGTCTATCCCCGGCCGGGTGCCGCCGTTGAGTGATCTGCCCGCCGGATGCGTCTTCGCGGCGCGCTGCCCGATGGCACAGGCCGAATGCCGCGAGCGCGCGCCGGCGCTGCTGCCGGTTGGGCGCGGCCGCCGCTCGCGCTGTTTCTTCTGGGACAAGCTCGATCCGGCCGTGTTTGCCGCGCAGTTGCCCGATCGCGTCTCGGCGCCGGCCGCCGCCGGCTCGCTGCGTGGTACCGAACTGCTGGACGTTGCCGACCTGCGCGTCCATTTCCGCCAAAGCGAAGGCATGTTCTCCCTCCTGGGCAAGCAGCGCAAAGTCTTGGCGGTGGACGGCGTTACCTTTTCGCTTCCTTCCCGGTCCACCTTGAGCATTGTCGGCGAGAGCGGCAGCGGCAAAAGCACCATCGCCCGCACCATCGCCGGGCTAACGCCGCTGACCGCTGGGCAGATCCGCTTTGACAACCAGGAACTGAAGGCGTTAGTGCGCCGGCGCCAGGTCAGCACGCTGCAAGCCCTCCAGATGGTCTTCCAAAACCCTGACTCCACGCTCAACCCGCAGAAGACCGCCGCCGATGAGCTGCGCCGTTCCTTGCGCCTGTTTCGTGTCGTGCCGCGCGCGCAGGAAGACGCCGCCATCGAGCAGTTGCTGCAAGCGGTGGGGCTGAACAGCAGCTATGGCCAACGCTACCCGGCCCAACTCA
Organism: Anaerolineales bacterium; assembly: GCA_020850595.1. GTDB lineage: Bacteria > Chloroflexota > Anaerolineae > Anaerolineales > UBA6663 > JADZEK01. The sequence goes on from JADZEK010000109.1 coordinate 86,654, forward strand.
GCGGCGGCGAAAAACAGCGCATCGCCATCGCGCGCGCCTTCGCTGGGCGGCCGCGGCTGGTCCTGTGCGACGAACCCACCTCGTCGCTAGACGTTTCCGTTCAATCCATGGTCTTGAACCTCTTGCTGCGCTTGCAGCAGGACTACGGCGTCTCCTTGCTCTTCATCTCGCACGATCTTAGCCTGGTGCGCTACATGTCCGACTTCGTGGCCATCATCTACCTGGGTAAAATTTGTCAGATTGGGCGTGTGGAGCAGGTCTTCCACCCGCCTTACCATCCGTACACTGAAGCGCTGCTTTCGGCGGTGCCGATACCGAACCCCGCCGCGCAGCGCAGCCGCATCCGGCTGACGGGCAACATCCCCAGCCCGGTAGACCCGCCGCGCGGTTGCCCCTTTCACACCCGTTGCCCCCGCAAAGTGGGGCCGGTGTGTGAGCAAGTCGCGCCGCCCGCGCAGCAGCAGGACGGCCATATCATCTACTGCCACATTCCGCTGGCCGAACTCAGCCAACTTCCGGCTGTTCTACCGGCTTGAGCACCGCGCCCATGCGCGGGTCGCTTCCTGGCCGAGCTGCCTGGCGCCCGGCCAGTTAGCCGTTTACCGAGGAACCCATCATGACGCTGACCGGCAAGTCACGAACTTTCAATAACCAGGCCTCCGCGGCCGCCTTTCCCCTGGGTGGCATCGGCACGGGCAACGTCTCGCTCGGAGCGCGCGGCGATCTGCGCGATTGGGAGTTGTTCAACCGTCCCAACAAAAGCGGTCCGCTGCCGAACACCTTCTTCGCCATTCGCACTCAGGTCGGCAGCGCCGCGCCGATCACCCGCGTGCTGGAAGGGCGGCGGCCTGCGCCGCACGACCGCTCGCACGGTTATCACCCGGTGACCGGGGCCGGCCTGCCGCGCCTGGCGGTCAGCACCCTGCGCGGAGAATACCCGTTTGCCACGATAGACTTTGAGGACCCTCACCTGCCGGTGCAGGTGCATCTGGAAGCCTATACACCGCTGATCCCGCTCGACCCGGAAGAATCCGGCCTGCCCTGCGCGGTGCTCACCTACACCCTGACGAACACCACCAGCGACAACGTCAACTTGACCCTGGTCGGCTCGCTCATCAACCCCATTGGCGGCCTCGGCTACGACAAATACGACAACCTACATGGCGGCGGCGTGGGCGGCAACGTCAACGCGTTCCGCGACGAGGCCGGTCTGCGCGGGCTGTACCTGTCCTCGCAGCGCTACGGAGCCGACGACCTGGAACATGGCAGCCTGGCGTTGGCGACCACGCACCCCAATGTGTCCGTCAAGCGCGCCTGGGTGCGCGGAGCCTGGTACGACTTCCTGCAAGAGTTCTGGGATGACCTCGTCACGGACGGCCGCCTGGACGACCTTGGCTACGAAACGCCTTCCGAACAGGGCAAGACCGACACCGGCTCGCTGGGTCTGGTGGACACGCTGGCGCCGGGCGAACAAAAAGCCTATCGCTTTTTGCTCACCTGGCACTTCCCCAACCGCACCAACAGCTGGGCCAACCGGCCCGGCGCGCCCCTGGTGCACAACCGCTACGCCGTGCGCTTCGGCGACGCCTGGCAAGTAGCGCGCTACCTGAACGAGCATGCCGTCCGGCTGGAAGCTGAGACGCGGCGGTTCCATAGCGCCCTATTTGGCAGCACACTGCCCGCCCCCGTGCTGGATGCGTTGGCCTCCAACATTGTCGTCCTGCGCAGTCCCACCTGCTTCTGGCTGGAAGATGGCCGTTTCTTCGGCTTCGAGGGCTGCTTTGACCACGATGGCTGCTGCGAAGGCACCTGCACCCACGTGTGGAGCTACGCCCAGACCCTGGCCTATCTCTTCCCCAGCTTGGAGCGTGAACTGCGGCGCATCGAATTTGTCATTGAGACCGAAGCCGACGGCTACATGTGCTTCCGCGCCTGCAAGACTTTCAGCGAAAGCTATGTCTGGCCGTGGGGCGATCACCGGCCCGACGCGGCCGCCGATGGTCAGATGGGCAGCATTATTCGCGTCTATCGGGAATGGCTGCTGAGCGGCGACCGAGCCTGGCTGGCGGAAGTCTGGCCGGGGGTCAAGCGCGCCCTCGATTATGCGCGCCGTGAGTGGGACCCCGATGACGATGGGCTGACCGGCGGTGAGCAGCACAATACCTACGACATCTCCTTCTTTGGCCCCAACCCGCTCACCGGCGTTTATTTCCTGGCCGGCTTGCGCGCCGCCGAACGGTTGGCGGAGGTGATGAGCGAACCCGAACTGGCCGAACGCTGTCGCGCGACCTATCATCGCGGCGCGCAGAAGCTGGATGAGCAGTTGTGGAATGGGCAGTATTACGTCCAGCGGCTGGACGATGTGAACGCTCACCAGTATCAATTTGGCCTGGGCTGTCTGTCGGATCAGTTGCTGGGCCAACTGCACGCTCGTCTGCTGGGCCTGGGCGACTTGCTGCCCGCCGAGCACGTGCGGCTGGCGCTCAAGTCGGTCTTTGACCACAACTTCAAGCGCGACTTCAGCGAGCACGTCAACTGCCAACGAACCTACGTGCTCAATGACGAAGCCGGGCTGGTGTTGTGCAGTTGGCCGCTGGGCGGCCGGCCGCGCTATCCTTTCGTCTACTCCGACGAAGTCTGGACCGGCATCGAGTATCAGGTGGCGGCGCATCTTATCTATGAGGGCTGGGTGTCAGAAGGCCTCGAGATCGTGCAAGCGGTGCGCGATCGCCATGACGGCGTCCGGCGCAACCCGTGGAACGAAGTCGAGTGCGGCCATCACTACGCCCGCAGCCTGGCGAGTTGGGCGCTGCTGGCCGCGCTGAGCGGCTTTCAGTGCGATCTCGGCCGCGGCCTGCTGAGCTTTGCGCCTCGCCTGGAAGCGTCCTCGTCGGCCGACCGCTTCAGCGCCTTTTGGTCGTGTGGCCGCGGTTGGGGCACCTACACCCAGCAGCGCGACCCAGCCACCGGCGCCTGGATGCCCCAGGTGCACGTTCTTGGCGGCGATCTGGCCGGCATTCAGGTCACGGCCTGCGGCCAGACCTGGACGCTCTAGCCCGCCCAGTCTCAACCAGCCCAGTTCACCGCCACCCAGAGGCTTAGAAAGCACTGATGTCATTTAAACTGCTGCGCCAAGGGTTGGATGGCAAGATCGAGCATCTGACCCGCCTGTGGCGCTCACACCCCCTGAAAGACCACTACGACGTAGTCATCATCGGCGGTGGCGCGCACGGCCTGGCCTGCGCCTACTACCTGGCCAAAGAGCACGGCCTCACCAATGTGGCGGTGCTCGAGAAGAAATACATCGGCCACGGCGGCAGCGGCCGCAATACCACCATCATCCGCTCCAACTATCTCACCCCCGAAGGCGTGCGCTTTTACGACCAGAGCGTCAAGCTCTACGCGCAAATGTCGGCCGAGCTGGATTTCAACGTCATGTTCAGTCAGCGCGGCCACCTGACCCTGGCCCATACCGACAGCTCCGTGCGCACCATGCGCCGCCGGGCGGAGGTCAACCAAATCGAGGGCGTGAACTCCCGCCTGATCTGGCCGGATGAGATCAAGCGCCTGTGCCCCACCCTCGACCTGAGCGACCGGCCTCGCTACCCCATCCTGGCCGCGCTCTATCATCCGCCCGGCGGCATCATCCGCCACGACGCCGTGGTGTGGGGCTACGCCCACCAGGCCGACCGGCGTGGGGTGCACATCCACCAGAACACGGAAGCGACCGGCTTGCGGGTGCAGGGCGGGCGCGTGACCGGCGTGGAAACCAACAAGGGTTTTGTGGGCGCGGGGGCGGTCCTCAACGCTACCGCCGGCTGGGGCTCGACCGTGGCGGCCATGGTAGACCTGAAGCTGCCGCTCGTGACCTCGCCCCTGCAAGCCTGCGTCACCGAGCCGCTCAAGCCCTTTCTAGATGTCATCATCGTCTCCGGCAGCCTGCACGTTTACGTCAGCCAGAGCGACCGTGGCGAGTTGGTCATGGGCGCCAGCGTGGACCCGTTTACGTCCTACAACATGCATGGCTCGCTCGGCTTCCTGGAAGACATCGCCGCCCACATGCTCGACCTGTTCCCCGTCCTCGGGCCGGCGCGCATCATGCGCCAGTGGGCGGGCGTGTGCGACATGACGCCCGATTACAGCCCCGTAATGGGGCTGACGCCTATCGAACACTTCTACATTGACTTGGGCTGGGGCACCTGGGGCTTCAAGGCCTCGCCGATCGCCGGCAAAATGCTGGCCGAATTGATCGCCACCCAGCGTACCCCCGCGTTGATTGAGCCGTTCCGGCTGGCGCGGTTCTACGAGCACGATCTGGTCGGCGAAAAAGGCGCGGCCAGCGTGGGGCATTGACCCCCTTGGAGGCTGGATGTTGCAACTCACCTGTCCAAATTGCGGCCCGCGCAACGCATCCGAATTCCGCCACGGGGGGGTAGCGCATGCCCGTCCGCCCGTGCCGGAGAGTCTGGACGAGCGCGCCTGGGTAGACCTCATCTACATGCGCTCGAACACCACGGGCCGGCAGACGGAGTGGTGGTATCACACCGCGGGCTGCGGCCTGTGGTTCCTGGCCGACCGGCACAACAGCACCAACGAGATCTTGCAGACCTATCGTTGGCAGCCGAAGACCCAAACTGGAGAAACACGTGACAGCCACTGAACGGGTGAACGCCGGCGACTCCACCGTTGGCAGCCAACGCGTCGCCGCCCAGCCCGGTGAAGTCATTGACCGCTCGCAGACCTTCTCGATCACGTTCGATGGCCGAGCTTACCCCGCTCACCCGGGCGATACGTTAGCCTCCGCGCTGGCCGCCGGCGGTGTGCGGGTTTTCAGTCGCTCGTTCAAGTATCACCGCCCCCGCGGCCTGTTGTGCTGCGCCGGGCACTGCCCCAATTGCCTGGTGCAGGTCACCGGGCCGGACGGCGCCGCTGAGCCGAACGTGCGCGCCTGCACCCGCGCCGCCGAGCCTGGCCTGGTCGTCAAGCACCAGAACGCCTGGCCCTCCCTCGACTTCGACCTGATGCACCTGGCCGAACTAGGCAGCCGCTTTCTGCCCGTTGGCTTCTACTACAAGACCTTCATCCATCCGCGTGCGCTGTGGCCCGTGTACGAAAAAATCTTGCGCCGCGCCGCGGGCTTGGGCAGCCTCAACACGACGGCCCAGCCCGCTGTGCCTCCCGGCGCCCAGGTCGGCAACGACCACGCCAAGCAGTTCCGTTACGCCGACGTGGTGGTGGCCGGCGGCGGGCCGGCGGGCCTGAGCGCCGCCCTGGCTGCGGCCCAACGCGGGGCCAATGTGCTGTTGTGCGATGCCAACCCTCAGTTAGGCGGGCACCTGCGGTTTGGTGATGCGCCCGGCCTGTTAGCCGAACTGCGCGCCGCGGTGTCCGCGCAAGCCAACCTCACTGTGCTCACCGATTGCCAGGTCACTGGGTGGTACGAAGACAACTGGCTGGCCGCCCAGCAGCAGGAACACCTCATCAAGATCCGCGCTCGTGCTCTGGTGGTGGCCACCGGCGCTTACGAGCAGCCGCTGGTTTTCGATCACAACGACCTGCCGGGCGTGATGCTGGCGGGGGCCGCCCAGCGCCTGTTGAAGCTCTATGGCGTCCTGCCCGGCCGCCGCGTCCTGATCGTCACCGCCAACGACGATGGTTGGGCCATAGCGGCTGATCTGCTGGCGGCCGGCGCGAGCCTGGCCGCCATCGTGGACGAGCGCGCCCGCGCGGCCTGCGCCAGCCCGCTGCGCGACACCCTTTCTGGCCAGGCGCCGGTGTATTGGGAACACACCCTCGCCGCCGCGCACGGCTCGAATTGGGTCACGGGCGGGCGCGTCGTGCCGGTTAGCGGCGAGGCCGCCGGGCAGTCGCTCGTCTGTGATCTGATCCTCATCAGCGTAGCCTGGGCGCCGGCCGCCGAATTGGCCTACCAGGCCGGCGCCAAACTCCAATTCGATGAAGCCCGCGGCGAACTGCGCGCCTCCGACCTGCCGCCGGGCATCTTTGTGGCCGGCCGCGCCGCCGGCACACACCCGGCCCCCCAGCAGGTCGCCGAGGGCCGCCTGGCCGGTGAGAACGCTGCGGCCTTCGTGGGGCATGGCCCTCTGGCCGACCAGGCCGCGCTGCTCGACCTGGCCGGCCAGAAGGCCGCTGAGCCAGTGCGTACCTCGTCGCGCGTGGAGGCGCCCGGCCAGGGTCGCGACAAACGCATGGTCTGTTTCTGCGAAGATGTCACCGACAAAGACATCCGCGCCTCGGTGGCGGAAGGCTTCAACAGCCTCGAATTGCTCAAGCGTTACAGCACGGTCGGCATGGGGCCGTGCCAGGGCAAGCTGTGCGCCGTCAATAGTGTGCACCTCTGCGCCCGCGCCAACGGCTGGAGCGTCCCGGAGACCGGCCTGACCACACTGCGCCCGCCCACCGCGCCGGTCAGCCTGCGCGCGCTGGCCGGCCTGCCCATGGAACCGGTGCAGGTCAGCCCGCTGCACGCGTGGCACACGGCTCATCAAGCCCGCCTGACCGTGGCCGGCGCTTGGCTGCGCCCCGAACGCTATGGCGACCCGCTCCTCGAAGTGCGCGCCGTGCGCCAGTCGGTTGGCCTCATAGACGTGAGCACGTTGGGCAAACTGCGTCTGACGGGGCCGGGCGTGCCGGCGCTGCTCGATCGTCTGTATGTCAATCAGTTTCAGAAGCTGGCGGTCGGTCGCGTGCGCTATGGCGTGATGTGCAACGACGAAGGCGTGGTGCTCGACGATGGGGTCTGCGCGCACACCGGCCCGCAAGAGTGGTATCTGACCACCACCAGCTCAGGCGCCGGCGCTATCTTTGAGTGGATCCAGTGGTGGGCGCAATCGGGCTGGGGCGCCGGCGTCCACATTACCGACCTGACCGAAGTAAACGCCGCCATCAACCTGGCCGGACCGCAGTCGCGAACCGTGCTGGCGCAGCTCACGGCGCTGGATGTGTCCAATGAGGCCTTTCCCTACATGCACACTCGCGATGCGGAGGTGGCCGGTGTGCCCTGCCGCCTCATGCGCATCGGCTTCACCGGCGAGCTATCTTACGAAATTCACGCGCCGGCCGGCTGTGCCCAGCGCGTGTGGGATGCGCTGCTTGACGCCGGCCGGCCGCAGGGCATTCAGCCCTTTGGCTTGGAGGCCCAGCGGGTGCTGCGCCTGGAGAAAGGTCACCTCATCATTGGCCAGGACACCGACGCTGTCACTGACCCGCTGGCCGCTGACCTGGCTTGGTTGGTCAAGCTGGAGAAACCCGACTTCTTGGGCCGCCGCAGCCTGACCCGCGTATCGGCCGAAGGCCCCCAACAGAAGCTGGTGGGCTTTACGCTGGCCTCTCCCCCCGGGGGGGGCGCTGCCTCCCTGGTGCCCGAGGAAGGGCTGCAAATCGTCTCGCCCGGCCCCGATGGCCGTCTGACCATCATCGGCTGGATCACCTCCTCGCGCTTCAGTCCCACCCTCAATGCGAGCATCGGACTGTGTTGGCTGCCGGCGGCCCTGGCGGCCCAGCCCGGCGCGCCCTTTAGCATCCGGTTGCTCAATGGCGCCGGTCTGGCCGAGGGGCGTGTCCATCCCGGCCCCTTCTACGATCCCGATGGCTTGCGGCTGCGGATGTGACCATGACGAACCTGGCGACCACCTTCGTGAAGTTTAGCCCCCTGCATGCCTCCGCCGAAAAACTGGGCGCGCGCTGGCTCGACGTAGCCGGCTGGCGCTGTCCCAACGACTATGGCGACCCGGCGGCTGAAATGGCGGCCTTGCGCGCCGATGTCGGCTTGGGTGACCTAAGTCCGCTGGGCAAAATCCAAATCGAAGGGCAGGCGGCTGCCGCGCTCCTGGCCGATACCTTGGGGGGCGCGCCGGCAACCGTGGGTGGTCACGCGCGGCTGCCCGCCGGTGACCTCTACTGCCTACGGCCAGACCTGTATTTCCTTAGCCTGCCGCCTACCGCCGACCTGGCAACCGCCGCTCGCCTGGCGTCTGCCGCCGCCGCGCGGCCCGATCTGGTCACCGTGACCGACGTGACCCACGGCCTGGCCGCCATCGCGCTGGCCGGTCCGCGCGCGCTGGAGGTCTTGACCCGTGTGTGTGGCCTCGATTTCAGCCCCGCCGCCTTTCCCAGCCCCGGTGCGCGCCAGTCGAGCGTGGCCAAGACTCGGCAGCTCATCGTCCGCCGCGATCAAAACCCCGGCTTGCCTTGCTTCACGCTCTACGGCGCGCGCTCGCTGGCTGCCTATGTGTGGGGCGTGCTGCTCGACGCCGGCCGCCCGTTTGCTCTCAGGCCGGTGGGCCTCGCCGCGCTGAGCGCGCTCGAAACCGCCTGAGGCTGCCCCCTCGCCAACCACGGCGCTGACCTCGCCCCCTGGTCGGGTCGGAACTCCAACCCGGCCAGGGCGGCGGCCGATTCTTGGGGCCGATAGCGCTTGGCGCTACGGCGGCTGGCGCTGCGGGGCCGCGCTCAACCGCATCAGCGCGATGGCGCTCCACACCATCCAGACCAGCACGGGCAACATGCCCAGGTAGTAGGTGCCCAGGATATACGGAGACAGGGCCGGATTATTGGGGTTGGCATAATCGCCGCCGCCAATCATCACCAGGATCGTGTTCAGCAGTCCAAACACGCCGCCGACCATGCCGATGATCCCCAGCAGGCGCGGCAATCCGGCCTCTGGGTGCTGATAGGCCAAGTACCCGAACACGAGTGGCGGCAGGAAGTACACCGTCCACGTCGCTATGCTCACCACCATGTTGCTCTGCCCATTGGAGGCGATTACGCTGATGGCCATGACGACAGCTCCGCCGATGCCGATGATCGCGCCGACCAGGCTCAGACCTGGCGCCGCCTGGCGGTAGAGGCGATAGAAAGCGAAGACGGCGACCGCGAGGACCAGTGCTCCCACGGCAACGATCGTCATTGAGAAGAAGCCGCCGATACTCAGCAATAGACCTGCGACAGCGGCGATGCTGCCCAAGCGCAAGACAGTTTGATCGTTCATAGTTGGCTCCTTGATCGGTCGTGTGCGAGTCGTGTCGGTAACAGCGCGTGGCCGGCCTGGCGCGTCGGCAAGCTTCTAATCCCGCATCGGCTTCTCCTCTGGGTGTGTCTGAATCCAGGCGCGCAGAAAGGCCGGAAGCTCCGCGATAGCGCGGAACCCAAAGCGCTCGCCGGTGTGTGGGTTTTGCAGGCTGCCGCGCCAGCCGGATTCGCTCCCCGGCTCCTCCCACAGACTGAGCAAAAAAGTGTGGTAACGCAAAGGTCGGTCGGGCATCGTTGGCGGCACTGAGTTGCTAGGTGATATGGCTGCCAGCTTACCAAGACATCGTTTAGGGATCGTTTATTGGCTCGGCGCTACCGACCTTGTCCGTCGCTGGGTTTGTCCCTCGGCCACCGCCCCCACAGCCCCCACAGCCCGCCAGCCAGGTCCGCCCATGCGCTTCGGGTGAAACCTGTATCTTCTGTTTAGTCCATCCCGCAGCTGAAATCCGGCCAATTTTTCGAAGTTTTCGGCGAATCGGGCAGATTTGCCCGGCTGAAAGTTGCCGCGCTGGGGTTGATTTGCTTCGCAAACCGAATTATCATCGGACTGTCTCCGGTCCTGACGGACGCGCCACGCACCGGCGCTCGGTCGGCAGACATAGGAGGTGAGACCACTCGCATTGAGCTTGTACTGCGGCACGACCCAGTATCCATTGTCGTAAACCACCAAGGAGATTAGAGACGCTTATGAAACGCCATTCCAACTTGCCACATCGGCTGTTTGCCGCTCTGGCTCTCGCCGCGCTGATGCTTGGGGCCTGCACCCCGGCCGCCACATCCACCCCCACAAGCGCCCCGGCCCCCACTGAGGCTGTCGCGACCGAAGCGCCCCCGACCGAGGCCCCCACCACGGCCCCCACCGACGTGCCGCCGACCGACGTGCCCACCGACGTGCCCGAGCCGACCGCCACCACCGTCGCCCTCGGCTCGCCCGACAAGCCGATCATCATGGCCATCGCGCCCTCGGCTACCAGCGACACCCTCATCGCCAGCGGCAACACCATCGCCGAACTGCTGTCGGCCGAGACCGGCCTGACCATCCAGGCTGTCGTGCCCACCAACTACCAGGCCATGATCCAGGCCATGTGCTCCGGCAACGGCCAGATCGGCTGGCTGCCGCCCTTCGCCTACCTGGTGGCGCAGCAGACCATGACCAAGGATGCCGCCGGCAACGACGTGCCCTGCGCCGATGTGGCCTTCATCACCCTGCGCAACGGCCTCGACCACTACGCCACCCAGTTCATCGGCGCCAGTGGCGTCTTCACCCCCGGCACCACGCTCGAAGCCCTGAAGCAGTTCGCCGACAAGAAGCCCTGCTGGACCGACCCGCTGTCGGCCTCAGGCTACGTCATCCCCGCCTCGCTCTTGGCCCAGGAAGGCGTTAAGACCAAGACGGCCGCGTTCGTGCAGGGGCACCCGACCGTCGTGCGCGCCGTTTACGCCGGCGGCATCTGCGACTTCGGCGCCACCTTCGTGGACGCCCGCACGAACAGCGCCATCCAGACCGACCTGCCGGATGTGAATGACAAGGTCGTCGTCGTTTATCAGACGGAGAACATCATCCCCAACGACACCGTCGCCTTCGCCTTCGACGTGCCCGAAGATCTGCGCGCCACCCTGGCCGCCGCCTTCGAGAAGGTCTCCAAGTCCGAGGAAGGCGCCGCCGCCATGAAGACGCTCTACTCCATTGACGGCCTCCAGTCCGTTGACGATACGTTCTTCGACGACTTCCGCGTGCTGCTCGCCGCGTCAGGCATAGACATCGCCACGCTGGTGAAATAAGCTCTTTTCGGTTACTCTGGGGGCGCGCGGCCGACCGGCCGCGCGCCCCTGCGCGCCCCGTGCGCGCCGTCCGGAGGTGGGTGTGCTCGAAGTTCAACATCTGCACAAGGTTTACCCCAACGGCACCGTCGCCCTGCGCGATGTCAGCTTCCGCGTGGACGAAGGCGAGTTCCTCGTTGTCATCGGACTGTCCGGCTCCGGCAAATCCACCCTGCTGCGCTGCATCAATCGGCTGATCGAACCCACCCAGGGCAAAGTCATCCTCGACGGTGTGGATGTCACTGCCGCCTCCGGCGCCGAGCTACGCCGCCAGCGCCGCCACATCGGCATGGTCTTTCAGCAATTCAACCTCGTCAAGCGCTCCAGCGTGCTCACCAATGTGCTCGCCGGGCGCTTGGGCTACACCGCCACGCTGCCCAGCCTGCTCGGCCTGTGGCCCGCCGCCGATCGCCAGCGCGCCCTGCGCGCCCTGGAGCGCGTCGGCATTGCCGACAAGGCCCAGGCCCGCGCCGACGCTCTCTCCGGCGGCCAGCAGCAGCGCGTCGGCATCGCCCGCGCCCTCATGCAGGAACCGCGCCTCATCCTCGCCGACGAGCCGGTGGCCTCGCTCGACCCAGTCCTCTCCCACAGCATCCTGCAATATCTCGAACAACTCAATCGTGACGAAAAGATGACCATCATTTGCAGCCTGCACTTCTTAGATTTGGTGCATCGCTATGCCACCCGCGTCATCGCCCTCAAGGGCGGCGAGGTCGTTTTCAGCGGCTTGCCGCAAGAAATTGACCGCGCCAAGTTCAAGGCCATCTACGGCGAAGAAGCCGTCGAAGTGCACGCCGGGTTGGCGGCCTAAGCCGGCGCTGTCCGCCTGACGATGACCACTGCTCCGCACCCTTCCTGGCTGTTGGGCCTGGCCTCCGCCGTTGTGCCGGGGCTGGGCCAGTTCCTCTCGGGCCGCCGCGGCCGGGGCCTGGCGCTCTTGGGCCTCCTGCTGGTCATGGTCGGCCTGGTCGTCTGGGCCGTTACGCCGCAGTTGCCCGCCCTCTCCGTCATCCCACTCAAGGGCGACCCGCGCTACTGGCTGTGGCTGCTCGCGGCCGCCGTGGTCTGGCTGTGGAACATCTGGGACGCCGCCGCGCCCGCCGCCCAGCGCTACACCTGGGTGCCCGCCCTCACCGCCTGCGCCATGTTCCTTGCCATCGGCTGGCAGGCGACCCAAATTGACCTCACGCAGCTTACTCAGCACAGCGACCGGATGCTCCTCATCCTCCGGCCGATGCTGCGCCCCGACTTTATCCAGGCGCACACCGAAAAGCTGGAAGGCTGGGTGAATATCGAGGTGCCCTGTGGGCCTACTCCTCCCGCGGGCCAAGACGCGCAAGGCAGCCTGGCGCTGCAGTTGTCGGTGGGCTGCGCCAGCGTCGGCGATACCGTCACCGTCACCGGGTCTGGGTTCTGGCCCGCCACCCGCGCCAACCTTGTCTGGCAAAGCCCCATCGGCGATTTCTTCCCGCTGCGCACCGCCCAGGCGCCCGAAGGCGAGTCCATCATGGCCGACGCCGCGGGCAGCTTCACCACCGAGTTCACCGTGCCCAACGCCATCCCGCCGGGCATTGATCCTAACTTCCCCCAGGGCCAGCGCCTCTACATTCGGCAGGAGCGCGCTCTGGGCGGCTGGGAGCTGTCCACCAACGGCCGTTTCGTGCTCCTCGGCATTTACCAGACCATCACGCTGGCCCTCATGGCCACCACCTTCGGCGCGCTGTTGGCCATCCCTGTCAGCTTCCTCGCCGCCCGCAACCTGATGAGCGCCAACCCGCTGACCCTGGCCGTTTACGTCCTCGTGCGCACCCTGCTCAACATCGTGCGCTCCATCGAGTCGCTCATCATCGCTATCATTTTCGTCGTCATCGTCGGCCTGGGGCCGTTTGCGGGCATGTTGGCCCTCACCGTGCACACCATTGCCGCCCTGGCCAAGCTCTACTCGGAGGTCATCGAAGGCATTGACCCCGGCCCCATCGAGGCCATGCAGGCCACCGGCGCCACCTGGCTCCAGGTCGTGCGCTACGGCGTCGTGCCGCAGATCGTCCCGCCCTTCACGGCCTTCACCATCTACCGCTGGGATATCAACGTGCGCGCCTCCACCATCATTGGCTTCGTGGGCGGCGGCGGCATCGGCTTCTTCCTGGTGCAGTGGATCAACCTGGGCGACTTCCGCGCCGTCAGCGCCACCTTCCTGGCGATCCTGGTGGTCGTCATGGTCATGGATTTCGTCAGCGCGCGCGTGCGGGCGCGGCTCTACTAAACGCCCATGACCGCCCAACCCGACCCCCGCCCGCGCGACCCCGCCCTGCTGCGCCGCTGGCTGCGCAACAGCCTGCTCCTGCTAGCCCTCGTCGCCGCCTACGTCATCGGCTGGCGCGGCGCCGAAGTTGACTTCGGTCGGCTGTTCACCTCCTTCCCCAAGGGCTGGCCGCTGCTCCGCGCCTTCCTAACGCCCGACCTCGCCGCGCGCCAAATCCAGCCCGTCACGCTGCAACTCGTCCTGCCCGTGCCGTGCGGCTCGGCTGAGCCGGAGGCCCCCGCCGCCAGCGGCCCGCGCCTGGTGTCGGCCGTGCCCTGCGCCGAGCTGCGCGAGAAGTTCACTGTCGAAGGCTTCGACCTCCCGCCCAACACCGAATTGCAGTTGCGCTGGCGGCTGCCCAGCGGCCAATACTATCCCGGCTCCTTCATCTCCACCGACGCCGACGGCTACTTCTCCGCCGAGTTTGAGGCCCGGCCCATCGTCGCTACCAAGGACGGCGTGCCCAGCAAACTGGAGGTCGAACTGCAGGTGCCGGTCGGCGGCCTCCAACCCAGCGTCACCGTCTTTGAAGTGCTCGACGCCATGATCGTCACGCTCTTCATGGCGCTGCTGGCCACACTGTTCGCCGTCGTCGTGGCCGCCCCGCTCAGCTTCCTGGCCGCCCGCAACGTCATGAGCCGCCGCCCGCTGCCCACGGCCGTCTACTACGTCACCCGCACCCTGTTCAGCGTCTTCCGCTCCTACGAGCCGATCATCATGGCCACCCTCTTCGCCTTCTGGGTAGGCTTTGGGCCTTTCGCCGGAGCCATGGCGCTCACGCTGGTCACCATCGCCTCGCTCGGCAAGCTCTACTCCGAGGCCGTCGAGAACATTGACCCCGGCCCGGTCGAGGCCCTCACCGCCACCGGCGCCAACGGCCTGCAAGTCGTGCTGTTCGGCATCGTCCCGCAGATCATCCCCGACTTCCTCTCGTACACCATCTACCACTGGGACATCAACGTCCGCATCAGCACCATCATCGGCTACGTCGGCGGCGGTGGCATCGGCTACTACCTCTCGCAGATGATCAACACCTCCCAGAACAACAAGGCCGGCACCGCCCTGTGGGCCATCATCGCCGTCGTCTGGTCCATGGACTTCCTCAGCGCCGAAGTCCGCAAACGCTACACCTAGCAACGGCCGCTCGCCCCGGCCCTCGGAGGCCCTCCGCGAGTACGCCCGCCGCCCGCCGCGCACCTCGGCTGCCTCCCGCTTCCATCCCTCTTTCGGGCGCATTCGTCGCCCCATTCATGTTCATTCGTGGCAAAAATCCCCTCCGCCCTCCTGCACCTTCCGCCGTGTATAATCGCCCCCACTCACTCGCCCTTCGGCCCTAAATCGCCCCATGCCCACGTCTCACCGCTTTCAGAGCCTCGCCCAGCGCGAGATCAACCGCGAAACCTTCGTCGAGCCTTGGCCCGAAGCCGGCCTGATTGTCGCCGACGGCCCCAACGACCCGCCTCCCAGCCTGCGCCTCGCCAACGGCCAGGTCGTCGAGCTTGATGGCCGCGCCCGCGCCGATTTTGACGCCCTCGACCTCTTCATCGCCGCGCACGGCCTAGACCTGACCAGCGCTGAGCAAGCCATGGCGCTCCCCTCGCTCGCCTTCGCCCGCAAGCTGGTGGACCTCGACACCCCTCGCGCCGAAATCCTGCGGCTGGCCGCCGGTTGCACCCCTGCCAAGCTGGTGGACATCGTGCGCCAGATGAGCGTGCTCGAGATGATGATGGCCCTGGCCAAGATGCGCGCCCGCCGCATGCCGGCCAACCAGGCCCATGTCACCAACAAACGCGAGCATCCGGCGCTTTTGGCTGCCGACGCCGCCGAGGCCGCCCTGCGCGGCTTCGCCGAAATCGAAACCACCGTCGGCGTCGCCCGC
Source organism: Anaerolineales bacterium (assembly GCA_020850595.1). Taxonomy (GTDB): domain Bacteria; phylum Chloroflexota; class Anaerolineae; order Anaerolineales; family UBA6663; genus JADZEK01. The sequence continues at coordinate 101,707 of JADZEK010000109.1, forward strand.
TACGCGCCCTTCAACGCCCTCGCCATCCTGGTCGGCAGCCAAACCGGGCGGGGTGGGGTGCTCACGCAGTGCTCGGTCGAAGAGTCGCTTGGCCTCCAACTCGCCATGCTTGGCCTCACCACCTACGCCGAAACCCTTTCGGTCTACGGCACCGAGGGCGCCTTCGTGGACGGCGACGACACGCCCTGGTCCAAGGCCTTCCTCGGCGCGGCCTACGCCTCGCGCGGCGTCAAGGTGCGCTTCACCTCCGGCACCGGCTCCGAAGCTCTCATGGGCCACGCCGAGGGCTGCTCCATGCTCTACCTGGAGGCACGTTGTCTGGCCGTCACCCGCGGCGCGGGCAGTCAGGGCGTGCAGAACGGCTCCATCTCTTGCATTGCGCTGCCCGAGTCGCTCCCCGGCGGCGTGCGCGCCGTGCTGGCCGAGAACCTGCTCGCCGCCATGCTGGGGCTGGAGGTCGCCTCCGGCAACGACGCGCTGGCCTCCCACTCCGCCATCCGCAAGACCGCCAAGCTCATGCTCCAGTTCATCCCCGGCACCGACTTCATCTTCTCCGGCTACAGCGCCGTGCCCAAGCGCGACAACCTGTTTGGCGGCGGCAACTTCGACGCCGACGACTTCGACGACTACTCCGTCCTCCAGCGCGACATGCAGATCGACGGCGGCACGCGGCCCATCACCGAGGCCCAGGCGCTCGCCATCCGCGAGCAGGCCGCCCGCGCCATCCAGGCCATCTACGCTGAGCTGGGCTTCCCGCCCATCACCGACGCGGAAATCGCCGCCGCCGTCACCGCCCACGGCAGCGAAGACATGCCCGCCCGCGATGTCGTCTCCGATCTGGCCGCCGCCAACCGCTTCCTGCGCGGCCAGCAGACCATCCTGGCCGTCGTCGGCGCGCTCCAGCGCCGTGGCTTCACCGAGGTGGCCGCCAACCTGCTGGAGATGGGCCGCCAGCGCGTCGCCGGTGATTACCTCCAGCCCGCCGCCATCTTCGACGCGGGCTTCCGCGTCCGTTCGGCCATCAACGACCCCAACGACTACACCGGCCCCGGCACCGGCTACCGCCTTGGCGGTCAGCGCTGGGAGTCCGTCCAGGCCCTGCCGCAGGTTAAGTCGCCGCGTGATTTCATTGCCGATCAGGTCGGCGCGCCGCTCGCCACCTTGGCCGAGGTCGGCCCGGCCGCCGTTGGCAGCGCGCCCGAAGTCGTGGTGGCCGTTGGCCCGGCCTTCGGCGTCGAGCTTACCCGCACCATCAACGGTCTCAACCACGAAGACGTGCTGGCCGCCCTCCTCACCGGCATCGCCGGCGAGGGCCTTATCGGCCGCGTCATCAAGGTCTACCAAAGTTCCGACTGCGCCGCCATCGGCCAGATCGGCGCCTGGCTCAGCGGCTCAGGCATCGCAGTCGGCCTCCAGTCTCGCGGCACTACCATCATCCACCAGAAGGGCCTGCCGCGTCTCAACAACCTGGAACTGTTCCCTCAGTCGCCTAGCCTCACCCTGGAAACCTACCAGGCCATTGGCCGCAATGCCGCGCGCTACGCCCTCGGCCGCGTCACCACGCCGGTGCCCGTCCAGGTGGATAACTGGGCGCGCCTTAAGTTGATCGTCAAGACCACGCTGCTCCACCGCCGCGAAACCGAAATGGTGCGGCCTCTGCCGCCGATGGAGCTGCGCTTTGATTGGGAGCCTGACCTATGAGCGCCGTTGACCCGCGCTACCCGCTTTTCGATCACGTCCACGACCAACTGCGCCCTGCCAGCGGCCGCCCCCTCGCCGCCATCACCGCCGAGGCCGCCGCCTGCGGCGAGTTGACCATGGCCGACTTGCAGATCAGCGCCGATACCCTGCGCGCTCAGGCCCAGGTGGCCCGTGCCGGCGGCTATCCCCTCCTGGCTGAGAACCTCACCCGCGCCGCCGAGCTGACCGCCGTGCCCAACGCCGAGGTCCTCAAGATGTACAGTCAGCTGCGCCCCGGCCGCTCCACCGCCGCCGACCTGGAAACCCTGGCCGCCGGCCTCGAGGCCGACTACCACGCCCCCGCCTGCGCCCGCCTGGTGCGTGAGGCCGCCGAAGCCTACCGCCTGCGCGGCCTGCTGCGCCCCGGCAGCACCTGAGGGCGCCATGTCTCCCCCCAGCCTGGTGACCCAACTCCGCGGCCACCTGTCGCGGGCTTGCTACCCCGTCCTGGGGCGCCTGGTTGGCCTGGCCCTGCGGCACCGGCTGCGCGTTGGCGACTGCGTGGTGGACACCAACTCGCCCCATATTGACCCCGTGACTGTGTCGCGCATGTTCCTGCGCCGCTACGAAGTGCCCGAACTGCGCTTCGCCCGTGAGCGCCTGCCCCGCGACCTCGATATTGTGGAGTTGGGGGCCAGCATCGGCGTCATCACCGCTCACGCCGCCCGGCGCCTACTGCCCGGTCGTCGCCTGGTAGCGGTTGAAGCCAACCCGCGCCTTCTACCGCTGCTGCGAGCCACCCTTGCCACCAACGCCCCCAGCTGCGACCTCACCATCTTGAACCTGGCCGTAGACTACAGCGGCGCCCCCACCGTCCACCTAGACATCTCGCCCGTTCACACGAACTCTCGCCTCGGTCCCGCCGGCGTCGCCGTCGCGGCCACCACCCTGAGCGGCCTCCTGGCCCGCTGTGGCCTCCACCAGATCGCCCTGATCGCCGACATTGAGGGCGCCGAGCTGGGCCTGATCCTCCATGACGCCGCGGCCCTGCAGAGCGTGCAGTTCCTCCTGATCGAGTGCCACACTGTCGAGAACGCCGGCGACCTGTGGACCCCTGCGCGTATGCAAGCCGCCCTGGTCCGCGACCATGGCTTTGCCCTCCAGGCCGCCCACAGCCCCGTCTACGTCTTCACTCGCCCCGCCGCCTAGCCCCGTCTGGCTGGCGCGGCCTGGCCTCCGCCGCTGCCTCGCCTGTTTCGGTACCCAGCCCGCCGCTCTTCCGGCCCGCCGCCCAGCCGCAACCCCGTCCTCCGCCCGCGCCGGGCCTGGTTGGCGGGCCATCCTGCCGAATGTCACCCATTTGGCCCGCCTTTCATCACTAAGTCTTGCGCGGTCTTCGGCGTATTCTGTTGCGGATATTTCCGTTGCATTCCCCCTAGGGCCAGGCGCCTCGCCTCAGCCAGGCTGAGCGGCGGCTGGCCGTGCCCGGAACCGCTCCCGGGCCGGAGGCTACCCATGACCGTCACGCAGGAAATTTACGAGGCCATCGTCGCGGGCGACCAGAACGCCGCCGACCGGCTGGTGGGCGAGGCCCTCGCCGCCGGCCTGCCCGCCGATACCATTCTGGGCGATGGCCTCGTCGCCGGCATGGCCGAAGTTGGGCGGCGCTTCGAGTGCGGCACCTACTTCGTCGGCGACATGATGGTCAGCGCCCGCGCCATGAAAGCCGGCCTCGCCCGCTTGCGCCCGGCCCTTACTGTGCAAGACGTCAAGCCCGTTGGCAAGGTCGTCATCGGCACGGTTCAGGGCGATCTGCACGACATTGGCAAGAACCTGGTCTCGGTCATGCTCGAAGGCGCCGGTTTCCAGGTCACCGACCTCGGCGTGGATGTCCGCCCCGACAAGTTCGTCGCTGCCGCCCGCGAAAAGGGCGCCGACCTCGTCGCCCTCTCCGCCCTGCTCACCACCACCATGACCAACATGAAGGGCGTCATCACCGCCGTCAAAAAGGCCGAATTTGAGCGGCCCGTCAGGGTGCTCGTCGGCGGCGCGGCCGTCACGCCGGAGTTCGCCGCGCAGATCGGCGCGGATGGCTATGCCTCCGATGCCGCCTTGGCCGCTGCCCGCGCCCGCGAGCTTATCGGCGTCTAGGCCTCCGCCGCGAAAGGACCTGCCCCATGACCACCCGCACCGTTCAGGCTCCCGTGACCCCGCGCACCGTCCCCGACCCGCGCCTGAAAGGCATCAAGCCTTTTCGCCCGCGCTGGAAGGGCGCCCTGACCGACCGAGAGCGCTTCAACCGGCAAATGCACTACCAGTCGGTAGACCGCTGCTTCAACATGGAGTTTGGCTATTGGGACGAGAACTTCACCCTCTGGCCCATGTTCGCCGAGAACGGCATCACCACCAACGACGAAGCCGATATCTTCCTCAACTTCGATCTCATTCCGCGTGTCGAGGGTGAGATCTGGCTGTGCCCCCTGTTTGAAGAACGCGTCATTGAAACCCGCGAAACGACCGAGATTCGCATCAACTCCGACGGCTTGCTCGCCGAAGTACCGCTCGACGACCACGACACCATCCCGCACTACCTCGGCTCGTCCATCACCAACCCCCGTGAGTGGGCCAACGTCAAGGCCGAGCGCTTCGCCCTCGACCACCCGGTCCGCACCGTCAACGTTGAACCGCTCAAGCTCGAACACCCCGCCGACCGCGCTTACCCGTTGGGCGTGTGGTGCGGCTCCATGATCGGCAAGATACGCGACCTGCTGACCTTTGAAGGCCTGTCCTACGCCATCTACGACTACCCCGACATGGTCGAAGACATGATCGAGACCTCCTGCCAACTCGTGGAGAAGTTCCTCGACCAGGTGCTCCCCCACTTCCAGTTCGACTACGCCGCGGGCTGGGAAGACATCTGCTACAAGGGCGGCCCGCTCGTCTCGGTCAAATTCTTCAACAACGTCGTCGTGCCGCGTTACAAACGCATCCATCAGAAGCTCGCCGCCCACGGCATTGACATCTGGTGGATTGACTGCGACGGCGACGTGCGCCCCATCCTGCCCGGCTTCCTCGAAGGCGGCGTCAACTGCCTGTTCCCCTTCGAGGTGAACGGCTGCGCGCACCCCGCCGAGCTGTTCCGCGACTATGGTCAGGAGCTGCGCATTATGGGCGGTGTTGACAAGATGGCCCTCGGCGCCGGCCGCGACGCCATCCGCGCCTACATGGATACCCTGGTGCCGCTCGTCGAGCGCGGCGGCTTCATCCCCTTCTGCGACCACCGCTGCCCGCCCAACGTCAAACAAGACGACTACCTCTACTACCTTGACCTCAAGGAGCAAATGTTCGGCCTCAAGTAGCCGCCGAGCCTTGCGCCGGTCGCGTCACCGGCTTCCCTGTCGCACCGCCGGGGCCGGGTCAGTGTCTGCGCTGACCCAGCCCCGGCCGCGTTTGTCCCCCATCGGCGCACCGTTTGCCCACCTCTAAGAAACCGCGCCTCCGGTCCGTTTCTCCCCCTTGCGCGCCAGGCGAATAATCGTCACACTACGCTCACACGCCGCTGCCCGGCGCCCGCCCTCGCTCGCTTGCCGGAGGTCACCATGGCACGCCGCCCTTCGCCGCTCCTGCCCAGCGTCCTGCTCCTCAGCCTCGCCTGCGCCTTCTTCGCAGCGCCCGCTGCGCCCACGCCGCCGCCCCCCGCCACGCCTGCCGCGCCCGCGGCCACCATCACCGAGCGTCCGCCCACGGCGCAGCCCGCCGCGGCCACTGCCACGCCCGGTGAATCGTCCACCGCTGTCCCCACCGTCACCATCGCCGCGCCCCCCGCCTCGCCCGCGCCCACCCGCCTCAACCCGGCTCCGCCCTACGTCCTATTCCAAAACCGCCACGCCATCTGGCTTACCAACCCCGATGGCAGCTTCCCCACCCAGCTCTATGCCGCCTCCGCCGAAGCCGAGACGGCCATCGAGAGCGACCTGCGCGCCTCGCTCTCGCCCGCCGGCGACCAACTGGCCCTCGTCGTCGCCTCCCCCGCCGGCCTCGATCTCGTCCTCGTCGCCGTGCCCAGCGGCGAGGCCCGCACCCTCGCGCACCTCAGCGACTTCACCAGCGACGCAGAACTGCAAAACCCCGCCAGTCCTGCCGCCTTCGCCAAGTACGCCGTGCGCGATTACCCCAGCCTCGCCTGGCAGCCCGGCACCGGCCGCTTGCTCGCCTTCATCGGCGTCATAGATGGTCCCACCGCCGATCTGTACCTCTACGACACCGCCACCGCTGCTATCGCCCAAATGACCGACGGCCCCTCGCAGGCCGTGCTGCCCTCCTGGTCGCCCGACGGCCAATACCTCCTTCAGGCCGGCGTCAGTTGGGTTGAGCCGCTCGGCGGCGCCCTAGGCCCAGCCAACCACCTCGACGGCGTCTGGGCCGTGCGCCTCAGCGATGGCGCGCTGTTGGACCAGCCTCGGCCCGCCGGAGTCGTGCCGCACAACCTCGGTTGGACCGACGCCGCCCACTACCTGATCTACGACAGCGACGACGAGTGCTTCGCCCGCGACTTGCGTTCGGTGGAGGTCACCACCGGCGCCGAAACGCCCATCCTGCCGGGCAGCTTCTACTTTTCGGCCGCCCGCTCGCCGGAGAACGGCGCCCTCCTCTTCTCCGGCGCCGCCGGCTGCGCCGACTCGGTCGGCGAAGGCACATTCCTTCTCCTCCCCGGCCAAACGACGCCCACCCAACTCGACACCCAGCGCGCTTACGAGGTCGCCTGGCTGCCCGAAAGCCGCGTGTTCCAGGCCTACCCCGAAGCCCTCTACTCCGCCGACGGCCAGACCCGCTTCGACCCGCCCGTCTACGACGCTTCTTTTTACGGCGCTGTCTCCGCCGCCGGTGACCAGGCCTGGCTCGTCATCCAGGACCGTAAAGGCCGTCTGGAGGTCCGCACCCCCGGCGGCGACTGGCAAACCGTCCTGCCAACCGACATCAGCCGGCATCTGTGGGGGCCGGGTGGCAGCCGCCTCCTGCTCATGGTCACCGCCGACGGCGAGCTTTATTCCGCCGCTTACCCCGACTTTAGCCCGGTTGACCTCGGTTCGCTGGGCGGCCCCATAGACGCCGCCGTTTGGGTACCCGCGCCGCCCGCCCAGTGATGCCTTTTGAGGGGAAAAGAGAGGTCAAACGGCAGTATTCCGGCCCTTGCCGCCGTGCTACCATGCTCACGGCGCGCCCGCCTCAGGCGGCCAAGCAGATCGGCTTGCTCAACTTAGGCGGACAAGCGCGCCGCGTGCGGCATGCTCGTCATCTTCTTCCTCTACGGTCTGGCTTTCTTCTGCCTCGGGCTGGTCGTGCTGCTCGAAGCGCGCCGCCCGAGCGCCCTGGCCCTCAGCCGCCACCTGCCCTCACTCGCCTGGTTTGGCCTGCTGCACGCCCTGGTTGAATGGTGCGACATGCTGCGCCTCGCCGGCCTCCCCGCCGACGCCGAGACGCCCCTGGTGGTCATCCGCAGCGTATTGCTGCCCGCCTCCGCCGTCTTCCTCGTGCGCTTCGGTGTCGGCCTTCTTAGTGAAGCCGGCCCGTTGCCCGATTGGCTCATGCTCGCGCCCATGGCGCTGGTCGTGCCTGCGGCGCTGGTCGTCGCCTACGCCCTCATCGTTGCCCTCACCGAGCCGCCGTTGGCCCTCGCCGCCGACGTCTGGTCGCGCTACCTCCTCTACGGCCCTGGCTGTTTGCTGGCCGCGGCCGGCTTTGGCCGGCAGGCGCGGCGCTTGCCCCAGTTCGGCCTCGCGCCTGCCCGCCCGCTGCTGTGGGGCGCCGCCGCCGCCTTTGTCGTCAACGCCGTCGTAGCGGGTTTGCTGGTCCCGGCCGCGCCCTACGGCCTCTCGCCCTGGCTCAACGGCAACCTGGCCCTCGCCCTCACTGGCCTGCCCGTTCAGCTGTGGCGCGCCGCCTCGGCTCTGGCCGTCACCGTGCTCGTCATCCGCGCTATGGGCGTTTTTGAGGCCGAACGCCTCCAACACCTTGCTCGCCTGTCGGCCGACCGCGAAGCTGCCCACCAGGCCGCCGTCCTGGCCCAAGCGGAGGCGCGCCGCGTCGCGGAAGCCTGGACCAACACCCTGGTCGAGCTTAATCGCCGCGTCGCCGGCCTCGACACCGTGGATACCGTCCTGCCCGACCTCGTCCGGGCGGCGGCGCGCCTGCTGGCCGCCGACGCCGCCGCACTGGCGCTGTGGGCCGACGATAGCTCTAGCCTTGAGCTGAAGTGCAGTGTGCTGGCCGGCGCCCCGCCGGCCGTTACCGCCCAACGCCTCGCCGATGACCTGCTCGAAACCGTCGCCCGTCGCGGCCGCCCCTGCCTGCTGCCCGCGCCCGAGGTCCCGCATTGGCCCTGCCCGGTGTTGGGCGGCCCCGTCGCCGCGGCCTGTCTCGTGCCGGTGCAGCTCAATGGGCAAGCGCTGGGCGTGCTCTGGGTCAGCCGCGCCGGCGGCGCGCCGTTTGGCCCGGCCGATCTGACCGGCCTCGAACACCTGGCCGACCAGACCGTCATCGTCCTCGAGCACGCCCTGATGGCCGCCCGTCTGCAGTCGCTAGCCGTCGTCGAGGAGCGCGGCCGTATCGCCCGCGAAATGCACGACGGCCTGTCGCAAGTGCTTGGCTACCTCAGCCTGCAAACCCAGACCCTCGAGGCCCTCGTGCGGCGGGGCGACGACGTCGCCGCGCTGGCCGAACTGGCCCAAGCGCGCGCCCACATTCACGAAGCCCAAGCCGACGTGCGCGAGAACATCCTCAGCCTGCGCACCACCCTGGCCGGGCAAGCGGGTTTGCTTCCGGCCCTGCGCCAATACGTGGCCGAGTTCGAAGTGCAGACCGGCATCGCCGCCTCGCTCTCCAGCGATTTCGCCGGTGATCCCTGCCTCTCACCGCTAGCCGAAGCGCAGCTCGTGCGCATCGCCCAAGAAGCTCTCGCCAATGCCCGCAAGCACGCCCAGGCCCGCCACGTGGCGCTGCGCCTGAACCTCACCCCCCAGCGCCTGCATCTAACCGTGGCTGACGACGGCCGCGGCTTCGCCCTGGAGGCTGTCGGCCAGGGGCATTTCGGACTGCACACCATGCGCGAGCGCGCCGAGAGCGTCGGCGGTGGTCTCACCGTTGACTCTGGCCGGGGTGGCACCCGGCTCGAAGCGTGGCTGCCCCGCGTCGTGGCCAATTAGGAGCGACTATGTTGTACTCACTGCCCATGCGCGTCCTGGTGGCCGACGACCATCGCTTGTTCCGGCAGGGCCTGATCGGGCTGATGCGCACGCGCCCCGACCTAGTGCAAGTCGTCGGCGAAGCCAACACCGGGCCGGAGGCGCTGGCGCTGGCCGAAGCCCTGCGACCCAACCTCGTGCTCATGGACATCAGCATGCCCGGCCTCGACGGCCTGCAAGCCGCCCGCCTTCTGCGCCAGTCCCAGCCCGGCACCGCCGTCGTCATGCTCACCGCCTCCGAGATCGAGGCGCACCTCTACGAAGCCGTGCAGCTTGGGGCCGCCGGCTACCTGCTCAAGAGCCTCGACGCGGCCGAGCTGTTTGAACTGCTCGAAGCGGTCGCCTGCGGCGAGGCGGCCCTCACCCGCGCCATGGCGGCCCGCCTGCTCAAGAGCGTGGCCTGGCATTCCACCAACCCCGACGAAGCGGCTCACACCCTCACCGAGCGCGAGGTTGACGTTCTGCGCCTGGTGGCCCAGGGCGCCAGTAATCCGCAGATTGCCACCGGCCTGTGCATTACGGTCAACACAGTCAAAGTTCACCTGCGCAACATCCTCGAGAAACTTCAGCTAGCCAACCGCACCCAGGCCGCCACGTTCGCGCTGCAAAACGGCCTGGTGCCCAGCCCCGCGCCCGAACTGCCGGCCTGCTAACCGCCGGCCGCCGCATAGCTCGCCGCAATCTCACCCGATCGGGTGAGCCGAAACTACTCCTCGGTATTACAAGCCCTCGCCCCAACTGAGCTATTGTGAAACTGCCCACAAGGTGGCGCGTCTGTGGCTTGGACGAAGCCCCCGGCGGGCAGACCAACAGCATCATCTTACGGCGAGGCTCGGCCGGCCCTCGCGTGAACACGCCGGCCACATCAGCAAGAGGAGACCACACCATGAGTGAGCGGAACGTTCTCACCAAAGCCCTCACCGAGACGGTGCTCACCCGGCGCAGCTTCCTGAAGTGGAGCGCAGCGCTGGGTGGCACAGCCGCCCTGGCCGGAGGCCTCAAATACGGCCTGCAGGCCGTCGAGTCGGCGGCCGAGGCGGCGGGTGAGGCAGTCTGGCAGCCGGTGGCCTGCTGGCACAACTGCGGCGGCCGCTGCGCCAACTACGCCCTGGTGCAAGATGGCGTCGTCATTCGCCAGAAGACCGACGACCTGCACCCCGACTCGCCCGATTACCCGCAGCAGCGCGGCTGCTCCCGCGGCCGGTCGCAGCGGCGGCAAGTTTTCGGCCCCGATCGCCTCAAGTACCCCATGAAGCGCGCCCACTGGGCGCCCGGCGGCGGCCAGCGCGAGCTGCGCGGCGCGGATGAGTGGGTGCGCATCAGCTGGGACGAAGCGCTCGACCTCGTCGCCGCTGAACTCAAGCGCATCAAGGACAGCTACGGCAACGCCTCCATCCTCCTGCCCCGCACCAGCAGCCGGCTCATCAACGCCTTCGGCGGCGGCATGGACAGCTGGGGCGTCACCTCCGAAGGCGCCTGGCCGCAAGTCCGCGCCATCATGACCGGCAACAACTACGGCGCCAACGACCGCATGCAATTCCGCAAGGCCAAGCTGGTCGTGCTCTGGGGCGCCAACCCGGCCGTCAGCAGCGGTGGCAACCCGGCCTACAACCACTTCCAGGCCAAGAAGGCCGGCGCCAAGTACATCATCGTCACCCCCGAGCTGAATCACTCGGCCATGCCCCTGGCCGACGAGTGGATCCCCGTCCGCCCGAGCACCGACACGGCGCTCCTGCTGGGCATGGCCCACTACATGATCACCAACAACCTCCAGGATCAGGACTTCCTGGACAAGTACACCAGCGGCTTCGACGCCTACCACATGCCCCCCGGCAGCGACTACAGCGGCAACTTCCGCGATTACGTCCTGGGCACCTACGACGGCGTTCCCAAGACCCCCGAGTGGGCCTCCGCCATCTGCGGCACGCCCGTCGAGACCATCCGCAGCTTCGCTCAGCAGATCGCCACGACCAAGCCGATGACCATGGTCTCCTCCTCGGCCCCGGCCCGCACCGCCAACGGCGAAGAGTTCTGCCAGGCCTTCCTGACCGTCGGCTGGATGACCGGCAACGTCGGCTTCGAGGGCGCGGCCATCTGCCACAACTACCACAACGGCGCCAGCTACGGCGGCCCGGCCCTGGTGCGCTCCGGCGGCTCCGGCCTCAAGGCCATTCCTAACCCCATGGCCGGCGGCGCCGCCGTGGGCTATGGCTTCTCCGAGCCGACCAATACCAAGTTCCAGGCCGTCGCTTACGAAGAGCTCTGGGACGCCATCCTGAACAATCAGTACCACGCCACGGTGCGCGGCGTCATCCCCTGCGACATCCGCGCCATCTACCGCGTGCAGGAAGGCAACGGCGGCAACGCCCTGAACCAGGCCTCCGGCGCCCTCAAGGGCATCGCCGCCTACCGCAAGCTGGAGTTCGTCGTGGTCAGCGACATCGTCCTCTCCACCACCGCCAAGTACGCCGACATCGTGCTGCCGACCACCACGCCCTGGGAACACGACCTCGGCGGCTTCAGCTCGGGCAACCCCGAAATGGTCCTCTGGTACAACCAGATCACCGAGCCGCTCTTTGAAGCCCGCGACGTGCAGTGGATCGAGAAGCAGCTTGCGCCGCGGCTGGGCCTCGACCCTGAGGCGCTCTATCCGTTCGACCGCAAGCAGCAGGTGTTCAACCAACTCCTCGGCGCCACCGTCGCCACCCGCGATGGCAAGGCCACAGAGAAACTGCTGACCATCACGGCCGAAGACCTCGCCGGCTACGGCGTCACCGGCGAAGCCCAAGATGGCCGGGTGCACCTGGCCGACTTCCTGGCCTCCGGCGTCTACCAGGTGCCGCGCGCGCCCGACGATGCCTTCACCTACATCGCCGCCCGGGGCTTCCGCAAAGACCCCGCCGCCAACCCGCTCAAGACCGCTACCGGCAAGTATGAGATCTACAGCGAGCAATTGGCCCAGCACATCGCCAACTACGGCTTCAGCACCATCGCGCCCATCGCCAAGTACACGCCGCCGGCGGAGGGCTACGAAGGCACCTTCAGCGACTACGCCAACCGGGTCAAGGGCGACTTCCCGTTGCAGATCTGCAACCCGCACAACCTGCGCCGCAGCCACTCGGTCTTCGACAACATCATCCAGCTGCGCCGCGCCTTCCCGCAGGAAGTCTGGATCAACCCGCTTGACGCGCAGGCGCGCGGCATCCAGACCAACGACACCATCCTGGTCAGCAGCCCGCATGGTCGGGTCATTCGCCACGCCCTGGTCACCCCGCGCATCATGCCCGGCGTCATCACCCTCAGCGAAGGCGCCTGGGTGCAAATGGACGAAGCGCTCGGCATCGACCGCGCCGGCTGCACCAACGTCTTGTGCGGGGCGCGCCTGGTCGGTCAGGGCCAGGAACCCTGGAACACCTGCATCGCCCAGGTGGAGAAGTACACCGGGCCGGCGCTCGAAGCAGACTACACCTGGCCCCAGCGGATCCCGATCAAGGAGGCCTAAGCCATGGGACAACTCGGCTTCTACTTCAACTCGGCTGCCTGCACGGGCTGCAAAGCCTGCCAGGTGGCCTGTCAGGACAAGAACGACCTGCCGCAAGACATTCTGTGGCGGCATGTCTATACCTACGGCGCCGGCTCGTGGCTGCCGCAGGCCAACGGCGTCATGGCGCCCAACGGCGTCTTCGCCTACGCCCTCTCTACCGCCTGCATGCACTGCCAGGACGCCCAGTGCACCCAGGTCTGCCCGGCCGGCGCCATGGTCAAGCACGACAACGGCCTGGTGACCATCAATCAGGACGCCTGCATCGGCTGCCGCTACTGCGAATGGGCCTGCCCCTACGGCGCGCCGCAGTTCCGCGAAGACCTGGGCGTGATGAGCAAGTGCACCGGCTGCTCCGACCTGGTGGCCTCCGGCCTCAAGCCCGCTTGCGTTGACGCCTGCGTCATGCGCGCGCTCGACTTCGGCGACCTCGAAGAACTGAAAGCCAAGTACGGCGCCATCAACGCCGTCGAACCGCTGCCCGTCGGCGGCTACACTCAGCCCTCGATCGTGATCACCCCGCACCCGGCCGCGCAGTTGGCCGGCCAGGGCACCGGCACGATCCTGATGCTGGAGGAGGAGCTGTAACATGGACGTCCGTGAATGGGCGCTGATCGCCTTCACCATCCTCATGCAGCTGTCCGTCGGGGCCTTCGTGGTCCTCGGCGCCGTGCACTACTTCGCCGCGCAATCCAAGGGCCAAGCGGAGGCCGATCGCCTCAGCGACCGCGCCCTCCTCGCCATCGGCCCGATCCTGGTCTTGGCGCTGCTGGCCTCGCTCTTCCACCTCGGCAACCCGCTCAACGCTTACCGCGCCGTCGCCAACCTGGGCAACTCGTGGCTCAGCCGCGAAATCCTGCTCAGTGTGCTCTTCACCGCCGTCGGCGGCGTGTTCGCCCTGATGCAGTGGCGCAAGCTCGGCACGTTCACCGTGCGCACGGTCGTGGCCGGGCTGGCCGCCCTCATCGGCCTGGTGCAGGTCTACAGCATGGCCATGATCTACCAACTCGATCTGCAGCCGGCCTGGAACACGGTCTTCACGCCGATCAGCTTCTACACCACCATGCTCCTGCTGGGCGTGCTGGCCCTGGGCGCGGCCTTCGTCGCCAACTACACCTACCTGCAGCGCCAGGGTGCGGCCACCGGCCCGCAGTCAGAACTGCTGCGCGGCGCGCTGCGCTGGTTCGCCGTGGCCGCCGTAGTGCTCCTGGGCATCGAGTTCGTCGTCGCCCCGGTCCAGGTAGCCTACCTGGCCGCCTCGCCCATCCCGGAGGCGGCCGCCTCCGTGGCCGTGCTCTTCACCCAGTACAGCCTGGTCTTCGCGCTGCGGCTCGTCCTGGTCTTCATCGGGGCCGGCGTGTTCGGCTTCTTCCTGTACCGCAACGCCATCAGCCCCGGCCGCGAGCGCATCCTGGGCACGCTGGCCTACACCGCCTTCGGGTTGGTGCTGGTCTCGGAGGTGCTGGGTCGCTTCCTGTTCTACGCCTCGCACCTCAAGATCGGCCTGTAACGATCGTCTGGTGCGGCTGCGCCTGAGTTAGCGCCAACCGGGGGTGACTCGCCGCGAGCCACCCCCGGTTTGCTGTTGGAGTTTCGCCATGTTCCCTCGCTCGCTCTGGACTTTCGCCCTTTGTCTGGTCAGCCTGCTGGTGCTCGCCGCCGCCCCTCCCGCCCCCACACCGCCGGTGGTCATCTCGCTCGACCCCACCGGCGTCAATCGGGCGCTTGCCCTGGCCTATGCGCCCGATGGCCGTAGCGTGGCCGTCGGCACCGCCACCGGCCTGGGCCTCTACGACGCCCAGTCGGGCGCCGAACTGCGCTTCATTGCCAGTGCTAGCTGGGTGCGCAGTGTGGCCTTCGCCCCCGACGGTCAGACCGTGGCGGCGGGCTACTACGCCCCGGAGGTCAAGCTCTGGCGCGTGAGCGACGGCGCACTGGTGCGCACCCTCACCGGCCACACCAGTTGGGTGCGCAGCCTGGCCTTCTCGCCCGACGGCCAGACGCTGCTGACCGCCTCCGACGACCAGTCGGTGCGCTGGTGGCGGGTCAGCGACGGGGCGTCCCTACACACCCTCACCACCGGCATGGTCGGCGTGCGCGTCCTGGCGCTCTCCCCCGATGGCGCGACCCTGGCCACCGGCGGAGCCGACCATCTGGTGCATCTGGTGGATGCGCGCGATGGCGCGCCGCTGCGCACCCTCGCCGGCCACACCGACTGGGTGCGCAGCCTCGCCTTCTCGCCCGACGGTCGTACGCTGGCCTCTGGCGCGTTCGATGCCACTGCCCGCCTCTGGCGGGTGAGCGACGGCGCTCCGCTGGCCGAACTGCGCGGCCACACCTTCAGCGTGCTCGGTGTGGCCTTCTCGCCCGACGGGCGCACGCTGGCCACCGGCTCAGTAGACGCCCGCATCGTCCTCTGGCGCGTGGCCGACGGCGTGCGGCTGCGTGTGCTGCAAGGGCACACCGGCTTCGTCTTCGCGCTGGCCTTTTCGCCCGACGGCCGCACGCTGGCCTCCGCCGCGGCCGACAACACCGCGCGCCTGTGGCCGGTAAACCCAGACGAGCCGCCGCAGACCGACAACGTGCCCGTCGTCCCCAGCACGAGTTGCGTCGAATGCCACCACCCCGGCGGCGACTACATGCAGCCCGGCGGCCTGACCAACACCCCGCCCGTGCTCGATGTGGCCTGCGCCGCCTGTCACGAGGGCGGCACCCTGGTGCTGCACTGGTGCCCGGCCTTCCAGCAAGCGCCCGGCGTTTCCGAACGCCGCACCTCGCTCGCCACGCTAGCCGACCATGTCGGCTATCCCAGCGCCGCCCGCGATTTCGCGTTGCTGCTGGCCGCGCCCGGCAACGGCGAGCACTACTACGTTCCCGACTATCACACCGTCGTGCCTGTCAGCGGCCGGCTCTATGGCGCCGACCCGGCCGGCATCACCGTCACGCTGCAAGTCTGGTCTGGTGGCCGGCTCACCGGCCAGTCATCGGCCCTCTCCGACGCCACCGGCTGGTTCTTCATCAACACCGACCTGCGGCCAGACGGCCTCGTCCTCGACGTGCCCATCGAGCAGCGCAGTTGCGTGCTCTGTCACAGCGACACCCTCAGCGACGATCCCGCCCTGCCGCCCGGTCCGGTCAAGCTCGTCGTGTCGGCAGCCGGCCCACGTGGTCAGGTGGTCAGCGACGTGCGCTGGATTACGATAGACCACAGCCGCCACAGCACTGCTCCCGTCCAGGTCGTCACCACCTCCGGCGATCCTGCGCCCGCCGGCCTGACGGTGCAGGCCGCCGGCCGCCTCTACGGTTGGCGCGGCCGTCAGTCAACCAGCCAGACCGACGCGGCCGGGCAGGCGGCGCTATCCCTGGAGACTTTGTCCGAAGTCAGCGTGGACTACGTCTTCAGCCTGCCGCCGACTGTGGTGGACGGTCGCCTTTTCGTCGGCGCCGCCGCCGTGACTGTCACGGTTCCGGCCCGCGCCGAAGTCCTGCCGGTGGTGACCTTGACGGTAACAACCCAAACGGGCCAGGTTACCGGCCAGATTGCCGGGGCGGGCGGCATCCCGGTCTATCTCGTCCGCGTTCCAGACGGCCTGCGGCTCGCCGCCACGACCGACGCGGGCGGCGCCTTTGTCTTCGCGGCGGTGCCCCCGGCTCGGTATCAAGTGCTGGCCGACCCCGAGGCCCTGGCCGCCCTCGGCCGGATCAGCGCGGCCCAAACGATAGACCTGACCAGCGAGGCGCAAGCATCCGTCACCCTCAATAGCCTGCCGCTCGGCGCCGGCGCCTTCCGCGGCGCGGTGCTCGACGACCAGGGCCACTGGCTGCCCTTCGCGTGGGTCAGCATCGGCGTCGCGGGCAACACCGCTGCCGTCAGTCCCGACACCGCGGCTTGGGTCCTGCGCGGCGTTCCATCCGATGCGCGCAGCGTCGTCGCCGGCGCGCCGGGCTACTACAGCAGCGCCCTGCCTGCCGCGCCCGACGCCACTGAGCCGATCGAGTTCCGCCTCCAGCCGCGGCCCGACCTGCGGCGCCTGCCCTGGGGCAGCGGCGCGCTCCAACTTCCCGCCGATGCCCAGGCCGCCGTGGACGGCCTGCACCTGACCCTCGAAGCCGGCTGGCTGTGGGGGCAGGGGGGTGGCCCCGAGCCGCTGGTGGTAACTGCGGCCGGCGTGGTCGTCACCTTGCCCGAAGGGCAGTTCGCGCTTGGCAGCCGCCCCGGCCAGTCGCCCTGGCTCTACCTCCTTGCCGGCCGCGCCGAAGCCTACCGCGTGGGTAGGCCGGAGGCCGTCGTTGCCCTGGCCGCCCCTGCCATGCTCTTCCTGGCCCCCAGCGGCCCGCTGACACCCCTTCCGCTAGACTCACTGGCCGCGGCCGCCCTCCAGCCTGCCGCCGCCGTCCCTGAGCCTGCCTGGGCGCCCAGCCTCAGCGCCCAGTTCGCCAATCGCCTCGGCCTGCTCGGCATTTCCGCCGCCCAGATGGTGACGTTGATCACCTATCTTGTAGTCTTAACGACGCTAGTCGCCCTCCCGGTTGTCAGGCTAAGCTGGTGGCTAAGAAAGCGTCGTGATGCCCGGAGACCCGCCCATGTTTGACGCGCCGCCTGTCACCCTTCAACCTACCGATCCCGCCGTGCTCGCCGGCCACGCGCTGGCCCTGAACTTGATCGGCAAGCTGCTCTACGCGCCGCCCGAGCCTGAAGCGCTGCGCGCCCTGGCCGCTGAAGGCGTCTTTGCTGAACTGCCGTTCGACAGCGACCGCCCCGCCGTGACCGACGGCCTGGCCTGCCTCCAGCGCTGGGCAGACTCCCACCTGGCCGGCGATGCGGCTGCCGGCTTTGCGGCCGTGCGCGCCGACTTCACGCGCCTGTTTGAAGGGCCGGGCCGCGTCTTGGCCGCACCCTGGGAGTCCGTTCAGCGCAACGGCGATCATCTCCTCTTCCAGACCGAGACCCTGCAAGTCCGCACCTGGTATCGGCGCTTCGGTTTGCAGCTCACTCGCCTGCACCAGGAACCAGACGACCACGTCGGGCTGGAGCTGGCCTTCGTCTCGCACCTCGCCCAGTTGGCCCTGGCCGCCCATGCCGCCGGCGACGCCGCCCGCTGGGCTGAACTGATCGAAGCGCAGGCGGTCTTCCTGCGCACGCACCCCCAGCGTTGGGTGCCGGCCTGGTCCGCGCTCGTGATCACCGAAGCCCGCACCGACTACTACCGTGGCCTGGCTCACCTCGCCGGCGGCGTGCTGGCCGAACTCGAAGCAGCGCTGTCGGCCTGGCCGCCCGCGAAGGCGGCCGCCTGATGAATCTGGCCTCG
This sequence comes from Anaerolineales bacterium, assembly GCA_020850595.1. Taxonomy (GTDB): domain Bacteria; phylum Chloroflexota; class Anaerolineae; order Anaerolineales; family UBA6663; genus JADZEK01. The sequence goes on from JADZEK010000109.1 coordinate 119,478, forward strand.
GTCGCTGACCGGCTGGCGGCCGTTGACCGTCGCGCCGTGGCCTTTGACCCGCGGCGTTGCCTGCACACCGCCGATCGCTTCGCGGAGTGCGCGGCCTGCCAGTCGGTCTGCCCGCTGGGCGCCATCCGTCCCGGCGCGCCGCCCTCGCTCGACGCCGCCGCCTGTGCGGGCTGCTTCGCTTGCCTACCGGCTTGCCCCACCGGCGCGTTCACCGCCGACGACGCCGCCGCCCCGCTGCTGGAGTGCGCCGCGCGCGTCGAGCTTCGCCGCCTGGAAGTAGTCTGTGCCCGGCACCCTGCGCCCGAGCGCGGCCTCTCCCCAGAGCACACGGCCGTCCAGGTGCGCGGCTGCTTGGCGGGCCTGGGCGTCGGCGCTTTGGTGGCGCTGGCCGCCCTTGGTGTAGAGGAAATCGTCCTGCGCGCCGAGGCCTGCGCGGGCTGCGCCTGGGCGGGCCTCTCTGATCGCGTGCGCGCCAACGCTGCGCAAGCGCAAACCCTGCTGGCCCCTTCCGGCCGCGCCCATCGCCTGACGGTTCTGGCGGAGGGCGCCTCGCCGGCCGTCGCCCGTCCCGTATTTCAGGCCGATAACCCGCCGCTCTCGCGCCGCGATCTGTTCCGGCTGGCGGCGCGGCGTGGGCAGGTTGCGCTGGCGCGCGCCATCAACCAGGGCCGGCCCGCTTCCGCTCCCCAGCCCCCGCGCGAGCGCGTGCGGTTGACCCAGGCCCTCGCAGCGCTGCCGAGCGCCTCTGGCTCAGACCCAGCGACGCCCCTCGGCCCCGGCTTTGGCAGCCTGCACGTCTCGGCCGACTGCAACGCCTGCGGCGTGTGTCCGCGCGCCTGCCCGACCGCAGCGCTGACCTTCGAGCGCACTGACCCGCCCGCCTATCGCCTGCTATTCCGCGCCGCCGACTGCCTCGGCTGTGGCGCGTGCCGGCGTGTGTGCGCCTCCGCCTCCGTCACCATCAACGCCCAGCCCGCCTTCGCCGCCGTCTTTGGGGCCTCCGCGCCGGTTGAACTCCGGGCGGGGCCTCTGGTGCGCTGTGGCGGCTGCCATGCCTGGGTGGCAACCGTAGATAGCCGCGGGCTGTGCGCCCCGTGTGCCGCGCGCCGCGCGCGGCCGCTCGGCTTGCGTTCCCGGCCCACCACGCGGGAGTCCGTATGATCACTGTCATTGACCGCGCCGTCTTGCCCACCGTCCGCAACCCGGGCCTGCGTGCCGGCGCGGCGCGCTACCTGCAAATCTATGAGAACTTCATGCGCCAGGTGCGCGCCACCGGCATCGGCGTGGCCCCCAGCGAAGCGGAGGTCAGCGACCAACTGGCGGCGCTGCGCGCGCAGGGCGCCACCTTCCGCAACGATGGTAAGAGCCTCGTCTCCAACTTCCTCTCGCCGGCCTGCGCCGCCTGCCGCCAGGGCCACGACAGCTTCACCTTCTTCGTCTCTCTCAAGTGCCACCGCAGTTGCTTCTACTGCTTCAATCCCAATCAAGAAGGCTTCGATCACTACACGGAAGCCTTGCGCGATCTGCCGGCCGAGTTAGACGAACTCAAGCGCAGCGGCCGCCCCGTGCGCTACCTGGCCCTGACGGGTGGCGAGCCGCTGCTGCACCCAGCCGAGGCCCTGGCGTTCTTTTCCCAGGCCTCCCAGCTCTTCCCTGACGCCCACTTGCGGCTCTACACCACCGGCGACCACCTGACACCCGCCTTGGTCGCCGCCCTTCGCGACGCCGGCCTAGACGAGATCCGCTTCAGCATCCGCATGCACGACCTGGCGGACGGCCATCGCCACACCTTCGACCGCCTCGCGCTCGCAAAAGGCATCATTTCCACCGTCATGGTCGAGATGCCCATCTTGCCTGGCACGCTCAGCACGATGCAGGCTGTGCTGCTCGACCTCGACCGGCTCGGCGTTGACGGCATCAACCTGCTGGAGTTGTGCTACCCGCGCCAGCACGCCCAGGCCTTCAACCAGCGCGATTTTGCAGTCCGCTCCCAGCCCTACCGCGTCCTTTACGACTATTGGTACGCCGGCGGCCTGCCCATCGCCGGCAGCGAATCCGATTGCCTGGCGCTCGTGGCCTTTGCCCGTCGTCAGGGGCTGCGCTTGGGGGTACACTACTGTTCACTGGAGAACAAGCACACCGGCCAGATCTACCAGCAAAACGTCGGTCAAAAGCTGCCGCCGACCTATGTTTGGTCGGAGCGCGACTTCTTCTGGAAGACCATCAAGGCCTATGCGCCCGACGTGCACCGCGTGCGCCGGGCGCTGCGCGGCCAGCCCCTGGAACTGCGCCGCGCGGGCGACGAAGACGGCGTGCTGGAACTGCACCCTAGCCAGGTGGCCGTGCTGCGCGCCGCCGGCGTCGAGGTCGAGTTGGGCCTGTCCTCCAATGTCTGGGAGGCGCGTCCCGACGGCCAGTATCTGCGCGAGTTACGGCTAGACTTAGTGCGCCCGGCCTCGTTCACGCTTACCGACCTTTAGCGGCCCATAGCCCCGGAGGCTCGTATGCCCTTCAACCTTCATGGACCTGAGCTGATCATCATCTTCATCATCGTGCTGGTGGTGTTTGGCCTCGGCCGCCTAAGCCGGCTGGCGGGCGAAGCCGGCAAGGCCATCCGCGGTTTTCGCGACAGCCTGGGCGGCGACCGCCCCTCCGGCGACGACCAGCGCTAGGGTATCATGACTGCCCCGGTGTCGGCCAAGCGCGCGCGCCCGACCTGGCGCGACTACTTGCGAGCCTTCGGGCGCTCGCACCGCACGGCGAGCGTCGAGTTTGCCTCCTCGCTGCCCCTGCTGCGCCACTTGGAAGAATTGCGTGGGCGCCTCTTCGTCGCCCTGGCGGCCTTGGCGGTCACCACCGTGCTCAGCTTCATCTTTGTTGAGCCGCTGGTAGACTTCTTCACCCAGCCCATCGGCGGGCGCGCCGCGCTGGTCTCCATCGAAGTCACTGAGAACGTCGCCATCTTCATGCGCGTCTCGCTGCTGTGCGGTCTCACCGCCGCCATGCCGTTCGTCGTCTACGAGGCCCTGGCCTTTGTCCTGCCCGGCCTCAACGCGCGCGAGCGCAGTTGGCTGTTGGTCGGCGTGCCGCTCGCCAGCTTGCTGTTCGTGGCCGGGGTGGCCTTCGCCTGGTACATCATGATCCCCACCGCCGTGCCGTTCCTGACCAGCTTCCTCGGCATCACCACCCACGTCCGCCCAGCCAATTACTTCGCCTTCATCACCACCCTCATGTTCTGGATGGGCGTCAGCTTCCAGATGCCGTTGGTCGCCATGCTGCTGGCCCGCCTCCAGCTCATTACAGCGCGGCAGTTGGCGCAGGGCTGGCGTTACGCCCTGGTTGGCATCTCCGTCATGGCCGCCGCCATCACGCCCACCGTAGACCCTGTGAACATGGGGCTGGTCATGCTGCCTCTGTCTGGCCTGTATCTCTTGAGCATCCTTCTGGCCGCCCTGGCGCGGCGAGGCTGAGATGGAACTTTTTGGAATTGGCACGACGGAACTGCTGGTGATCGCCTTGCTGGCGGCGATTGTGCTCGGGCCGCAGCGCCTGGCCGTCACGGCGCGCGAAGCCGGCAAGCTCATCCGCAACGTCAAAAACTACTTTCGGGCGCTCTCCGACGACTTGGGGCGTGAACTGGACATCCTCGCCGACCTCAAAGATGTTGAGCGCGAGTTGAGAAAACCCTAGCTGCCAGGAGGCCGCATGTCTGACGCTCCCAAGGCCCATCACCAGTTTCTGACCGAGTTCCCCGCTGTGGCCGAGGCCTACCAGCGCCTGGGCGCCGCCGCGCACGCCAGCGGGCCGCTCGATCAGCGCGCCCGTCAGTTAGTCAAGCTCGCCCTGGCCGTTGGCGCGGGCCACGAGGGCGCCGTCCACGCCCATACCAAGAAGGCGCTGGCCGCCGGCCTGTCGCCGGCTGAGATCAAGCAAGTGGTGACGTTAGCCGTCACCACCGTTGGCCTGCCCAATGCGGTGGCCGCCTACACCTGGGTTAACGACATCTTGGAGGCCCCCGCCGCGCAGCCGCCCGCGGCCGCTTAAGTCGCGGCCCGCGGCCCAACCGTCCGAGGCGGGCAGGGGCGCTTTGAGCGCCTCCTGGGCCGGGCGGGAAACCAACCGACCTCCGCGCGCTGGAAAGCCGGCGGTTCCACCGGCTGGCCTGCCTGTCCGGTGCGGCCGCCGCCGGGCGCAGGCGGCCATTCTGATCAGAGGTGTACACATGCCCACCTTAGCTGAACTGCTGGAGACCTCATCGGCGCAGCACCGGCACCTCTGCCCCCGGCAGGTGCTCGGCGTGCGCATGGGGCTATATGCCGGAGAGTTGCTGGGCCTGGCGCTGCCACAGACCGACAAGCGCCTGTACACCTTCGTGGAGACCGATGGCTGCGGCGCCGACGGCATATCCGTCGCCACCAACTGCTGGATCGGCCGCCGCACGCTCCATGTCGAAGACCTGGGCAAGGTGGCGGCCACCTTCGTGGACACGCTGACCGGGCGAACCCTGCGCCTCGCCCCCCGGGCCGATGTCCGCCAGGCGGCCCGCGCCCTTGCGCCGGAAGCGCGCAACCCGTGGGAGGCCCAACTGCTAGGCTACCAGCGGCTGCCCGCCGCGGCCATGTTCAGCGTCCAGCCCGTGCGCTTGACCACGCCGGTCGAAGCCTACCTCAGCCACGCCGGGCACCGCGTGCAGTGCGCGCGCTGCGGCGAAGAGGTGATGAACGAGCGCGAGGTTGAGCTGAACGGCGTGGCGCTGTGTCGCACGTGCGCCGGCCCGGCCTACTACGCGCCCGTCGAAGCCGAGGCGCCGACGCCCGCTGCCTTTCTCCAGCTTGGTGCGGCGATATCGAGCTAATCCAGCGCTAATATGAACTGCCGTAGCTCGTAGCTCTGCGACAGCTCGGCCCAAGAGAGCGTCGGCGCGCGCTCAATGCGCAGACCGGGCAGGGCCAGCAGCCGCTGCAAGAACAGGTCGGTCTCTTGCAGGGCGATGTAGCCGCCAGGGCAGCGGTGGTAGCCGTCCCCAAAGCTCAACAGCGGCGCGGTGGCTTTCTCGGCGCGCAGCTCGCGGCCCGGACAGATCGCCAGCGGTTCTGCGCCCACCACACTCTCATCCGCGTTAGTGGCATAAATGTGCAGGTCCACCAGGCCGCCCGCCGGGATGGTCACCGCCTGGCCGCCGGCCTGCACCTCCAGGTCGCCGGTGGCGCGTCGGAAGAGGTGCGCCACCACCGGCTCCACGCGTAGAATTTCGTTCAGGATGGCGTGGCGCTCAGGCTCGCCGGCGGCCAGGTAGCGGGCGCGCAGTTCCGGCTGTTCCAAAAGGTGCCACGCGCACACGCTGATGAACTCGCGCGTGGTCACCATGCCCGCTGCGCCGTAGGTCACGCACTCGATCAAGATCGCGCTGTCGCTGTAGTTCTGGTCAATCAGGTGCGAGATCACATCCGCCTGGCGCGCCTTGCGGCGGGCCGTGATAGCGGGCTTCACGTCGAAGTAGAAAAACGCCAGCATCCGCAGTTGGTTACGCAGGAAAGCCCAGAGCGCGCGCGGGCTGCGGCCCGGCTCACCGATGTTGCCCGAGAAGAAGGCGTCCAGCCGGCGGTCTATGCCGGCCCGGCGGCTGTCGGTCAGGCCGACCACTTCGCTCGCCACCGCTACCGCTAGCCGCATACTCAATTGGCTCAGGTCACCGCGGCGCTTGGCGCGCAGTTCGGCCACCAGTTCGTCAGCCAGCTTTTCCATCAGCGCCCGATACTTGGCGCTGGTGGTCGTGGGCGTGAAGAAGCGGGCCGTCTGCTTGCGTTGCAGCAGATGCTCCTTGCCCTCCTGATACAAGATCGGCTTGTTCTGCTGGCCGGGCATCTGCTCCAACAGCTCGGCCTTAAACCCCGCCTGGCGGGTGTCGGCGTGCCGCAGCACCTGCCGCGCGGCCTCGAAGCCGCGCACGTGCCACACCCCGGCCGCGTCGCGCTCGACGATGGGCGCGTCCGCGGGTTCATAATCCTTGGCGGTCTTCTGGTGCGAATAGGCACGCTGGTTCACCGGGCAGCGCCCGGCGGCAGGGGAGTCAGCAGTGGGTGCTTCTGGCGTGGCGACAGTCATGGAGGCTTACGTCCGTCCTTCGTGTAAGTACCTTGTCAAGATATGATACATACTATATCATATCTTGCACTCAGACAAGTTTAGGAACCGATGTGAGAACGAGTCCTGCAGCGGCCAAGCAAGATCGGCGCGTGGTGCGCACCGAAGAAGCACTAGCGCGCGCCATGATCGCCCTGGCGCTGGAGAAGCCCTACACAGCCATCACTATCCGCGACCTGACCGAGCGCGCCGGCGTTGGCTACGCCACCTTTTTTCGTCACTTCACCGACAAGGAAGCGCTGCTCACCCGGGTGCTCGCGGTATTCGTGGCCGAACTGCTGGCCCTGCTGCCGGCGGGTCGTGCGGCCGGCAGTGGCGCGGTGGTGTTCCAATACATCGCCGCGCGCCAGGCGCTCTGCCGCGTCCTGCTCAACAGTCCCATTTCCGCCGCGCTTGGACGCCACATTCAGCAGGCCGCCATCGGCGCCACCCTGGCCCAGCAGCGCCCACGCCGCGGCGGCCTTGTGCCCCCTGAGATCGCCGCGAACCACCTCGCCGCCGCCTCGATTGCCCTGATCCAGTGGTGGCTTGAGCACGATCAGCCCTACCCGCCCGAGCGCATGGGCGCCATCTACGAAGCGCTGGTGCTGGCCCCCACACAAGCTTTGGCTTTTGAGCCGCCGGATAGTAGCGCGCCCAAACCAGGCAGCGATTGAAGGTCTGCTTCCGCTGGCAAAGGGCGTTCAGTCGCCGGCTGAACATGCTTTCAGCCCATAGCTTGACGTTAGGGCTGAGTAGACAAAATAATCCGCACCCAACCATTTGGCTGAACCCCACGATGATCCGTAAACGCCTCTGGATCAAGGTCTGTTTAGCGCTCCATCGCCCGTCGTCAAGCGAACTGGTCGCGAGCGGATTAGACTGGCGCGATCCTCAAGTCAGGTTCATTCGTGCTGGCCGCTAGGTCTCAAACAGCAGCCGCCGCTCTCCGCGAGCGGCGGCTGTGGGTGTGTTGGTTGGCGCAGCCCGCGTGGCTAGTCGAAGAATCCTTCGTCGCCCGCCCCCAGGTACCCCGCCGCCTTGTCCTTGATGAATTCGATGCCCAGGCCGGGCTTGTCCGGCACCTCGATCAGGCCGTTCTTCACGGCATACGCCTCCAGCCCGATCACGATGTCTTTCCACCAGGTCGGCAAGCACTGCGGTATCTCAAAAGCAATGTAGTTCTGCGGCATGGCCGCGCACGTTTGTACCAGCCCGGCCAGCCCAAACACGCCGTCGCCGCCGCCGTGCGGGGCCATCAGGATGCCGTGCAGGTCGGCGTACTCCGCCACCCACTTCAGCTCGCGCAGGCCGCCCATATCCATCGGGTCTGGCCCCACAATCCGCACCGCCTGCCCCTCAATCAGCTCCATGAAGTTCTGGCGCAGATAGATCTGCTCGCCCGTGTGGATGGGCGTGCTCGTCGCCTGAGTCACCTCGCGGTACACGCTGGCCGTCACGTGCGGCGAGTAGTCGCCCGTGATCAGGTCTTCTAGCCACATCAGGTTCAGGTGCTCCACCGCCTTCGCCAGCCGGATAGCGTCTGGCACCATCCAGCCGGGGCCGCAGTCTATCGCCAGGCCCACCTCGTCGCCCAGTTCGGCCGCCATCGCCTCAATGCACGCGACCACGTGGTCCAGACCCTGCTCGGTCAGCAGGCCCTTGCCGAGGTGGCCGTAGCCCTGCCGCACCTCCCCATAGGTGAAGTTGGGCACCTCCTTGGGCATCCCGCTATGCCAGCCCACGCCCTGCTTCACGATCGTAAAGCCTTCCGGGTAAGCCTTCTGCCCGCGCACAATCTCCGCATAGGCTTCTGGGCTTTGGTCGCGCAGCGGCGCGTAGCCGCCGGTGCTGTACGGCCGCACAAAGTCGCGCACCTTGCCGCCCATCAACTTGTGCACCGGCAGTCCAGCCGCCTTGCCGGCCAGGTCCCAGAGTGCCATCTCAATCGCGCTGACGGCGCTGCCCCACGGCTTGAATGCGCCCAACCGCCTGATTTTCAGCATCACCCGCTCGACATTGGTCGGGTCTTCGCCCGCGATGTGCTGCTGGTAGAACAGCAGTTGCGGCTTGGTGTACGACGAGTTGCGCTCGATCTCGCCGTAGCCCTCCAGGCCTTCGTCGGTAATCAGGCGCACCAGGGTGTTGTGCCCCATCGTCGCCACCTTCATGTCAATTAGTTTCATGGTCGGATCCCCAGTCGTCCGCCGGCCTACTCAAAGAAGTCCTCATCGCCCGCGGGCAGGTACTTCACGGCCTTGTCCTTGATAAACTCCACGCCCAGGCCCGGCCGGTCCCACACTTCGATCAGGCCGTTCTTCACGATTGGGTTGGGTAGACCGGTTACGATGTCGTACCACCATTTGTGTTCGGCATTCGCGTACTCAAACGCCACGTAGTTCTGCGGCATGGTGGCGGTGGCGTGCACCAGCCCGGCCAGGCCAAACACGCCGTCAATCACGCCGTGCGGAGCCATCAGGATGCTGTGCAGGTCGGCGTACTCGGCCACCCACTTCAGTTCGGCCAGGCCGCCCACGTCCAGCGGGTCCGGGCCGACCACGCGCACGCACTGGCCCTCAATCAGCTCCATGAAGTTGTTGCGCAGGTAGATCTGCTCGCCGGTGTGGATGGGCGTGCTCGTCGCCTGCGTCACCTCGCGGTAGACCCTGGCCGACACGTGCGGCGAGTAGTCGCCGGTGATCAGGTCTTCCAGCCACATCAGATTCAGCGGCTCCACCGCCTTGGCTAGCCGAATGGCGTCGGGGATCAGCCAGCCGGGGCCGCAGTCAATCGCCAGGCCGATCTCCGGCCCCAAGGCGGCCTTCATGGCCTCGACGCACTCAATGACGTGGTACAGGCCCTTCTGGGTCAGCGGCCCTTTGTTGATGTGCACCGGGCCGGTGCGCACCTCGCCGTACGTGAAGTCCGGCACCGCCTGCGGCATGCCGCTGTGCCAGCTCACGCCCTGCTTCACCATCGTGAAGCCTTCCGGCCCGTTCTTCTGGTGCGAGACGATCTCGGCGTACGAGGCCGGCGATTGGTCCTTCAGCGGCACGTAACCGCCGGTGTTGTACACCCGCACCTGGTCGCGCACCTTGCCGCCCAGCAGCTTATACACCGGCAGGCCCGCCGCTTTGCCGGCGATGTCCCACAGGGCCACCTCGATGGCGCTCACCGCGCTGCCCCACGGTTTGAAGCCGCCCAGACGTCGGATCTTCATGACTACGCGCTCGACGTTGGTGGGGTCCTCCCCCACGATGAACTGCTTGTAAAACAACACTTGCGGCTTGACATACGGCTTGGAGTGCTCGATCTGGCCGTAGCCCTCAATGCCCTCGTCGGTGACGATGCGCACGATGGGGCTGTTGCCCATGACCGTGCATTTCAGATCGGTGATCTTCATGGCCTGCTCCTTGGCAGATAGATCAGGGGGCTCCGGGTGGAACGCCCCTGAATGGGATGACAGGGTTGCTCAACAAGATGGTTGGCCGCGCTGCGCGGCCGGGTTAGTGTACCCCCTCTCCCGCCGAACAACCATTGGGGGAGACGCCCGACAAACGGGCCGCAGTTTTCGGCGGCCGCCCGGCCGCCCTTGGGTTGCGCCTTCGGTCTGCCGCGCTTTTGTAACCGCCTCCCCGCGATGCTATAATCCGCGCACTTCGCTGGCAAGTGGGGAGACACCGCATGGCTAGTCGTTCGGCCGCACCGCCCGCCAACTCGGCTCTCGCTGGGCCCGATAAATTCGTTCCGCCGCCCGTCACGCGCATCGAAGACACCGGCCTGTCCGTTGTGTACCTGGCCGACCTGGCGCTCAAAATCCTGTACGCCAGCGGCGTGCTCACCGGCTTTCGCATGGCCGAACTGCTGGCGCTGCCGTTCACCGGCCTCGTCGAGGACATCCTCGAGCACCTCAAGCGCGAAAAGCTGGTCGAGGTGAAAGGCGCGGGCGGCATCGGCGAAGGCGCCTACCAATACGCCATCACCGGGGCCGGCATCGCCCGCGCCCGCGAGGCCATGGCCCGCAACGAATATGCCGGGCAGGCGCCGGTCCCCATCCAGGCCTACAACGCCGCCATTGCCAAGCAAGCGGCCGCCCGCATCCAGGTGACCCAGCGCACCATGCGCCACACGCTCTCGCACCTGGTCATGAGCGACAAGGCCCTCACGCGCATCGGCCCGGCCGCCAACTCCGGCACCTCGCTGTTCCTGTTCGGCGCGCCCGGCAACGGCAAGACCTCCATCGCCCGCGCCATCGGCCGCATGATCCTCGGCGACGATATGTACATCCCCTACGCCATAGACGTCGAGGGGCAGATCATTAAGATCTTCGACAACGTCAACCACGAAGTGGTCAAGGACGACAAGAGCGGCCACGGCACCGGCAGCCTGCGCGCCGGGTTCAAGCGTGACACGCGCTGGATCAAAATTCGCCGGCCCTTCATCGTCGTCGGCGGCGAACTGACCATGGCCGGCCTCGATCTTCAGTTCGATGAGGTCAACAAGTTCTACGAAGCCCCCTTCCAAATGAAGGCCAACGGCGGCATGTTCCTGATTGACGACTTCGGCCGCCAGCAGGTGCGCCCGCGCGACCTGCTCAACCGCTGGATCGTGCCGCTCGAAAATCGGATTGACTTCCTCTCGCTCCACAACGGCCGCAAGATCGAGATCCCCTTCGAGGTGCTGGTGGTCTTCTCCACCAACCTCCCGCCGCGCGACCTGGTAGACGAAGCCTTCCTGCGCCGCATCCGCCACAAGATCGAGATTGTCGACCCCACCTACGAGGAGTTCAAGGAGATCTTCCGGCGCATGGCCGACACCAAAAAAGTCCCCTTCGATGAGAAGGGGCTGGCCTACCTGCTGCAGGAGTGGTACATCAAGCGCAACCGCAAGCTGCGCTCGAACCACCCGCGTGACATCCTGGAGCAGTTGCTCGACATCGCCGCCTTCCTGAACGTCGAGCCGGTGATGAGCAAAGACCTGCTCGATCGCGCCTGCGAGTCCTACTTCGTGGAGCTTTAGCGGCGCCCGCCCCATGCTGCCCGCCGCGCACCTCTACCCGGCCCGCCTGCCGGCCGTCATCGCCCACCGCGGGGCCTCCGCCGACGCGCCGGAGAACACTCTGAGCGCCTTTGCCCTGGCCCTGGAGCAGGGCGCTGATGGCCTGGAGCTGGATGTAACCCTCTCGGCCGACGGCGTGCCGGTCGTCATCCACGACGACACGCTCGACCGCACCACCGACGGCCGCGGGCGCGTAGCGCGCCATACCTTGGCCGAGTTGAAGGGGCTAGACGCCGGCTATGCGGCGCGCTTCGGGTCGAAGTTTGCTGGGCAGCGCTTGCCCACGCTAGACGAGGTCTTCGCCGCCTTCGGGCAGCGCACAATTATCAATGTGGAGTGGCTTTGTTACATAAATCCGATCAACAGGCGTGCAGCAGCCCGGCGGAGCATTGCCCGCTATGCGACGAGATAGCTATCAGGCGTACCGAGTTGGTGGAGCTTGTTGAGGATGGTGCAGCGGACGA
>JADZEK010000110.1 GCA_020850595.1 Anaerolineales bacterium
CGCGCCCGCCCCGGCCGCCTAGCGCCGCCTGCCGCCCCTTAAGAAAAGCCGCTGGCCCCGCGCCCCACGCTGTCAGCGCCGCATCCTTTCAGCGGGGCCGGGCGGTAGAGTGAGTTTGCCCGGTCAGGTTCTCGGAGCACAGGCCCGTAGAACTTGAGTCTCGCCTTGCTGTTTGAGCGTTAGCATGGTGTTTGCCCGTGAATGCCAAGGGCAGGCGGGCCTGCTTTTGGCCCGCCGCCCCTTAAAGAAAAACATACCCCCTTCCTGCGTCTTTTCAGCGGGCAGGGGGTCAGGGGGATGGGGAGTGATTGGCGCATGGGTCCAGGCCGGCAAGCCTGTGCGTTGCTGCGTTCTGGAATGAACGCGTCTGGGATGAACGCGGGCGAAGTCTCTACTGGCCCTTGGTCACCCGGCCCGCGTCGCCCGCACTGCAATACACGCCGGGCGAATGACGCCCATCGTGCACCATGCGCAGCTCCTCCTGCTCATCCGAAAGCGGGGCCGGGCGGTACTCGTCGCTGATACGCCACTCAACCTGCTCCGGCGTCAGGTGAACAGGCGGGCGCGGGCAAGGGCGCGCTGGTCAGCAGGCGCGCGGGCGCAGGCTCCCCACGGTATTCTATAGCGGAGGCATGGTCATGGGCGGTCGTCTCCGGCAGCGGGGCGGGCCGCTATTCCAGGCGCGTCACGCCGTGGTATTCCACGCCGAGCGGCTCAATGGCGCGTAAACCGTCTTTCTCGACCCACACGCCGCACCTGACTCCCTCCAGCGAGCTGGCTTCCAGCTCCAGCGGCGTGCCGTCCATACGCAGCGCCGGGTGATAGCCCTTCGACACCTGCACCGAGTCGCCCTCGATATAGTGGCCGATGAAGGAGCGGCGGAAGCGGTCGGCGCTGGAGTTCGGGAAGCTGCCGTGCACGATCGAGCCGTTGAAGAACAGCACGTCGCCCGGCTCCATGATGACCGAGACCGGCGCGGCCCCCGGCGGTAAAGGCACTCTGATGTCGGTGAAGCTGACGCTCGTGTCGGCCGGCTCAGTGCACAGCACGTCCCAGTCTTGGCTGCCGGGCACGACCTGTAGGCAGCCGTTCGCCTCGTCGCACCGATCCACCGCCATCCAGGCCGCCATGCAGGTGCCGGGGCGCGCCTTCAGGTAATAATTGTCCTGGTGCAGCGCCTGGCCGCGCGCCCCCGCCGGCTTGAAGTAGAACATGGTCTGCACCGCGAACGGCTCGCGCCCCAGCAGCGCCGTCAGGCAGGCGTTCAGCCGCGGGTCGAGCAGCCACTGCTTAGAAACATTATCCCAGCGGTGTGACTGGATGATGCGCGGATACCGCTTCAGCGGGTCGTCGTCGCCGCTGTTCAGGTACCAGGAGGTGTCGTCCAGCGGCAGCGGCCCAGTGGCGCGCATCGCCATGAAGTAGTCGCGGTAGCGCGCCACTTCTTCAGGACTAAACAGACCGTGAATGACCACATAGCCGTTGTCGTGATAGAACTGCCAGTCCGCTGCAGTGACCATCGTTTGGGCCTCAGCTGAAAAAAGGGGCGGACAACGCGCGTTCGGCGCTCGGGACCGCGAACCTGAGCGTTATCATAATGCGTGGCTCCGAAACTGGCAATCCGGTAATTTAACTTGAAAGCACCGGCTTGCATAAATGTAAGCCATCGCCATGCAACTTGAAAGTTGCCGCCGCACAAACGAAAGCCCGCAACCGCCCGGCAGCTCTAAAAATAGCCCCGCCATAGGCTAATGTCATCCGGCATTGACAAGGTTTGATTCGTGAATAGACTCAGACTCGCCGGTAAGCTCCGCCGCCGATCACCCGAGGCAGGTTTGGCTCGCGCCCGACTGGTGCGTCAACAACATGTGGGTCGTCACAATCATTTCGCCCTGGGAAGAGCCGCGGGAGCATGTGCTCAAGGCGGGCAAGACCATGCTGGGCCGGCACCCCGGCAACGACATTGTCATTCCCGACGACGCCGCCTCGCGCCTGCACGCCGAGATTGAGTACGACCTGATCTCCAACGCCGTGGCCGTCCGTGACATGGACAGCACCAACGGCACCTGGGTCAATCGCCAACGCATCGTCGAAACGCAATTGCTGCGCAGCGACGACCAGGTCCACATCGGCCAGCACCTGCTCACGCTGCTCCAGCGCGACCACAACACCAGCGGCCAGACCGCCAAGCTGCACGACACCCAGCCCCTCGCCCACCAAAACGTCCGCCAGTCCATTGACCGGCGCGCCCCCGTGCTCTACGAGGTCGCCAACCGCCTCAACTCCATCGTGGACTTGCCCATCGCGCTGGCCGAAGTCTCGCGCCTGGCGCGCGTGGCCCTCTCGGCCGACTACGGCCGAGTGATCTTGGCCGGGCGGATGGGCGCCACCACTGAGCTGGGGCTGCCGCGCGCCATCCTGCGCGAAGCCATGGAGACCCGCACCACCATCGTTGTGGCCGACTTGGCCGCCGAGCCGCGCTATGGCCCCGTGCCCGCGCCCATCCGCGCCGCGCTGTGCGTGCCCGGCCTGGTGGAGAGCGAGGTCATCAGCCTCACCAGCATCTACCGCATGGGCGCGAACTCCAAACCCTTCGACGAATTCGACGTCGAGCTGGCCGTCGCCATCAGCCACGAAGTGGCGCTCAACGTGGCCCGCATCCGCCTGCTGGAGAAGGCCCAGGTCATGGCCCAGCAGGCTACCACCGACCCGCTCACTGGGCTGCCCAACCGCCGCCACTTCCTCACCCTGGCCGAGCACGAGTTCCGCCGCGCCCGTCGCTACCGCCGCCCGCTGGTGGCACTCATGGTGGACATTGACGGCCTGAAGGACATCAACGAGCGCAACGGCCACGCCGCCGGCGACCAGGTGCTGCGCGCCGTGGCCGACGGCTGTTCGGCCAACCTGCGCGAGCCGCACCTGCTCTGCCGCTACGGCGACAACGCCTTCGTGGTGCTGCTGCTGGAGTGCGAGACCGAGGGCGGGGCGGTGGTGGCCGAGCGCCTGCGCCGCCAGGTGACGGCCGCCCCCATAGACACCATGACCGGCCCGATCAAGGTGCGCCTGAGCACCGGCTTTGCCCCGCTCGATGAGACCAGCCCCGACATCACCGCGCTGATTCAGCAGGCCGAGTTGAACCTGTATGCCTCGCGCACGGCGCGCCAGGTGCGCCCGGCCGCGCCGTCGCCCGGCGCCCTGAGCTGAGCGGCCCCGTGACCCAAGTGTTGTTCGGCCCGCGCCTGGCCGCCGGCGACCTCCTGCCCCACCACCGCCGGCGCCTCGCCGACGCCTTCGCCCGCCGGCCCGAAGCGTTTATCCGCTAAGCCGCCGCTTCTCCACACCAACCCCGGCCGGGGCAGCGCGCCGGGGTCTGTGCGGCGCTCAGGCTTCAGCCGGCTGCGCCTCCCACAGCTGCTTAATCAGCGACATTTCCGCCAGGTGCCCTGCCACGTGCGTCAGCATTTGCAGGATCATCCAGCGTTTGGTCACCGGCCCGGTGCGGAAGGGAACCAACTCGGACAGCGCCTCGGGCGTCAGGCCGGCCACCGTGGCCTGCACGCGGGCGGCGGCCTCCGCCACATCGGCCGCCACGGCCTCCGGCGCCAGGCTGCCGGTCGCCAGTTCGGCGTCGCGGTTGCGCGCCGGGTTGCGGCCGTGGAGCACCTCACCGATAAAGTAACGCTGCGACCCGGCGATGTGTGTGCCCAGCCCGGCCAGCGTGTTCGTCTCGGGGTGCTCGCCCGGCGGCGCCGGCAGCGGGCGCCAGTTGAGCGCGGCGGGCGGCAAGCCCGCCAGCAGGTCGCGCGCCGCCTGATTGAGCTTGGCAAAGTATTCCGCATAGGTTTCCAGTTCAGAAGCCATCTTGTTCTCCTCAGCCAGTCGCGCCTATTGTAGTCCCGCTTCTAAGCGCCGCTGCCCGCCTCCTCCACCGCCTCATTCGTGTTCATTCGTTCATCCATTCGTGCTCATTCGTGGCGAAAGTCCTCTTGTGCCCCTCCGGCCTGCCTATTGCGTTTGCGACTCGGCCTCTCTATAATGCGGCCAACGGGTAAGGTGGCCGGCCTTACCAGCCTGGACCGGCTGCCGGCGTCGCGTGTTCCGCTGATCACAGGTGGCCCATGTACGTCAACACGGAAATCATGTTTCCGACCAGTGTCATCCCCGCCTTGCGCGAGGCCGGCGGCCCCGAGTGGCGCAGCCTGGTCGAGCGCGTGACCGACCTGGACGAAACCCACCCCGAGCGCCTCGCCTTCGCGCTGATGATGATCCGCCTCGACGGCTGCCTCGACTGCGAGACCGACTCCTTCCGCGCTATGCGCGGCTGTCAGGCCTGCGCTCTGCAAGCCGTCAAGCGCTACCGCCACAACGAGCGCGAGTTGCTGCGCCTGTACAAAGCCGCGCTGAGCGACGTGCAGGCCTACCTCGCCACCCCGCGCCCCTTTGCCCTGGCCGCCGGCTGATGCCCGGCCCCGGCGCTTCGGCCGCTCGCCCTCGCCGCCGAGGTGCGCGCCAGTCCCGCGGCCTCCCCACTCAAGGACGACCGCATGCTCAGCCTGGTTGAAAGACTCGCCTTTGCGCTCCTGACCCTGGCCTCGGCCGCCGCCGCCCTGCGCGCCGCCGACCGCATCCGCCGCGTCATCCGGCGCGGCCGGGGGCCGGTGTCGCTGGCGCATCTGGGCCGGCGCCTCGCCCGCGCCGGGGTGCAGGCCGGGGCGTTCCTGCCCACCTGGCGCGCGCGCCTTGGCCCAAGCCTGCTGCACGCCTTCGTGGGCTGGGCCTTCATCTTCTACCTGCTCGTCAACCTGGGCGATGTGCTGCAAGCCCTCTTGCCCGGCTTCGTCTTCCTCGGCCCGGGGGTGGTCGGCCAGCCCTACCGCCTCCTCGCCGATGTGCTCAGCGTCCTGGCCCTGGTGGGCATGGCCGCGCTGCTCCTGCGGCGCTTTGTCCTGCGCGCGCCCGCCTTCCGCTTCAACCCGCGCACCACCCTGCACCCGCGGGTGCAGGGTGGCGGCATCCGGCGCGATTCAGCCATCGTCGGCGGCTTCATCCTCGTCCACGTCGGCGCGCGCTTCCTGGGCGACAGCGTGGCCCTGGCGCTCGCCGGCCCCGACCCGTGGCGCCCGTTTGCCTCATTGACGAGCCGGCTGTGGCTGCCGCTGCCGCCCGCCGCGCTCACCGTCCTGGCGCACGTCTTCTTCTGGGGCGCGCTCGGCTCCATCCTGCTCTTCGTCCCCTATTTCCTTCACTCCAAGCACCTGCACCTGTTCCTCGCCCCCCTTAACTTCCTGCTGCGGCCGGAGCGCCGCTCCCTGGGCCAACTCACCGCCATCAACTTCGACGACGAGTCCATCACCCAGTACGGCGCGGCCAGGCTCGAAGAACTGGAATGGAAACTGGTGCAGGACGCCTACGCCTGCATCATGTGCAATCGCTGCCAGGACGCCTGCCCCGCTCACGTCACCGGCAAGGCGCTCTCGCCCGCCGCGCTGGAAATCAACAAGCGCTACTTCGTCAACCAGCATGGCGCGGCGCTGGCCGCCGGGCAGCCCTCCCCCCAGGGCCTGTTGGAGTTCGCCATTGGGCCGGAGGAAGTCTGGGCCTGCACCACCTGCGGCGCGTGCGTGGATATCTGCCCGGTTGGCAATGAGCCGATGCGCGACCTGCTCGACCTGCGCCGCAACCTGGTGCTCATGGAGAGCAGCTTCCCCGACCAGCTCCAGACCGCCTACAAAGGCATGGAGCGCCTGGGCAACCCCTGGAACGTCAGCCCCGACAGCCGCCTGGAATGGGCCGAAGGGCTGGCCGTGCCCACCGTCGCGCAGAACCCCGCTTTTGAGATCCTCTACTGGGTCGGCTGCGCGCCCGCCACTGACCCACGCGCCCGCCAGACCGCCCGCGCCCTGGTGCGTGTGCTCTCCGCCGCCGGTGTTAACTTCGCCGTGCTCGGCCAGCAGGAACGCTGCACCGGCGACGCCGCCCGCCGCTCGGGCAACGAGTTCCTCTTCAGCCAGCTTGCCACACAGAACGTCGCGACCCTCAACGCGGCCCTGGGCGACCCCACGACCACGGACGGCGCTGCGACCACCTCCACCGCCGCCCCGAAGCGCCGCATTGTCACCACCTGCCCGCACTGCCTGCACACCCTCCAGAATGAATACGGCGACTTCGGCGGCCACTACCAGGTGGTGCACCACACCAGCCTCATCGCCGAATTGCAGGCCGCGGGCAAACTCAAAACCGACCTCGCGCGCGCCGCCAACCTCACCTTCCACGACCCCTGCTACCTGGGCCGCCACAACAACGTGCTGGAGGCCCCGCGCGCGGCCCTGCGCGGCGCTGGGGCGGCCGTCACCGAGTTGCCGCGCCACGGCCGCCAATCGTTCTGCTGCGGCGCAGGCGGCGCGCAGATGTGGAAGGAAGAAGAACCCGGCGAGCAGCGCGTCAGCGCCAACCGCTTTGCCGAGGCCGCCGCCAGCGGCGCTGACACCCTGGCCGTGGCCTGCCCGTTCTGCCTCATCATGCTCAGCGACGCGGCCACCGCCGCCAAAAGCACTATGCCGGTGCGCGATGTGGCCGAACTGGTCGCCGAGGCGCTCGCGCCGCAGTCGCGAGAGGCGGGAGGTTAGAGATTGGAGGTTGGAGGTGGCAGTGAGAGGTGAGAGGGGGAAGATGGATACAGGCCGAGTGGCAGTCTACAGGTTTTAAGGAGAGTGAGCGCGGGCAGGTCCTTCCCCTCCGCCTTCTGACCTCCAACCTCCATGCCGCCGACACCCGCTAACCCCTCCCCGCCCGCCGCCCCCGGCTGCTTCAGCTGCGGCCTGCTCCTGCTGGCCGGGGCGCTCATCGTCATCTTGACCGCCATCGTGCAGGGCGGCGGCTTCCTCTTCGAGGAGACGCTCCTCCTCGCCAATTTCACCTCACCCGGCTGGCTGGCTGTGCTGGGCACCTGGGGGCAGATGTTCATCGTCGGCGTGCCGCTGGCCCTGCTGGCGGCGTTCACCTCCGCCCCGCGCCTGCGCGCCGTCTACCTGGCCTGGATCGCCACCACCCTCATTGCCGCCGTCACTGCCCTGGCGCGCGTCTGGCCGCACCCGCCCACCAGCCCCTGGGCCGTGGGGCTGCAGATTCTCCTGGCCCTGGCCTGCCTCGCCGTCGTGGTCGGGCTGCTCATCGCCCGCGGCGGCGCGGTGGCCCGCCGCGCGCCCAGCGCCTACCTCGCGCCCGCCCTGGCGCTGGCCCCGCTGCTCTCGCTCCCCTTCCTGCTGTGGGGTGCGCTTGGTTCGCTGCTCGACACTGCCCTTAACCTCGGCCTGGGCCTCAGCCTCGGGCTGCTCACCGCGCTGCTGCTAGAGGGCCTGGTGCTGCGCCCGCTGATGGCGCATCCGGCGGGCCGCGGCAGCGACCTGGGCCTGACCTCGCTCGCCGCCGTCGGGCTGCTCAGCCTGCTGCTCAGCGGCTTTGGGCTGGGCGGCAGTCAGTGGCTCCTGCTCATCCTGCTGCCCCCGCTGGGCCTTACCGTGGCCGCGCTGGCCGTCACCGCCGCCCGCGCCGGGCGAACCGCCTGGCCCGCCGTCTGGGCGCTGGTGGGCCTCGTGGCCGCCGCCCCGCTGGTGTGGGTGGACCCCGACGAAATGGTCTGGGTGCTGGGCGACCACGAAATCCTCATGTGGGCGCAAGAGGCGGCCGGGCTGCTCTTCGGGCTGGCACTCCTCATCGGCCTCATCACCCTGGTCTGGGCCGCCCTCACGCCGCCGCGCGCGCCCGGCGCGCCTGCCGCCGCCCCCAGCCTAGGCGGCGCGCTCGTGGGCGCTGTGGGCGTGGCGCTGGCGTGGGGGTTGGCGCTGGGCGGCTACGTCTTCCTCGGCCAGCCGGGGTTATACGGCGACCGGCTCTTCGTCATCCTCACCGACCAGGCCGATGTGAGCGCGGCCGTGGCCCTCCCCGACCGCGTGGAGCGTCTGACCTCCGTCTACACCACGCTCGTGGCCGAGGCCGACCGCACCCAGGCCCCGCTGCGCAGGCTATTCGACCGGCTGGGCGTCCCCTACACCCCCTATTACCTGCTCAACGCGCTCGAAGTAGACGCCGGGCCGCTGCTGCGCCTCTACCTGCGCACCCGCCCTGAGGTAGGCCGCATCCTCGACAGCCCACGCCTGCGCCCGCTGCCCGCCGCGCCGCCCGAGGGCGCAGGCGACGCGCGCGCGCCCGCCGAGCCAGAGTGGAACCTCACCCGCATCGGGGCCGACCGCGTCTGGGCCGACTTCGGCGTCACCGGCGCGGGCATCATCGTCGGCCAGTCGGATTCGGGCGTGCAGGGCGACCACCCCGCGCTGGCCGAGGGCTATCGTGGCCGCGCCGCCGGCGACGCCTACAACTGGTTTGACCCCTGGAACCAGACCGCCGCGCCCACCGACATCGGCGGGCACGGCACGCACACGCTCGGCACGGCTGTGGGGCGGGGCGGCATCGGCGTGGCCCCCGGCGCCGAGTGGATCGGCTGCGTCAACCTGGCGCGCAACCTCGCCAACCCTGCCCTCTATCTCGACTGCATGCAGTTCATGCTCGCGCCCTTCCCGCCCGGCGGCGACCCGCTGCACGCCGGCGACCCCAGCCGCGCCGCCCACGTCCTCAACAACTCCTGGGGCTGCCCGCCGCTCGAAGGCTGCGACGCGGCCGTCTACCAGCCCGCCGTCGCCGCGCTGCGGGCGGCCGGCCTCTTCGTCGTCGCCAGCGCCGGCAATGAGGGGCCGCTGTGCGGTAGTGTCAGCTCGCCCATTGCGCTTTACGACGAGGTCTTCTCCGTCGGCGCGATTGATTCCAGCGGCGACCTCGTCAACTTCAGCAGCCGCGGCCCGGTGACGGTGGATGGCAGCCAGCGCCTCAAGCCCGACCTGGTGGCCCCCGGCGCGGGCGTGCTCTCTTCCACCCCCGGCGGCACTTACGCCCGCTACAGCGGCACCAGCATGGCCGGGCCGCACGTCGTCGGCGCGGTAGCCTTGCTCTGGTCGGCCAACCCGGCCCTCATCGGCGACATTGACGCCACCGAAGCCCTCTTGCGCGACACGGCCCGCCCCTACACTGGCGCCCGTACGCCGGAAGACACCGACTGCGACGACGGCCCGCTGCCCAACGACGGCGTCGGCTACGGCGTGCTGGATGTCTACGCAGCGGTGCAGGCGGCCCTGGCCGCGCGTTGACGGCCGAGGGGAACCGGCTATAGTTCCGCCTGGGTGCGCCCCGCTCACATCTGCGCCCCCCCCGGACAGACCTGGCCGGATTTGGTATCATCCCTACAGGCAGGTCCGCGTCTGCCACCCGCACCTTGATAGGAGAAAAAGTCTTATGCCCGTACGCAATGCTGAAGCTGTCTGGACTGGAACCCTGCGCGAAGGTCAGGGGGTCATGAAGTTTGGGACCTTTGCCGGCCCCTACACCCGCGCCTCGCGCTTTGAAGAAGCCGAAGGCACCAACCCCGAAGAGCTTATCGGCGCCGCCCATGCCGGCTGCTTCTCCATGTTCCTCGCCTCGCTGCTCACCAAGGCCGGCACTCCGCCCCAGACCGTGACCACCACCGCCAAGGTGCACCTGGGCG
This sequence comes from Anaerolineales bacterium, assembly GCA_020850595.1. Classification (GTDB taxonomy): domain Bacteria; phylum Chloroflexota; class Anaerolineae; order Anaerolineales; family UBA6663; genus JADZEK01. Next base: position 9,593 of record JADZEK010000110.1, read on the forward strand.
ACGGCCCCACCATCCACACCATTGAGCTTGACACCACCGTCGCGGCGCCCAACCTCACCGACGCGGCCCTGCAAGAGCACGCCCTCGCCGCCAAGCTCGGCTGCCCGGTCTCGAAGGCGCTGGCGGGCGTGGATGTCCGCCTGACCGCGCGCCTGGCCTGAACTCAAGGAGGGGTGATGACCCTGGCCCCCGCGCCGCCGGCTGACTTCCCCGCTGAACTATCGAGCGCCGACCTGCTGGAGATGTACTGGCAGATGCTGCGCTCGCGTCGTTTGGATGAGCGCGCCTGGACGCTGCATCGCCAGGGCAAAATCGTCTTTCACATTTCGGCCATGGGCCACGAGGGCACCCAGGTCGGCGCGGCCTTCGCCCTGCGCCGGGGCCACGACTACGTCGTGCCCTACTACCGCGACCTGGCGCTGCTGCTGGCGTTGGGCTTCACGCCCCAGGCCTTCATGTTCGGCCTGTTCGGCAAGCAGGGTGAGCCGACCTCCGGCGCGCGCCAGATGCCCAGCCACTGGAGCGACCGGGCCATGAACGTGGTCAGCACCTCGTCGCCGGTCGCCACTCAGATCCCCCACGCGGCCGGGCTGGCGCTGGCCATGAAGCTGCGCGGCGACGACCGCGTGGCCCTCACCTGCATCGGCGAAGGCTCCACCTCCCAGGGCGAGTGGTACGAGGGCCTCAACTGGGCCGCCGTGCACCAACTGCCCTTCATCTGCCTGGTGCAGAACAACGTCTACGCCATCTCCGTCCCTATGGATCAGCAGATGCGCGTGCCCAACGTGGCCGACCGCGCCGCCGCCTTCGGACTGCCCGGCGTGGTGGTGGACGGCAACGACGTGCTGGCCGTCTACCGCGTCGTTAAAGCCGCCGCCGACCGCGCCCGCCGCGGCGACGGCCCCACGCTGGTGGAGGCCAAGACCTACCGCGTGGTGCCGCACTCCTCCGACGACGACGACCGCTCCTACCGCACCCGCGCCGAGGTCGAAGCCTGGAAGCAGCGCGACCCCATCGTGCGCTTCCGCGCCGAGCTGGAGGCGGCGGGCCTGCTCAGCGCCGCGGAGCAGGCTGCGCTGGAGGCCCGCGCCGTGGCCGAGGTAGACGCCGCCGTGCAGTTCGCCCAGGCCGCGCCGTACCCCGCCGTGGCCCACGCCGCCGAAGGGGTGTACGCGCCGCCGGAGGCCGACTGATGGCTGAGATCACCCTCATCGAGGCCGTGCGCCAGGCCATGGACGAAGAGCTGGCGCGCGATGAGCGCGTGTTCATCACCGGCGAAGACGTGGGGCGGCGCGGCGGCGTCTTCCGCGCCACGCTCGGCCTGTTCGACAAATACGGCCCGGCCCGCGTCATCGACTCGCCGCTGGCCGAGCTGTCCATCGTCGGCATCGGCATCGGCGCGGCGCTCTACGGGCTGCGGCCCATCTGCGAAATCCAGTTCGCCGACTTCATTCACCCGGCCTTTAACCAGATCGTCAATGAGGCCGCCAAGATGTATTACCGCTCTGACGGCGTGTGGCGCGTGCCGCTCGTCATCCGCGCGCCTTACGGCGGCGGCATCAGCGGCGGGCTGTATCACTCGCAGTCCGTCGAGGCCTTCTTTACCCATGTGCCCGGGTTGAAGGTCGTCATCCCCTCCAGCCCCTACGACGCCAAGGGGCTGCTCAAGGCCGCCGTGCGCGACCCGAACCCGGTGCTGTTCTTCGAGCCGAAGAAGGGCTACCGCCTGCTCAAGGGCGAAGTGCCGCCGGAAGAGTACGTCGTCCCGCTCGGCCCCGCCCGCGTCTCGCGCCCCGGCCGCGACCTCTCGGTTTTCGCCTACGGCATGATGCACGCCTACTGCCTTAAGGCGGCCGCCATGGTCGCGGCCGACGGCCTCGACGTGGAGGTGGTGGACTTGCGCACGCTCTACCCGGTGGACCGCGAGACCATCGTGGCCTCGGTCGCCAAGACCGGCAAGGCCCTGGTGGTCTACGAAGACAACCTGACCATGGGCTACGGGGCCGAGATCGCCGCCATCATTGCCGAGGCCGCCTTCACTCACCTCGACGCCCCCGTGCGCCGCCTGGCCGCGCCCGACGTGCCCGCCGTGCCCTTCAGCCACCCCTACCAGGAGTGGTTCATGCCCAACCCGGACAAGATCGCCGCCGCCCTGCGCGACCTGGCGGCCTACTGAGCGGCCGGCCGCCGCCCATGGCCCGTCAGACCCGAACCGACACCCTGTTCTAACCCCCGGAGCCGGCCTCATGCCCACCCACGTCATCATGCCCCAACTCGGTGAGTCCGTCGTCGAAGGCACCGTCAGCAAATGGCTCAAGCACGAGGGCGACCCGGTGAACGAATATGACCCCCTGCTGGAGGTCAACACCGACAAAGTAGACACCGAAGTGCCTGCCCCCGCCACCGGCACGCTGCTCAAGGTCTACGTGGCCGCCGGCCTCACCGTCCAGGCCGGCACGCTCCTGGCCGTCATCGGCCAACCTGGCGAGGCGCTGCCCCCCGCCGAGGCCCCCGCCGGCGGCCACAACGGCCACGCCACACCGGTCAGCGCCGCCCGTCCCAGCGCTGTACCCAGCGCCGCCAAACACGACCTCGGCTTCATCTCGCCCGTCGTGGCGCGCCTGGCCGACGAGTTCAAGGTAGACCTTCAGCAAGTCACCGGCACGGGGCAGGGTGGCCGCATCACCAAGAAAGATGTGCAGGCCTACCTCGACCAGCGCGGGGCCGCCGCGCCCGCCGCCGACCTGCCCCCGTGGGAGAAGCCCGGCGACGGCGACCTCTTCCGCCCAACCGAGCTGCAAACCGCCGCCGCGCCCCAGCCCGCTGCCGCGCCGCAAGGTTCACCTGCGTCGCAAGCCACATCTGCGCCGCAAGCCGCCCCCGACTTCATCCCCGTCGCGGGCATGCGCAAGCTCATCGCCGAGCACATGGTGCGCAGCGAGCGCACCGCCCCGCACGTCACCACGGTATTCGAGGCCGACCTCTCCGCCGTGCTGGCCCACCAGGCCGCCCACCAGGCCGCCTTCGCCCGCGATGGCGTCACGCTCACCCTCACCGCCTACTTCGTCGCCGCCACGGTGGCCGCCCTGCGCGCCGTGCCCCTGGTCAACAGCCAGTGGGCCGAAGACAAGATCATCCTCAAGCGCGAGATCAACATCGGGCTGGCCGTTGCCCTCGATGAGGGCCTGATCGTGCCGGTGCTCAAGCGCGCCGATGAGAAGAGCCTGCTCGGCCTGGCCCGCGAGATCAACGACCTGGCCCGCCGCGCCCGCGCCAACGCCCTGCGGCCCGACGAGGTGCAGGGCGGCACCTTCACCATCACCAACCACGGCATCAGCGGCTCGCTCTTCGCCACGCCCATCATCAACCAGCCGCAGTCCGCCATCCTGGGCGTGGGCGTCATGCAGAAGCGCGTCGTGGTCATCCATGACGCCATCGCCATCCGCCCTATGGTCTACCTCACCTGCACCTTCGATCACCGCGTGCTCGATGGCGCGGTGGGCGACCGCTTCATGCGCGCCCTGACCAAGACGCTGGCAACTTGGCGTTAGCCGCCCAGCCCGAAGCGCCAGACCACCTGATTCTTGGTACAATGCGCCTCGAACCGTAGAGAAACCCCAACGCAGTCATGCGCGCCGGCGGGGTGCGGCCCGCGCGCTTTAAGGAGAAGCAGATGGCGGACCAATATGATGTGCTGGTCATCGGCGCCGGGCCGGGCGGCTATGTGGCCGCGATTCGGGCCGCGCAGTTGGGCCAGCGGGTGGGCATTATTGATAAGCAATGGCTGGGCGGCGTGTGCCTCAACGTCGGCTGCATCCCCTCCAAGTCGCTGCTGCAGAATGCGCACGTCGCGGAGCTGCTGCGCCACCGCGGCCAAGACTTCGGCTTTTCGCTCGAGAACCTCCAGCTCGACTACCGCGTGGCCTACAAGCGCTCGCGCCAGGTCTCCGACCGGCTCACTAAGGGCGTGGCCGGGCTGATGCGTAAGAACAAGATTGACGTGCATATGGGCGCGGCGCTGCTCAAGAGCGCCAGCGAAGTGCAGGTGACCGACAAAGACGGCGCGGTGAAGCTGCTGGCGGCCAAGCACATCATCCTCGCCACCGGCGCGCGCGTGGCCCCGCCTGCCGCGTTCGGCGTGGACGGCCGGAAGGTCGTCACCTACCTCGAGGCCATCTTGCAGGACAAGCACCCCGCCTCGGCCGTCATCATCGGCGGCGGCGCCATCGGCCTGGAGTTCGCCACCATCTGGAACAGCTATGGCGCGCAGATCACGCTGATTGAGATGCTGCCCACCCTGGCCCCGCGCGAGGACGTTGAGCTGGGCACGGAGCTGGCCAAGCAGTTCACCAAAGCGGGCATCACCGTCAAGACCAACACCAAGGTCGAGAAGATTGACGCCTCCGGCGACCTGGTGCAGGTGACCGTCAGCGGCCCCGGCGGCAGCGAGACCTTCGCGGCCGAGCAGGCGCTGGTCGCCATCGGCTTCCGTCCCAACTCCGAAAACCTCGGCCTGGAAGCCCTGGGCGTCAAGCTCGAGAAAGGCTTCATCCAAATTGACGAGCGCATGGCCACCAACGTGCCGGGCGTGTGGGCCATCGGCGATGTTACCGGCAAGACCGGCTGGGCACACACCGCCTCGGCCCAGGGCATCGTCTGCGCCGAGCACATAGCCGGGCACCCGACTGTCACGCTCGACTACGCCTTCATGCCCAGCGCCATCTACTGCCACCCGCAGATTGCCTCCTTCGGCCTGACCGAGAAGGCCGCCCAGGAGCAGGGTTACACCGTCAAGGTGGGCAAGTTCCCCTTCATCGCCAACGGCAAGGCGCTCGGCCTGGGCGACTACCAGGGTTTCGTCAAGATCGTCAGCGACGCCAAGTACGGCGAGATTTTGGGCGCGCACATGATCGGCCCAGAGGTCACCGAACTGCTGCCCGAGCTGACCCTGGCCCACAACCTGGAGCTGACCGCCGAGGAAATCGCCCGCAACGTGCACGCGCACCCATCGCTGTCCGAGACGCTCATGGAGGCCGCGCACGGGCTGGTCGGCGGCTACCTCAACCTGTAGGCCCAGCCAACTCAGTTTGGATTGAACCGCACGGCCCCAGCGCTCTGCCTGGGGCCGTTTGCTGCCCGGCTCGTGCCCACCTTATCAGGAGACCCCCATGCTCTTCCACATCACGCAAGTCCACACGCCCGACAACTGCCCGGTAGAGGCCGGCGGCTCCGACTCGCTCTACAACCCCCACATTGAAGGCGTCAAGCTCATCGGGCGCTACGGCGCTAACGCTCAGCACACGCTCTTCTTCATCGTCGAAGCCGACAGCGTAGACGCCCTCCACCGCTTCCTCAAGCCCGGCTTCCAGCGCTGCACCAGCACCATCACCCCCGTCAGCGAGGTGCCGGTCCCCAAAGACTGAGCGTCTGCCTTCGCAGTCATCAGGGTTGGCCGCCAACCGCGAACACCCGCCAGGGGCAGACCATCCTTCGGCGGCTCATCTTTCACCCTTGTCGGCCTTGGGTGCGCGTTGCGCCCGAGGCTGTTGTGCTTAACACCATCTCTATGGCGGTAGAACCGGGTGCTATTCAGCAGGATATGGAGAATTGGACCCAACCCGATAAATTACAAAGGGCATGTTGACTGGAGTTGGCGGTGTATGTTAAAAATGTAACTGCTATGGGGGGATTGGCCAATGCAGAAGTTGCATCCAAGTTTATTGTTGTTGCTTATCAGCCTCGTGGGTCTTGCTGGCTGTGGACAGAGTTCGCCGACGGATTTCACACCCTCCAAGTCTGATTTCACTGCCTCGGTGTCTTCAATTGCATCAAGCTCGACTCCGGCGCCCACGGTAAGTGTGGTCGTTGCGCCGACCGAGTCGGCCACCGCTGAGGCCATTGTCCGCCCAACATTTGAAGAGTGGCCGACGGTGACACTGGTACCGGCCACGCCCAATCAGCTGCCCTCGGCGACTCTCGATGTCACTCGCCTTGTAACTCGGACTCCGTCACCACCGCAAGGCTGTCCGTCCCGTGGCACAGCCGAACCGCCTCAGTGGGTGCCCGCCTCTGAGAACTTCAACCAGGACTACGAAATTGCGACACTTACCTTTCTCAACACAGGAGGAAGTGCTGAGGCGCTTAGGGTTGCTTTGCAGACGGTCATGGAATGGTTTGATGCCTACTCCGTTGATCTGACCCACGACGGGGTAGCCGAGGTGGTGGTCATTGCCAAGAAGCCGCATATCTTCGGTTGCCAGAGCGGAAAGTACGCAACTTTGCTTGTGGTGGAACCCGTTGAGTATTACACACCGCAGATTATTGGAACCGTTGACATGAATTTGAACGGCATGCCTGAACTCGTCATCGCCGATTCGTATGGGGGTATGACACCCACCAATATATTCCAGATCCTTGAGTGGAATGGCCAAAGGTTTCAAAGTTTGGTAGCACCTGAGCACCTCCACAGTCAGTTTGTGGATGCGGGAGTGTTCCACGGCGATATCGTAATGCATGGCGCTGTCGCCAGCATCCGAGATACAGACCATAACGGCACGCTCGAACTCGTCTTGAATGGCGGTATTCCAGTCACCGGTGCTGATATGGCCTCATTCGGTCCCTGGCGAGGTGAAACACTTATTTGGGCCTGGAATGGAAATTGGTTCCAACTCAGCAGCGCGCAACGTGACCCGCCGGTATACCGATTCCAGGCTGTTCAAGACGGTGACCGGCTGACTATCACCGGATATTATGATGATGCGATTGCCACTTACCAAAAAGCGATCCAAGATGACGCCTTGGATTGGTGGTCACCCGAGCGGACAGAGTACGAGGTGGCGTGGTTCGACGCGTTTGCCACGCGACTACCCATGCCCACGCCTGATCCTGCTGAAAGGCCGCGCCTATCGGCCTATGCCACTTATCGTATCATGTTGATCCATGCAGCTCTGGGCGAGGCGAGCTTGGCATCAGCGGACTATGAAAGCATCCGAACTGTGTATGCTGCTGGTGAGGCGACGCGGCCCTATGCGGAGTTGGCACGTGCCTTTTGGACGGCCTATCAAAATACCGCAGATGTCACGATGGCCTGTGGTGAGGCGGTAGCATTTGCCATGCAGCACTCCGACTCAATCCTGGACCCCTTGGGTGCTGACTACTATGGCGGGGCCAACATGCGTTACTCGGCCCAGGATATTTGCCCTTTCGGCCAACAATAGCTGACCGTTCGCTCATTTTGAACGTGGGAAACCGCGAATCGGGTACGATTGGCGGATGCCCACGAAACCGACCGTCACTTCAGAACGCGTTGACGATATTCCTTTGCTAATCGCGCAGATGCAGCA
>JADZEK010000111.1 GCA_020850595.1 Anaerolineales bacterium
GTCATTCCGAAGGGCGCGGAGCGCCAGCCCGCCAGCCCCCCAGTGGCGAAACACTCGGCAGACCATGTCATTCCGAAGCCCCCCTCCGGTTGCCGGCCATCCTTCGGCATTGTGGGGGGTGAGGAATCTCAACCCAGGATCAGGCTGACCCTTTGATCGTACCGGGTTTAGTTTCTGAGCAACCCGGCCTCAGCTCGGTGGCTCAACCGCTGCCCTGTGGCCGATGAGGAATCTCGGCCGAGACCGATTGAGCGCGTAGCCTCTACCCACTCCACCGCATGCCTGACCGCCCCTTCCTCACCGTCCTCATCCCGGCCTACAACGAAAGCGCCGGCCTCGCCGCCGGCGTCCAGGCCGTGGCCGCCCGCCTCGCCGCCCTCCCCCTTGTCGCCGAAATCCTCATCGTGGACGACGGCAGCCGCGACACCACCCCCCGTCTGGCCGACTCCCTCGCCGCTCCCGCCGCCCCGCCCCGGCCCGCCGTGCGCGTCGTCCATCACCCCGTCAACCGCGGCATCGGCGCCGCCTTCGCCACCGGCGTCGCCCACGCCGCCGGCCAGTGGCTGATCCTCATCCCCGCCGACCTCGCCATGGACCCCGCCGATCTGGCCAAATACCTCGCCGCCGCTGCCCAGGCCGATGTCGTCGTCGGCAACCGCTCCGACCTCCGCGACTACTCCCCCTTCCGCCGCCTCGTCCACTACACCAACATCGCCCTCCTGCGCCTGCTCTTTGGCGTCCCGCTGCGCCAGTTCCAATACATCAGCCTCTACCGCCTCGCCCTCCTGCGCCAGATAGACCTGGAGTTCACCGGCAGCGCCTTCCTGCTGGCCGAAATCCTCCTCAAAGCCCACGCCCTCGGCGCGCGCCTGGTCGAACTGCCCATCGCCTACGTGCCCCGCCGCACCGGCCGCGCCACCGGCGCCAAGTGGCCCCTCCTCCTCGCCACCCTGCGCGACCTCTTCCGCTTCTGGTGGCGCTGGCTCACCCGCGGCCCCGCCGCCGCCTCGCGCCGCCGCCCAGACTCCTAAGGCCACCCCATGCGCGCTACCTCCTTCCGCCGGCACAGTCGCCCCGCCGTCATGCAAGTCGTCGAACTGCCCGCCTGGCGTTCGCTCTGCTAACAAAAACTCCCCCTTCGCCGCAGCTTTCAGCGGCGAAGGGGGAGCCGGGAGATCGTGAGCCTCCGGCCCGCGTGCCCGCTACTTCTTCCCGAACAAATCCCCCAACCCGCCCAGCATGTCCCCCGCGCCGCCGCCCGCCAGCAGCCCATCCAGTTGGCCCGCCAGCGGCTCGGGCAGCCGCTGCTTAATAAACCCCAGCACCGTCTCCACCGCCACCTTCGCCTGCGCCGCAGGCAGCCCCGTCTTCTCCGACACCAGCTTAATCAACTCTTCCATCAGCTTGTCTCCTTGGTCTAGCGGCTCTTTCCGTAATGCTTTCGGCCATTATAACCCACCCCTGCCCCCTTCATGCCCATTCGTTGCTCTTCTTCGTGCCCATTCGTGGCAAAAATCCCCCGCGACCCTCTCCGCCGCCCGGCCTCGCGTATAATCCCCCCATGCGCCGGCCCCGCCGCCTCACCCTGCTGGCCTGGGCCTTCTGGGCCGTGGCCGCCTTCAACCTGCTCGGCCTGGTCACCGGCGTTCAGCGCTATACTGTCCTGCGTGACTTGCCGCTCAGTGTCTCGCCCGTCTACCTCCTCGGCAGCCGGGCGCTCTGGGCCGCAGCCTTCGCCCTGGTAGGCGCGGCCCTCTGGCGGCAACTCGCCTGGGCGCGCCCAGCCGTCTGGGCCGCCCTCGCGCTCTACCTGGCCCAGGGCTGGCTCGACCGCCTGTTCCTGGCTCGTGCCGAGGCCGTGCGCCTGGCCTGGCCCTACCATTTAGTCCTGCAACTCATCGGGTTGCTGCTCGTCGCCGCCCTGCTCTCCGGGCGGCCCCACCGCCGCGCTATTTCGGCCAAAGGCGCGCCGCTTGGATAGGATTTGACTTTATGGCTACCGACTCGCAATTTGACGCCCTCCGCCAACTCAAGGAAAAGGCCAAGCTCGGCGGCGGCCTCGACCGCATCGCCGCCCACCACAAGCGCGGCCGCCTCACCGCCCGCGAGCGCCTCGACCTGCTCCTCGACAAAGGCTCCTTCCGCGAAGTAGACGCCTTCGTCACCCACCGCACCACCGACTTCGGCCTCAGCCAGCAGCAATACCTGGCCGACTCCGTCGTCACCGGCTGGGGCACCGTCGCCGGCCGCCTCACCTTCGTCTTCTCGCAAGACTTCACCGTCTTTGGCGGCTCCCTCGGCGAAGTCCACTCCGAAAAAATCTGCAAGATCATGGATATGGCCATGAAGTCCGGCGCCCCCGTCATCGGCCTCAACGACTCCGGCGGCGCCCGCATCCAAGAAGGCGTCGTCTCCCTCGGCGGCTATGCCGACATCTTCCTGCGCAACACCCTCGCCTCCGGCGTCATCCCCCAAATCTCCGCCATCATGGGCCCCTGCGCCGGCGGCGCCGTCTACTCCCCCGCCCTCACCGACTTCATCTTCATGGTCAAGAACAGCTCCTACATGTTCGTCACCGGGCCAGACGTCGTCAAATCCGTCACCCACGAAGACGTCACCTTTGAAGACCTCGGCGGCGCCGGCGTCCACAGCGAGACCTCCGGCGTCTGCCACTACGTCGCCGAAAACGAAGCCGACGCCCTCTATCTCATTCGCAAGCTCCTGGCCTACCTGCCCCAGAACAACATGGAAGACCCGCCCTTCGTGCCCACCAGCGACGACCCGCTGCGCACCGAAGCCGTCCTCGACACCCTCATCCCCGACAACCCCAACAAACCCTACGACATGAAAGACGTCATCCGGCTCGTCGTGGATGACGGCGACTTCTTTGAGATTCACGAGCGCTACGCCACGAACATCGTCGTCGGCTTCGCCCGCCTCGGCGGTCACACCGTTGGCCTCATCGCCAACCAGCCCGCCGTCCTGGCCGGCGTCCTCGACATCAACGCCTCCGAGAAAGCCGCCCGCTTCATCCGCTTCTGCGACTGCTTCAACATCCCGCTCGTCACCTTCGAAGACGTGCCCGGCTTCATGCCCGGCACGGCCCAGGAGCGCGGCGGCATCATCCGCTCCGGCGCCAAACTCCTCTACGCCTACTGCGAAGCCACCGTCCCCAAGCTCACCGTCATCACCCGCAAAGCCTACGGCGGCGCCTACGACGTCATGAGCCCCAAGCACATCCGCGGCGACCTCAACCTGGCCTGGCCCACCGCCGAAATCGCCGTCATGGGCCCCGACGGCGCCGTCAACATCATCTTCCGCAAGGAGATCGCCGAAGCCGAAGACCCCGTCGCCCGCAAAGCCGAACTCGTCCGCGAATACCGCGAGAAATTCGCCAACCCCTACGTCGCCGCCAGCCGCGGCTACGTAGACGACGTCATCGAGCCGCATGAAACCCGCGCCCGCCTCATCAACGGCCTGGAAATGCTCCAGAACAAGCGCGACAGCAACCCGCAGAAAAAACACGGCAACATCCCGCTTTAGCGCCCTTTCCAGGATGGTCCCCGGCCGTCCCCACACTCGCTAGCGCCGGCTCAGCCATGACCACCCGCGCCCGCCCGGCCTTCATCCCTCTGGCCCACATCCGCCTGCTGCTCAAGCGCCTGGCCCCGTGATCTCGTCTCTCAGACCGTCACCTGGAAAATAAGATGACCCAATCAGACAGGCACCCCTCCCCCCGCGGGGGAGGGGCCGGGGGAGAGGTCAGTTCGTCCCTCCTCACCGGCCAAACCGCCCTCATCACCGGCGGCGGCACCGGCATCGGCGCCGCCGCGGCCCGCGCCCTCGCCGCCCAGGGCGTCCGCCTCATCCTCGCTGGCCGCCGGCCCGAACCGCTCGCCCAACTCGCCGCCGAACTGTCCGCCGCCCAGCACACTTCCACCGCGCCGCCCCTCACCCTCCCCGCCGACGTCAGCGACCCGGCCCAAGTCGAGCGCCTCTTCGCGCAGGCCCTCGCCGCCGCCGGCCGCCTCGACCTCCTTATCAACGCCGCCGGCGTCTTCCACATGCGCCCCCTGACCGACACCAGCCTCGACTTCTTCGACGCCACCCTCAACGTCAACCTGCGCGGCGCGTTCCTCTGCTGCCGCGCCGTCTGGCCCCACTTCCAGGCCCACGGCGGCGGCCAAATCGTTAACATCGGCTCCGTCGCCTCCGTCGAAGCCTACCCCGGCAACGCCGCCTACGGCGCCAGCAAATCCGGCCTCCACGGCCTCAGCGGCGTCCTCGCCCTCGAAGGCCGCCCCCACAACATCCGCCTCCTCGAAGTCTGCCCCGGCCCCACCGACACCGCCATCTGGGCAGGCCAGGCCCCCGACGCCGTCCGTGCCCGCATGTTGCCCGCCGCCGCCCTCGGCCACCTCATCGCCTACCTGCTCGCCACCCCCCGCCAACTGGCCTTCGACCCCATTATCGTCCGCAACTTCCACAACCCCTGGTCCGCCCCCTGACCGCGCCTGCCCTCCGCCAAGCAGTCTTGGCTCGGCCGCGCTGCCTTCTGTCGGCGCGGAGCTTCCTACGCCCCGCGCCCGCTCCCGAACCAGCCGCGTCAATCCACCCAGCAACCGCCTTAAACAAAAACGCCCCGAGCCTTGGCCCGCAGCGCCCTGATGTTGCTCTTCCCCTGAGTCCCCCGCCTCCCTCCCCCCGTCGCCCTACTGCCCCGCGCCGCCCCCCTCCGCCGGCGGCGTCTCCCGCCGCGTCAGAAAATCGCGCGCCTGCACCCGCGCCAGCACCCGCACCGCCGCCAGCCGGTCCAGCTTCGACCGGCTCTCATCCAGCAGCGCCGCGTTCAGCCGGTCATACACCGCCCGCTCGCGCAGCTGCGTCAAGAACCGCATCGCCTCCCGCCGCCAGTGATAGCCATGCTCCACCGCCGTCGGCGTAATAAACTCCTTACACGCGCTGTGCACCGTCCCGTGGCACGAGCGCAGGCAGCCCTCCAGGTTCGTCGGCGCCATCGGCGCCTCGTAAATCAGGTTGGTGAAGTTAATCATCAGAATCTTCACCAGCCCGCCCACGTGATACACCTCCTCGCGGTTGGGCCGCCGCTCCAGGCTCCCAATGAACAACAAATCCGAAATATCCGCGTCGTGGAACGCGCACGCCAACATATCTCCCTGCATCCGGTCCGGCCGGCTCACGTCCAGCAACATCCCCGTCGTCACCTCGCTGCCCGTGCGCAGGCTCAAGTTCAGCAGGCTCTCCTTAAAATAACTGCCGAACTGGTGCCCCACCACCATCGTAATCAGCCGCTGCTGGTCCGCCTCCGCCAGTTGATCGAACCCCAGCCGCTCATCCGTCGCCAGCAAGAACGCGCTCACCAGGTGGTGCGCCGAGTCATACTCCGGCGTGTACCCATCCACCCCCAGCGCAAAACGCTTGCGCAGCGCCAGCAGAAACAACTCGCTCTGGTGGCTGCTGAACTTCAGCCGCTCGAACGTCGTCGTCAGCGCCGCCGCCTCCGCCGGCATCAGCGTGTGCAGCTCCGCGCGCGGTATCCACTTGCCGATATCGTGGCTGTACACGCACGCCTCGATCAGCGCATCCTCGTGCTCCGAAATGCGGATGCTCGCCCCCGGGTTGCCGCGCTGTAATTCGCTGTAATACATCCAGCGTGTGCGGTCGGCCACGTGCCGCAGGTGGTCCGTCTGCTCCTCGTTGTCAGGTCGAAAATGGAGATACTGCCGGACGCGCTGCTCCACCCGGTCTACCAGCCCCCGCAGCTCGCGGAAGCGCTCGGTCAGGCTCACATCGTTAGGCAGGGGCGGGGGCGCCGCCTTCACCGGGAGCGTCATAATCAGCTCATTCTAACCTTGCGCCCGTTTTGCGCAAGCCGCCCCGCCTAGTACACTGGTACCTGCCCCGCCCCCTACCGCCTCCCCGCCTTGCGCCGCGCCGCCCGCGCCGCATACAGCGCCAGGCTCCCCGCCACCGCCGCGTTCAGGCTCTGCACCCGCCCATACATCGCCAGCCTCACCAGCAAGTCGCACTCATCGCGCACCAGCCGCCGCAGCCCGTCCCCCTCGTTGCCAATCACCAGCCCCAGCGGCCGGTCCAGGTCCACCGCCTCCAGCGGCTCGGCCTCCGCGCCCAGCCCCAGCCCAAACACCCACACCGCCTGCTTCTTCAACCGCCGCATCGCCTCCACCAGGTTCGTCACCTGCGCCACCAGCAAGTGCTCCGCCGCCCCCGCGCTCGTCGTCACCACCGTCGGCGTGATCTCGCACCCCCGCCGCTCCTGAATCACAATCCCGTGCGCCCCCATCGCCTCGGCCGTGCGCAGCAGCGCCCCCACGTTGCGCGGATCCTGCACCAAATCCAGCAGCACCACCAGCGGCGCCTCGCCCCGCTCCCCCGCCCGCGCCAAAATGTCCTCCAGCCCCGCATATGGATACGGCCCCACCTCCAGCAGCACCCCCTGGTGTGGCTCGCCGTGCGCCGCCACGTTCAGCGCCTTCTTGTCGCTCTCCACCACCGGCACCCCGCGCCGCCGCGCCTCCGCCAAAATATCCTGCGCCGCGGCCAAATCCGCGTCCCGCGCCACCACCAGCCGCAGCACCCGCCGCCGCCCCGCCGCCAGACACTCCCGCACCGCATTCCGCCGAAACAAAATCTCTGGAGCCACACCCCACCTGCCTCAAATAATCAGGGCGGCCTCCGCCGCCCTCACCGATCTCCTCCGCCCTCAGCGCCACGCTAGACGCGGCGCCCCCCACTCGCCCCATTCGCGTCAATTCGCGGCGCAGCCGCCCCCATTCGTGCGCATTCGTGGCAAGAGTCCCCCTATCCCACCCTCCACGTCGTCCCCTCCTTCCCATCCTCCAACACCACCCCCAGCGCCCTCGCCTCCTCCCGGATCGCATCCGCCTGCGCGAAATCCTTCCGCGCCCGCGCCTGCGCCCGCAACTCAATCACCAGCCGGATCAGCCCCCCCTCGCGCTCCGCGTTCGCCGCGCCGCCCCCCGCCTGCGCCGGAATAATACCCAGCACCTCGCCGCCGAACTCGCGGTAAATAGCCTCCAGCGCCTCCAGCCCGGCCCGGCCGAGCGCCCCCTCCGCGCTCAGCAGCTTATTCACCTCGCGCCCGTAATCGAACAGCGCCGCCACCGCCACCGGCGCGTTAAAGTCGTCATCCAGCGCCTCCACGCTGCGGCGCCTCGCCTCCGCCGCCAACTCAGCCGCCGCCTGGTCGCTCCCGCCGCCCTCCCCCGGCCCCATCCCCGCCCCCAACCGCAGCCGCTCGCGCACCGCCAGCGCCGGCGCCGTCAGCCGCTCCCAGCCCTTGCTGGCCGCCTCCAGCGCCGCGTCCGAAAAATCAATCGGGTTGCGGTAATGACCCGACAAGATAAAAAACCGCAGCGCCTCCGGCTTATAGCGCTTCAGCAGATCCTTGATCGTCGTGAAGTTCCCCAGGCTCTTGCTCATCTTCACGCCGTCCACCGTCAGGCTCCCGCCCAGCAGCCAGTAACGCGCGAACGGCTCCCCCGTGGCCGCCTCCGCCTGCGCAATCTCGCACTCGTTGTGCGGGAAGATATTGTCAATCCCGCCCCCGTGCATGTCGAAACCGCTCCCCAGATACTTCAGACTCATCGCCGAGCACTCAATGTGCCAGCCGGGGAACCCCCAGCCCCACGGGCTGGGCCAGCGCAAAATGTGCTCCGGCTCCGCCCGCTTCCACAGCGCGAAGTCCTCCGCGTGCCGCTTCTCATCCCGTAAGGCCAATCGTCCCGCCCCCCGCGCCCCCTCCTCCTGCTCCTCCAGCCGCCGGCCCGACAGCTTGCCATACTCGGGGTACGAGCGCACGTCGAAGTACACCGAGCCATTCACCTCGTAAGCATGCCCCTTCTCCAGCAGCGCCTTAATCATCTCGATCTGCTCCGGCACGTGCGCCGAAGCCCGCGGTGAAATGTCCGGCGGCCGCACCCCCAGCGCCGCCATATCCTCGAAATAGCTGCGCGTGTACTTCTCCACCACCTCCATCGGCTCAATGCGCTCGCGCGCCGCCCCCTTCAAGATGCGGTCCTCCCCCGTGTCCAGGATGTGCCCCACGTCGGTGATGTTCTGCACATAGCGCACCTTGTAGCCGCCGTAGCGCAGATAGCGCACGATCATGTCGAAATTCACGTAAGTCTTGGCGTGGCCCAGGTGCGCGTGGTCGTACACCGTCGGCCCGCACACATACAACTGCACCCGGCCCGCCTCGCGCGGCGTAAACACTTCCTTCTGGCGCGACAGCGTGTTGTAGACCGTAATCGTCATGGCAGCCATCCGTCCGCCCTTAGCGGTGGTTGTTGGTGCTGGTCGCGTCCAGCTTAGCGAAAATCATGCGCCCCGCGGTGGTTTGCAGCACCTTTGTCACCACCACGCTCACCTGCTCGTTCTGGCGCGCCTTGCCCTCGTCCACCACCACCATCGTCCCGTCCTCCAGGTAACCCACCCCCTGGCCCGGCTCGCGCCCCTCCTGAATCACCTTCACCGTCAGCCCCTCGCCGTGCAGGTACACCGCCTTCACCGCGTTCGCCAGCTCATTGATGTTCAGCACGGTGACGCCTTGCAGCTGCGCCACATGGTTCAGATTATAGTCGTTGGTAATCACCGCGCAGTTGAGCTGCTTGGCCAGCAGCACCAGCTTGTCATCCACCTCGCGCACGCCCGGCACGTCCTGGTCCGTAAAGCGCACCGGCGTCACGCTTTCCTTCGTCAGCCGGTTCAGCACCTCCAGCCCGCGCCGTCCCCGGTTGCGCCGCAGTCCGTCCGGCGAGTCGGCAATGTGCTGCAACTCGTTCAGCACAAACTTCGGCACCAAAATCGTCCCCGCCACGAACCCCGTGTGCGCAATGTCGGCGATGCGCCCGTCAATAATCACGCTCGTGTCGAGCAGCACGCTGCGGCCCTCATTGGTCGCCCCCGCCCCCTCCGCCGCCAGCCGCCCGCTCAGCCGCCCGCGGAACAGCGAGAAGATATCGCGCTGGCGCATCACAAAGATCGAAATCCCCAGCCAGGCGAACACCCCCGCCCCCACCAGCGGCAGCACCTGGCTGAACGGCTTGGGCAGCAGCGACAGCGGAAACGACACCAGCCCGGCCACAATCAGCCCCACGATCAGCCCCGTCATCCCGGCCACCAGCGCCGTGGCCGGCAGTTGCATAATCTCCGCCCGTATATAGCGCGCCGGCCGGGTCGTAATGAACGGCGTCCCCACCAGCCCGATCAGCGCCCCCACCAGCCCGAACACCACCCCCCACAGCTCCGCCGACTGATGCGCCGCGCCCGATAGGTTAACGCCCAGGTACACGCCGCCCACCGCCAGCGCCACCATGCCCACCAGCCGCAGCACAAACTCAAAGCTCACCGTGCCCTCCGCCTTTTTCCCTGCCGCGCCCCAAACAAAAAGCGCCCGGTCTCCCAGGCGCTCGCCTCCGGCGCGGCCGCCGCTGACGCCAAACCAGCCGGTGCGCCGTCGCGTTTCCGCCGCGCCCTCCGGCCGCTGTGTTCAGCGCCATGTGTCCCGCGGGCGCTGATCGTGCTCAGCGCGTCACTGCTCGACCATCTGCCAACGAGAAAATAAGGCCTGGTCCTGCCCCAACTGCGCCCCGGCGGCGATAATTCAGAATAAAAAGCGATGATGCGCCGACCGCGCCAACCTCATCCTATCACACCGCCCAACCCCCGTCAAACCTGGCCCGTTTTGCGGCCGCCGCCCGCCCCTCGCCCCCGCGTGCCTGGCGCCGGTGTTTGCCCTTCCCGCGTCTTCTCAGCGGGAAGGGATCGGCGCATTTCGCGGCTCAGGTCTCGTGGCCTGCGCTGCTGAAGCGGTTTCGACCTGCCGCCTGCCGCACCCCAATCGGGCCGGTGGCCCGGTGTTTACCCGCGGAAGGAAAAGGGCCGGCCCCGGCGCAGACCAAGGTCCGCATCCGGGCCGGTCCCGGCCTGTCTACCGCTGCGTCGCACCCTTATGCGCTCGGCGGCTTGCGCGTCGGCACCGGCTCCAAAATCGCCCGGCGCTCCGGCGTCAACCGCTCCAGCAGCTCCGGCGAATAGCGGTAGCCGTAGCGCGTATTGCCCCACTTCGGCCCATAGCGGTAAATCACCACCCGCCGCTCCCCCGGGTTGGTGCGCGTCGAGGCCCCATGCGAGATCGTGTCGGTGAACAGCAGCACATCGCCCCGGTTCATCGTCACCTGGTGCGCGCCCACAATCTGGTCAATCTTCTGGTTCTCATCCCACCCCGCCTTCACCTGGGGGTGAATGATATTCGCCTTGTGGCTGCCGGGGATCACCATCGTGCCGCCGTCACCCGGCCCAATGTCCGTCAGCGCCAGCAGCATGTTCACCTGCCCCACCCGAAAGTAACCGTTCACCCAGCGATACTGCCCGCGCATCACCCCATCTTCGCCGCCGGTGTGGAACGGGAAATACCCGCCCGAGCGCCGTACCGACGCAAAGCACTCATCAATGAACAGCCCCTCCACGTACGTCCCCTGTTCGCCCGCGTAGCGCTTCAGCCGCGCGATATAGCCGGGGTGGTCAATCAGTTCCTCGAACGCCTGCCCCCCCTCCACAATGTTTTGCAGTTCGATCCCCGCATGGCCGTTATTGTCGAAGCGCTGCACGTTCCCGCGCCACTGCAAGTATTCCAGGTCCAGGTACTGGTCCATCGTCTTGTTCAGCCGTTCGATCAACTCCGGCTGCGCCACATTCTTCAGAATCACAAAGCCCTGCAAATCAAACAGGTAATCGGTCACGTCATATTGGTCTGGTGGCATCGGCGGTTGCCTCGCGCTGCGCTGGGTCGGGCGGTCTCCCGTACTAAGTCGGAATGATAGCGCAACTCGCGCCCGCCCGGCAACCGCCGCCGCCTAGTCCTCCTCCGTCCGCTGGCCCCGCGCCTCCGGCCGCCGCTCGCGCTCGCCCGCCCGCAGCCCCGCCTCCAGCGCATCGCGCACCGACCGCGCCTGGATCACCTCCAGCCCCTCCAGCTTCACCTCGCCCGCCCGCAGCGCCCGCGGCACAATCACCCGCCGGAACCCCAACTGCCGCGCCTCCCGCAGCCGCTGCGGCAGTTGGCTCACCGCCCGCAGCTCGCCCGACAGCCCAATCTCCCCGATCAGCGCGCAGTCGGCCAGCGCCGGCCGGTCCAGCGCCGACGACGCAATCGCCAGCGCAATCGCCAGGTCCGCCGCCGGCTCCCCCACCTGCAGCCCGCCGATCACGTTCACAAACACATCCTGGTCCCCCAGCTTCAGCCCCAGCCGTTTCGCCAGCACCGCCGTAATCAGCAGCAGCCGGTTAAAATCCACCCCGTTCGGCGTCCGCCGCGGGTTGCCAAACGTCGTCACGCTCGTCAGCCCCTGAATCTCCACCAAAATCGGCCGCGTCCCCTCCATCGTCACCGCAATCGCCGACCCCGCCGTGTTCACCATCCGCTCCGCCAAAAACGCCTCCGACGGATTCTTCACCTCCAGCATCCCGCTCCCCGCCATCTCGAACACCCCCACCTCCGAAGTCGCCCCAAAGCGGTTCTTCGTCGCCCGCAGCAGCCGGTAAGCCTGGTAGCGGTCCCCCTCCAATTGCAGCACCGTATCCACAATGTGCTCCAGCACCCGCGGCCCCGCCAGCGTCCCCTCCTTCGTCACATGCCCAATCAAGAAAATCGCGATCCCCGCGCTCTTCGCTAGCGCCTGCAGCCGCTGAGCGCACTCCCGAATCTGGCTCACGCTCCCCGCCGCCCCCGACAGATCGCCCAAATACGTCGTCTGAATCGAGTCAATCACCACCAGCCGCGGCTTCACCTGCGCAATGTGCGCCAAAATCGTCTCCAGGTGCGTCTCCGTCACCAGGAACAACTCTGCCGGAAAGCTCGGCCCGCCGCCCCCCTCGCCCCCCTCCCGCGCCGCCGTCTCCTCCTGCAGCCGCACCGCCCGCATCTTAATCTGCCGCTCGCTCTCCTCCCCCGACACATACAACACCGGCCCCACCGTCCGCGCCATATCCGCCGCCATTTGCAGCAGCAGCGTCGAGTTGTGCACCATCAGGTCATTCGCCACGAAGTTGGCCGGCCCCGGCACGCTTAGGTCGTACACCTCGGCCTCACCATCCGGCTCGATAGACCTGATCTCATCCCAATACACCTCGCCCTGGCCCAGCGCCGCCAGGCGCGCGTCGGGATAGGCCGCGGCCAGGCGCGCGAGAGTGCTCCGCCGAAGTGGGCGGGTGCGCCGCCGGCTCCTGACCACCACCCCAGCCCCCTCCGAAATCGCCGCCAACGAAGCGCCGCTCGTGGCCTGCCTGAGCGTTTGCCAGAATTGCGGGCCGGTTGGCGCCGTGTCCCACCTCGACGACCCAAGCTCCGGCGCCAGTTGCGCCACCGCCCGCGCGCGGCCCACAATGCCGATCTCGGCCAGGAATTGCTGTGTGCGCCGCGCGCCCACCCCGCACACCTCGTAGGCTGTATAAGCATGGTCGTTCACTCGGCGGTGCTTCGTGCGCAGCGTTGCCACTATGCCGAAGCGCAGCAGCAGGTGCTGCACGTCTTCGGCCAGCCGGCGGCTGATGGTGGCGTACGAGAAACCCGCCAGGGCGCGGTGGTGGTGGAAGACCGAGCCACCGCCCGTGAACAAACAGCGCAGGAACAGGGCCAGTTGTTCGCGCCCCAGCCGGAAGACACTCGCCGGCACGTGCTTGTCGGCCGCGCGCTGGTAGCGTAGACCGTGCGCCTCCAAGAAACGCGCGACGGGCATTTCAGCGCGGGCCGGTTGGTGTTCGTCCGCCGCCAATGCGGTCACCGGCACACCCGCCGCGTCGGCCAGCCGCTGCAGTTCGGCCGGAGAGGGAGAGCACCCCCCGGCGCGCCACTGATAAATCATGGCCGCTGACACCCGCGCGCGTCGCGCCCACGCGGCCCAGCTTAGCCCCTTCTCCTGGCGCGTCTGCCGCAGCGCCGCCGTCACCCTCCGCCGCGCCGCCCCGCGCCGCTCGGCGCTGTCGGCAAAGCGATACGACACCGCGCGCGAATTGCGCTTGGGGTAGGCCATCAGCCGCACCCCAAAGTCGTCCGCGATGCGGCCCAAGTCAGCGGCCACCTCCGGCCTACTCGTCGTCACGCTGATGCTGTCTTGCCTGGAACCTTCCATCAGGATGTAGGCCAGGAGCTTCACGTGTGTGTCCGGCAGCCTGTCATCGCCAAAATAGGGCAGGGCGCGCGGCGCGGCCACGCGCTCACCCGGCTTTAGCTCCCCTACTGGCCGCCAGCCCGCCTCGGTCAGCACCGGGTGTGACGGCGTGCAGCGCAGCGTGTGCCCCAGCCGCGTTAACACCCGCACCACCGGCCGCCGCCCTTGCGGAATGAACTCGCTCACTGCCGCCGGCCCCAGCCGCAGCTTCTGAAGGTCAATCGCCACCACCGGCCGCAATCCCGCCGCCCACTCAGCGATGGGCCGATAGTCTCCCGTGCTCGGATCGAGCAGCCGCGTATCGCCGGTCACGCACTTGCCAATCCCTGGGTCCCCGCCCACCAGCACCAGCGACCCCGGCACCACGCCCCCGCCCAACACCCGCGCGAACTCCTCAATCGGCAGCGCCCACCGATCCTCCGTGCCGCTCTCAATCTCCGCCAGCCGGCGCGGCGCGCTCTGCCCCAGGCTCAGCGGGCGGCGGTTGTTCGCCCCCGCCTTGGGCGCCTCCACCACCACCTCCTCCACCATCGAGTTAAACGTCCCGCACTGCGGGCACTTGCCCATCAGCCGCAGCGTCACCCGCCCGCACTCCTGGCACACAAACCGGCTTTGCGTCTTCGACATAACCACCGACCTTCTCGTAGGGTAGGGCGCTCGCCCAGCGATTGCCACTAGAACGCCCGTGCTTATTTGCTATAGTGTAGCGCATTTTTGCTCGTTTCGCACCCTGCTCGTTGCCTCCGCGTCGGGGTTTCCTCCACCGCCTTGAGTCCCCCACTGCCCGTCGCCCTCCCCCCCGCCAGGGCAATTGCATCTAAACTGCGCTTGCTACTGATCAGCCCTATTTTGCCTGTCATTCCGAAGAGCGCATGGCGCCAGCCCGCCAGCCCCCCCCGTGGCGAAACACTCGGCGGACCATGTCATTCCGAAACCCCCCTCCAGTTGCCGGCCATCCTTCGGCATTGTGGGGGGTGAGGAATCTCAACCCAGGATCAAGCTGACCCTTTGATCGTACCGAGTTTATTTTCTGAGCAACCCGGCCTCAGGCCGGTCGTATTCGCACTGCCTTGTGGCCGGTGACGCGCAGCGTCCCGGGTAATGATAGCTGGCGGCCAATTTCTGCCCCACGTTCGGCACCCTCTCAACAAACGGAAAAAGATGCAATTGCCCTCCCCCCCCGCCTTGACGCCCCCCCGCCTCCCTCCGTATAGTTAAGCCGCGTCACCCCTTTCGGAGTCTCGATGCCCACCCACCTCATCGCCCTCGGCGGCGGCGGCTTCGCCATGGAACCCGACAACCCCGCCCTCGACCGCTACCTCCTCACCGTCGCCCAATCCCGCCGCGCCTACCCCCGCGTCTGCTTCGTCCCCTCCGCCACCGACAACCTCGATGCCGCCCTGCTCCCCTTCTACCGCGCCTTCGCCCAATTCGATTGCGTCCCCACCCACCTCTCCCTCTTCAACCTCCCCACCGCCGACCTGCGCGGCTTCATCCTCGCCCAAGACCTCATCTACGTCGGCGGCGGCAACACCCGCAGCCTGCTCGCCCTCTGGCGCGAATGGGGCCTCGACGCCGTCTTCCGCGAAGCCTGGGCCGCCGGCGTCGTCCTGGCCGGCATGAGCGCCGGCGCCAACTGCTGGTTCGCCCAATGCACCACCGACTCCGTCCCCGGCGAACTGCGCGTCCTGCCCGGCCTCGGCCTCCTGCCCGGCAGCTTCACCCCCCACTACGCCAACGAGCCGCAGCGCCGCCCCAGCCTGCGCCGCTTTCTGGCCGAGGGCCTCCTCCAGCCCGGCTACGCCGCCGACGACGGCGCCGCCCTGCACTTCGTAGATGGCCGCCTCGCCCGCGCCATCCGCTCCCGTCCCGCCGCCCAGGCCTACCGCGTCTCCCTCAGCGGCGGCGCCGTCCTCGAAGAACCCCTAGCCATGACCGCCGCGTAAGCAGCGCGCCCCGCCGCCCTCGGTCAGGGCGCAGCGTGCTGCGCCCGCGCCCGTTCCCAAAGCCGGCGCCTCATTCAATTCGGCCACCGCTCACGCTCCAGGCCGCCTCGGTTACAATCGCCCCATGCCCTTCACCTTCACCTCTGCCACCGTCAACGGCCTCACCCTCGTCACCGGCCCCGCCGGGCAGCCCCTCCTGCGCGCCACCAAAGACGCCATCGAAATCGTCCAGGCTTGCGCCGACTACGACACCCGCCGCGTCGTGCTCTACGCCGAAAACCTCACCCCCCACTTCTTCGACCTCAGCTCCCGCGAGGCCGGCGAAATCCTCGGCAAGCTCCGCCAATACGGCGTGCGCCTGGCCGTCGTCTACGACCCCGCCGTCACGCGCCTCAGCACCCACTTCGCCGCCCTCCTGGTCGAAGAAAACCGCCAGCCCTACTTCCGCCTCTTCACCGACCTCGCCGCCGCCCAGGCCTGGCTCACCCAGCCCGCCTAGCGTCCCCCAGCCTTAGCGCCGCCCCTCGGCCTCTCCCGCCCCCGTGTCCCCCTTAAACGCAAACGGCGGGCCGAGCGTCTTCGCCCGGCCCGCCGCCACTCAACTCACTCCCCGCCTACAGCGCCGGCAGCGCTTCCTCTTCCTCGTGGTCGTCCTTCGGCTCGGTGTGCGCCGTGGCCGTCAGCACCACCTCCTTCTCCGCCACCCCCACCGTCACCGTGTCCCCGTCCCTAAACTCCCCCGCCAGCATCCCGTCCGAGAGCTTATCCTCCACCTTATTCTGGATCACCCGCCGCAGCGGGCGCGCCCCCATCTCGGGGTCATAACCCAGGTCCGCCAGCAGCGCCCGCGCCTCCGGCGTCAGCACCAGCGTAATGTGGTGCTCGCCCACCCGCTGCGCCACCTTGTGCACCTCCAGGTCCACAATCCGGCTGATCTCTTCCCGGCTCAGCGCCCGGAACACCACCGTCCCGTCCACCCGGTTCAGAAACTCCGGCCGGAACACGCGCTTCAGCGAATCCGTCAGCGTGCGGTACATCTCCTCATACGAGTACTGCTGCGCCTGCGCCTCGTCCCGCAGAATGTTAAAACCCAGCCCGGTCTGCTTCTTAATCAGGTCCGCCCCAATGTTGCTCGTCATCACGATAATCGCGTTCTGGAAGTTGACCTTCTTCCCGCGCGCGTCCGACAGGTGCCCCTCCTCCATGATCTGCAGCAGCATGTTATGCGCCTCAGGGTGCGCCTTCTCGATCTCGTCGAACACCACAATCGAGTACGGCCGCCGCCGCAGCGCCTCCGTCAACTGCCCCGCGTCCTCATAGCCCACGTAACCCGGCGGCGCCCCCACCAACCGCGACACCGTGTGCCGCTCCATGAACTCGCTCATGTCCAGCTGCACCAGCGCCTCCTCGCTGCCGAACATGAACTGCGCCAGCGCCTTGGTCAACTCCGTCTTCCCCACCCCCGTCGGCCCCAGGAAGATGAACGAGCCAATCGGCCGCTTCGGGTCCTTCAGCCCCGCCCGCGCCCGCCGCACCGCCTTGCTGATCGCCACAATCGCCTCGTCCTGCCCGATGATGCGCTCGTGCAGCGCCGCCTCCATCTTCAGCAGCCGCGCCGACTCCTCCGCCGCGATCTGCATCACCGGCACCCCCGTCCACATCGCCACCACCTCGGCAATATCCTCCGCCGTCACCCGCGGCCCCGTCGTGCGGTCCCAGCCAGAGCGCATCTGCTCCAGTTGCGCCTCCACCTCCGCCTGGCGGTTCACCAACTCCTGCGCATCGTCCGACCGCTCCTCCTCCACCGCCAACTGGTGGTCCGCCCGGATCGTGCGCAGCGTGGTGATGGCCGTCTTGAAGTTCTGCGCCTCGGGACTTTTATACATCCGCACCCGCGACGACGACTCGTCAATCAAGTCAATCGCCTTGTCCGGCAAAAAGCGGTCCGGCACATAGCGCGCCGACAGGTGCGCCGCCGCGTCAATCGCCTCCGCCGTGATCGTCAGCTTGTGGTGCTCCTCGTAGGCGCTCTTCACCCCGTGCAAAATGCTGATCGTCTCCTCGATCGTCGGCTCGTCCACCGTAATCGGCTGGAACCGCCGCTCCAGCGCCGCGTCGCTCTCGATGTGCTTGCGATACTCATCCAGCGTCGTCGCCCCAATCACCTGCAACTCCCCCCGCGACAGCGCCGGCTTCAAGATGTTCGCCGCGTCCACCGACGACCCCGCCGACCCCGCCCCCACCAGCATGTGCACCTCGTCAATGAACAGAATCGCCTCGGCGCTCTTCAACTCCTCGATCACCCGCTTCAGCCGCTCCTCGAACTGCCCCCGGTACATCGTCCCCGCCACCAGCGAGCCAACGTCCAGTTGCAGCACGCGCTTGCCCAGCAGCGGCTCCGGCGTGTCACCGTTGATAATCCGCTGCGCCAGCCCCTCCACGATCGCCGTCTTGCCCACCCCCGGCTCGCCGATCAGCGCCGGGTTGTTCTTCGTGCGCCGCGCCAATATCTGAATGACGCGCTCAATCTCCATCTGCCGCCCGATCACCGGGTCCAGCTTCCCCTCCTCCGCCAGCGCCGTCAGGTCCGTCGCCAGTTGGTCCACCAGCGGCGTCTTAGGCCGCTCCTTGCGCGGGGTCGGGGCCGCCGGCGCGGCCGGCGCCCGGTTGGCCGTCTGCACCGGGTTCTCTTGCAGCACCCGCCGCGTCTGCCGCCGAATCTGCTCCGCCGAGATGCCCAGCTTCTTCAGCACGTCCATGGCCACGCCCTCGTTCTGGCGCACCATGCCTAACAGCAAGTGCTCGGTCCCAATATAGTGATGCCCCATGCGCCGGGCCTCGTCCACCGCCAGCTCCAACACCCGCTTCGTGCCCGGGGCCAGGTCAATCTTGCTCACGCTCGGGGCGCGGCCCGCTCCCGCCCCCGTCAGCCGCTCCACCATCTCCTGCACCCGGCGCTGCTCCACCCCCAGGTCGCGCAGCACGCGCCCGGCCACGCCGCCTTCCTCGCGCATCAGCCCCAACAGCAGGTGCTCAGTGCCAATATAGGCATGGCGCATCCGCTCGGCCTCTTCCTGCGCCAAGCTCAGCACGCGCCGCGCCCGCTGTGTGAAGCGCTCCAGTTTATTCGACACAGTTCTCCTCCAGACCCACGCTACCTATGCCGTTGTCCCCTCGGGACGACCCCTGCTGCTCGGATAGATGCGATGCGCTCATATTATAACAACGAACCTCCCCGCCGGAGGCTACCTGTTCCGGCGAGGCTGGCTGAGAATTTGCTGTGAAATGCGCCGGGCGCAGTCCAACGTAGACTGCGCCCGGCGGTGTTTAGTTATCAATTGGCGGGCCGCCGCTCCAGCGCGCCTGCCCGCTATCGGCGTCCTACCCCGGCGCCGGCGCGGCCAACCACGCCCCGTGCCCTACGCCACCTCGTCCAAGTCCGGCGTCGCGGCCGCCACCGTCTCCCAATCCACATTCTCATAATCCGCCGACGACACCCGCTTCAGGCTCAGCCCCATCCGGCGCTTGTCGGCCTCGATCTTCAGCACCCGCAGCGTCAGCGCCTGCCCCTCAGCCACCACCTCGCGCGGGTGCTCAATGTGCCCCTCGCTCAGCTCCGACACGTGGATCAGGCCCTCGATCTCGTCCTCCCCCTCCACGCGCGCGAACGCCCCAAACTTCGCCAGCTTGGTGATCGTGCCCTTCACCAACTGCCCGATCTGATACTTCTTCTGGATCACCGTCCACGGGTCGTCCTCGCGCCGCTTCAGGCTCAGCCCGATGCGCTTGCGGTCGTGATCCACGTTCAGCACGACCACTTCCACTTCCTGCCCCACCCGCAGCACCTCGTTCGGGTGCGTCACGTGCTTCCACGACAGCTCCGACAGGTGCACCAGCCCGTCCGCCCCGCCAATGTCCACAAACGCGCCAAAATCGGCCAGGCTGATCACATGCCCCGTGCGCACGTCGCCGGTCTTGATCTCGGCCAGCAGCTTGTCCTTCTGCGCCTCGCGCGACTCCTTAGCCGCGGCCCGCTCCGAGAGGATCAGCCGGTTGCGGCCCCGATCCACCTCGATCACCTTCACCTGCATCGCCTCGCCCACCATGCGCGCCCACTTCTGCTCCGGCGTGTCGCCCTCCGAGCGGCGGCGGCGGCTTGGCCCCAGTTGGCTGGCCGGCACGAACCCGCGCACATTCCCCAACTTCACGATCAGCCCGCCCTTGTTAAAGCCCGCCACGCTCCCGCTGTAGACCTCCTGGTTGCCCAGCAGCGTCTCCGCGTCGCGCCAGTCTTGCTCCTCGCGCGCCCGCGTCAGCGACAGCACAATATTGCCGTTGCGGTCCTCCGGGTCCAGCACATACACCAACAGCGTCTGGCCCATCTGCAGCCCCTTGCGGGTCGCCTCGTCCAGGCTGTCCAGCTCGCGCCCGGCGATCACGCCTTCCGATTTCGCGCCGACGTCCACGAGAATTTCGCTGGGAGTGACGCGCGCGACCACGCCCTCGCGGATCTCGCCGCGCGAAGGCATACTCAAGCCATAGTCAGAATCCAGCAGGGCGAGCATCGGGTTGGCGTCGGCGCCCGAATTCGGCCCCACGGGGGTAGAGGTAGTTGCCATGCGGTTAATCTTCTCCATCAAACAGGGTGCCGCCATTATACGTCTTAGTGACAGGAATCGCAAACAGCAGTCTGCACAAGAAAAGGGGAAAACCACGAGAAAAAAGGATGAAAACAGTCAGATTTCACCTCGGGGCCTTGCGTCCATGTCTCCGCCCCGCCTCGCCGCCCAGCCCGCCTCAATCAAAAATCAGCCATCACCCAGCAAAAACGCCCTTGTTTTCCCGCCCCCAATTGCCTCTTGCATCTAGAACATTTGTTTCCGACACTCTCCTCATGGACACCACCTCCCTCGCCCCCCTCCAGCCCGCCGACCTCCTGCCCGAGCCGGCCGCCCCCAACACGGTCCTCAGCGCCCTGGCCCGCCCGCTCACCCTCCACGCCGGCCACGCCTACGCCGCCGCCTGGACCCACCTGCGCGACCCCCACGCCGCTGACAATCCAGCGCCGGTTCACCACGCCCTCGTCATCGTCCGCGACGACGGCCAACTCTCCCAGCCCCTCGCCTCCGCCTCCGCCCTCGCCCGCCTGCCCGGCGGCCCCCCGTTCCCCGTCGAGCGCCTCTGGTCCCCCGCCGGCCTCACCGCCTACCACGCCGGCCATCGCCCCGACCCCGCCGCCGTCTTCCGCGCCCTGGTCCAGGTCTTCGACACCTTCATAGACTTCAACCATAGCACCGGAACCCAAACCCAGCTGTGCGAACTCCTCGCCGTCTACGTCCTCGCCACCTGGCTCCAGCCCGCCTTCCCCAGCTTCCCCCACCTCTGGATCCTCGGCGACACCGGCTCCGGCAAATCGCGCCTCCTCCACCTCCTCGCCCGCCTCACCCACCTCGGCCTCGTCGTCCCCGCCGCCGCCCCCGCCGCCGCCCTGCGCGACCTCAGCGCCCTCGGCGCCGCCCTCGCCCTCGACAACGCCGACGGCCTCTTCAACTCCCTCGTCACCGGCGAAACCTTCCGCCCCGCCGCCGCCACCCAGCGCCAGGCCGTCTTCCTCGGCGGCGCCCAGCGCGGCGTCCTCTACCCCTCGCGCCGGCGCCTCACCCCTCGCGGCCAACCCGCCGCCTATGGCCTCACCCACGCCGACCTCTTCGGCCCGCGCCTCTTCGCCGCCCAATTCGCCCCGCCGCCCGCCGTCGCCACCCGCGCCCTCTACTTGCCCCTCCTGCGCAGCACCGACCGCGCCCGCTGCCGCGCCCACCCCCACCTCCCCGCCGCCTGGCCCGTCGCCCCCCGCGCCCTCCTCGACGACCTCTGGGCCTTGGCCCTCTCCCGCCTCCCCCAACTCCCCGCCCACCTCGCCGCCACCGCCGCCCGCGCCGACCTCGTCAGCGCCTACTTTGAAACCTGGCACCCCCTCCTCGCCGTCGCCGACTGGCTCACCACCCACGGCCTCCCCGGCCTCTACGCCCGTCTCCACGCCCTCGCCACCGCCTACCCCGCCCGCGTCGCCGAGATCGCCCCGCAGGCCGTAGACCGCACCGTGCTTGTCCTCCACGCCATCTATGGCTATCTCGCCCATGCGGTCGCTGAAATGGTTGCCGCCGACCTCGCCGACTTGGTCGCCGCTGACCCCGCTCAGTCGCGCCTCGACCAGACTGCCGGTCATGCCGGTTCCCAACACACCACCGCCCGCCCTGCCGGTCATGCCGGTTCCCAACGCACCACCGCCGGCCCTGCCGGTCATGCCGGTTCCCAACGCACCACCGCCGGCCCTGCCAGTCATGCCGGTTCCTCGCGCTCCCGTGTCCGCCCCTCACCCGCCGAGGCCTCCGCCGCCCCGCCCGACCTCCCTCCGGCCCTCGTTGCCAAACTGCGCTGCACACCCTATTCCTTCAGCGCCTCCATGCTCCTGCCCGTCGTGCGCGGCCTCGCCGAAAAGCGTGGCTGGTATGCTTACGCCGCCGACCTCACCCGTGAAGGTCTCGGCCACACCCTCAAGCAGTTGTGCCTCCCCAAGGTGCGCCGCAACAACACCCGTTTCTACAAGATCACCCTCCCCGAACTCGAGCGCCTCCTCGACGCCTACCGCCTCCCCCTCCCCAGCCCCCTCACCACCTACCCCCGCTTCGCCCAGTCCGCCCTCCTCGCCACCCTCCCCCCCCTAAGCTCGGCGCCGCCGAACACCCCCCGCGCGCCCCTTCACTCCAACTCTCCCCTCGCCGCCTACGACGCCTACCTCACCCGCCTGTTTGCGTCCGCGCCCCCACCCCCGCCCCCACCCCCGTACCCCCCGCCCCCCCAACCCCCCACGCCCCCCAAC